>NZ_VIUM01000012.1:0-266333 GCF_007828315.1 Burkholderia sp. SJZ089 | reverse complement strand
TCAGCAGCAGAGAAGCGAGATTATGATCAACATTTCGCAGCGCGTCAACTACTTTTTTCAGCGCCGCGATCAACTCACTGCGTCGATCACTTCTCAGTCAAACGAATTAGCGGCCAACTGCTCAGGCGCTCGACGCGTCCAACCTTGCTTCTTCTTCCGCACCGCGTTTCCGTTAGCGCGAAAGAGGCGTGATTTTAAGCAGGCTTTAGCCAGCGCGCAAGAGAGAATCGAACATATTTTTTCGCCTTTCTCCCACACCCCCCTCGCCTCGCTTCGCCAGCACGTACCGGAATTCTCGTAGCCGTCCGGACGACCCGCTGCTCCGCGCGGGAACCGACTAAAATGGCAGGTTCAAAGCACCCACCTCTAACTATCCAGATCTATGCGCCAGCGAACCGCCAAACGCCTCCCCCCCGATGCCGACAAACTGGTCGGCCTGTCGCTCGCGCTGTTCGCATCCGGCAGCCGTGTCGAGGACCGGTTCTGGGAAGCGAAGCTCGACGCGCTGCTCACGAAGGTGATCCGCAACGGCAATCAGACGACCCTCGACGCCGCGCTCGACCATCTGCAACAGAATCATCCCGATGCCTATGGCGCGCTCGCCGACATGGCGGAGACCCACAGCGAATCGCTGCTCGTCGAACACGAGGGGCAGACGCACGAAGCGCTGCTCGTCGCCGTGCCGATTCTCGCCTGGACGCGCTACATGATTCCGTCCGGGACGCTCAAGGCCGAGATCGCCGAGGTCCTGCGCACGCACCTGCAGGCACATGTGCTCGCGGAACACACGCACGTCGCGCTCGCCCCCTTCCTCTACAGCATCGACCAATTGCCGCGCCATCACGTCGAGGCCTATCGCCTCACGCAGCAGCTCGCGCAAGCCGCGCTCGGCGGCCAGGCGCCCCGCCTCAACTTCGGCGACCTGCCCGAAACCTCGCCGATCCTGGCTGACCCGCGCTTCCTGCTGGCCGTGGTCGCGACGCCGGCCGGCTCGCCAATGTTCCGCTGGCAGGAAGAAGAGCAAGGCGCGCGCATCGAACGCGGCCAGTGCCTCGAACAATGGACCAGCCAGGGCGGCGGCAATCTGGCCAACGCGCTGCCGGGCTGCGAATTCGAATGCCTGCTGCCGGACGCCTATTACTCGGCATGCCGCGACGCCGACGAGCGCGTGCGCCCACATACGGTTCGCACCGCCATCCGTTACCTGTTCGACACCATCGGCGCTGCCCCGCAGGAACTGCGGGCTGTCGTCGCAGGCTTCGGCGAGCGCCGCATCGACGAATACCGGATCGGCTTCACGCGACGCGGCAGCAACGACGTGATCTACGGCGTCGTGTGGCCGCTGTATGGACGCGAGAACGGCGACATGGCCGTGGAAGACACGATGGTCGATGCCGAGGCCCCGGTCGACGGCCCGATCGAGGAAATCGTCTCGCTGCTGAAGGATACGGGCGTGACCGACATCCGCCGCCACGCCGGCCGCTTCGAACCGGAATACTGCGACGATTGCGGCGTTCCGCTGTATGCCGACCCGCTCGGTGAAATCGTCCACGCCGAAATGCCGGAAGACGCCTCCCCCGCCCAGCCGCATTTCCATTGAGCCGGCACGCCGCCAAGCTGTTTCACAGCGACAAAGAGCCGCCCGCGAGGCGGCTCTTTTTTTTCACATACTTGCACCTCTTCCTATGACGTTCGGCTAGGCCGACGCGACGTAATCGTTTTGTCATCATGTTCGCGACGCTAATCGTCATCACGCTACAAACCAAACGAAGGAGGCAGCGATGAGATTCCTGGTGTTGAGTCCTGACGCGGAGCGCCGCGACGGCTTGAAGGCGTTGCTGCGGCAGATCGATCGGCACGGCGGCTACAACGATGCCAAGGATTGGCGGCAGGCCATGCGCGTCGTCAGGCAGCACAGCTTCGACATGATCGTCGTCGACGCCCCGCACGGGCCTCGTCTCGGCGATCTGCGCGCGCTGTGCGAGGCCAGCGCGCCGACGCCCGTCGCGGTACTGGTCGACGATACGTCGGCCACGGCAGCCCAGGAACAGTTCGCGACCGGCGCGCAGGGCGTGGTTCCGCGCTGCATGGGCTCCCACCTCGTGATCCGGGCCTTCGAAATGGTGCTGCTGGGCGGCTACTACATACCACCCGGTGCGCTCGATCTCATCGAGGCACGCCTGGCCGGCGATCGTTCAGTCCGTATCGCCAGAAAGATCCCCCTGCGCCGCCAACCGAGCACCGGCGTCCTATCACCCAGGCAAGCGCAGATCATGCGTTTCGTGCACATGGGCAACACGAACAAAATGATTGCCCGCACGCTCGGCATCAGCGAGGGCACGGTCAAGATCCATCTCGCCAGCATTTTCCAGCAGCTCGGCGCGGCCAACCGCGCTGCCGCCGTGGCAATCTACAACGGCTGGCTGCCGCCGCATCTGGAGGTGCTCGCGACGGCCCGCCAGACCCAGTCGCGTCCCTTGTTCGGCTCACCAGGCTCGATTCCGCCGTCCCCACGCGCAAGCCGCAGGAAATATCCGCTGGTTGCCTACGAGGGGCCGCAGATCCCGGTACCCATGGCGGCCGAGCCGGAGCCGACGACGCCGAAACGCAACACCTGAGTCGGCGCCGGGCGTCGAATCGGTTCCCATTTTTCAGCGTCAACGAGTAATATTCGAAGCATGGGCTTCCTCTACACGCCGCTTCCGCTCTGGGTCGCCGTCGGTGGCTGGATCGCCGCCGCGGCGGCGCTCGCGCTCGCGTCGTGGAAGCGTCCGTTCAGCCGCCTCAAGGATCCGACACTGCAGCACGTCTGGTGTGCGCTGATCGCCACGATCACCGTGCTCTGGGCTTCGAACGCCTGGCTCGACGACGGCCTCGTCATGCATCTGCTCGGCGCGACGCTGATCGCGACCCTGTTCGACTGGACGCTCGCCTTGATCGCGATGGGCGCCGTCACCGGCATCGCGGCCATCGTCTTCGATGCGAGCTGGCAAGGTGTCGGCCTGACCTATCTCGTCTACGGCGCCCTGCCGGTTGCCATTTCGACGCTGTTCCAGCGTGCCGCGCTTGCCTGGCTGCCCCACAACCTCCCGACCTTCATCGTCGGCCAGGGCTTCATCGCCCCGGCCGTCACCATCGGCGTCGTGGCCGCCGCAGCAGCAGGCGTGCAGATCGGCATCGCCGACGGCTCGGCCCTGGTGATTCCGGCCGGTTATGGCTTGAACACGCTGCTGCTCGCACTCGGCGAGGCCTGGTTCACCGGCATGGCCACCGCCCTGATCGCGATCTACCGGCCGGCCTGGGTGACCACCTTCGATGTGCGTCGCTACCGTCTCGGCGGCCCTCGCGCCTGAAAATATCCGCTGCTGCTCGGGCAATCGTGCCGGCTCGGCTCGCGAGCCGGCACTTTCGACCAGCCAAACAGCAGCATGTCAAAAAAATTGCGCTAAGATTGAACTCTTCGCCTTCGCCGGGCATCTTACGTGCCCGGCGACTCAATTCCGCACTCTCGAATCCTGATGGACAGCTTCCCCGCCCAGCGTCTATTCGGCGTGTTCGGCAAGCTGGCAGCCTGTGTCGCAGGCCTGTCGCTTGCGCTTTCCGCCCCCGCCTTCGCCGACCTGCTCGATCAGCGCACCGAACTGATCAACAAATACGTCACCGAAATGCATGCCGATCCGCTCGTCGCCGACTGCGCCGCGCACGGCAATTTCATTGCGAGCACATCGAGTGCATTCGATCACGTCGAATTCCCGCCCAGCGCATTCGACAGCGGCAATGCCACGATCACCCCCTGGAACGACTCGTTCGACGAGGGCAAGCAGCGCATCAAGGTCGACAGCATCGTGACGGTCGAAGGTCTCGGTATTTCGCAGAACGGCGGTGACCCGGCCAGCCTGAAATTCCGCTGCGGCTATGTCGGCAGCCAGATGCTCGCCTTCAGCTGGAACGACCCGGTCCCTCCCGCAAGGCCGCGCGCCGAGCGCAGCAGTTCGTCGAAGCGACAATTGCACGGTGGTCATCGCGGCAAGGGCAAGGCCAAGGCGAGCGGCAAGAGTACTCGCAAATCGGCCACGGTGAAGAAGTCGACGACGAGCAAGAAAGCCGTCAAGAAGAAGAGCACGGCGAAGAAATCCTGAGCCCCGGCGCCCTCGCGGCGCGTCACGATCGGCTCTTCGTGCAAAAGGCCGGAATGCGTCGACATTCCGGCCTTTTGTTTTGCGCATTCAACGCCGAGGCATCGTCTCCTCAGGCAAAGCGCTGCAGATGGTTCAGGATCGGCAGCAGCATCGAGGCACCGAGCGCCGCGCTGCGCTCGCCGTTCCAGCCGACGCGCTCGTCCGGCAGGTTGGCGTTGTCCTTGAACGGCATTTCGAGCGTCAGCGACAGGCAGCCGAAGGCGTGGCCGATGTATTTCGAGGCCAGCTTGAGCGCATCCTCGCGATACTTGCTGGCCGCATAACCATGCTCGTCCTGGAAATCGGGGCTTGCCTGCTTGAACGCGGCGATGAACGCGTCCTGCTCCTCGCGCTGGCGATCGGTGAAGCCGGGCAGCATTTCCGAACCGGCCACGAACACGTAGGGCAGGTCCTCGTCGCCGTGGATGTCGAAGAACATGTCGCAGCCGATCGCGTGGATCGCATCGCGCACCACCAGCACTTCGGGGCTGCGCGCCGCGTCGGGTTCCATCCACTCGCGGTTCAGGTTGGCGCCGACCGCGTTGGTGCGCAGGTTGCCGTGCACGCTGCCGTCGGGATTCATGTTCGCGACGATATGGAAGGTCGCGTGATCGTAGAGCTTGCGCGCAACCGCGTCGCCCGCCCAGTCGCCCCAGCCCGCCAGACGCTTGACCAGCCCTTCCACGAACCACTCGGCCATCGATTCGCCGGGATGCTGGCGCGCGATGACCCATACCTTCTTCTTGCTGCCATCCTCGTCGGGCGTGCCGAGCACGAGCAGGGACATCGGCCGCCCCTCGACGGTGCGGCCCAGCTCGACCACGTTGGCCTGCGGCATCTGCTGGATCGCGCCGAGGAATTCCGAATGACGCTCCTCGCCATAGGGCTCGAAGTAGGCGTAATAGATGCTGTCGAATTCCGGCGTGTGATCGATCGTCATCACCTTGCCGTCGAAATCGGTCGGCACGCGGAACCAGTTCACGCGGTCATAGCTCGCCGCCGCGCGATAACCGCGCCAGCCCGCCGGGTAGGCGCTCTCGTGCGCGTTCTCGAAACGCATCACGCAGCGCTCGCCGCGCGCGCCCGACAGGCGGAAATAGAACCATTGCGCGAACTCGGATTGATTGTCGCCGCGAATCCGCAGGCGGATCTCCTCGGGACGCTCGCAGGACACGACGTCGATCGCGCCGGCATCGAACTGGGTGGAAATCGAGAGAGTCATCTTGTCTCCAGGTGGCCGCGCCCTCTTGAGGCACGGGATCAGATCGGAACCTCGGGGACGGCGCGTGGATTACGCACCGATCCGTCGACGGAACACATAGGTGGAATCGTTCGAGGCCTCGGCGTCGAAGGCATACCCTTCCTCGGCGAAGTCCTTCAAATGCTCGGCCGACGCGATGCGCCGGGTCACCGCATAACGCGCCATCAAGCCGCGCGCGCGCTTGGCGTGGAAGCTGATGATCTTGTAGCGGCCGCCCTTCCAGTCCTCGAACACCGGCGTGATGACCGGCGCGTCGAGCAGCTTCGGCTTCACCGACTTGAAGTACTCGGTCGAGGCGCAGTTCACGAGCACGCGTGCGTCGCCATCGCGCGAGGCCAGTTGGGTGTTCAAGGCCCGCGTGATGCGCTCGCCCCAGAAGGCGTACAGGTCCTTGCCGCGCGGATTCTGGAAACGCGTGCCCATCTCGAGCCGATACGGCTGCAGCAGGTCCAGCGGGCGCAGCAGCCCATAGAGGCCGGACAGCACGCGCACATGCTGCTGCGCATAGTCGAGGTCGGAGGCGGACAAGGTCCGAGCGTCGAATCCCTCGTAGACATCACCGTTGAAGGCGAGCACCGCCTGCTTGGCGTTGGCGGCCGTGAACTGGCGCGACCAATCCGCGTAACGCTGGAAGTTGAGGCGGGCCAGCGGATCCGAAATGTCCATCAGCGTGGAAATCTGCTGCGGCGACAGTTTCCGCAACCCCTCGATCAGCTCGGCCGCGTCTTCGATGAAGTCGGGCAGCGTGTGGGTCGGAATATGGGGCGGGGTCTCGTAATCGAGCGATTTCGCGGGAGAGAGAACGATTATCATAGAGGCTCGCCGGCACGCGGTGCGGTGCCGTCAGACGAAAACCACCGATTGTAACGAATGCCCAGCCCCAACGCTCCGCGAGACGGGCACCGCGTGGTGCTCGACTCGAACGTCTGGATCGACATCCTCGTGTTCGACGACCCCGCCGTGCGCCCGATCCGGGCCGCGCTCGAGAACGGCAGCCTGGTTGCCCTGATCGACGCGCGCTGCCTGAACGAACTCGAGCACGTACTCGACTATCCGCAATTCGCCTCGCGCGCGGTCGACAAGGCCGCCGCGCTGGCCACCGTCGCCCGGCTCTCGCAAGCGGCCGACGGCTCGGCCCCGCTGCCCGAGGATGCGCCGCCGCTGCCGAAGTGCAAGGACCGCGACGACCAGAAATTCCTCGAACTCGCCCGGGCCGTCGATGCCGACTGGCTCGTGTCGAAAGACCGCGCGCTGCTGAAGCTCTCGCGCCGCACCGAACGCGACTTCCACTTCCGGATCGCGCAGCCGGCGCCGTTCGTGAGCGCCTGCGGGCTCGAACCCGCCGAACCTACCAAGCCGACGCCGGCCTGAAGGCCACAGCCCGCGCCACGCTCGGCCCCGTCCACCCCATCGCATCCGCCCGACACACGATGAACGCACCGTCCGCCTCGCCCGTCACGCCCGCCATCGTTTCCCGCCTGCCGCAGGTCGGCACCACGATCTTCACGGTCATGAGCGCGCTCGCGGCCGAAAAGGGCGCGGTCAACCTGGGCCAGGGCTTCCCCGATTTCCATTGCGATCCGAGGATCATCGAGGCGGTCGCCGAGGCGATGCGCGACGGCCACAACCAATATCCGCCGATGACGGGCGCCGCGCCGCTGCGCGAGGCGATCGCCGACAAGATCGAGCGGATCTACGGCCGCCGCTACGACGCGGCCAGCGAGATCACCGTCACGGCAGGCGCGACGCAGGCGCTGCTGACGGCGATCCTCTGCGCGGTCCACCCCGGCGACGAGGTGATCGTGGTCGAGCCGACCTACGACAGCTACCTGCCCTCGATCGAACTCGCCGGCGGCAAGCCGGTGTTCGTCACGCTGGAAGCGCCCGACTACGCGATCCCCTTCGACAAGCTGGCGGCCGCGATCACGCCGAAGACGCGGCTGATCCTGATCAACACGCCGCACAACCCGACCGGAACGGTCTGGCGCGAGTCCGACATGCGCCAGCTCGAGGAGATCGTGCGCGGCACCGAGGTGCTGATCCTGTCTGACGAGGTCTACGAGCACATGGTCTATGACGGCGAGCGGCACGAGAGCGTGGCGCGCTACCCGGAACTCGCGGCGCGCAGCTTCATCGTCTCGAGCTTCGGCAAGACCTATCACGTGACGGGCTGGAAGGTCGGCTACGTCGCCGCGCCGGCAGCGCTGACGGCCGAATTCCGCAAGGTCCACCAGTTCAACGTGTTCACCGTCAACACGCCGATGCAGGTCGGGCTCGCCAGCTACCTGCGCGATCCCGAGCCCTACCTGACGCTGCCGGCGTTCTACCAGAAGAAGCGCGACCTGTTCCGCGCCGGGCTCGCCTCGACGCGCTTCAAGCTGCTGCCCTGCGCCGGCACCTACTTCCAGTGCGTCGATTATTCGGCGGTCAGCGACCTGCCCGAAGCGGAATTCGCCAAGTGGCTGACCGTCGAGATCGGGGTTGCCGCGATCCCCGTGTCGGCCTTCTATCACGAGCCGCACGAATCGGGCGTGGTGCGCTTCTGCTTCGCCAAGCGCGAAGACACGCTCGCGACCGCGCTGGAGCGGCTCTCGCGGCTGTAAGCCGGCCGCGCGGCGCCGGCAGCTTCCCGTGCTCGCGCCGCGCCTGCCCTGGCCCCGGCCCGCGCAGCCGCCCTGGCCTAGCGCCTGGCGCCGTTGGCCTCGAGATAAGCCTTGCGATCGGCCGTCACGCGCTGCGCGGCGGGACGCTCGCCCACCAGCTTCGAATACGCCTTCCAGTCGATTCCCGCCTCGACCACCAGATCGCGGCCATACACGGCCTTGGTCGCGAGCCCCACGATCGGCAGGTGGATATAGGCGGCCACGTCGGCCATCCCGTAGGTCTCGCCGAGCACGTAGGGCGCGAAGCGCGTCATCTTGCGAAACGCGGCCAGCGCGCCGACCAGGCGCTTCTCGACGCGCCGCTGCGTCTCCTCGCTGGCCGTGCCGCCGAAAAATGCCTGCCCGTACAGGCTGCGCGCGACCCATTCGAGATACAGTTCGACGAAGACGGTGATTTCCCGCACCTTGGCCGCCTCGAACGGATCGGCCGGGAACAGGCCCTTCTCCGGATAAAGCGCGGCAAGATACTCGACGATCGCCTGCGATTCCGACAGCGCGCCGTGCTCGGTGCGCAGGAACGGCACCTTGCCGAACGGTGAGGCGTCGAGCGCCTCGTCACCGCTCAGCGGCAGCGTATGAATCTGCTCCTCGAAATCGATCTCGTGATCGAGCAGCACCAGCTTCACCTTGTTGTAGTAGTTCGATAAGGGCAAACCACAGAGCTGCAGCATCATCGTTCTCCTGTCCTGACGGGTTCGAGGCGCGAGGCCTGCTCGTGAAATCCGCGGCTCGTCGCGAGGTGCCGAATAGCACGTTCGTGCTAGTCTAAAGCACTTCGCAGCCCCGACCACCGGACGCGCGTTCATGCATTCGCCGCGCCGGCCAAAAGACCGACATCCTGGAGACATCCGCATGAGCGCCGAACTGCTCGCGTCCCGCCCCGCCGAAAGCGAATCGACCCTGGTCTTGACGCTATCGAATCCGGGCGCACGCAACGCCCTGCATCCCGACATGTACGCGGCCGGCCTCGAGGCGATGAACACCGCCGAGCGCGATCCCTCGATCCGCAGCGTGGTGCTGACCGGCGCGGATCGCTTCTTCTGCGCCGGCGGCAACCTGAACCGGCTGCTCGAGAATCGCGCCAGGGATCCCGCGGTGCAGACCGCCAGCATCGACCTGCTAGGCGAATGGATCACCGCGATCCGGACCGTCACCAAGCCGGTGATCGCGGCGGTCGAAGGCGCCGCCGCCGGGGCCGGTTTCTCGCTGGCGCTGGCCTGCGACCTGGTCGTCGCCGCCGAGGACGCGAAATTCGTGATGTCCTACGCGCGCGTCGGGCTCACGCCGGATGGCGGCGGCTCCTGGTTCCTGGCCCGTGCGCTGCCGCGCGCGGTGGCCACTGAAATCCTGATCGAGGGCAAACCAGTCGTGGCCCGACGCCTGCATGATCTCGGCGTCGTCAATCGCCTCGCGCGTGCCGGCTCGGTGCTCGACGAAACGCTGGCCTGGGCCGACGAGCTCGGCCGCATCTCGCCGAACGCCGTCACGCGCGTGAAGGCCTTGCTCGCCGACGCGCCCGAGCAGCCGCTCGCGGCGCACCTGGTGGCCGAGCGCGATCATTTCGTCGCCTCGCTCCATCATGCCGACGGGCTCGAAGGCATCACCGCCTTCCTGGAGAAACGGCCGCCCGTCTATTCCCGATGATCCCAGGATGACCACTATCTATACCCTGCCGACCCGCCGCCGCATCTACCTGATGCGACATGGCGACGTCACCTATTTCGATGCCAGGCAACAGGCGATCGACCCGGACGCGGTACCGCTCAACGAACTCGGCCGGGCCCAGGCCCGCGCGGCCGGCCGCGCCTTCGCCGCGCAATCGATCCGCTTCGACCGCGTGATCACCAGCGGCCTGAATCGCACCGTCGAAACGGCCTCGCTCGTGCTCGCGGAAACCGGGCAGGCGATCGACATCGAGATCGAACCGGCATGGCGCGAAATCCGCGGCGGCCATCTTGCCGACCTGCCACCGGAGGATGTCGAGGCGGCCTTTATCGGCGCCTTCCACGGCATCGTCCCGGAACACGTGCCCTTCCTCGGCGGCGAAACCATCGGCGAGCTGATCGATCGCGTGCTGCCGCCGCTCGCGGCATTGCGCGCCGCCCCTGGCTGGGACACCGCGCTGCTGGTGCTGCACGGCGGCGTCAACTGCGCGCTGCTGTCCCATGCCACGCTGCCCGAGCAGCGGCTGTTCATCGGGCGATTCGCGCAATCGACCGCCTGCATCAACGTGCTCGACATCGGCCAGCATGCGCACGACTGGGTGATCCGGCAACTCAACTACACGCCCCCCGATGCGCTGCATCGCGACGCCCGCAACACCGTCATGGAAGTGCTCTATCACCAGTTCGTTCAGGCCAACGCGGGAAGCTGAACCCGCGCGGCGCCCCGGAGGCAAGGATGAGGCAAGCGCAGCAAGGAGAGGCAAAGCCGGACGATTATTCGGCCTTCGAGGGCACGGCGCCGGTCAGCGCGGCCCAGCACATCGACACCGCGGCGCTCGACACCTGGCTCGCCGCCCATGTGAGTGAGTATGCGGGCCCGCTCTCGATCGAGCAGTTCCGCGGCGGGCAGTCGAACCCGACATTCAAGCTCGTCACGCCGACACGCCGCTATGTGCTGCGCGCCAAGCCGGCGCCGGTCGCCAAACTGCTGCCCTCGGCCCACGCGATCGAGCGCGAGTACCGCGTGATGGCCGCGCTCGCCGATACCGACGTGCCGGTGCCGCGCATGCTCGCGCTCTGCGAGGACGAATCGGTGATCGGCCGCGCCTTCTACGTGATGAGCTGCGTCGAGGGGCGGGTGCTGTGGGATCCTGCGCTGCCCGGCATGACGCAAGCCGAGCGCGCCGCCCACTACGACGAGATGAATCGCGTGATCGCCGCGCTGCACCGGCTCGACCCGCAGGCGCTCGGGCTCGGCGACTATGGCAAGCCCGGCAATTACTTCGCGCGCCAGATCGGGCGCTGGAGCAAGCAGTACACCGCCTCGGAAACCGAGCCGATCGAGGCCATGCACCGGCTGATCGAATGGCTGCCGCAGCATATCCCGGCCGCCGACGCGGCTAGGCAACGCAGCGCCATCGTCCATGGCGACTTCCGGCTCGACAACCTGATCTTCGCGCCCGACGCGCCGCGCGTGCTGGCCGTGCTCGACTGGGAACTCTCCACGCTCGGCGATCCGCTCGCCGATTTTTCCTATCACTGCATGACCTGGCACACCGAGCCGGGACGATTCCGCGGCATCGGCGGGCTCGACCTGGCCGCGCTCGGCATTCCCGACGAACGGCGCCACATCGCCAGCTATGTCGAGCGCACCGGCTTCACGATCGAGGGCGACTGGCATTTTTATCTCGCCTACAACATGTTCCGGATCGCCGCGATCCTGCAAGGCATCATGAAGCGCGTGGCCGATGGCACCGCCTCCAGCGCACGCGCGCTCGACGCCGGCCGGCAGGCACGGCCGATGGCGGAGCTGGCCTGGCGCTACGCCCAGCAAGTACGCTGAACACGATGGGCTCGGCAGCACATCGAGCCCGGCCGATTCTTCGTTCCGGTTCCGATCGACGCCCTACTCCAGCGAGGTGGCAATGGAATTCGATTACTCCCCCAAGGCCGAGGTCCTGCGCGAGCGGCTGCTCGCCTTCTTCGACACCCACATCTATCCGAACGAGCGCGTGTTCCATGAGGAGATCGCGCGCAACCGGCGCGACGGCAACGCCTGGCGCGCGGTCACCCTGCTCGACACGCTGAAGGACGAGGCGCGCGCGGCCGGGCTATGGAACCTGTTCCTGCCCGAATCCGATCGCGGCGCCGGCCTGTCGAACCTCGACTACGCGCCGCTCTGCGAAATCATGGGGCGCGTGCCCTGGGCGCCCGAGGTCTTCAACTGCAACGCGCCCGACACCGGCAACATGGAAACACTCGAGCGCTACGCCAGCGACGATCAGAAACGCGAGTGGCTCGATCCCCTGCTCGACGGCACGATCCGCTCGGCCTTCCTGATGACCGAGCCGGAAGTGGCTTCGTCGGATGCCACCAATATCCGCACGCGCATCGAGCGCGACGGCGACAGCTACCTGATCAACGGCCACAAATGGTGGTCCTCGGGTGCCGGCGATCCGCGCTGCAAGCTCTATATCGTGATGGGCAAGACCGATCCCGAGGCGCCACGCCATGCGCAGCAGTCGATGATCCTGGTGCCGTCCAATGCACCCGGCATCACGGTGCATCGACCGCTGAACGTGTTCGGCTACGACGACGCCCCGCACGGCCATATGGAGATCACGCTGGAGAACGTCCGGGTGCCGGCCGACAACCTGCTGCTCGGCGAGGGGCGAGGGTTCGAGATCGCGCAGGGCCGTCTCGGCCCGGGGCGCATCCATCACTGCATGCGCCTGATCGGGCTCGCCGAACGCGCGCTGGAGTTGATGTGCCGGCGCACGCTGCAGCGCGTCGCCTTCGGCAAGCCGATCGCGCAGCAGACCGTGACCCAGGAGCGGATCGCCGAGGCGCGCTGCCTGATCGACCAGGCGCGCCTGCTGACGCTCAACGCGGCCTGGAAGATGGACAAGGTCGGCAACAAGGAGGCGCGCCGCGAGATCGCGATGATCAAGGTGGTCGCGCCGAACATGGCCTGCCAGGTGATCGACTGGGCGATCCAGGCCCATGGCGGCGGCGGCGTCAGCGACGATTTTCCGCTGGCCTACGCCTATGCCTCGGCACGCACGCTGCGTTTTGCCGACGGCCCCGACGAAGTCCACCGCAACGCGATCGCCAAGCTCGAACTCGCGCGCTACTCGGCAGCCTAGATGCGAAACGGCGGGACGGCGCCTACGCGCCGCCCCGCCGTTCGGGCATGCCTTGGGCGGCAGCCGCGCCGCCTGCAGCCCGGAACCTCAGAACAGGTGCAAGGTGACGAACTCGGCCGCGCAGGCCAGTGCCGGCTCGCCCGACGAGTCGACCTGCACCGCGACCGACCAGGTGCATTGCAGGCCGCCCTGCTTGCCGTCGATCGCCGTCTTCACCGCGAACAGCCCGCGAACCTTCGCGCCGACCGGCACCGGCCGCAGGAAGCGCACGCGGTTCAGCCCGTAGTTCACCCCCATCTTCTGCTCGAATTCGATCGCATCGGTCATCAGCGCCGGGATCAGGGACAGCGTCAAGAAGCCGTGTGCGATCGGGCCGCCGAACGGCGATTCGCGCGAGGCCCGCTCGGGATCGACGTGGATCCATTGATGATCGTTGGTCGCGTCGGCGAACTGGTTGACGCGCGACTGTTCGATCACGATCCACTCGCTCGCGAAACCATCCGCGCCGACCAGCGCGCGCAGCGCCTCGACGGAAGCGATGCGCGGCCGCTCGGGCCGCTGCCCAGGCTGCTTCTCCGTCGAATCGCCGCTCATGCGCCCACCTGCGGATTGCGCAGCCCGAAAATCACCTTGGAGCGCACCGTGATCACGGTTTCGCCGCTCTCGTCGGTGCCGACCCACTCCGTCGTCACGATGCCGCGATCGGGACGGCTCGCCGACAGCCGCTTGTCGAGGATCCGCTGCTGCATCGTGATGGTCGCACCGGCGCGCACCGGCTTGATCCAGCGGATCTCCTCGATGCCGGGCGAGCCCATGCTGGTCGAGTCGTGCAGCACGTTGCGCACCAGCATGCCCATGAACACCGAGCAGGTGTGCCAGCCGCTCGCCACCAATCCGCCGAACGGCGAGGCCTTGCCGGCCGCCTCGTCGAGATGGAACGGTTGCGGATCAAAGCGCTGCGCGAATTCGATGATCTCGTCCGGCGTGAACGTGTGTTTGCCGACCTCGGTCAGCCCGCCGACTTCCAGATCCTCATAGCCGATCGTCATACCCATCTCCTGTCAGTTTGCGTGCTCTCAGGCCGCATCGTATTCGAAAAAATCCGGCAGCGAGGCAAATCGCGCCGTGTGGTGATCGACATCGCCGAGCGTCAGGTCGATGATCGACAGTCGCTTGAACAGATGGGCCGCCGCGACCTCGTTGGTCATGCCCATCCCGCCATGCAGCTGGATCGCCTGCTGCCCGACGAAACGCGCGGCTTGCCCCACCCGCACTTTCGCGGCGGACACCGCGCGGCGCCGTTGATTGGCGTCGTCGTCGGCATAGCGCAGCGCCGCCAGATAAGCCAGCGAGCGCGCCTGCTCGGTGTGGATCAGCATGTCGACCATGCGGTGCTGCAGCACCTGGAAACGCGCGATCGGCGTGCCGAACTGCTCGCGCGTGCGGGTGTAGTCGAGCGTCGCGCGATTGAGCGCGTCCAGCGCGCCGATCGCCTCGGCACAGAGCAGCACGATACCGTAATCGGCGATCCGCTCCAGCGTTTCGGCACCGCGACTGCCGTCGACGAGCCGGCGCGCGGGCGCGTTCGAGAAACGCAGCGTCGCCGCGCGCTGGCCGTCGATGGTTCGGTAATCCTCGACATCGGCACCGGCGGCATCGCGCTCGACCAGGAACAACGCGATCGCGCCATCGGGCTGCCGGGCCGGCACGATCCAGGCCTGCGCCTGGGCGCCGTGGCGAACCAGCGCCTTGCTGCCGCTGAGCCGGAAGCCGTCGCCGGCCGGCTCCGCACGCGAATCGATGGCGAGCAGCTCATAGCGCGCGCCGGGTTCGTCGAAGGCAACCGCCAGGCGGGCCTCACCGCCGGCCACGCGCGCCAGCAGCGCTCGATCGGCTTGATGCTCGCTGGCCGCGAGCCGCAGCGCCTCGGCGCCGACCGCCGTCGCCCAATACGGCTCGACCACCAGCGCGGCGCCCAGCGCCTGCATGGCCAACAGCATGTCGAGCGCGCCGCCGCCCAGGCCGCCGCTCGCCTCCGGTACCGGCAAGGCGGTCAGCCCCAACTCCGCGAACGCCCGCCATTGCTCGTCGGATACGCCCTCGCGCGAGGCGACGATGGCCTGGCGCGTCTCGAAACCGTAGCGCTGGCCGAGATAACGGCGCAACGCGTCGGCGAATTGCTGCTGTTCTTCGCTGAAAGTGAAGTCCATGCGTCGCTCCTCAGAGGCCCAGGATCATCTGCGCGATGATGTTCTTCTGGATTTCGTTCGACCCGCCGTAGATCGAGGTCTTGCGGAAATTGAAGTAATAGGCGGCAAGCGGTGCCGCGTCGTCGTCGCCGCTCACCGCGCGATCGCGCTCTCCTTCGAGGAAGGCCGGATCGAACGGCGCGGCTAGCGGCCCGATCGCGTCGACCATCAGCTCGGTCAGCGCCTGCTGGATCTCGGAGCCCTTGATCTTCAGCATCGAGGCCTCGGGGCCCGGCCCTCGCCCGCTCGCTTCCTGGCTGACCACGCGCAGCGCGGTCACCTCCAGCGCCATCAGGTCGATTTCCAGCGAGGCCACGCGGGCGGCGAACACCGGATCCTCCAGCAGGGAGCGGCCGTTGCGGCGCTGCCCGGCCGCGATGCGCTTGAGGAAGCGCAGTTCACGCTTCGAGGTGCCGACGCGCGCGATGCTGGTTCGCTCGTGGCCGAGCAGATACTTGGCATAGGTCCAGCCGCGGTTCTCCTCGCCGACGAGGTTCTCGACCGGCACCAGCACGTCCTCGAGGAACACCTCGTTGACTTCGTGCTCCTCGTCGAGCGTGATGATCGGCCTCACCGTGATGCCCGGCGTCTTCATGTCGATCAACAGGAAGGAGATGCCCTCCTGCTTCTTCACGGCCGTATCGGTACGCACCAGGCAGAACATCATGTCGGCATATTGGCCGAGCGTGGTCCAGGTCTTCTGGCCGTTGACGAGATAGTGATCGCCGCGCCGTTCGGCGCGCGTGCGCAGCGAGGCGAGGTCGGAACCCGAGCCGGGCTCGGAGTAACCCTGGCACCACCAGTCGCTGCCATCGAGGATGCGCGGCAGATAATGGCGCTTCTGGGCCTCGTTGCCATATTTCATCAGCACGGGCCCGACCATCGACACGCCGAAGGTCAGCGGCGACGGCGTGCCCGCGCGGGCGCACTCCTCGTCCCAGATGAAGCGCCGCGTCGCGTCCCAGCCCGGGCCGCCGTATTCGACGGGCCAGGCGGGCGCCGACCAGCCGCGCGTCGCGAGCCGGCGATGCCAGTCGAGATAATCCTCGCGGGACAGACGTTTGTGATTGAGTACCTTGTCGCGCAGCGTGCGAGGCAGGTTGGCCTCGAGCCAGGCGCGAACTTCGACGCGGAACGCGTCGTCGGCGGGGGAATGGTCCAGATCCATGCGCATGTCTCCTGGCCGCGGCCGGAGCGGCCGGCTGGAGACGACGCGCCGATCAGGAGACGATCATTGCAGCGGCTCTTTCAGTGCGGCCGGCACCGGTAGCGGCATCACGTCGATGCCTTCCTCGACGAGGGCGCGCGCATCCTCGGCCGAGGTCACGCCGCGAATATTGCGCGCAGGCGCCTCGTTGTAATGGATGCGTCGCGCTTCCTCGGCGAAGCGCTCGCCCACGTTCTCGGTCTTGTCCAGTACCTCGCGCAAGGCGCGCATCAGCTGCGCCTGCATCTGCCGCGGATCGGTTGCCGGCGCCTTTTCCTTCGTCGCGCCTGACAGGTTCAGGCGCGGCGCCGACGGCATCCGGCTGATTTCGGTCGCCCCGCAAACCGGACATTCGACCAGCTTGCGAGACAGCTGCGATTCGAAATCATCGGAAGACGCAAACCAGCCTTCGAAGCGATGGCCGTGCGTGCACTGTAAATCGAGGACCTTCATGCTGAATCGGGGCGTCTCGGGAGTGTACGCCCAATCGGAAGATTTAAGAACGACCGTGCTAAATCACGATCGAAATTCTCCGGGACGGGCCCGGACTGGCTGGATTGTAACGTGCGGGGAAATTTGGCGCCGAAGGCGGGTTCGGCGATGCGCGGCGGCAAGCACGGCCTCGCATCGCCGGGAATCAGCCGCTGCATTTATCAGGCGTGCTCGGCCGCGCCGAGCGGCCAGCTTCCCGACAAGGCCTTCTCCAGCCACATGGTGCCGATGATGGTCTTCACGTCGCTGATCTGGCCGGTGCGGATCCATTCGAGCAGCTCGGGCACGGTGGCCGTGAAGGTCTCGAGGAATTCGCCCTCGTCGAGCTGGCGCTCGCCGACCGTCAGGCCCTTCGCGAGATAGATGTCGATGAATTCGGTCGAGTAGGAAATGATCGGATGAATGCGCGTCAGGTAGAAATACTCGCGCGCCGTATAACCGGTTTCCTCTCGCAGTTCGCGCACCGCGCAAGCCAGCGAGCCTTCCTGCGGATCGAGCTTGCCGGCCGGATACTCGGCCATCACCTTGCCGATCGGATAGCGGAACTGGCTTTCCATCAGCACGCGGCCATCGTCGAACAACGGGATCACCATCACGGCGCCCGGATGGCGGATGTACTCGCGCGTCGCGTGCTTGCCGTCGGGCAGGCGCACCGTGTCGCGCTTCACTTTCAGGAAATGGCCGTCGAGAATGGATTCGCTTTCGACGCAGACTTCGGTCAGTTTGTCGTCGTGATTCGGTAATTCGGCCATCGTCGGCTCCAAGGTTGGACGCGACGGCCGAGCGCCGTCAGCGTCGTTTGACGAGATACTGGAACGTGAAGCCGGGGAACGCGAACACCACGAACAGGCTGAAGGTGATCGCGTAGAACTGCCAGCCCTGTTCGAAGCGGTTGCCGGCGCGGGACTCGAGCCAGAAGCCGAGCACGCCGACCACGAAGTACAGCACGATCATCTCGGCGATCCGCCACCACCCGCTCTTGCGGGCAGCGGCGCCGACCGGGATGAAGGCGAAGGCCCGCTGATTCACGAACGGCAGGTTGGCGCCCAGCAGCGCCAACAACACGATGAACCAACCGGCTGCCGACATTTCAGAGCGGCAGCGTATGGCTGATGGCCTGCAGGCAGACCTCCATCAGCTGGCCGGGCATGATGCCGAGCACGAGCACGGCCAGGCCGTTGAGCAGCAGCACCGCGCGGTTCGCCGTGTCGCTCATGATCGGGTTCGTGTCCTGGGGCGCATCGAAGTACATCAGCTTCACGATACGCAGATAGTAGAACGCGCCGAACAACGAACTGATGACACCGAGGATCGCGAGCCAGGTCAGGCCGGCGTTGATGGTGGCCTCGAGCACCGCGAGCTTGGCGTAGAAGCCCACCGTCGGCGGAATGCCGGCCAGCGAGAACATCATCAGCATCATCACGAAGGCGAACACCGGGCTACGCTTGTTGAGGCCCTTGAAATCCTCGAGCGTTTCCGCCTCGAAATCGCGGCGGGCCAGCAGCATCACGATGCCGAAGGCGCCGAGCGTGGTGAGCAGGTAGACGATCGAGTAGAACATCGCCGAGCTGTAGGCGGTGGCCGTGAAGGCCGGGCTGCCCTTCACCACGCCCGAGAGCAGGCCGAGCAGCACGAAGCCCATGTTCGAGATCGCCGAGTAGGCCAGCATCCGCTTGACGTTGCGCTGGACGATACCGGTGATGTTGCCGACGATCAGCGACAGCGCCGCCAGGATCACCAGCATCTGCTGCCAGTCCGCCGCCAGCGGCAGCAGGCCCATCACCAGGAAGCGCAGGCCCCAGGCGAAGGCCGCCACCTTCGGGCCGCCGCCGGTCATGAGCGACATCGCCGTGGGCGCGCCCTGGTAGACGTCGGGCACCCACATGTGGAACGGCACCGCGCCGAGCTTGAAGGCCACGCCGGCGATGATGAAGATCACGCCGAACAGCAGCACGATATTGTTGATGCGACCCGAGGCGACGGCATTGAGCACGTCCTGCAACTCGAGCGAGCCGGTGGCGCCATACACCATCGAGATGCCGTACAGCACGAAGCCGGAAGCCAGCGCGCCGAGCACGTAGTACTTCATCGCCGCCTCACTCGACTGGGCACCGTCGCGGCGCAGCGCGATCAGCGCGTAGAGCGACAGCGACATCAGTTCGAGGCCGAGGTAGAGCGTCAGGAAGTTGTTGCCCGAGATCATCACCAACTGGCCGAGCAGCGAGAACATCCCGAGCAGGAACACGTCACCGCGGAACAGGCCCCGGTCCGACAGGTAGCGCCGCGAGTAGATCATCGAGGCCGCGAAGCCAATCGACACGACCGCCTTCATCACGCTCGAGAAGGCGTCGACCACCACCATCCGCGAGAAGAAGTAGTACTGGTGCGGGTCGAGCGCCTGGAACGCGAACCACACACCGGCGACAACGGACGAGACGACCGCGATCAGGTACGTGAGACGGCGGCCGGACTCGCCGGAGAGGGTGTCGTTGATCCACGCCAGAATGATGGCGAGCATCACGAGCGCGTCGGGCAACAGGGCATTCATAGGTGCGTTTTGCATGGTCTTGGTTTCCTCCGCCCACACTTACTGCTGGGCCAGCGGCAGCTTGGATTGCGCAACGTGAGAGAGGAGATTTTCTACGGAAACGTGCATCACGTCGGTGAAGGGCTTGGGATACAGGCCCATCAGCAGCGTGAATGCGGCCAGCACGGCGAGCATCGAGAATTCGCGTGCGCCGATATCCTTCAGCGTCCTTACCTTCTCGTTGACCACCTTGCCGAAATAGACGCGCTTGTACATCCACAGCGTGTAGCCCGCGCCGAGAATCAGCGTGAGGCCCGCGCCGAACGCGATCCAGAAATTGAACTTCACCGAGGCGAGGATCACCATGAACTCGCCGACGAAGCCCGAGGTGCCGGGCAGGCCGCAGTTGGCCATCGCGAACAGCAAGGCGAAGGTGGCGAACTTCGGCATCACGTTCACCACCCCGCCGTACTCGGCGATATTGCGCGTATGCAGGCGATCGTACAACACGCCGATGCAAAGGAACATCGCGCCGGACACGAAACCGTGCGAGATCATCTGCACGATCGCGCCCTCGATGCCGAGCTGGCTGAAGATGAAGAAGCCGAGCGTGACGAAGCCCATGTGGGCGATCGACGAATAGGCGACCAGCTTCTTCATGTCGGTCTGCACCATCGCGACCAGGCCGATGTAGATCACGGCAATCAGGGACAGCACGATCACGACCGGGGCCAGATAGTGCGCCGCATCGGGCGTGACGGGCAGGGAGAAGCGCAGGAAGCCGTAGGCGCCGAGCTTGAGCATGATCGCCGCCAGCACCACCGAGCCGCCGGTCGGCGCCTCCACGTGCGCGTCGGGCAGCCAGGTGTGGACCGGCCACATCGGCACCTTCACCGCGAAGGCGAGGAAGAACGCCCCGAACAGCAGCAACTGCGGCGTCATCGCCAGCTTGGCGCCCTGCCAGGCCGCGAGGTCGAAGGTATGCGTCTCGCGGTACAGGTAGATCAGCGCGATCAGCATCAGCAGCGAGCCGGCCAGCGTGTAGAGGAAGAACTTGAAGGCCGCGTAGACGCGGTTCGGGCCGCCCCAGACGCCGATGATGATGTACATCGGAATCAGCGTGGCTTCGAAGAACACGTAGAACAGCAGGCCGTCGGCCGCCGAGAACACCCCGATCATGATGCCCGAGAGCATCAGGAACGAAGCCAGGTACTGCGAGACGTTCTCGGTGATGACTTCCCAGCCGGCCACCACCACGATGACCGTGATCAGCGCCGTGAGCACGACGAACCACATCGAGATGCCGTCGACGCCGAGGTGATACGAAACATTGAAGCGGTCGATCCAGATCGCGTTCTCTTCGAACTGAAGAGCCGCGGTGCTCGGATCGAAACCGGTGATGAGCGGAATCGTGACTGCAAACCCGAGCAGCGAACCGATCAGCGCGACCCAGCGGGCCACGCCGGGCTTCCGGTCGGTGCCCACGGCCAGGATGAGCAGGCCAAACACGATCGGAAGCCAAATGGCGGTACTGAGAATCGGAAATGCGGACATGAGTGGGTTCCTCTCCTTTTCTTATTTGCCGCCGAGCGTAACAAACAGGGTAAGGAGACCCAACATGCCAATGATCATCGCGAACGCGTAGTGATAGATGTAGCCGGACTGCAGGAAGCGAATCACGCCGGCGAACCAGCTGACGAATCGTGCGCTCCCATTGACGACTCCATCGATCACCACGACGTCGCCCTCTTTCCACAGGCCTCGGCCGACCGCGACCGAGCCCCTGGCGAACACGACCTCGTTGATCTTGTCCATGTAGTATTTGTTGTCAAGCAGCGTATAGATCGGACCGGCCGCGCGGCGGATCGCCGCCGAAAGGTCCGGGCGCTTCAGATACAGGAACCAGGCAACGACCACGCCTGCGAGCGCGAGCCAGGCCGGCAGGCCCGACACCGAATGCAGGCCCATCGCGGCCCAGCCGTGGAATTCATCGGCCATCTCGGCGAGCGCCGGATGGTTCTGGCCGATGAAGATCACCTTGTCGAACGCCACGCCGTGCTGGAAGAAGTCGCCGAACAGCATCGGGCCGATCGCCACGCCGCCGATCAGCACGGACGGAATAGCGAGCAGCACCAGCGGCACCCAGACGACCCACGAGGTCTCGTGCGGTTCATGTGCGTGATCGTCGTGGCCGTGCGCGTCATGCTCATGCCCTTGCGCGGCGGCCTTGCCCATCGGCGAATCGGGATGCTTCGGCTTGCGGAAGCGCTCCTCGCCGTGGAACACCAGGAAATACATGCGGAACGAGTACAGCGCCGTCACGAACACGCTCGCGACCACCGCGAAGTATGCGAAACCCGAACCCGGCAGATGCGAGAGCTTGACCGCATCGATGATCGAGTCCTTCGAGTAGAAGCCCGAGAAGAACGGCGTGCCGATCAGCGCCAGCGAACCGATCAGCGATGTGATCCAGGTGATCGGCATGTACTTGCGCAGGCCGCCCATGTTGCGGATGTCCTGGTCGTGGTGCATGCCGATGATGACCGAGCCCGCCGCGAGGAACAGCAGCGCCTTGAAGAAGGCGTGCGTCATCAGGTGGAACACGGCGACCGGGTAGGCCGACACGCCCAGCGCGACCGTCATGTAGCCGAGCTGCGAGAGCGTCGAGTACGCGACCACGCGCTTGATGTCGTTCTGGATCACGCCGAGGAAGCCCATGAACAGCGCGGTGATGGCGCCGATCACGGTGATGAAGGAGAGCGCGGCGTCCGACAGCTCGAACAGCGGCGACATGCGCGTGACCATGAACACGCCGGCCGTCACCATGGTGGCCGCGTGGATCAGCGCCGAGATCGGCGTCGGGCCTTCCATCGAATCGGGCAGCCAGACGTGCAGCGGGAACTGTGCCGACTTGCCCATCGCGCCGATGAACAGGCAGATGCAGGCCACCGTCAGCAGGCCCCAGTCGGTGCCCGGGAAGTGCATCGCGGCCAGCGCGTTGCTCTTGGCGAACACTTCGCCGTAGTTCATCGAGCCGCCATAGGCCAGCAGCAGGCCGATGCCGAGCAGGAAGCCGAAATCGCCGACGCGGTTGACGATGAACGCCTTCATGTTGGCGTAGATCGCGCTTTCCCGCGTGTAGTAGAAACCGATCAGCAGGTAGGACACGAGGCCGACCGCCTCCCAGCCGAAGAACAGCTGGAGGAAGTTGTTGCTCATCACGAGCATCAGCATCGAGAACGTGAACAGCGAGATGTAGGAGAAGAAGCGCTGGTAGCCGTCCTCCTCTTCCATGTAGCCGATCGTGTAGATGTGCACCATCAGCGAGACGAAGGTGACCACCACCATCATCATCGCGGTCAGCGAATCGACGAGGAAGCCGATCTCGAGCTTGAGCGGCCCGACCTGCATCCATTCGTAGACGGTGGCATTGAAGCTCGCGCCGTCCATCACCTGCAGGAACACCAGGCAGGACAGGACGAAGGAGATCAGGACGCCGAGGATGGTCACGCGGTGCGCGCCCTTGCGGCCGACGGTATTGCCGAACAGGCCGGCGATGATCGAGCCGGCGAGCGGCGCCAGCGGGATCGCCAGCAGCGTGGTTTCGTTGAGTGTGGTCGACATAGCAGACTCGCCTGAAATTAGCCCTTGAGCTGGTCGAGATCCTCGACATTGATGGTGTCGAGTTTGCGGAACAGCGTCACCAGAATCGCGAGGCCGATTGCCGCTTCCGCCGCTGCAACCGTGAGCACGAAGAACACGAAGATCTGTCCGTGCACGTCCCCGAGATAATGCGAGAACGCGACGAAGTTCGTATTGACCGCGAGCAGCATCAGCTCGATCGCCATCAGGATCACGATGATGTTGCGGCGGTTCAGGAAGATGCCGACGATGCTGATCGCGAACAGGATCGCGCCGAGCACCAGGTAGTGGGCAAGAGTCAGGTTCAACATGGTTGGGTTCTCCTCCGCTCAGCTCTTGGTGGCCGCGGCGGGATCGGCCGCGGCGGGTGCCGCTTCCGGCGCGGGCGGCTTCTCGGCCGCCATCTTCACGAGACGCACGCGATCCTGGCGGCGCACGCTGACCTGGTCGGACACGCGCTGGCGCTTGCGCTCCTTGCCGCGGCCCGAGGTCAGCGAAACCGCCGCGATGATCGCGACCAGCAGCACCAGGCCGGCGATTTCGAAGGCGAAGATGTAGTCGGTGTAGATCACCTTGCCGATCAGTTGCGTGTTGGTCATGTTGGCGAGCGCGCCGGAGGCGATCTCGCGCACCGGCGAGGACGTCGCGCCGTAGCCGCGCCAGAGGATCAGCGCGGTCTCGACCACGATGATCGCGCCCACCACGGTGGCCATCGGCACGAAGCGGCGGAAGTCGCGGCGCAGCACGTCGGTGTTGATGTCGAGCATCATCACCACGAACAGGAACAGCACCATCACCGCGCCGACGTAGACGAGCACCAGCAGGATGGCGAGGAACTCGGCCTCGAGCAGCATCCAGATCGCGGCGGCGTTGAAGAACGCGAGGACGAGGAAGAGCGCGGAAGCCACGGGGTTGCGCGCGGTGATCACCTTCAGCCCCGAGATCACCAGCAGCAGCGAGAAGATGTAGAAGAGTACGGTCGTGAAGTCCATGGTTACCGGTTCATCGTTTAGGCCTTGGTCAGGCACGGTTCTCGGGCACTGCGACGTGCCGCGCACCGTTGCCGCGGCGGCTCGGGCCGGCCCCTGGGGCCGGCCGGTCCTGCATTAGCGATACGGCGCGTCGGCGGCCTTGGCGGCCGCGATGTCCGTCTCGTAGCGGTCGCCCACCGCGAGCAGCATTTCCTTGGTGAAATACAGGTCGCCGCGCTTTTCGCCGTGGTACTCGAGGATCTGCGTCTCGACGATCGAATCGACCGGGCAGCTTTCCTCGCAGAAGCCGCAGAAGATGCACTTGGTCAGGTCGATGTCGTAGCGCGTGGTGCGGCGCGTGTTGTCGGCGCGCACCTGCGATTCGATGGTGATCGCCATCGCCGGGCACACGGCCTCGCAGAGCTTGCAGGCGATGCAGCGCTCCTCGCCGTTTTCGTAGCGGCGCAGCGCGTGCAGCCCGCGAAAACGCGGCGAGATCGGCGTCTTCTCTTCCGGGAACTGCACCGTGATCTTCCGCTTGAAGGTGTAGCGGCCCGTCATCGCGAGCCCCTTCACCAGTTCGGTCAGGAAGAAGGTCTTAAAGAATTGTTGGATTGCCGTCATGATGGGATCCGCCCTCTCAATTCCAGATATTCAGCGGCGACATCATCCAGAAGCCGACCACGACCACCCAGATCACGCAGATCGGCAGGAAGATCTTCCAGCCCAGGCGCATGATCTGGTCGTAACGGAAACGCGGGAACGTGGCGCGCACCCAGATGAAGACCGACAGCAGCATGAAGATCTTCAGCACCAGCCAGACCACGCCCGGGATGAAGTGCAGGAAGCTGAACGGCGCGTCCCAGCCGCCGAGGAACAGCGTCGCCGCGAGCGCCGAGATCACGATCATGTTGATGTACTCGGCGAGGAAGAACAGCGCGAAGCCCATCCCCGAGTAATCGATCATGTGACCGGCCACGATTTCCGATTCGCCTTCCACCACGTCGAACGGGTGGCGATTCGTTTCCGCGATGCCCGAGATGAAGTAGATGACGAACACCGGCAGCAGCGGCAGCCAGTTCCAGGACATGAAGTTGATGCCGTGGTGCGCGAAGTAGCCGTGCTGCTGCGAGACCACGATGTCCGAGAAATTCAGGCTGCCGGCCGTCATCAGCACCAGCACCAGGGCGAAGCCCATCGAGATTTCGTAGGACACCATCTGCGCGGCCGCGCGCATCGCGCCGAGGAACGCGTACTTCGAGTTGGAGGCCCAGCCGGCCAGGATCACCGCGTAGACGCCGATCGAGGAAATCGCCATCGCGTAGAGCAGGCCGGCGTTGATGTTGGCGAGCACTGCGCCGGCCTGGAACGGAATCACCGCCCAGACCGCGAAGGCCGGCACCACCGTCATGACCGGCGCGATCAGGTAGAGCCAGCGGCTGGCCGCGCTCGGCTGGATCACTTCCTTGAGCAGCAGCTTGAGCACGTCGGCGATCGGCTGCAGCAGGCCGCCGGGGCCGACCCGGTTCGGGCCGAGACGCACGTGCATCCAGCCGATCAGTTTGCGTTCCCAGAGAATCAGGTAGGCGACGCTGAGCAGGATCACCACGCAGACCACCAGGATCCGCACCAGCGCCCAGACGGTCGGCCATGCCGCGCCGAGCAGCTCGGTACCACCCGAATTGATCGTATCGAACAAGCTCATTTACGCCTTCTCCACCACGAGTTCACCGGACAGGCCGCCGAGTGCCGCACCGGCGGGCGTGGCAGCCGACACGCGGACCACCGTTTCGGCCAGGTTCGCGTCACGCACCGCCGGCAACTGCACCGAGCGGCTGCCCTGGCTGATGCGCACCGCATCGCCGTCGCTCAGGCCGAGGCGGTCGAACAGCGCGGCCGGCAGGCCCGCAGAATGCGCCGCCTTGGCCGCCACCGTCAGGTGCAGCGCGCCGGCACGGCGCGAGAGCGGATCGGCGTGATAGATCGGCACGTCGGCCAGGCGCTCGAAACCGCCGTTGGCCGATGCCGACTGGGTCGCGCGGGCCGGCTGCGCGGCCGCGGCATTCGATAGGCGCGAGGCTCGGTCGCCGTCGCCGAGCGCGGCGAGCCGCACTTCGTCCGAGGTTTCGTATTCGAAGTTCGGCAGGCCCAGCAGGCTGCCCAGCACGCGCAGCACCTTCCAGCCCGGGCGCGTATCGCCGAGCGGGCGCACCACGCCGTTGAACGACTGGGCACGGCCTTCCGCGTTGACGTAGGTGCCGGCCGTCTCGGTGAAGGGCGCGATCGGCAGCAGCACGTCGGCGTACTCGGCACCGATCTTGAACGGCGACATCACCACCACCATCTCGGCCTGCTCGAGCGCGGCGCGCGCGGCGATCGGATCGGCCGTGTCGAACTCGGGTTCGACGTTGAGCAGCAGGTAGCCCTTGCGCGGCTGCGCGAATGCTTCGCGCGCATTCAGGCCGCCCTCGCCCGGCAGCGCGCCGACCAGGTGCGCGCCGACCGTGTTGGCCGCTTCGGTCAGGAAACCGAGCGTGGCACCGCTGTGTTCGGCGATCCACTGCGCGACGGCATGAATCTGCGCGAACTGAGGATGCTGGACCACGCCGTTGCCGAGCAGCACCACGCGGCGTTCGCCGGCGGCAAGCGCCTTGGCCAGGCTCTGCGCCTCGCTCGAGGCCTCGACGCCTGCCAGCGATGCCGGTAGCTCAGCGCCGCTCGCCTGGGCGACCGCGGCGGCGATGCCGGCCAGCATGTCGAGCCAGGCCGACGGCGCAGCGACGATGCGCTTCGCGCTCGGGATCAGGGCGTCGTCGCCCGTGGCATGCAGCAGGTGGATTTGAGCGCCGGCCTTGGCGGCCTGGCGCAGGCGCGCGGCGAACAGCGGATGATCGCGGCGCAGCGTCGAGCCGACCACGAAGGCGGTATCGACATTGGTCAATTCGGCGATCGGCATGCCCAGCCACGGCGCACCCGCCATCGGCGCCGAGAAATCGGTCTGGCGCAGGCGGAAGTCGACGTTCGGCACCTTCAGCTCGTGGGCCAGTTGCTTGACCAGGAACAGTTCCTCGACCGTGCTGTGCGGGCTCGCGAGCGCGGCCAGCGCATTGGCGCCGTGATCGGCCGCGATGCCCTTGAGGCCCTTCGCGACGTATTCGAGCGCGGTCTGCCAATCGGTCTCGATCCACTCGCCGCCCTGCTTCAGCATCGGCTTGGTCAGGCGATCCTCGCTATTGAGGCCTTCGTAGGAGAAACGGTCCTTGTCGGAGATCCAGCACTCGTTGACTGCTTCGTTCTCGAGCGGCAGCACGCGCATCACGCGGTTGTTCTTGACCTGCACGACCAGGTTCGCGCCCACCGAATCATGCGGGCTGACCGACTTGCGGCGCGACAGCTCCCAGGTGCGGGCGCTGAAGCGGAACGGCTTGCTCGTCAGCGCACCGACCGGGCACAGATCGATCATGTTGCCGGACAGCTCGGAATCGACAGTCTTGCCGACGAAGGTGGTGATTTCCGAGTGCTCGCCGCGGCCCAGCATGCCGAACTCCATCACCCCGGCCACTTCCTCGCCGAAGCGCACGCAGCGCGTGCAGTGGATGCAGCGCGACATCTCTTCCATCGAGATCAGCGGGCCGACGTTCTTGTGGAACACCACGCGCTTCTCCTCGCGATAGCGCGAGGCCGACTTGCCGTAACCGACCGCCAGATCCTGCAGCTGGCACTCACCGCCCTGGTCGCAGATCGGGCAATCGAGCGGGTGATTGATCAGCAGGAACTCCATCACGGCCTGCTGCGCCTTGACCGCCTTTTCCGAGTGCGTGCGCACGATCATCCCGGCCGACACCGGGGTCGCGCAGGCCGGCACGGCCTTCGGCATCTTCTCGACGTCAACGAGACACATGCGGCAGTTCGCCGCAACCGACAGCTTTTTGTGGTAGCAGAAGTGGGGAATATACTTGTCTGCCTTGTGTGCAGCCTGGATCACCATGCTGCCTTCGGGCACCTCGACCGTCTTCCCGTCTATCTCAAGTTCAACCATGATGATGTATGGTCCTTAGCCTTTAGCGCTCGCTCGCGCTCTCGCCCGTCGGGGCGCTGATGTTCCGCAATCGGGTTTCGCTTCAGGCCGCCGCGGCGACGCTGCCGTGCGAATGCTCGCCGACCATGCAATGCTTGTGCTCGACGTGATACGCGAACTCGTCCCAGTAGTGCTTCAGCATGCCGCGCACCGGCATGGCCGCCGCGTCGCCGAGCGCGCAGATGGTGCGGCCCATGATGTTCTCGGCCACCGAGTTCAGCAGGTCCAGGTCCTCGACTCGGCCCTCGCCGTTCTCGATGCGCTTCACCACGCGATAGAGCCAGCCCGTGCCTTCGCGGCACGGCGTGCACTGGCCGCACGACTCCTCATGGTAGAAGTACGACAGGCGCATCAGCGAGCGCACCATGCAGCGCGTCTCGTCCATCACGATCACCGCGCCCGACCCGAGCATCGACCCTGCCTTCGCGATCGAGTCGTAGTCCATGTCGGTCTGCATCATCATCTCGCCGGGGATCACCGGCGCCGACGAACCGCCCGGGATCACCGCCTTCAACTTGCGTCCGCCGCGCATCCCGCCGGCCAGCTCGAGCAGCGCCGCGAATGGCGTGCCCAGCGGCACCTCG
Organism: Burkholderia sp. SJZ089; assembly: GCF_007828315.1. Taxonomy (NCBI): domain Bacteria; kingdom Pseudomonadati; phylum Pseudomonadota; class Betaproteobacteria; order Burkholderiales; family Burkholderiaceae; genus Burkholderia; species Burkholderia sp. SJZ089. Next base: position 237,671 of record NZ_VIUM01000012.1, on the reverse strand, counting down.
TAGTTGCCGGGACGCTCGACGTCGCCCGACACCGAATAGATCTTGGTGCCACCGTTGTTCGGCTTGCCGATCTCGAGGTAGGCCTGGGGGCCGACCGTCAGCAGGAACGGCACCGCCGCGAAGGTTTCCGCGTTGTTGATGGTGGTCGGCTTGCCGTATACGCCAAAGCTCGCCGGGAACGGCGGCTTGAAGCGCGGCTGGCCCTTCTTGCCTTCGAGCGATTCGAGCAGCGCGGTTTCCTCGCCGCACACATAGGCACCGTAACCATGGTGCGCATGCAGTTGGAACGAGAATTCCGAACCGAGGATGTTGTTGCCGAGATAACCGGCCGCGCGCGCCTCTTCCAGGGCTTCCTCGAAGCGTCGATAGACCTCGAAGATTTCACCGTGGATGTAGTTGTAGCCGGCCGTGATGCCCATCGCATAGGCGCCGATCGCCATGCCCTCGATCACCGAGTGCGGGTTCCAGCGCAGGATGTCGCGATCCTTGAAGGTGCCCGGCTCGCCCTCGTCCGAGTTGCAGACCAGGTACTTCTGGCCCGGGAACTGGCGCGGCATGAAGCTCCACTTCAGGCCGGTCGGGAAACCCGCGCCGCCGCGGCCGCGCAGGCCCGAGGCCTTGACGTCGGCAATCACCTGCTCGGGGGGGATCTTTTCTTCGATGATGCGGCGCAGTTGCTTGTAGCCACCGCGCGCGACGTAGTCTTCGAGACGCCAGTTCTCGCCGTTCAGGTTGGCGAGGATCAGCGGTTTGATGTGACGGTCGTGGAGGGACGTCATTTCGAAAGCTCCTCAAGAAGCTGGTCGATCTTCTCTCGGCTCATGAAGCTGCACATCTTGTGATTGTTGAGCAGCAGCACCGGCGCGTCGCCGCAGGCGCCGAAACATTCGCCTTCCTTCAGCGAGAACCTGCCGTCGGGCGTGGTTTCGCCGAAATCGATACCGAGCTTCTGCTTCAGATAGTCGGCCGTGGCCTCGGCGCCGCCATGCGGCCCGAGCTGGCACGGGAGATTCGTGCAGAGCGTGAGCTTGTGCTTCCCGACCGGCTTCAGTTCGTACATCGTGTAGAACGTCGCGACCTCCTGCACGGCGACGGCCGGCATGCCGAGATAATCCGCGACGAACTGCATCAGTTCGGGCGACAGCCAGCCGTGCTCGTCCTGAGCGACGGCCAGGGCCGACATCACGGCGGACTGTTTCTGATCGGCGGGATATTTCGCAATCACGCGATCGATTTCTTTCAGGCCTTCAGCTGAGATCATTTTCAGACACGACTCTTTCAATTCCTACCGAACGAACAACCTGCCGCGGGGATGCGGGACGGCAGACCTGGCGCTCACTATTGACTGCCCGCGAATGCGCACCAGCACGGTGCACAACGCGAAGCCTTACTGCTCGCCGCTCGCTCGACGCGGACGGCGTGACGATCAACGGTCGATTTCGCCGAACACGATGTCCTGCGTACCGATGATCGTGACCGCGTCGGCAATCATGTGGCCGCGCGCCATTTCGTTGAGCGCGGAGAGATGCGCGTAACCGGGCGCGCGAATCTTGAGCCGGTACGGCTTGTTCGCGCCGTCGGACACGAGGTAGATGCCGAACTCACCCTTCGGATGTTCCACCGCTGCGTAGGCTTCGCCTTCCGGCACATGAAAACCTTCGGTGAACAACTTGAAATGGTGAATCAGGTCCTCCATGTTCGACTTCATGTCGACACGTTTGGGCGGCGCAACCTTGTGATTGTCGGTCATCACCGGCCCCGGATTCTTCCGCAGCCACTCAATACACTGTTTCGCGATGCGGCAGGACTGACGCATTTCCTCGACCCGAACCAGGTAACGGTCGTAGCAATCGCCGTTCACGCCGACCGGGATGTCGAAGTCGAGCCTGTCGTAGACCTCGTAGGGCTGCTTCTTGCGCAGGTCCCACTCGACGCCGGAGCCGCGCAGCATCGCGCCCGTCAGGCCGAGCTGCAGCGCACGCTCCGGACTCACCACGCCGATCCCGACCAGGCGCTGTTTCCAGATCCGGTTGTCGGTCAGCAGGGTTTCGTATTCGTCCACGCATTTCGGGAAACGCGTGAAGAAATCGTCGATGAAATCGAGTACCGAGCCTTGGCGGGCCTCGTTCATCTTCTCGAGGGCCTTGGCATTGCGGATCTTCGACGCCTTGTATTGCGGCATGACGTCAGGCAGATCGCGGTAGACGCCGCCCGGACGATAGTAGGCCGCGTGCATGCGCGCGCCCGACACCGCCTCGTAGACGTCCATCAGGTCCTCGCGCTCGCGGAACGCGTAGAGGAACACCGCCATCGCGCCGACGTCGAGGCCGTGCGAGCCGATCCACATCAGGTGGTTCAGCACGCGGGTGATTTCGTCGAACAGGACGCGGATGTACTTGGCGCGCTCCGGTACCTCGATACCGAGCAGTTTCTCGATCGCGAGCACGTAGCCGTGCTCGTTGACCATCATCGACACGTAGTCGAGGCGGTCCATGTAGGGCACCGACTGGATGAAGGTCTTGTTCTCGGCGAGCTTCTCGGTGGCGCGGTGCAGCAGGCCGATGTGCGGATCGGCGCGCTGGATCACCTCGCCGTCGAGCTCGAGCACGAGGCGCAGCACACCGTGCGCGGCCGGGTGCTGGGGACCGAAGTTGAGCGTGTAGTTCTTGATGTCAGCCATGCCGCCCTCTCAATGTTTCAGGCCGCCGTAGCGATCCTCGCGGATCACGCGCGGCGTGATTTCTCGGGGCTCGATCGTCACCGGCTGGTAGACGACGCGCTTTTCCTCCGGGTCGTAACGCATTTCGACGTAGCCCGAGAGCGGGAAGTCCTTGCGGAACGGGTGGCCGATAAAGCCGTAGTCGGTGAGGATGCGACGCAGGTCCGGGTGGCCTTCGAAGACGATGCCGAACAGGTCGAAGGCCTCGCGCTCGTACCAGTTCGCCGAACTCCAGACCTCGACCATCGAGGCCAAGATCGGCAAGTCGTCGTCGGGTGCGAACACACGCAGACGCAGGCGCCAGTTGTTGGTGATCGACAGCAGTTGCAGCACCGCCGCGAAGCGGGGGCCGTCGTAGGCACCGTCGCCATAGGTTTGATAGTCGACGCCGCAGAGGTCGATCAGCTGTTCGAAGCCGAGCTTGCGGTCGTCGCGCAACTGGGTGGCCACCTCGACATAGTCGCGCGCGCGCACGACCAGGGTCAGCTCGCCGATCGCTTCGGTCAGGCTGACCACGCGCTCGCCGAGCGCGGCCTCGAGGTTGGCTTTCAGGGTCTCGATTTTGCTTGCCATATTGTGGGTGCTCGGGACTTTATTGACGGGCGATGGTGCTGGTCCGGCGGATCTTCGCTTGCAGCTGGATCACGCCATAGACGAGCGCCTCGGCAGTCGGCGGACACCCTGGCACGTAGACGTCGACGGGCACGATACGATCGCAGCCGCGCACGACGGAATAGGAATAGTGATAGTAGCCGCCGCCATTGGCGCACGACCCCATCGAGATCACCCAGCGCGGCTCGGCCATCTGCTCGTAGACGCGGCGCAGCGCCGGTGCCATCTTGTTGCAGAGCGTGCCGGCGACGATCATCACGTCGGACTGGCGCGGACTCGGACGGAACACCACGCCGAACCGATCGAGATCGTAGCGGGCCGCGCCCGCGTGCATCATTTCGACCGCGCAGCATGCGAGACCGAACGTCATCGGCCACAGCGAGCCGGTGCGCGTCCAGTTGATCAGTTTGTCAGCCGTGGTGGTGACAAACCCTTCCTTCAAGACCCCTTCGATACTCATTGCTTTCCACTCCTGACAGGCGGCGGAGAGTGGCCGCCTCACGCAAACCGGTGACAAATCCGCCCATTACTCCCAGTCCAGGCCGCCCTTTCTCCAGATGTAGGCGAAGCCGAACAGGAATTCGAGCAGGAAGATCATCATGGCCATGAAGCCGGGCCAGCCGATGTCGCGGAAGGCGACACCCCATGGAAACAGGAAAGCGGTTTCGAGATCGAAGATGATGAACAGGATGGCGACGAGGTAGTAGCGCACGTCGAACTTCATGCGCGCGTCCTCGAAGGCCTCGAAACCGCACTCGTACGGTGAGTTCTTTTCGCTGTTGGGCTTGTTGGGACCGAGGACCTTGCCAATGCCGACCAATGCCACTCCCAAACCAACGCCCACGATGAGGAACAGCAAGACGGGGTAATAGGCAGCGAGGTTCAAGGCAATCCTCTATCGGTTAGTTCTGATCGTTCCGGAGCATATCACCTTCCGGACAAAGGGTCATTTCGGACTGCACGCTATCCGGGGACAACGCAAATCGGAGCCTGAAATGAAAAATGCCAGCCGCTTGGAAGCTGGCTGGCATTGCGGAATCTTGGTGCCGACGGCGAGACTCGAACTCGCACAGCTTTCGCCACTACCCCCTCAAGATAGCGTGTCTACCAATTTCACCACGTCGGCACTACGGCAACTCGGGAAGAACTGCTGATTCCCGCGAATCGCTTCAAGAATTAAATTCTAACCCGTTTTCTTCTAGCTGATCAACTAGTATCGAGCGCTTTCTTGAATTTTTATTTCGGGACGTCCTGGCCCGAACTCGACGCGGCCGAAGCGGCGGCGGGCACGGATGCCGAAGGCGCCGACGCGGCAGCAGCCTGCGAGCCCGCTGCGGCCGATGCCGGCGCCGTGGCCGCGCCGAGCAGGCCGATTGACGGTGCCGACTTGTAGGAACCGAGATAGGTCAGCGCCAGCGTGGCGATGAAAAATATTGTTGCGAGAACCGCGGTGGTACGCGACAGGAAGTTCGCCGAGCCGGTGGCGCCGAACAGGCTGCCCGATGCGCCGCTGCCGAAGGCCGCGCCCATGTCGGCACCCTTGCCGTGCTGGAGCAGCACCAGGCCGATCACGCCCAGCGCAGACAGGATCTGCACCACGATAATCAAAACTTTCAGAAAGGACATCTCATTCACCCGAATTGTGGGACGCTGCGCGCCTCTCGCGCGGCCCCGGATTCACAAACCGACGGCGCCGGCCGCGCGCTTACTTCGCCGCGCGGCAGATCGCCAGGAAATCATTGCTCTTGAGCGACGCGCCGCCGATCAGGCCACCGTCGATGTCCGGCTGGCCGAACAGTTCGGCCGCATTGTCCGGCTTCACGCTGCCGCCGTACAGCACCGACACCTGCTCGACACCCTTGGCGGCCAGCCGCGAACGCAGGAAAGCGTGCACCTGCTGTGCCTGCGCCGAACTCGCGCTCTTGCCCGTGCCGATCGCCCAAACCGGCTCGTAGGCCACCACGATGCGCGCCGCCTCCTCGGCCGACAGCAGCGCGAGCACCGCGTCGAGCTGCGCGCCGACCACCTGCTCGGTCGCATTCGACTCGCGCTCGGCCAGGGTCTCGCCGACGCAGACGATCGGCGTCAGGCCGGCCGCCAGCGCGCGCTGCGCCTTCACGGCGACCAGGTCGCTCGATTCGCCGTGGTAGGTGCGACGCTCCGAATGGCCGACCAGCGCGTACTTCGCGCCGAACTCGACGATCATCGCCGCCGCGACCTCGCCCGTGTAGGCGCCCTGCTCATGGGCCGACACGTCCTGCGACCCCGCCACCACGCGGCTGCCCTGCAGCAGCTCGCGCACCTGGGCCAGATACGGGAACGGCACGCACACCCCGATCTCGACACCGGCCTGCACGTCCTTCGCGCCCTCGAGCACTTCGTTGAGCAGCGCGCGATTGCCGTCGAGACGGCCGTGCATCTTCCAGTTACCGACTACCCGCTTCACTCGTTGTGTGGACATCGTCTCTCGTATCTCGAACTGAATCCGAACTGATGAATCTCATCAAGGCCGCATCGCCTGGCGTCCGCCATCTCGAGAACGAGGACGGCCCCCACGGGCGCAGCAAACCCGCGATTTTACTTCGGCGCGCAAGAACCGGTCAAACCGCGAATGTCAAGCGCTCGCGCCCCATTCGAGCACGATCTTGCCGACATGCTCGCTGCTCTCCATCAGCGCATGGGCCTGGGCGGCCTCGGCCGCCGGCAGCACGCAGTGGATCACCGGGCGCACCGTGCCGGCCTCGATCAGCGGCCAGACGGTTTCCTTCAGTTGCGCGGCGATCCGGGCCTTGAACTCGACCGGACGCGGGCGCAGCGTCGAGCCCGTGATGGTGAGCCGCCGGCGCAGGATCTCGCCGAGGCTGACCTCCGCCTTGGCGCCGCCGAGCAGCGCGATCACCACCAGACGACCGCCGTCGGCCAGCGCGCTCAGCTCCCGCGGCACATAGGGGCCGGCCACCATGTCCAGGATCACGTCCACGCCGCGGTCGTTGGTCAGCGACTTCACGACGTCGACGAAATCCTCGTTCCGGTAATTGATCGCCCGTTCCGCGCCGAGCGCCTCGCAGGCGCGGCATTTCTCGTCGGTGCCGGCGGTCGCGAACACGCGAAAACCGAGCGCGTGCGCGATCTGGATCGCCGTCACGCCGATCCCGCTGGAGCCGCCCTGCACCAGCAGCGTTTCCTGCTCGCCGCCCTCGCCGCGACCAAGGCCGCCGCGATCGAATACGTTGCTCCAGACCGTGAAGAAGGTCTCGGGCAGCGAGGCCGCCTCGACCTCGCTCAGGCCCGCCGGGACCAGCAGGCACTGCGCGAGGGGCGCCGTCGCATATTCGGCATAGCCGCCGCCCGCGAGCAAGGCGCATACGCGATCGCCGAGCTTCAGGCCAAACGGATTCGCGACGCCATCGCCGAATTCGCCGCCGACGATCTCGCCCGCCACCTCCAGCCCGGGCAGGTCCGACGCGCCCGCCGGCGGCGCATAGGCACCCTTGCGCTGGAACACGTCCGGGCGATTGATGCCGAACGCGGCCACCTTGATGAGCACTTCGCCGCGCTTCGGATCGGGCCGGGGCCGCTCGACGAGCTTGAGCACGTCGGGCGCGCCGAACTCGGTGATTTCGATCGCTTTCATTTGCGTCGCTCCAAGATAGGGACGGGCCTGCGTCGATTCACGACGCAGGCCCGTCCATCCTGCAGGAAAAACGGCCGGCGCGCTGACGCGGCCGGCCGCTTTCTTTCCGCTTACTGCTGCGGCGCGTCGCCCGACTGGGCCGCTTCGTTCAGCAGGGCCTTGGCCGACAGGCGCACACGGCCCTTCTCGTCGACCTGGATCACCTTGACCTTCACGACCTGGCCTTCCTTCAGGTAGTCGTTGATGTCCTTGACACGCTCGTTGACGATTTCCGAGATGTGCAGCAGGCCATCCTTGCCCGGCAGCAGGTTCACGATCGCGCCGAAGTCGAGCAGCTTGAGCACCGCGCCTTCGTAGACCTGGCCGACTTCGATCTCGGCGGTGATCTGCTCGATGCGCTTCTTGGCCTCGGCCATGCCTTCGCTGCTGGTGCTGGCGATGGTCACCACGCCGTCGTCGGAGATGTCGATGGTGGTGCCGGTTTCTTCCGTCAGCGCGCGAATCACCGAACCGCCCTTGCCGATCACGTCGCGGATCTTCTCCGGATTGATCTTGATGGTGATCATGCGCGGCGCGAACTCGGACAGCTGGGTGTTCGCACCCGAGACGGCGCCCTTCATCTTGCCGAGGATATGCAGACGGCCTTCCTTGGCCTGCTCCAGCGCGACCTGCATGATTTCCTTGGTGATGCCCTGGATCTTGATGTCCATCTGCAGGGCCGTCACGCCGGCTTCGGTACCCGCGACCTTGAAGTCCATGTCGCCGAGGTGGTCCTCGTCGCCGAGGATGTCGGTCAGCACCGCGAACTTGTTGCCTTCGAGGATCAGGCCCATCGCGATACCGGCGACGTGCGCCTTCATCGGCACGCCGGCGTCCATCAGCGCGAGGCAGCCGCCGCACACCGAGGCCATCGACGAGGAGCCGTTCGACTCGGTGATTTCCGAGACGACGCGGATCGAGTAGCCGAATTCCTCGGCGCTCGGCAGGCACGCGACCAGCGCGCGCTTGGCCAGGCGGCCGTGGCCGACTTCGCGGCGCTTGGGCGAGCCGACGCGGCCGGTTTCGCCGGTCGCGAACGGGGGCATGTTGTAGTGGAGCATGAAGCGCTCGCGGTACTCGCCTTCGAGCGCGTCGATGATCTGCTCGTCGCCCTTGGTGCCGAGCGTGGCCACCACCAGCGCCTGCGTCTCGCCGCGCGTGAACAGCGCCGAGCCGTGGGTGCGCGGCAGCACGCCGCTACGGATCTCGATCGGGCGGACCGTGCGCGTGTCACGGCCGTCGATGCGCGGCTCGCCGTTCAGGATCTGCGAGCGGACGATCTTCGCCTCGATGTCGAACAGCACGTTGCCGACCGTGGCCTTGTCGGCCGGGGTCGTGCCGGCGGCAGCCGCATCGGCTTCCAGCTTGGCCGAGGTGGCGGCGTAGACTTCCTTCAGCTTGGTCGAGCGAGCCTGCTTGTCGCGGATCTGGTAGGCGGCCAGCAGCGGCTCCTGGGCAGCGGCCGTGATGCTGGCGATCAGCGCCTCGTCCTTCGGCGCCGGCTGCCAGTCCCACTCGGGCTTGCCGCCCTCGCGCACCAGCTCGTGGATCGCGTCGATCGCGACCTGCATCTGCTCGTGGCCGAACACCACGGCGCCGAGCATCACGTCTTCCGGCAGTTGCTGCGCTTCCGACTCGACCATCAGCACCGCGCGCTCCGTACCGGCGACCACCAGGTCGAGGCTCGATGCCTTGATCTGCTCGCGCGTCGGGTTCAGCACGTACTGGCTGTCGATGTAGGCCACGCGCGCGGCGCCGACCGGGCCGTTGAACGGCAGGCCGGAGACGGCCAGCGCGGCCGAGGCGCCGATCAGGGCGGGGATGTCGGCCGGCACTTCCGGGTTGATCGACAGCACGTGGATCACGACCTGGACTTCGTTGTAGAAGCCTTCCGGGAACAGCGGGCGCAGCGGACGGTCGATCAGGCGCGAGGTCAGCGTCTCGTGCTCGGACGGACGGCCTTCGCGGCGGAAGAAGCCGCCGGGGATCTTGCCGGCCGAGTAGGTCTTCTCGAGGTAGTCGACGGTCAGCGGGAAGAAGTCCTGGCCCGGCTTCGCGGTCTTGGCGCCCACCACGGTGGCCAGCACCACGGTGTCCTCGACGTCGACGATCACGGCACCGCTCGCCTGGCGGGCGATCTCACCCGTCTCGAGACGGACCTTGTGCTGGCCCCACTGGAATTCCTTCACGACTTTATTGAACAGAGACATGGTCGCTCCTTGTTTTGTTCATGGATGGCATGCGCCGCGCGAGAAACACCGCGCGACGACGGTGCGACCTGGCGTGACGGGAAGGAGGTGTGTTTTTTATGCCATTCCAGGGCGTGGCTGGCGCAGGCGAGCCGCCGCGCTGGAATGACACAAAGCTCCACCCGGCGCACAGGCCGTTGGGCGGCGGTCCGCGACTTCGGACCTGGCGCCCGCGGTACGGGCAACGGCGAGACCTTGCGTACCGCTGAAAAACAAAATGCCTGTATCAGCGGACTGACACAGGCATTGGCGGGGAGGCGAACGTCGCCCGCTTACTTACGCAGACCCAGCTTCTCGATCAGCGCGCGATAGCGGTCGGCATCCTTGCCCTTCAGGTAGTCGAGCAGCTTGCGGCGGCGGCTCACCATGCGCAGCAGGCCGCGGCGGCTGTGGTGATCCTTCGCGTGGGTCTTGAAGTGACCCGTCAGTTCGACGATACGCGCGGTCAGCAGCGCGACCTGGACTTCGGGCGAACCCGTATCGTTGGCGCCACGCGCGAACTGAGCAACAACATCCGACTTCTTGATATCTGCAACCGACATGTGATTTCCTTTCTAGCTAACAGGCGGACACGGAAGAATGGCCGTGCCGTGAAGGCTGTCTTGATTGACAACCGGCCGGCATTGTAGCACAAGTCCCCCGCCCGGCCAGCCCCTCCCCCGCGCCTGCCGCGGCATTGTCCCGGCAGGGCCTCAGGGGCGCGTCATCCGGCAGGTCGACGGCGGCTCGGTGCTCGCGGCCGGCAAGGCCAGCACGGTCCGGAAACCGTAACCCGACCCTTCGTTGTCGACACGCACGCCCGGCGTGCCGAGCCGATCCATTTCCATCACGTAAAGGGGCTGGATCGCCTGGTGATCGGACGCACGCATCCGGATCGGGTGGAAGCCGTCGTCGTAGCTCGCGCCTTCCAGCGCTCCGGCCACCGCGGCCGGGTCCGCCGAGCGCGCCCGCGTGATCGCCGCCGCCAGCATCTCCACCATCTCGCTCATGCGCCGCACCGGGTAATCGTCCTGGGCGGCGGGGAAACGGGTCCGGAATTCCCGGTAGAAGGCATCGGAGGCCGCGCCGCCTGCGTTCGGGTGCCAGTCGGCCACGGCGATCACGTGCTTGACGCCGGCCTCGCCGAGCGCGGCCGGCGCGCCGAGGCTGTTGCCGTAGAAGGTGTAGAACCTGGCGTCGAGCCCCTGCTCGCGCGCGGCCTTCACCAGCAGGCTCAGGTCGTTGCCCCAGTTGCCGGTGATCACCGCGTCGGCGCCGCTGGCGCGGATCTTGGCGATATAGGGCGTGAAATCCTTGACGCGGCCGATCGGGTGGAATTCGTCGCCGACGATCGCCACGTCGGGCCGGCGCGTCTTCAGTTCCTCGCGCGCCAGCGTGCTCACGTCGTGACCGAAGCTGTAGTCCTGGTTCAGCAGGTAGACGCGCTTCACGCCGCGGTCCTGCGCCAGCACCTGGGTAAGCGCGGCCATCCGCATCCCGGCATGGGCGTCGAAGCGGAAATGCCAGAAGCTGCACTGCGCGCCGGTCAGCGCCGGATCGTCGGCGGAGTAATTGAGGAACAGCATGCGCGCATCGGGGCGGCGCGCGTTCTGGCGATCGATCGCGGTGACCAGCGCCGCCGCGACCGCCGAACCGTTGCCCTGCGCGATGAAGCCGATATGCCGGTCGGCCGCCACGCGCAGTTGCTGCAGCGCATCCTCGACGCCGCCCTTGCTGTCGAGCACCACCAGCTCCAGCGGATGCGCGCCGTCGGCGAGCATCACGCCGCCGCGCGCGTTGACGCGCTCGATGCCGAAGCGCAGGTTGCGCTCGACGGCGGCGCCGGCGTTGGCGAACGGCCCGGACATGCCCTCCACCAGCGCGATGCGCACCGGCTCGGCCGCCTGGGCGGCCGCACCGGCCGGCGCGGCGGCAGCCATCAGCGAGAGCGCCGCGCAGGCGGCGGCTAAGCGTTTCCATCCGGACATCGGCATGCTTCCTGTCATCGATCGGGAAGCGGATCATACCGGAGCCGGCGCCTGCCGTTCGCCGCCCGCCCGGGCCGCGCCGCACCGGCGATGCGCGATCCGAAGCGGCCTCGAGAAATGCGCGCCGCCGCGCGAGCACACGGCTGCGCGTCGTGATACAACAGCGGCATCGCATCCGACGGAGACCAGCATGTTTCGACGACTTCCCGTACTGCTAGCCATCGCGGCCACGCTGCTGGCCGGTTGCGCGCAACCGTGGCAGCGCTTCCAGGCGGGCGAGGACCAGTCGGCGCTGGTCGCCCGGCTCGGGCCGCCGAAGGAAATCTACGACCTGCCCGACGGCGGCAAGCGCCTGATGTGGCCGACCCAGCCGATGGGCGAAACCACCACCGCCGCCGATATCGACGCGGCCGGCAAGGTCCGCAACGTGCGCCAGGTCCTGCAGCCGCTCGAGTTCTATCGCGCCGAGATCGGCAAGTGGAAGAAGTCCGACGTGCTGGTCAATTTCGGCCGCCCCGAGGAAACCGCCTACTTCCCGCTGATGAAGCGCGAGGTCTGGACCTATCGTTATCTCGAGGACAACGTCTGGTACATGCTCTACAGCTTCTACTTCGACGACCAGGGCATCCTGCGCCTCACGCAGAAGACGCCGGACCCGCTGCACGATCCCGATCGCCGCGTCGCATTCTGATAATCGAATCACTGTCAATTCCGACAGGATTTACCCAGGCCATTCCAGCTGATAAGCGGAATGGCCTTTTTGTCATCCAGGCATCACGAATTGATTTTCCGGCCGAAAGAATTGCGAAAATAAGCTTCGAATCATTTCGTCACCGAACCGGTCTGTATCGTCACAATTCAATAGGGGCGTCACTTTTCAGGTGATCGAATGCACCGGAATCCGGCAATTCGATTTCCGAAATGGTGCAAAACCAATTCACCCCTCTCGAATTTGAAACAGAATGTTTCAAGGCCTCCACGTATCGAGGCAAACCCCTAATATCCCCAACAAGCTTTCAATTTAGAAAGCATTGCCGATACGGCTGCTCCGGCGCCGTTCGCGATCTCGTTCATTTATGAAGGATTCCTCATGAATCGCGCCAAAACCCTGCTCGCCGCCAACGTCGCCTGGGCGCGGGAAACCGCCGAACGTGCGCCCGGCTTCTTCGAGGCGCTGTCGCAAGGCCAGAATCCGCGCGTGTTGTGGCTGGGCTGCTCGGACAGCCGCGTGCCGGCCGAGGCCATCACGCACAGCGCGCCGGGCGAGCTGTTCGTCCACCGCAATATCGCGAACCTGTTCCACCCGAACGACGACAACAGCGTCAGCGTGCTGGAATACGCGGTGCGCGTTCTCAAGGTCGATCACGTAATCGTTTGCGGGCATTACGGCTGTGGTGGCGTGCGCGCCTCGCTGCTGCCGCCGCCGGCCGACCTGCCGCATGTGGCAAGGCGCATCGCGCCGCTCTGCGCGCTGGCCAGCCGGCATCGCGCCACGTTGGACGAACTGCCCGCCGATACCGCCGCGAATCGCCTGGCCGAGCTGAACGTGCTGGAGCAGGTGCGCCTGCTGCGCGAGCACCCGGTGGTGCGCGACAGCCAGCCCGCGCCGCTGGTGCATGGCTGGATCTTCTCTTTGTCGGACGGGCTGCTCAACGTGCTGTCTTCCGGCTACGAGGCGGGCGCGGCGCAGCCAGCCGAAACGGCACCGGCCGCCGCCGCGCATGCGCGCCACCGCGAGCCCCAGCCCGCCTGACGCACTCGAAACACGGCGCGGCCGGCCGCCCAGCCCGGCCCCGGTCGCGCCTCCCGCAGCACGCTCCCCAACGCCCCGCCTCGAACCCCATCATGAATTTACGCAACGCCTTCTCCACGTTTCCGCGCGACTTCGTCGCCGGCACCGTCGTGTTCCTGGTCGCGCTGCCGCTATGCCTGGGCATCGCCAACGCCTCCGGCGTCGAGCCCTTCGCGGGCCTGATCTCGGGCATCGTCGGCGGCCTGGTGGTCGCCTTCCTGAGCGGCTCGCCGTTGTCGGTGAGCGGCCCCGCCGCCGGCCTGGTGGTGATCGTCGTCGACGGCATCGCCCAACTCGGCAGCTTCCCCGCCTTCCTGCTGGCGGTGGTCTTGTCGGGCCTGCTGCAGCTCGGTTTCGGCATGCTGCGCGCGGGCCAGTTGGCCGCCTACGTGCCCTCGCCCGTGATCAAGGGCATGCTGGCCGCGATCGGCCTGCTGCTGATCATCAAGCAGGTGCCCTTCGCGCTCGGCCTGCACGGCGGCACCGCCGCGTTCAGCGCCCATGCGATCGGCGCCGCGCTGATCGCGATCGTCTCGCTGGCCCTGCTGGTGGCCTGGGATTCGAAGGCGCTGCGCCGCTTCGCGCTGGTGCGCAACGTTCCGGCGCCGCTGATCGTGGTGGTGCTCGGCATCGGCGCCACGCTGGTGCTGGGCGCCCTGCTGCCCGCGCTGGCGCCGCCGGCCGAGCATCGCGTGGCGCTGCCCGCGCTCGACTCGCTGGCCTCGCTCGGCGGCGCGCTCAAGAGCGTCGAGCTCGGCCCGCACTACGCCCAGCTCTGGAACCCCGATGTCTGGCGCGTCGCCATCACGCTGGCGATCGTCGCCAGCCTCGAGACCCTGCTCTCGCTCGAGGCGGTCGAGCAGATCGACCCGAAGCGCCGCCCGCCGATGCCGAACCGCGAGCTGAAGGCCCAGGGCGTCGGCAACCTGGTGGCGGGCGCCTTCGGCGGCCTGCCGATCACCTCGGTGATCGTGCGCAGCTCGGTCAACGTCAACGCCGGCGCGCAAAGCCGCCTCTCGGCGGTGGTGCATGGCGCGCTGCTGCTGGTCAGCGTGTTCCTGCTGACCGAGCTGATCAACCTGATCCCGCTCGCCACGCTCGCCGCGATCCTGATCCACACCGGCTTCAAGCTCGCCAAGCCGGCGCTGTTCAAGGCCGTCGCGCAACAGGGGCCGGCCGCCTTCCTGCCCTTCGCGGCGACCGTTGCCGGCGTGCTGGCCATCGACCTGCTGGCCGGGATCGCGCTGGGCATCGTGTGCAGCGTGCTGGCGGTGGCCTTCGCCAACCTGCGCAGCCCGGCCACGCTGGCCCGCCACGACGATCACTACCTGCTGACCTTCCGCAAGGACGTGTCCTTCCTCGGCAAGGTGCAGGTCAAGCACTACCTGCGGCAGATCCCGGATCGTTCGATCGTGATCATCGACGCGACGCGCGCCGACTACATCGACCACGACGTGCGCGAGCTGATCGACGCCTTCATGGCCGATGCGCAGGCACGCGAGATCCTGGTCGACTACCGGCAGCCCACGCGCGCCGCGGCCAGGCGCTGGTCGATCTCGATGCTGCGCAGCCCCAGCGCGCAATAAGCGCGGCCCGCAACGGCAAAACGCCCCGCCGGCCTTCGGGCCGCGCGGGGCGTTTCATTGCCGATCAACGGCCGGGCAAGCCGGCCGATCGGGCTCAGGAGCGTTGCGGGTTGAGCTTGTCGACGTCCGAGTGCAGCTTGTTGAGCGCCGACAGGTAGGCCTTGGCCGAGGCCGCGACGATGTCCGGGTCGGTGCCGACGCCGTTGACGATGCGCCCGCTCTTGGACAGGCGCACGGTCACCTCGCCCTGCGCCTGGGTGCCGGTGGTGATCGCGTTGACCGAGTACAGCAGCAGCTCCGAGCCGCTGCCAACTTCCGTCTCGATCGCGTTCAGCGTCGCATCGACGGGGCCGTTGCCGCGAGCCTCGCCGGTCACCTCGCCGCCGTCGATCGAGAACACCACCTTGGCCTGCGGCTGCTCGCCGGTTTCCGAGCGCTGCGACAGCGACACGAACTTGTAGTGCTCGCGCTCGACCACCGCAGCCTCCTCCGACACGATCGCGATGATGTCCTCGTCGAAGATCTCGGCCTTGCGGTCGGCCAGGTCCTTGAAGCGCATGAAGGCCGCGTTCAGCTCGGTTTCGCTGTCGAGCGAGACGCCCAGCTCCTGCAGGCGCTGCTTGAAGGCGTTGCGGCCCGAGAGCTTGCCCAGCACGATCTTGTTGGCGGTCCAGCCCACGTCTTCCGCGCGCATGATCTCGTAGGTGTCGCGCGCCTTCAGCACGCCGTCCTGGTGGATGCCCGAGGCATGCGCGAAGGCGTTGGCGCCCACCACCGCCTTGTTCGGCTGCACCACGAAGCCGGTGATCTGCGAGACCAGCTTCGAGGCCGGCACGATCTGCGTGGTGTCCAGGCCGACGTCGAGACCGAAATAGTCCTTGCGCGTCTTCACCGCCATCACGATCTCCTCGAGCGAGGTATTGCCGGCGCGCTCGCCGAGACCGTTGATGGTGCACTCGACCTGGCGCGCGCCGCCGATCTGCACGCCGGCCAGCGAGTTGGCCACGGCCATGCCGAGATCGTTGTGGCAGTGCACCGAGAAGATCGCCTTGTCCGAGTTCGGGATCCGCTCGCGCAGCGTCTTGACCAGGTTGCCGTACAGCTCCGGCACGCCGTAGCCGACCGTGTCGGCGATGTTGATGGTGGTCGCGCCCTCGGCGATCACGGCTTCCAGCACGCGGCAGAGGAAGTCCATGTCGGAGCGGCTGCCGTCTTCCGGCGAGAACTCGACGTTGTCGGTGAACTTGCGCGCGAAACGCACCGCCAGCCGCGCCTGCTCGAACACCTGGTCCGGCGTCATGCGCAGCTTCTTCTCCATGTGCAGCGGGGAGGTGGCGATGAAGGTGTGGATCCGGAAGCTGTTGGCGGGCTTCAGCGCATCGGCGGCGCGCTGGATGTCCTTGTCGTTGGCGCGTGCCAGCGAGCAGATCGTGCTGTCCTTGATCAGCCCGGCGATGGTGTGGATCGCGTCGAAATCGCCGTTCGAGCTGGCCGCGAAACCGGCTTCGATCACGTCGACCTTCATCCGTTCGAGCTGCTTGGCGATACGGATCTTTTCTTCCTTCGTCATCGACGCGCCGGGCGATTGTTCGCCGTCACGCAAGGTCGTGTCGAAAATGATCAGCTTGTCTGTCATGGGGAGGCTCCAGGGGGATCTTGTGGGTACGGCAGAAACGATGGAGTTCGCGCCACCGCTGGCGACGCTCAACAACAGACGAGGCTTGACGGAGGGCGAAGACGGTCAGCGCGGCAGGCGCGCTAGCGCTAGTGCGCATAGGGGCGCACCGGCTTGAAGGAGGGAGAGGCGGAGAAATGCGGTCATGCGGAGGAATATAGCGGCATTCCGTAACACGTGCAATCGGACTGCACCCGGAACCTGACCTGCCCCGCCGAGCCGGCTCCGGACGAAAAAACGGCGACCGGATCAGGGTCGCCGTCTTGCACCGAAATGGGGCTGGTTCGCGAATGATGCGAGGCTCGCCCTCAGTGCTCGCGCTGGGACGAGCGGGCCGGATTGGCACGGCCGCGGATCGCCATGTAGCCCCAGAACACATAGCCCGACAGGCCATACAGCACGAACAGGCCGAACAGCATCAGCGGCGGATCGGAGGACACCAGCACGAAGGCCACCACCACCAGCAGGATCGCCGCGAACGGCACGCGGTGCCGCACATCGAGCGCCTTGCCGCTGTAGAACGGCGCGTTCGACACCATGGTCACGCCGGCATAGATGGTCAGCACGAAGGCCACCCAGGGCAGCCAGCCGAGCTTGAGCGGCACGCGGTTGTCGGTGGCCAGCCACACGAAGCCGGCGATCAGCGCGGCCGCGGCCGGGCTCGGCAAGCCCTGGAAGAAGCGCTTGTCGACCACGCCGATATTGGTGTTGAAGCGCGCCAGGCGCAGCGCGGCGCCCGAGCAGTAGACGAAGGCGGCCAGCCACCCCCAGCGGCCCAGGTCCTTGAGCACCCATTCGTACATCACCAGGGCCGGCGCCACGCCGAACGAGACCATGTCGGACAGGCTGTCGAACTGCTCGCCGAAGGCGCTCTGGGTGTGCGTCATGCGCGCCACGCGGCCGTCCATGCCGTCGAGCACCATCGCCACGAAGATCGCGATCGCGGCGATCTCGAAGCGCACGTTCATCGCCTGCACCACCGCGAAGAAGCCGCAGAACAGCGCGGCGGTGGTGAAGGCATTGGGCAGCAGGTAGATGCCGCGGGTGCGCAGGAACTGCTGGCGCGCGGCGCGGCGCGGCTCGACCGACGAATTGTCGGCGCCGAGCACCTTGTTGTGCCGGAACGAGCGCGGCAGGGACTTGCCGTTGCGCGACCGACGCGGTTTGAATGCAGCCATCGAGCCTCCTGCCGCTTACTGCGGCAATTCAGCAAGAATCGTCGACGATGCGGACACCTTTTCGCCGATCGAGACGCGGGCGCGGCTGCCGATCGGCAGGTACACGTCCACGCGCGAACCGAAGCGGATGAAGCCGTAGCGCTGGCCGCGCGTGAGCGGCTCGCCGTTGCGCACATAGCAGAGAATGCGCCGCGCCACCAGCCCGGCGATCTGCACCGAGGTGACGATATGGTTGCTGCCGGTGTGGATCACCACCGCGTTGCGCTCGTTCTCGGTCGAGGCCTTGTCGATCGCCGCGTTCAGGAACGCGCCCGGGAAGTATTCGACCTTGGTGATCGCGCCGTCGACCGGCGAGCGCTGCGAGTGAACGTTGAACACGTTCATGAACACGCTGATCTTGAGCGCCTCGCGGTTCGCGTAGGGATCGTGCGCGGTTTCCACCGCGACGATGCGCCCGTCGGCCGGGCACAGCACCGCGTTGGCCTCGGTCGGGATCGGCCGGGCCGGATCGCGGAAGAACTGCACCACGAAGACGAGCAACAGCCAGAACGGCCAGGCCAGGCCGAAACCCGCGACTGCATGGATCAACAGCGCGATGACGGCAGCGATCGCGATGAACGGCCAGCCTTCGCGCGCGATGATCGGATGAGGGTAGTTCATGGTGTGATTCGGTGAATTGCAAAGGACGTAGCATAACAAAAGCCGCCCTCGGCACTGCGGCCTTCGGGCGGCTTTTCGTTGCCGACCCCGGAAAATCGGGGCCGTCGCTCAGCGAACGCTTAGTTCTTCGACTGGTCGACCAGCTTGTTCTTGGCGATCCAGGGCATCATCGCGCGCAGCTTCGAGCCGACCTGCTCGATCTGGTGCTCGGCCGTCAGGCGGCGACGCGATTGCAGCGTCGGGGCGCCGGCCTTGTTCTCCAGGATGAAGCTCTTGGCGTATTCGCCGGTCTGGATGTCGGTCAGGACCGCCTTCATGGCCTTCTTGGTCTCTTCCGTGACGATGCGCGGGCCCGTCACGTATTCGCCGTACTCGGCGTTGTTCGAGATCGAGTAGTTCATGTTGGCGATGCCGCCTTCATAGATCAGGTCGACGATCAGCTTGAGCTCGTGCAGGCACTCGAAGTAGGCCATTTCCGGCGCGTAGCCGGCCTCGACCAGGGTTTCGAAACCGGCCTTGATCAGGTCGACGGTACCGCCGCACAGCACGGCCTGCTCGCCGAACAGGTCGGTTTCGGTCTCTTCGCGGAAGTTCGTCTCGATGATGCCGGCACGGCCGCCGCCGTTGGCTGCCGCGTACGACAGGGCCACGTCACGCGCCGCGCCCGACTTGTCCTGGGCGACCGCGATCAGGTGCGGCACGCCGCCACCTTGCGAGTAGGTGCCGCGCACCGTGTGGCCCGGGGCCTTCGGAGCGATCATGATGACGTCCAGATCGGCGCGCGGGATCACCTGGCCGTAGTGGACGTTGAAGCCGTGGGCGAAGGCCAGCGCCGCGCCCTGCTTGATGTTGGCGTGCACTTCCTTGGCGTAGACCTCGGCGATCTGCTCGTCGGGCAGCAGCATCATGACCACGTCGGCGCCCTTCACCGCCTCGGCGACTTCCTTGACCGTCAGGCCGGCGTTCTCGGCCTTGCTCCACGACGCGCCACCCTTGCGCAGGCCGACCGTCACGTTCACGCCGCTTTCCTTCAGGTTCAGCGCGTGGGCGTGGCCTTGCGAGCCGTAGCCGATGATGGTGACTTGCTTGCCCTTGATGAGGGAGAGGTCAGCGTCCTTGTCGTAGAAAACTTTCATGATGATTCCTTTCGCTAAATGCAGTGAGTTCGTTCAATGAGTAAGGCTACCGGGGCATGACGGCGCCGCCGGCTTCGTTCGATACGGCCGCATCAGACCTTCAGGATGCGCTCGCCGCGACCGATGCCCGAGCTGCCGGTGCGCACGGTTTCGAGAATCGCCCCCGCGTCCAGCCCCTGGATGAATGCGTCGAGCTTGTCGCTCGCGCCCGTCAATTCGATTGTGTAGGTCTTTTCGGTAACGTCGATGATGCGGCCGCGGAAAATGTCCGCCATCCGCTTCATTTCTTCGCGTTCCTTGCCGACCGCTCGCACCTTGATCAGCATCAGCTCTCGTTCGATGTGGGCACCGTCGGTCAGGTCCACCACTTTCACCACCTCGATCAGGCGGTTCAGATGCTTCGTGATCTGTTCGATCACGTCGTCCGAGCCAATGGAGACGATGGTCAGCCGCGACAGCGAATTGTCTTCGGTCGGTGCCACCGTCAAGGTTTCAATGTTGTAGCCGCGTGCCGAAAACAGGCCGACCACGCGCGAGAGCGCGCCTGGTTCGTTTTCCAGCAGCACGGAGATGATGTGTCTCATGTTCGCTTCTTCCCGATGATGTCTCGACTAATCCAGTTCGAATGCCTGCCGCGCGCCGCCCGGCGCGGCCCGCTCCTCGTGGAAGCGGGCGCCGAGCGCGCGGCGCGCGGGCACGCCGTTACAGATCTTCCGATCCGAGCAGCATCTCCGTGATGCCCTTGCCGGCCTGGACCATCGGCCAGACGTTTTCGGTCGGATCGGTCTGGAAGTCGAGAAACACGGTGCGATCCTTGAGACGCAGCGCTTCCTTGAGCGCCGGCTCCACATCGGACGACTTTTCGATGCGCATCCCGACGTGGCCGAACGCCTCCGCCAGCTTCACGAAATCGGGCAGCGCGTCCATGTAGGAATGGGAATAGCGCTTGCTGTATTCGATCTGCTGCCACTGGCGGACCATGCCGAGGTAGCGGTTGTTGAGCGAGATGATCTTGACGGGCGTGTCGTACTGCTTGCAGGTCGACAGCTCCTGGATGCACATCTGGATCGAGCCCTCGCCCGTGATGCAGACCACGTCGTCGTCGGGATGGGCCATCTTGACGCCCATCGCCGCCGGCAGGCCGAAGCCCATGGTGCCGAGGCCGCCCGAGTTGATCCAGCGGCGCGGCTTGTCGAAGCGGTAGAACTGCGCGGCCCACATCTGGTGCTGGCCGACGTCCGAGCAGACGAAGGCATTGCCGCCGGTGAGCTTCCAGAGCGTCTCGACCACGTGCTGCGGCTTGATGATCTCGCTCTCGCGGTCGTACTTCAGGCAGTCCTTGGCGCGCCAGCTCTCGATGTCCTTCCACCATTGCGCGAGCGCCTCGGTGTCGGGGCCGTGCTCGGCCGTCTGCAGCTGCTCGATCAGTTCCTTGAGCACTTCCTTGACGTCGCCGACGATCGGGATGTCGACCTTGACGCGCTTGCTGATCGAGGACGGATCGATGTCGATGTGGATGATCTTGCGCGGACGCGAGGCGAAGTGGGCCGGGTCGCCGATCACGCGGTCGTCGAAACGCGCGCCGATCGCGATCAGCACGTCGCAGTGCTGCATCGCCATGTTCGCTTCGTAGGTGCCGTGCATGCCGAGCATGCCGAGGAACTTGGGATCCGAGGCGCGGTAGCCGCCCAGGCCCATCAGCGTGTTGGTGACCGGGTAGCCGAGCAGGTCGGCGAACTGGTTCAGCTCGCGCGAGGCATCGGCCAGGATGATGCCGCCGCCCGTGTAGATGTACGGGCGCTTGGCCGTCAGCAGCAGCGACACGGCCTTGCGGATCTGGCCCGAATGGCCCTTGGTGACCGGGTTGTAGGAGCGCAGCGCGACGCTCTTGACCGGCACGTATTCGCAGGGCGTCTTGGAGACGTCCTTCGGGATGTCGATCAGCACGGGGCCGGGACGGCCGGTGCGGGCGATGAAGAACGCCTTCTTGACCGTTTCCGCGAGGTCGCGGACGTCCTTCACGAGAAAGTTGTGCTTGACGCAGGGGCGCGTGATGCCGACCGTGTCGCATTCCTGGAATGCGTCCTGGCCGATGGCGGCCGTCGGCACCTGGCCGCTGATCACCACCAGCGGGATCGAATCCATGTAGGCTGTGGCGATGCCGGTCACGGCATTGGTCACGCCCGGGCCGGAGGTCACCAGGCAGACGCCGACGTTGCCGGTCGCGCGCGCATAGGCATCCGCCGCATGCACGGCCGCCTGTTCATGGCGCACCAGCACGTGCTGGATCTTTTCCTGCTTGTAGAGTTCGTCGTAGATGTAGAGGACCGAGCCGCCGGGATAGCCCCAGATGAATTCGACGTTCTCGTCGGCCAGTGCCTTCATCAGCACGGTACCGCCGATCGAATCGCTCGAGGGGGCAGAAATAGGTTCCGACGTGGAGAATTCCGCGCTGGGCATGTTCATATCGACCTTTCGAATTTTCGGCAAAAAATTGATCGGGTGCTCTCTGCCGAACTTGTGGCTCGGGTTCAAGCGGCGCGTCCAGTTGACGAGCTGGCTTCTTGGGCCAGCCTCAATTGAGACCATCACTTATGTTGCGAACCGGTGACGATATCTTGGCGAAGTCAAGTGGTCAAGAAAAAAATCCCTGCCGCCGGGAGGCTGATCATAAAACCACAGGCTGGCGCCATCCCGCGCGCCCTCGTGGCGGCACCCGGGATGCCGGGCGGCACGAAAATTTGTTAGCATCCGCCCCGTTTACAGAATTTTTCGTCCTTCCAGGCCCCTCGAGCGCAGACCTTTTCACGGAATGGCATCAGACAAGGAACTCGCCGACTTTCTGGCGGGCGTCGAAAGGCGCGCGTTCAAGCAGGCCGCCTACGCGGTTCGCGACGACGACGCCTCGCTCGACATCGTGCAGGACGCGATGATCCGGCTCGCCGAGAAATACGGCGACCGCCCGGCCGCCGAACTGCCCCTGCTTTTCCAGCGGATCCTGCAGAACGCGATCCACGACTACTTCCGCCGCCAGAAGGTCCGCAACACCTGGGTGAGCCTGTTTTCCTCGCTCGGCGGCGCCGATGACGACGACTTCGATCCGCTCGAGACGCTCGACACGGCCGACAACGGCAGCGGCATCGAGAGCAGCGAATCGCGCCTGGAGCGGGAGCAGGTGCTGTCGCTGATCGACGACGAAATCCGCAAGCTTCCGGCGCGTCAACGGGAAGCATTCCTGATGCGTTACTGGGAAGATATGGATGTCGCCGAAACAGCCGCTGCCATGGGCTGCTCCGAAGGCAGCGTCAAGACGCATTGCTCACGGGCCACGCACGCATTGGCACAAGCGCTCAAGGCCAAAGGAATCACGCTATGAGCTCCGCTCCCGAACTCAAAGAACTGGAATTCGCCCTCAAGATTCGCCGCGCGCTGGACGAACGCGCGGCCGAGCTGCCCCCGTCGGCCGCCGACCGGCTGGCCGCCGCGCGTCGGGCCGCGCTCGCGCGCAAGAAACCCGATGCCGCCATCGTGCTGGTGCCCGCCCTCGCGGGCGGCGGCACCGGCAGCTTCGGCCTGGTGCGCGGTCCGGCCCCGCGGCCGGTGTCGCTCACGCGCCGGATCCTGCGCGCGGTGCCGCTGGTGGTGCTGCTGGCCGGCATCGTCGGCATCGCCTACTGGGAAAACCTCGAGCACACGGCCGAGCTCGCGGACATCGACGCCGCGATGCTGAACGACAACCTGCCGCTCAACGCGTACCTCGACCACGGGTTCAACGCATACCTGTCACACACGCGCTGAGCGCGACCAGAGAGAGAAGGACGCACGGGGCGATGCAGAAACGGGGACTGGCGATATTTTTCGGGAGCGTGATCGCGCTCGTGGTTGCCTACGCGGCCACCTACCCCCGTTTTTTCGAGACCCCGGCGCCGATCGCCGCCGCGCCGGTGGCGGCCTCCGGCACCACGCCGCCCGCCCAGCCCGCCGTCAGCCTGTCCCTGCCCAATGCATTTCCGACGCTGGCGCCCGCCAGCCCGCTGTCCTGGGCGCGCCTGAGCGCGCAGCAACACGAGGCGCTGGCGCCCTTCGAACGCCAATGGGACGGCTTCAGCGATGCGCGCAAGCGCAAGTGGCTGCGGATCGCCGCACGATTCCCGAAGATGTCGCCCGAAGAGCAGAAACGCTTGCATGAGCGGATGACCCAGTGGGCCAACATGACGGCCGAGGAACGGCGCGTCGCGCGCGAGAACTACCAGGCCTCGCAGGACCTGCCCGCGCAGGCCCGCGAACGCGCCTGGAAGGACTACCAGAAGCTGTCGCCCGAGCAGAAGGCCAAGCTGGCCGCCGCCGAGCGCCGTCGCCGGCCGACCGTGGTCAGCGCGCCGCCCTCGGGCAAGAGCGACCGCGACATCAATCGCCTGGTCAACGCGCACGACCACCCGGCCAACGCGCCCGCCAAACCGCTCACGCCGCTGACGACCCCGCCCGCCGAAGCGGGCGCCAGCGCCGCGGTGCCGACCACGGCCGCCTCCGGCACGGTCCAGCCGCCCGCGCCGCTGCCGGTCTCGCCGGCCGACGCGCCGTCGATCTTCAAGGGCTCGTGAGTCACGCGCCGGCCGCCTCCCCCATCGAACCGGCCGGCCCCCGCCCGGGCGTGGGCCGCCGCCTGGCCGCCCTGCTCTACGAAGGCGTGCTGCTGTTCGGCATCGTGTTCTTCGCCGCGCTGGCCTTCGCGCTGGTGTTCCAGCAACGCAACGGCCTGGTCCACCATCGCCTGCTCGCCGCCTGGATCGCCCTGGTGGTCGGCGCCTATTTCGTGTGGTTCTGGACGCACGGCGGACAGACGCTGCCGATGAAGACCTGGCGCCTCAGGCTGGTGGCCGCCGACGGCGCCCCGCTCTCGGCACCACGCGCGATCCTGCGCTACCTGCTCGGCTGGCTGTGGTTCCTGCCGCCGCTCGCCCTGCATCCGCTGCTGCAGTTGCCGGTGCCGGCCACCCTTGCCGTGACGGCCGCCTGGGCGGTGCTGTGGGCGCTCGCCGCGCGGCTCGATCCGGCCCGCCAATTCCCGCACGACCGTCTCGCGGGCACGCGCGTGGTGGCGCAGCCGCGCTGAACGCCGGCCTCCCGCCACGCCGGTTCGCCGGGCCGAAATACCGTCGCGGCCGACCGCAATCCTCCGATCCTTGATCGCTTGCCAGCCTGTCGCGCGGCGCTGCCGCGCCATTGTCGCATCGGCGCATCAGGCTCGCCGGAGCTCGGGCGATCACGCCTCATCCATGCCCGGCGGGCCTGTCGGCGCCATCGTTTCCCGCGCCGAAAGAACGTAATAAGAACGTCCCGTGACTGTCATGGCACAGTCATCCTCGCATGGCGCAATGCCGGTTATCCCAACCGGCGCGAGTCACGCATGGGCCTCAAAACGTCCGCGACTACCTTCTTCCACGACCCGGCCGGCGCCCGCGCGGCAGCCTCGACGTTCCTTTCCGGCCCGGCCGGCGGTGACGCGAGCCTGCCGCCACCGGCCAGCGCCAGCGCCGGCCATCACGACGAATCCGACGGACCCGCGCATCGCTACCGCACCATCTGGCTGTCCGACATCCATCTCGGCACCAGCGGCTGCCAGGCGCCCTACCTGCTCGACTTCCTGCGCCACAACGATTCCGAGTACCTGTACCTGGTCGGCGACATCATCGACGGCTGGCAGTTGCGCAAGGGCTGGTATTGGCCGCAGGCGCACAACGACGTGGTGCAGAAGATCCTGCGCAAGGCGCGCAAGGGCACCCAGGTGATCTACATCCCCGGCAACCACGACGAGGCGGCGCGCCAGTTCTGCGACCTCGCCTTCGGCGACATCCAGGTGCGCGGCGAGGCCTTCCACACCACGCTGGGGGGCAAGCGCCTCTGGATCGTCCACGGCGACCTGTTCGACGGCGTGATCCAGCATGCCAAGTGGCTCGCCTACCTGGGCGACACCGCCTACACGCTGATCCTGGTGCTGAACCGCTGGTTCAACCGGATCCGCAGCCGGCTCGGCTTCCAGTACTGGTCGCTGTCGCAGTACCTGAAGCACCAGGTCAAGAACGCGGTGAACTTCATCTCCTCGTTCGAGAACGTGATGACCGACGAGGCGCGCCGCCGCGGCTGCGACGGCGTGGTGTGCGGCCATATCCACAAGGCCGAGATCCGCGACATCGACGGCGTGCTGTACTGCAACGACGGCGACTGGGTGGAGAGCCTGTCGGCGCTGGTCGAGACCATGGAGGGCGAGCTGAAGATCGTCTACTGGACGGTGATGCAGTCGCCGCCCGTCACCACCTCGCGCAAGGCGAAGGCCACCGCGTGAGCCCCCTGCTGTCCCGCGTCCCGCACCCTACAGGAATGCCTGCATGAAGATCATGATCGTCACCGATGCGTGGGAGCCGCAAGTCAACGGCGTCGTGCGTACCCTGAAGAGCACCTCGCGCGAGCTGAGCGCGCTCGGCCATCGCGTCGAGCTGCTCACGCCGCTGGAATTCCGCACCATCCCCTGCCCGACGTATCCCGAGATCCGCCTCTCGCTGTTCCCGTACCGCAAGCTGCGCGCGCGCATCGACGCGTTCGCGCCCGACGCGCTGCACATCGCCACCGAAGGCCCGCTCGGCATGGCCGCGCGCCGCTACGCGCGCGCCCACAAGCTGCCCTTCACCACCGCCTATCACACGCGTTTTCCCGAATACGTGCAGGCGCGCTTCGGCATCCCGCTGTCGGCCACCTACCGCTTCCTGCGCTGGTTCCACGGCGCCTCGCTGGCGGTGATGGCGCCCACCCCGGTGGTCAAGCAGGACCTGGAATCCTTCGGCTTCGACAACGTGGTGCTGTGGACCCGCGGCGTCGACCTCGACATCTTCGAGCCGATGGAATCGAAGGTGCTGAACACCGCGCGCCCGATCTTCCTCTACGTGGGGCGCGTGGCGATCGAGAAGAACGTCGAGGCCTTCCTGAAGCTCGACCTGCCCGGCTCGAAGTGGGTGGCGGGCGAAGGCCCCGCGCTGGCCGAGCTGAAATCACGCTATCCTGAGGCGAATTATCTTGGCGTGCTGTCGCAGGCGGAGCTCGCCAAGGTCTACGCGGCGGCCGACGTGTTCGTGTTCCCCAGCAAGACCGACACCTTCGGCCTGGTGCTGCTCGAGGCGCTCGCCTGCGGCACGCCGGTGGCGGCCTATCCGGTGACGGGCCCGGTCGACGTGCTCGGCGGCGGTCACGCCGGCGCGATGAACGAGGACCTGCGCGAGGCCTGCCTGGAAGCGCTGAAGATCGATCGCGCCACCGCGCGCGAATGGGCCGAGCGCTTCTCGTGGCGCGCCGCCTCCGAGCAGTTCGCCTCGCACCTGAAGCCGCTGCCGAACACCGCCAGCTCCCAACCTCGAGGCGCCGCCGTTTGAAACCTGCCATGCGCGCGAAAGCGCCCGCTCCGTCCCCGTCGCCGCTGCGCCGTCCCGCGCTGAACGCCGCCGCGTTCGCGCGCGATCCGCATGCCGATAACGATTCCCACGATGCGCACGACGGGCACGAGCATCACGAGCCGCTCGGCACCGACGACCCGCTCGCGCCGCTGCCGCCGAACCCCTACAAGGGCAATCGCGGGCTCACGCGCGCCTGGTACGCGCTCAAGCATTCGGTCAACGGCTTTCGCGTGGCGATCCGCGAGGAGAGCGCGTTCCGCCAGGAATTGACGCTCGCCGCGATCCTCGTGCCAGTCGGCCTGTTCATGCCGGTCGACGCGGTTTCACATGCGCTGCTGATCGGCTCGGTGCTGCTGGTGCTGATCGTCGAACTGCTGAACTCCAGCGTGGAAGCGGCAATCGACCGGATTTCGCTGGAGCGCCACGAGCTCTCGAAACGCGCCAAGGACCTCGGCAGCGCGGCCGTCACGGTCGCGCTCGGCGCCTGCCTGACCACCTGGGGCTTCATCCTCTGGCCGGTGGTGTCGCGCTGGCTCGGCCACTGATTCTTCATCGACGCGCGCCGATCCTTGCCGATTCGTTCCGCGCCAGCAACGATGGGCGCGTGCTTTTCCCATTGTTCCGCTCGTGCGACGAAAAGCGCCGAGAAAGCGAACGACCGTTTATAATCGGCCGATAGTCTCGAAAACAGCTAACCCGAGCCGGACAACTACGCAGCATCCTCATGCAGCGCCCGCCAGTCCGGCACATTCAGGGCCGGACGACACATGGAAGCGAAACCTCCCCGCCGCACGCGTGAACGGATCCTCGAGCTGTCGTTGAAGCTATTCAACGAGATCGGCGAGCCGAACGTGACCACCACCACGATCGCCGAGGAAATGGAAATCAGTCCAGGCAACCTGTACTACCATTTCCGCAACAAGGACGACATCATCAACAGCATCTTCGCCCAGTTCGAGCAGCAGATCGAACGGCGACTGCGCTTCCCCGAGGACCATCGTCCGACCATCGACGAGACCTGGTCCTACCTGCAGTACATGGCCGATTTCATGTGGACCTACCGGTTCCTGTATCGCGACCTGAACGACCTGCTGGCGCGCAACCGCACGCTGGAAACCCACTTCAAGCAGATCATCAGCCACAAGGTGCGCTTCGCGCGCGAGATGTGCGAGCTGCTGGTGTCCGACGAGGAGCTGGTGGCCACGCCGGCCGAGATCGAGGTGATCGCCACCAACATGGCGGTGATCTCCACCTACTGGCTCTCGTACCAGTACGTGATGCACCCGCGCAAGTACAACGACCAGGACGCGATCCGCGACGAGCTGCATCAGGTCAGCATGCACGTGATCTCGGTGATGGCGCCGTACCTGCGCGGCCGCTCGCGGCAGATCTTCGACGATCTGGTTTCCGGCAAGCTGCCCAAGCGCGAATTCCACGACTACCTGCCGCCTCGCGGCGCGCCCAAGGACGCGAAATCATGAAGTCGGTCTGTGTCTACTGCGGCTCCTCGGCGGGCACGCGCGGCGTCTATGCCGAGGCCTCGCGCGCCTTCGGCCAGGCGCTGGCGCAGGCCGGCCTGACGCTGGTCTATGGCGGCGGCCGGGTCGGCCTGATGGGCATCATCGCCGACGCGGTGCTGGCCGCCGGCGGCAGCGCGATCGGCGTGATCCCCAAGCTGCTGGTCGACAAGGAAGTCGGCCATCACGGCCTGACCGAGCTGCACGTGGTGCCCGACATGCATCACCGCAAGAAGATGATGGCCGACCTCAGCGAGGCCTTCGTCGCGATGCCCGGCGGCGCCGGCACGCTCGAGGAGTTCTTCGAGGTCTATACCTGGGCCCAGCTCGGTTATCACCGCAAGCCGGTGGCCCTGCTCAACGTCGAGGGCTTCTACGACCCGCTCGTCACGATGCTGCGGCATAC
This sequence comes from Burkholderia sp. SJZ089, assembly GCF_007828315.1. NCBI lineage: Bacteria > Pseudomonadati > Pseudomonadota > Betaproteobacteria > Burkholderiales > Burkholderiaceae > Burkholderia > Burkholderia sp. SJZ089. Next base: position 209,059 of record NZ_VIUM01000012.1, on the reverse strand, counting down.
CGTCGAGGAAGGCTTCATGGCGGGCAGTTACGTGGAGTCGCTCTGCATCGACGCGAACCCCGCAGGCCTGCTCGATCAATTGCGCCGCTACCAGCCGCCCACGCGCGACAAGTGGACGCCGGTAGGCGAGGCGCCCTGAGTCTTCCGGCCGGGCAAGCCGCCCCGGCCATCCTCGCGTTTCCCCTTCGCGTCATCGCCATGCCGGCTGGCGCGGTCTCGCGCCGGCCGGTATCGTCTTCCCCTTGGTGGCCTCGCGTGACGCAGCGCCAGCGCGCCGTCCCTTCGTTCGCCCTCGCCATCGTCCCCCTCAGCCCTCATTCACCGGGAGTCGCTTCGTCATGTCCGCATCGAACAGCAAGGTCGTCCTCGTCACCGGCGCGAGCCGCGGTATCGGCGCCGCCACCGCGCGCCTGCTCGCCGCGCGCGGCTGGGCCGTCGGCATCAACTACGCGCGCGACGCCGCGGCGGCCGAAGCGCTGGCCGGCGCGTTGCGCGCCGGCGGCGCGCGCGTCACCACCGTGCGCGGCGACGTGGCCGTCGAAGCCGAGGTGATCGCCATGTTCGATCACGTCGAGCGCGAACTCGGCCCGCTCGACGCGCTGGTCAACAACGCCGGCATCGTCGCCGCGCCGCAACCGCTCGCCGAGATGGCGCTGACGCGCCTCACGCGCATGTTCGAGGTCAACGTGCTGGGCGCCTACCTCTGCGCGCGCGAGGCGGCGCGGCGCCTGCCGACCGATCGCGGCGGCCGCGGCGGCGCGATCGTCAATGTCTCCTCGCTGGCCGCGCGGCTCGGCTCGCCGAACGAATATGTCGACTACGCCGGCTCCAAGGGCGCCGTCGACACGCTCACGCTGGGCCTGGCCAAGGAGCTCGCGCCGCACGGCGTGCGCGTCAACGCCGTGCGGCCCGGCCTGATCGACACCGAGATCCATGCCAGCGGCGGCCAGCCCGATCGCGCGGCGCGGCTTGGCGCGCAGACGCCGATCGGCCGCCCGGGCCGCGCCGACGAGGTGGCCGAGGCGATCGCCTGGCTGCTCGGCGATGCCGCGTCCTACGTGACGGGCACCCTGGTCGACGTCGGCGGCGGACGTTGAGGGCTTGATTTGCCGGTGAGCGCAGGCGCGGCCAGGATCGGCGCCGGCGCGCCTCGCCGCTCGCGCCTGTCGCCATGACCGACGGGCGACCCCGCCCGGCGCGTAGACTGCCACCGCTCCCGCCTGTGTCGCGAAAACGACAGCGCAAACGTACAAATCACAAAACAGCACATGCGCGAAAAAATCGCACATTCGGGCGACAGTTTTCGTAACAAGCCGTAATAAAAACATGGTCTACTAGCGACCATCGCGGCTCGCACCGCCATCCCGCCTTCCTCACGGCACGACAATCGACCGAGCCAGGCAGCCGGTCGAACAACCGACTTCTGAGACGTTTTTCGATGCAGGGACCTTCCACTCCCGGCGGCCCGCGCTCGTCCGCGCGCCCCCCGATTCGTCATGCCGTCCAGCCCCAGGACAGCTCGTCGGGCGCCGGCCGCCACGCCGCGCCGAGCCTGAGGCTGCCCTGGTCCAATACCGCCGCGGACGCGCCCGGCTGGCCCGCCGCGTTCGCGCAGGCCGGCTGGCGCGTCTGGGCGCTGGCCATCGCGATCGCCTGCGCCTACCTGCTGCCCGGCATCGTCGGCCACGATCCGTGGAAGCAGGACGAGACCTATACCTTCGGCATCATCCAGCACATGCTCGACACCGGCGACCTGGTGGTGCCGAGCAACGCCGGCCAGCCCTTCATGGAGAAGCCGCCGCTCTACGACTGGACCGCCGCCACGCTGGCCTGGCTGTTCGGCCGCTACCTGCCGCTGCACGACGCGGCGCGCCTGGCCAGCGCGCTGTTCGCCGCGCTCGCCTTCGGCTTCACCGCCCGCGCCGCGCGCATCGCCAGCGGTGCGCCGCGCTGGCTGGACCTCAAGGTGCTCGGCCCGCTCGCGCTTTGCGCGGGCACCCTGGTGGTGGTCAAGCACGTCCACGACATGATGACCGACGTGGCGCTGATGGCCGGCGCCGCGATAGCCTTCGCCTCGTTGCTCGAGCTGGTCGGCGAAGCAGTCATGCGCCGTCGCGCGAGCCGCTTCGCGGCGCCCGGCTTCGGCCTGGGGGTGGGCATGGCGCTGATGGCCAAGGGCCTGTTCGTGCCGCTGGTGTTCGGCGCGACGCTCGCCGCCGTGATGCTGCTGTATCCGGCCTGCCGCGGCCGCGCCTTCTTTCGCTCGCTCGGCATCGCGGGCCTGGTGCTCGCGCCGTTCGCGCTGATCTGGCCGATCGCGCTGCTGATGCGCTCGGAAACGCTGTTCATGACCTGGTTCTGGGACAACAACGTGGGGCGCTTCTTCGGCTTCTCGGTGGCCGAGCTCGGCGCCGAGAACGACAAGCCGCTGTTCATCTGGCGCGCGCTGCTGACGGTCGGCTTCCCGGTCGGGCCGCTGGCCGCCTACGCGCTCGCGGCCGGGCGCTGGCGCGCCTGGCGCGAACCCGCGGTGGCGCTGCCCACCCTGTTCGGCGGGATCGGCATGATGGTGCTGCAGATGTCGGCCACCTCGCGACAGCTCTACATCCTGCCCTTCATCGCGCCGCTCGCGCTGCTCGCGGCCGACGCCGTCGAGCGCCTGCCGCGCCGCCTCGCGCAATGCTGGGATTACGCCAGCCGGCTGATATTCGGCGCGGTGGCGATCTACGCCTGGTATGTCTGGTCGATCGTTACCTCGTATCACGCCTCGCGCGAGCCGATCCGCTGGCTCGGCCGCTGGCTGCCGCTCGACTGGACCACGCCGCTGCAACTGCCCTTCGCCTTCGCCGGCCTGGCGCTGACCCTCGGCTGGGTCTGGCTGCTGCCCTGGCTGCGTTCGACCGGCAAGTGGCGCGGCGCGCTGTCCTGGGCCGCCGGCGTGGTGCTGGTCTGGGGCCTGATCTTCACCCTGCTGCTGCCCTGGCTCGACGCGGCGAAGAGCTATCGCTCGGTGTTCGTCGACCTCGACCGCAGCCTGGCCAAGCAATGGAACGAGGGCGACTGCATGGCGAGCCTCGGGCTCGGCGAATCGGAGGCCCCGATGCTGCGTTATTTCGCCGACATCGAGCACCGCCCCGTCACCGATCCGAACCAGACGAACTGCACCTGGCTGATCGTGCAGAGCCCGCGCTCGGTCGCGCCGAAGCTCGGCGACGAGTGGGAGCCGTATTGGCAGGGCGCGCGCCCAGGGGACGACGACGAGCTGCTGCGCGTCTACGTGCGCACGCCGGCCGACACGCCGGGCCGCTGAACCGCTTGCACCGCCTGCGCCATGACAAAGGGCGCCACGTGATGAACGTGGCGCCCTTTGTCGTCATGCTTGCCGGGCGCTCATGCCCGATCGCCCGGCACGCCCTCGATGCTCAGGATTCGGCCACCGCCGCGGCAGGCTGCGGCCCGGCCGGCATCGGCGTGTCGTGCCCCGAACCCTTCACGTGCGCGACCCAGACGATGGTGATCAGCGTCATGACCACCGCCAGCCAGCCGTTGGAGCCGTAACCGACGATCGTGCCGTTCGGCCCGTTCGCCAGCAGCAGCCCGCCGACCCAGGCGCCGATCCCCATGCCCAGCGCCTGCACGGCGCTGTTCGCGCTGAGGAAGGCGCCGCGCCGCGCGGGCTCCGGCACGGTGGTGAGCAGGGCCTGCATCGGCACCATCCGGCCCGACATCGCCACCATGAAGAAGCCGAAGAAGGCGATCAGCACCACGAAGGGCATGGCCGGCAGGTGCGTGACGAGCAGCACCGGCAGCATCGACACCACCGCCGTCACGCGGAACATCTGGCGCTTGCCGTAGCGATCGGAGAGCCGGCCGATCCAGCGCGAGGTGAGCAAGGTGGCCGCGCCGCCCGCCATGTAGAGCCAGGACAACTGCTGCGGCTGCACGCCGTGATTGGCCACCAGCATCGGCGAGATGAAGGGGATCACCAGCATGTGGCCGGACATCATCACGAAGGTCAGCGCGAAGGCCTTCAGGTGGCGCGGCAGGCTGAGCAGGCTGAACAGCTGCGGCAGGATCCGCGACAGCGGCGTGGGCTGCCCGACATGCTCGGCCAGCGGCGGCACCACGCGCGTGCCGGCCAGCCAGATCGCCACCGACAGCACCACCAGCAGCAGGAACGGCGCGCTCCAGCTGAAGTGCGCGCCCAGCAGCACGCCGGCCGGCACGCCGCCGATCGCGGCCATCGAGAAGGCGGTCATGATCACGCCGGTGGCCGCGCCGCGGCGCGCCACCGGGATCACGTCGCTGACGATCGCCATCACGATCGCGCCGAGCACGCCGCCGGTGAGCCCCGCGAAGGCCCGCGCCAGCAGCAGCAGGTGGAAATTGCCGGCGAGCGCGCAGGCCAGGTTCGAGAGCGCGAACAGCGCGTAGGTCGCCTGCAGCAGGCGGCGCCGGTCGAAGCGGTCGATATAGGTGGCCGCGAACAGGCCGGACAGCCCCGAGCACAGCGAATACGCCGAAACGGCCGAGGCGAACTGCGCCGGCGTGATAGCGAAGGCATGCATGATCTGCGGGCCGAGCGGCATCATCACCATGAAGTCCATGATGACGGTGAACTGCGTGAGCGCCAGCAGCCACAGCAGGGTGCGTTCGCGCAGCGGGTTGAGCGTGATTGTCATTGGATTGCTTGCGCTCCATCGGAAAAACGCGCGGCACCAGCGCCACGCGTTTCGGGGTTGATCGTCGATCCTCGTTCGGGCGGCCGTGCATGGCGGCGGGAACCGCCGGCGACGCGCGCCTCGATATCCCGCGCGGCGCGACGCATCGCGTCTATCTTGCGGCCGAAGCGTCCAGATTTCGCCGACATTCGGTCGAGCTCGGGATGGCGGCAAGCCTGCCCCTCGCGCCTGGATATCGAAAAACATATCGAAAGATATATATCGTAAGAGCGTTTGTCAAAGAAAACATCGAGGGACGGATGCATGAAAAAAGCCCATGCACCGGCTCGTGCATGGGCTGTCTCCTCGATCGCGTCGCGCGGCTCAGCGGCGGTTGATCATCCAGTCGGCCGTGTCGTAGAACGAACGCATCAGGCGCTCGCGCAGCGGCAGGTCCAGGCCGATGTCCTCCATCGCCCAGGCCATGCAGCGCAGCCACTGGTCACGCTCCGAGCTGCCGATCGGGAACGGCAGGTGCCGCGCGCGCAGCCGCGGATGGCCGAAGCGGCTCACGTAATGATCGGGGCCGCCCAGCCAGCCGCACAGGAACCAGAAGGTCTTGTCGCGCGAGCCCTCGAGCGAGGCCGGGTGCAGCGCGCGGATGCCCGCGAACTCGGGCTCCAGGTCCATCAGGTCGTAGAAACGGTCGATCAGCTCGCGCACCCGCGCCTCGCCGCCCACCAGATCGAACGCGCTCGGTTTCGATTGCGCGTCCTCGTCGCTTGCATCGTCAGTCATGCCTCGATACTCGATCCACGGAAAAGCGCAACGATACCGCAGTCGCCGCGCTCAGGCGTCGCGCAGGGTGCGCAGCGCCGGGCGCGACAGCACCGCGCGCAGGCTCCACCAGCCGGCCGCGCCCGCGCAGACGATGCCCGCCGCGATACCAGCCGGCACCACCCAGGGATTGAGCGCCAGCTCGAACTGGAACACCAGGGTGGCCAGCACCGAGCCGATCGCCAGCGCGCCGGCCGCCGCGCACACGCCGGCCAGCGTGCCGACGATCACGAACTCGGCGCGCTGCACCGCCCCCACCTGCTGGCGCGAGGCGCCCAGCGCGCGCAGCAGCGCGGCCTCGCGTGCGCGCTCGTCGCGGCTGCCGGCCAGCGCGGTGTACAGCACCAGGATGCCGGCGGCCAGCGTGAAGCCGAACAGCAGTTGCACCGCACCCACCACCTGCAGCAGCACGCGCTCAATCTGCGCCAGGATCGGCGCCACGTCGATCGCCGTGATGCCGGGCTGGCGCGCGATCAGGCCGTCGATCAGGCGCGCGCGCCCGGGCGGCAGGTGGAAGCTGGTGATGTACATGGCCGGGAAATCCTGCAGCGCGGCCGGCGGCATCAGCACGAAGAAGTTGACGCGGAAGGTGCCCCAGTCGAGCTTGCGGATGCTGGTGACGGGCGCGTCGACGGTCAGGCCGGTGACGTCGAAGCGCAGCGTGTCGCCGAGCTTCACGCCGAGCGTCTTGGCCAGCCCCGCCTCGATCGAGATCTGCGGCTTGGGCGAATCGCTGAACCAGCGGCCCTCGACCACGCGATTGTCGTCGGGCAGTTGGGTCGTGTACGAGAGATTGAATTCGCGGTCGACCAGCCGGCGCGCGTTCGCATCGGGATAGCTGTCGGGATTCACCGCCTTGCCGTCGATCGCGATCAGGCGGCCGCGCACCATCGGCTGCAGCGGCGCGTCGTCGATGCCGTGCGAGGCGAGATAGCGCACCACGTCGGGCCGCTGGTCGGGCTGGATGTCGATCAGGAACTGGTTCGGCGCATCGGGCGGCGTGGACTTGCGCCAGCCGGCGACCAGGTCGTCGCGCGTGATCGAGATCAGCAGCAGGCACATCAGGCCGAGCGAGAGCGCGGTGATCTGCAGCGCGCTGGCGCCGCCGCGCCGGTGCAGCGAGGCGATCGCATAACGCCAGCCGAGCCCGGCGCCGACCCGCGCGTCGCGCACCGCGCGCGCGGCCAGCCACAAGGTGGCGCGCGCCAGCGCCGCGAACAGCACCAGCGCGCCGGCGAAGCCGCCCGCGACGATCAGGCCGAGCCGCAGGTTGCCGGCCGCCGCCACCAGCAGCGCCGCGAACAGCAGCACGCCGAGCGCGTAGCCGAGCCAGGCGCTGCGGCCCGCCTCGCCCCACTCGCGACGCAGCACGCGCACCGGCGGCACGCGCGTGAGCGGCATCAGCGGCGGCAGCGCGAAACCGAGCAACAACACCAGACCCGCGCCGATACCGACCAGCGCGGGCACGATACCAGGCTGCGGCAGCACCACGTCGATCAGGCTGCCCAGCGCGGCCAGCAAGGCGAGGTGGCCCGCGTAGCCGAGCGCCGCGCCCAGCAGGCCCGAGCCCAGGCCGAGCGCGATGAATTCGAGCGTAAACAGCCCGGCCAGCGTGCGCTGGCTGGTGCCGAGGCAGCGCATCGCCGCGCAGCCGTCGAGATGGCGGCGCATGTAGCGCTGCGCGGCCATCGCGATCGCCACCGCCGACAGCAGCGCCGTGAGCAGCGACACCAGGGTCAGGAAGTGACGCGCGCGATCGAGCGTCTCGCGCACCTGCGGCTGCCCTTCCTGCAGCGATTCGAGCGCGACGCCGCGCAGCTTGCCGCCGTCCACGCGCTGGTGCGCGAACTCGGCGAAGCGCGCCACCGCCGCGTCGGGGCCCGCCACCAGCAGGCGATAGGTCACGCGGCTGCCATAGCCGACCAGCCCGGTCGAGGCGAGCTCGTCCTCGCGCAGCATCAGGCGCGGCGAGAAATTGACGAAGGAGAAGCCGCGATCGAGTTCGCGCGTGATCGCCGCCGAGATGGTGAACGTGCGCTGGCCGACGCGCACCGCGTCGCCGACCTTCAGGTGCAGCGCGTCGAGCAGCGCCGGATCGGCCCACACGGTGCCGGGCGCGGGGATCGACTCGGCCGGGCGCCCCGGCGCGCTCGCGGTACCCGCGATCTCGACCCGCCCGCGCAACGGATAGCTGCCCGACACGGCCTTCACGGCCGCCAGCCGCGACGGCGCGTTCGCGCCGGTGCCGCCGACCATGCTGGGGAAGATCGCCGTGGAGGCGGTGGCGAGGCCGTCGGCGCGCGCGGCGGCGGCGAAGGACGGATCGACGGGATGATCGGCGCGCACCACGAAATCGGCGCCGAGCATCTGGCGCGCATCGCGTTCGAGCCCCTGGCGCAGCCGGTCGGACAGGAAACCGACGCTGGTCAGCGCGGCGACCGCCAGCACCAGCGCCAGCACGAGCAGGGTCAACTCGCCCGAGCGCCAGTCGCGCATCGTCATCCGGATCGATTGCCGTACCAGTTCGCCCGGCGTGAGACGCGCGCCGCGCGCGGCGCGCCCTGCTTCATGCTGCTTGGTCAATCCCGCTTGCCTCCGAGTGAATTGAAACGCGACACCATCTGGTGCGCCATGCCGCGGAACCCGCCCGACACGCCGCGCCAGAGCCGGGGCAGCGCCCAGGCGGCGAAGGCGACGAAGCCGACCATCAGCAGCAGGAACAGCAGCGGCACGAAGAAGGCCAGCGCGAGGCCCGCGAATACCAGGCCGTCCTCGGTGGCCGAGGCGATCCAGTTCGAGATCGGCTCGGGCGAGAGATTGATCAGCGCGCGCGTGCCGGCCTTCGCGACATGGGCCGAGCCGGCCAGGGTGCCGCCGGCGAGGCCCGCCACCGCCAGCATGGCGGGATCGGCATGGCCGAGCGCGCCGGCGGCCAGCACGGCGCCGGCCGGAATCCGGATGAAGGTATGGATCGCGTCCCAGAGCGAATCGAAGGCGGGGATCTTGTCGGCGAGGAATTCGGCGATCGCCAGCACGGCGGCGGTGCCGATCACCCAGGGAGACATCAGCACCGTCAGCGTGTCGGGCAGGTGCACGAGGCCGGTACGCGCCAGCACGCCGGCGATCAGTACCGTCAGATAGAGGCGCAGCCCGCTCGCCCAGGCGAGCCCCGCGCCGAGCGAAATGGCCTCGACCATGTGCGGTCTCCTTGCGCGTGGTACGCGCCTGCCGGCGCGGCGGCCGGCTGAACGGAAGCGCCGCCGGCGCCCGGACGGGCGGCCGGCGGCGTATTTCCGAGAGAATGTTCCTGCATTATAGACGCGGCGCAGCACGCGCCGCTCGGGAACCGCCCGAGGCCGTGCCCGGCGCGCAACGGCGCCGGCGCGGGCAGGAACTCAGGCGGCCGAGGACAGCTTCAGGCCGATCAGCCCGATCACGATCAGCGAGGCGCTCGCCACGCGCGCGAAGGTGACGGCCTCGCCCATCAGCAGCACCCCGAAGATGAAGGCACCAACCACGCCGATGCCGGTCCACACCGCGTAGGCGGTGCCGAGCGGCAACTGGCGCATGGCCACGGCGAGCAGCACGAAGCTGCCGATCGCGGTAACGATGGTGAAGACCGACGGCCAGAGCCGCGTGAAACCTTCGGACGACTTCATGCCGGCGGCCCAGGCGATTTCGAGAAGACCGGCGATGAAAAGCAGGATCCAGGACATGGGGATAACTCCACTGGGAAGGACGGGGCCGTCCCCGTGGATTCAATTGACGCGCCGGGGCGTCCCGGGCAGTTGCGGATTATAACAAAGTGCTTACGAAACGGCAGCGACGCCCCTGCCGGCGACAGGGGATGTCGATGGAAAATCGGGGCAACATCGCCTGGCGCCCTGCCCGCTAGCGATCGCCTACGCTCAGGCCGCGCCGACCAGCCGATAGCCCACCCCGGTTTCCGTCACGATGTGCTCCGGCTGCGCCGGATCGGCCTCGAGCTTCTGGCGCAGATGCGCCATGTAGATGCGCAGGTAGTGATGGCTCTCGACATGCGAAGGCCCCCACACGTCGCGCAGCAACTGGCGGTGGGTCAGCACGCGGCCGGCATGGCGCACCAGGGTGGCCAGCAGCCGGTATTCGAGCGGCGTGAGATGCACCGGCTCGCCGCCGCGCGTGACGATGCGCAGCGCCAGGTCGACCTTGACCGCGCCGAAGCTCACGCTCGGCGTGTCGTTGGCCCCGCCCAGGTTGCGCCGACGCAGGTGGGCGCGGATCCGCGCCAGCAGTTCGGACACGCCGAACGGCTTGGTCAGGTAGTCGTCGGCGCCGGCGTCGAGCGCGGCCACCTTCTCGTCCTCGCGCGTGCGCGCCGACAGCACGATCACCGGCAATTCGGACCACCCGCGCAGCTCGCGGATCACGTCCAGCCCGTCGGTATCGGGCAGGCCGAGATCGACGATCACCAGGTCGGGCTTGCGCGTGGCGGTCTCGATCAGCCCCTGCTTGCCGGTTTCCGCGTCGAACACCGCGATGCCCTCGGCCTCGAGCGCGGTGCGCACGAAGCGGCGGATCTGTTTTTCGTCTTCGATCAGGACGACGGTCAGCGTCGGTTCACTCATGGTCGGCATTCTTGGGGGATGGCGAAAGCGGCGCCCCGGCATCGGCGGCACCGGGCACATGGCGCGAGCCGGCGGCCTGGTCGTCGCGCCGGGGCGCGTCGATCGCGTCGACGTCCTCGGCCTCGTCGATCGCGTCGGCCTCGTCGACATCGGGCACGGGCGGCGGCGCGTCGACCGGCAGCGTGAACCAAAAGCTCGCGCCGGCCACCGAGCCGTCCGGCGCGAGCCGGTTGCGCGCGCCGATTCTACCGCCGTGCGCGTCGACGATCGCCCGGCAGATCGCCAGGCCCAGCCCGATGCCGGGCGTGGCCGATTCCTTCTCGCCGCGCGTGAACTTGTCGAAGATGCGCGCCTCCATGCCGGCGCGCAGGCCCGGGCCATGGTCGTCGACGCTCACGCGCACGAAGGGCTTGCCGTCCTCCTCGATCGCCTCGGCGCCGATCGTCAGGCCCGTGCCGGGCGGCGTGTACTTGGCGGCGTTCTCGAACAGGTTGGCGAACAGCCGCTCCATCAGCACCGCATCGGTCTGCAGCAGCGGCAGGTCGGCCGGCAGCCGCACCTGCACCGGGTGCCGCGCCAGCACGCGCTTGCAGGCCGCCAGCGCGGCGCCCACCGTCTCCTCCAGCAGCGACCACTGGCGCTTGAGCTGCAGGCTGCCGGCCTGCAGCCGCGCCATGTCGAGCAGGTTGGTGACGATGCCGGTCATGCGCAGCGCCTCGTCGTGGATCGCCTCGACCAGCTCGTGCTCGCGGTCGGCGGGCTGGTCGCCGTCGCCGGCGGCAGCCTCGTTGCCGCCGGCCGCCGCCGGCAAGGCCGCCGGAGCCGCGGCCGCCGCGCCCGCCTTCGCCCTGGCCGCATCGGCATGCATGCCGGCCAGCATCGACGAGAACCCGACGATGGTGGTCAACGGCGTGCGCAGGTCGTGCGAGATCGCCGACAGGAGCGAATTGCGCAGCCGCTCCGACTCCATGCTGACCAGCGCGTCGCGCGCGATCTCGACGTAATGCACCCGCTCGAGCGCCAGCGCGATCTGCGCGGCGAAGGCATCGAGCATGCGCTGCTGCTCGGGCGCGTCGAGCTCGCGGCTGTCCTGCGTGACCACCGCCAGCACGCCGCGCGTGCGCATCGGCGCCTTCAGCGGCAGGTAGCGCGCCAGTGCCGCCGGCAGCGTGTCGGTGCCGCGCCCGGCCGGCTTCTGCTGGTCATAGACCCACTGCCCGACATCGGTATCGAGCGAAGCGCCGGTCAGCGTCACCGCCTCGTCGGGATTCTCGATCTTCTGGCGCACCTGGTCGGCGCCGTCGGGCAGCAGCATCGCCACGCGCGCACGGAACACCTCGGCCACGTGGCGGCTGCCGATCTCGACGATCTGCTCGGCGGCGAGCGCGGCGGCCAGCTCGCGCGCCATCGCGTACATCGCGCCGGTGCGCCGCTCGCGCCGCTCGGCCACGCCGGCCGAGCGCGTCAGGCTGGAGGTCAGGTGGCTGATCACCAGCGAGGTCAGCAGCATGCCGAAGAAGGTCAGCAGGTACTGCGTGTCGCTGACCGACAGCGACATGCGCGGCGGCACGAAGAAGAAATCGAAGGCCGCCACCGACAGGAAGGACTGCATCACGCCCGGTCCGCGCCCGAGCCTGACCGCGCTGAACACCACGCCGAGCAGGTAGAGCATCACCAGGTTGGTCAGGTCCAGGCGCGCCTGCGCGATGGCGGCCACGCCGGTCAGGGCCGCGCAGATCAGCGCGGCCGTCACGTAGTGGCGCGGCGGCGAGCGTTCGCCGGCCAGCCGCGAGAAGGCCTCGCGCCAGGCGCGCACGCCCGCGTCGGACTCGCCGTGGCGCGGGTCGTCCTGCGCCGAGGTGCGCAGCAGCATCAGGTCGAGATCGCCGGCACGCTCGGCCAGCCGCTCGCCGAACGGCCGCGCCAGGCGCCGCAGCAGGCCGGTGCGCGGCGAGCCGCCGGCCACCAGCTTGGAGACGTTGCGCACCTGCGCATAACCGATCAGCGCGGCCACCGGGTCGGCGCCGGCCAGCGTCACGGTCTCGGCGCCGAGCTCGGCCGCCAGCTTGAGCGCATCGAGCGGGCGGCGCCGGCGCGCATCGTCGAGCCGCTGCGAGCGCGGCGTCTCGACATAGACGGCGATCCAGTCGGCCTTCAGCCCGGCCGCCAGGCGCGCCGCCGCGCGCACCAGGGTGGGCGCCTCGGGGCCCGCCCCGACGCACACCAGTAGCCGCTCGCGCGCCTGCCAGATGCGCGCGATCGAGCGATCGGCGCGGTATTCGCGCATCTGCGCGTCGACGCGATCGGCGGTGCGGCGCAGCGCCAGCTCGCGCAGCGCGATCAGGTTGCCCTTGCGGAAGAAGTTGCGCACCGCCCGCTCGGCCTGCTGCGCCATGTAGACCTTGCCGTCGCGCATGCGCTCCAGCAGTTCCTCGGCCGGCAGGTCGACCAGGGTGACCTCGTCGGCCGCGTCGAACACGCGATCGGGCACGGTCTCCCAGACGCGGATGCCAGTGATCGCGCCGACCACGTCGTTGAGGCTCTCCAGGTGCTGGACGTTGACCGTGGTGTAGACGTCGATGCCGGCGTCGAGCAGCTCGTGCACGTCCTGCCAGCGCTTCAGGTGGCGCGAGCCCGGCAGGTTCGAATGGGCCAGCTCGTCGACCAGCACCAATTGCGGACGACGCGCCAGCGCCGCGTCGAGGTCGAACTCGGCCAGCTCGCGCCCGCGATGCGAGACCGCCAGCGGCGGCAGCAGCTCGAGCCCCTCGACCAGCGCCGCGGTCTCGCGCCGCCCATGCGTCTCGACGATGCCCACCAGCACGTCCACGCCCTCGTCGGCGCGCGCGCGGGCGGCCTGCAGCATCGCGTAGGTCTTGCCGACGCCGGCCGAGGCGCCGAAGAAGATCTTCAGCCGGCCGCGCTGCTGCCTCTCCTCCTCGCGCTGGATCTTGTCGAGAAGCTGGTCGGGATCGGGACGGTTCATGCGGATTGGCGCGCGCCGGTTGTCGGGAGGCGCTTCATTGTCGTGCCAAATCCCGGAAAAAGAAAAGGCGGCGCGGGAGTGCCGCGCCGCAAGGCAAGTCCGTGCCGGTCAGGTCAGTGCGCGGACTTCGTCGAGTCGAGGGCCAGGTTCAGCGCCAGCACGTTCACGCGCGGCTCGCCGAGCAGGCCGAACTGGCGGCCCTTGGTGTTGGCGTCGACCAGTTGGCGCACCGCGTCGGCCGACAGGCCGCGCGCGCGCGCGACGCGCTCGACCTGGTAGGCCGCCGCGGCCGGACTGATCTCCGGGTCCAGGCCGCTGCCCGAGGCGGTCACCAGGTCGACCGGCACCGGCTGCGACATGTCGGTGCCCGCCGCCTTGAGCGCGTCGAGCCGGCCCTTGACCTGGTCGGCCAGCGCCGGGTTGGTCGGGCCGAGGTTCGAGGCGCTCGAACCCTGGGCGTTGTACGGCATCGGGCTGGTGGCCGACAGGCGGCCCCAGAAGTATCGCGGCGCATCGAAGGGCTGGCCGATCAGCGCGGAGCCGACCGTCCTGCCGTTTTGCTCGATCAGGCTGCCGCCCGCCTGCGACGGGAAGGCCACCGAGCCGAAGGCGGTCATCACCGCCGGATAGACGAGCCCCGTGACGGCGGTCAGCACCGCGAACAGGACGACGAGCGGACGAAACATGGATTTCATGGCGAAGCTTCCTTATACCCAGCCGAGGGCGGCGAGCACGATGTCGATCAGCTTGATGCCGACGAACGGCACCAGGATCCCGCCGAGCCCGTAGACCAGCAGGTTGCGGCGCAGCAGGGTGGCCGCGCCGAGCGCGCGGTAGCGCACGCCCTTGAGCGCCAGCGGGATCAGCGCGACGATGATCAGCGCGTTGAAGATCACCGCCGACATGATGGCCGAGGTCGGGGTGGCCAGATGCATCACATTCAGCGCATTGAGCTGCGGATAGGTGGTCGCGAAGGCCGCCGGGATGATCGCGAAATACTTCGCGACGTCGTTGGCGATCGAGAAGGTGGTCAGCGAGCCGCGCGTCATCAGCATCTGCTTGCCGATCTCGACGATCTCGATCAGCTTGGTCGGATTCGAGTCGAGGTCGACCATGTTGCCGGCTTCCTTGGCCGCCTGGGTGCCGGTGTTCATGGCCACCGCCACGTCGGCCTGGGCCAGCGCCGGCGCGTCGTTGGTACCGTCGCCCGTCATCGCCACCAGCCGGCCCGCCGACTGGTGCTCGCGGATCGTCGCGAGCTTGGTCTCGGGGGTGGCCTCGGCGAGGAAGTCGTCGACCCCGGCCTCGGCCGCGATCGCCGCCGCGGTCAGGCGGTTGTCGCCGGTCACCATCACGGTCTTGATGCCCATCTTGCGCAGCTCGGCGAAGCGCTCCTTGATGCCGCCCTTGACGATGTCCTTCAGCTCGATCACGCCCAGCACGCGCGCGCCGCCGCCCTGGCGCTCGGCCACCACCAGCGGCGTGCTGCCCTTGCGGGCCACCTCGTCGACGGCGCGCCGCACGTCCTCGGGGAAACGCGCGCCGTGCATCTCCACATACTGGCGGATCGCATCGGCCGCGCCCTTGCGGATCTCGCGATCCGGCAGGTCGACGCCGCTCATGCGGGTCTGCGCCGAGAAGCCGATGAAGGTGGCCTGCAGGGCGGCCATGTCGCGCTGGCGCAGGTTGAAGCGGGTCTTGGCCAGCACCACGATGCTGCGCCCTTCCGGGGTCTCGTCGGCCAGCGAGGAGAGTTGCGCGGCATCGGCCAGCGCCTCTTCGGTCACGCCCGAAGCCGGCAGGAACTCGGACGCCTGGCGGTTGCCGAGCGTGATGGTGCCGGTCTTGTCGAGCAGCAGCACGTCGACGTCGCCGGCCGCCTCGACCGCGCGGCCCGAGGTGGCGATCACGTTGGCCTGCATCATGCGGCTCATGCCGGCCACGCCGATCGCGGACAGCAGCCCGCCGATGGTGGTCGGGATCAGGCATACCAGCAGCGCCACCAGGGCGGTGATGGTCACCACGTGGCCGGCCTTCATCGCGTCGACCGAGAAGATCGAGAACGGCAGCAGCGTGGCGGTGGCCAGCAGCATCACGATGGTCAGCGCCACCAGCAGGATGGTCAGCGCGATCTCGTTGGGCGTCTTCTGGCGCTTGGCGCCTTCCACCATGGCGATCATGCGGTCGAGGAAGGCCTCGCCCGGGTTGGCCGTGACCTTCACCACGATCCAGTCGGACAGCACGCGCGTGCCGCCCGTCACCGAGGAGAAGTCGCCGCCCGATTCGCGGATCACCGGCGCCGATTCGCCGGTGATCGCCGATTCGTCGACCGAGGCCACGCCGTCGACCACCTCGCCGTCGGCGGGAATGGTGTCGCCGGCCTCGACCAGCACCACGTCGCCGCGGCGCAGCTCGCTGGCGGTGGTGATGCGGATCGGCGACTTCGGATGCGGCTCGTTGAGCTTCTTGGCCATCACATCCTTCTTGGCGCTGCGCAGCGAGGCCGCCTGGGCCTTCGAGCGGCCCTCGGCCAGCGCCTCGGCGAAGTTCGCGAACAGCACCGTGAACCAGAGCCACAGCGTGACCGCCAGGATGAAGCCGGCCGGCGCCTCGGCCTGGCCGAGCAGGGCCGCGATCCAGAGGATCGTGGTCAGCACGCTGCCGACGTAGACGCAGAACATCACCGGATTGCGGAACTGCGTGCGCGGCGTGAGTTTCTTGAACGACTCGACGATCGCCGGGCGCAGCAGCGCCGGGTCGAACATCGATCGTGTAGCGGAATGTTGATTCATCGTGATCCTCGATGGCATCGCGGACGATGCGCGGATACCTTGTTTCCCGTGTTCCTGTTGCCTGTGTCGCGTGGTTTCGCCCCGGCGGCAGGGCGGCGGCGCGCGGCCGCCCTGCCCGGGCGCGTTCTCAATGGCTGCCCGAGAACAGCATCAGATGCTCGACGCCGGGGCCGAGCGCGAGCGCCGGCACGTAGGTGAGCGCGCCCACCAGCAGCACCGAGCCCAGCAGCAGCACCACGAACAGCGGGCCGTGCGTGGGCAGCGTGCCGCTGGTGGCGGCGATGCGCTTCTTGGCCGCCAGCGAGCCGGCGATCGCCAGCACCGGCACGATCGTGCCGAAACGGCCGAACCACATCGCGATCGCCGTCAGCCAGTTGTAGAACGGCGTGCTCACCGTGAGGCCGGCGAACGCACTGCCGTTGTTGTTGGCCGCCGAGCTGAACGCATAGAGGATCTCCGAGAAACCGTGCGGGCCCGGGTTGGCGATCCCTGCGCGGCCCGCGTCGGCGAGCACCGCGATCGAGGTGCCCACCAGCACCAGCAGCGGCGTGAGCAGCACCACGATCGACACCATCTTCATCTCGTAGGACTCGATCTTCTTGCCGACGTACTCGGGCGTGCGGCCGATCATCAGGCCCGCCACGAACACCGCCAGCAGCGCGAACACCAGCATCCCGTACAGGCCCGAGCCGACTCCGCCGAAGATCACCTCGCCGAGCTGGATCAGCAGCATCGGCACCAGGCCGCCGACCGGCGTCAGCGAGTCGTGCGCGCCGTCCACCGCGCCGCACGAGGCGGCCGTGGTCGCCACCACGAACAGGCTGGTCTGGGCGATGCCGAAGCGGGTTTCCTTGCCTTCCATGTTGCCGCCGGCCTGCAGTGCGCCGGACGACTGGTCGACGTGCAGCGCGCTGAAGGTCGGGTTGCCGCGCTGCTCGGAACCGGCCTCGATGCCCACCGCCACCGCGAAGGCCACCGTCATCGCCGCGAGCACCGCCACGCCTTGTCGACGGTCGCCGATCATGCGGCCGAACACCAGGCAGAGCGCGGCCGGCAGGATCAGGATCGAGAGGATCTGCACGAAGTTCGAGAACGGCGTCGGGTTCTCGAACGGGTGCGCCGAATTGCCGTTGAAGAAGCCGCCGCCGTTGGTGCCGAGCATCTTGATCGCCTCCTGCGAGGCGACCGGGCCCATCGCGATGGTCTGCGTCTTGAGCGGCGTGGCCACCGTCACCGGATTGCCCTTGTCGTCCTTGACCGGGTTGCCCTGCGCGTCGAGCTTGGGCGCCTGGTAGCTGCTGGCCTGCAGGGTCGGCACGTCGGTATAGGCGCGGAAGTTCTGGATCACGCCCTGGCTCATCAGCAGGCCCGCCACCACCATCGACATCGGCACCAGCACGTAGAGCGTCACGCGCGTGAGGTCGACCCAGAAGTTGCCGATGGTCTTCGCGGTATGGCGAGCGAAGCCGCGGATCAGCGCGACCACCACCACGATCCCGGTGGCCGCCGACAGGAAGTTCTGCACTGTCAGGCCCAGCATCTGGGTCAGGTAGCTGACCGTCTGCTCGGGCGAGTAGTCCTGCCAGTTGGTGTTGGTGACGAAGCTGACCGCGGTATTGAAGGCGCCGTCCACCGTCATCGGCGCGAACTGCTGCGGGTTGCCGGGCAGCCATTGCTGGATGCGCAGCAGCAGGTAGAGGAAGAACACGCCCAGCACGTTGAAGGCGATCGCCGCCAGCGCGTACTGCTTCCACGACATCTCGGCGCCGGCATCGACCCCGGCGATCCGGAACAAGGCGCGTTCGAGCGGGCCGAACACGCGCAGCACGCGCGAGGAGCCATCCATCACGCGCGTCAGGTAGCCGGCGACGGGCACCGCCAGCGCCAGCAGCACGACGAGGAAGATCCCCGCCTGCAAGAGGTTGTTCGCATTCATTCGATATCCTCCGCGCGCAGCAGCGCGTAGACCAGATAAGCGAACAACAGCGCGGTCGACAGCCCCGCGAGCCACAGCATCCAGTTCATTGACGCCCCCCGCGACCATATTGCGAGAGCTTGTCGCACCCCGCGACGAGCGCGACGATCAGCACCGAAAACAGTGCGAGACCGCCTACGTACAGCGCATCCATTGTTGTGTTCTCCGTGTTCCTGTTCGAACGGATGCAACCTTATGGGAATGCGCGTAAAGGGCGGGTCAAAGCTCGGAGCGGGCGTGTAAAAAACGCGTAAACGCGGGGCGGGGACGGAGCGGGAGAGGCGGCGGAAACAGCGCGGGCGGGTGGGTCAGAAGCACGGCGGCAGGGGCCTGCCACCGCGAAACGCGCGCGCCGGGCGGCGCGCGTGCGGGAACGACGAGGGAAGCCGGGCGAGACTCAGGGCAGCAGGATGGTCGAGCCCGTGGTGCGGCGCGCCTCGAGATCGCGATGCGCATCGGCCACGCGCGCCAGCGGGTAGCGCTGGCGCACGTTGGTCCTGACCTTGCCCGAGCCGACCGCCTCGAACAATTCGGCCGCGCCCTGTTCGAGGTCGGCGCGCTTGGCGATGTAGGTAAACAGCGTGGGCCGCGTGAAGAACAGCGAGCCGCGCGAGGAGAATTCCTTCGAGTCGATCGCCGGCAGCGGGCCCGAGGCATTGCCGAAGCTGACGAACAGGCCCAGCGGCGCGAGGCTGTCGAGCGACTGCAGGTAGGTGTCCTTGCCGATCGAGTCGTAGACCACCGGCACGCCCGCGCCGTGGGTGATCGCCTTGACGCGCTCGGCCAGGTTCTCGCGCGTGTAGACCACCGGGTGGTCGCAGCCGAAGGCGCGCGCCAGCTCCGCCTTCTCGTCCGAGCCGACGGTGCCGATCACGGTCGCGCCGAGCGCCTTGGCCCACTGGCAGACCAGCAGCCCGACGCCGCCCGCGGCCGCGTGGATCACGATGGTGTCGCCCGGCTTGACCGGGTAGGTGCGGCGCAGCAGGTAGTGCGCGGTCAGGCCCTGCAGCATCAGCGAGGCGGCATCCTCGTAGCCGATCGCATCGGGCAGCTTGACCAGCTTGTCGGCCGGCAGCACCCGTTCCTCGGCATAGGAGCCCGGCGGCACGCCGGTGTAGGCCACGCGATCGCCTGGCTTGAAGGCGCTCACGCCCTCGCCGACCGCCACCACCTCGCCGGCGCCCTCCTGCCCCAGCCCGCCCGGCAGCGGCTGCGGGTAGAGGCCGTTGCGGAAGTAAACGTCGATGTAGTTGAGCCCGACCGCGTGATGCTTGACGCGCACCTCGCCGGCCTTCGGCTCGCCGACCTCGACCTCGACCCACTTCATCACCTCCGGACCGCCCGGCTGGTCGTAACGGATTGCTTTCGGCATGCGTGCTACTCCTGGGTTGGATGTTCAGGGAATCCGGCTGTCTGGCGACGGGACGCATGATTCTCGCGCGTTGGCGGATTCCTTGCAGGCGGTGGGCCGGGCAGGCGCGGCGAGAGCGGCGGCCCCGCGCCGAATTATTCACACGAATACGTCAAGTTCGACGCGTTCACGTCGTTAACGATCTGGTCGGCCGAGCCGCGCCGACTTGTCAAGATGCTGCATATTCAACCAATAACAAAGGATCCGAGCCATGCGCATGCCCATCATTTCCACCTTCCTCCTCGCCCTCGCGTCGGTTTCCGCCAACGCGGCCACCTCGATCACGATCGACGCCAGGCAGAACTGCATCCAGGGCGCGCTCAACCCGAATTCGCCGTACGGCGCGCCGGCGACCTTCCAACTGGCGCCGGGACGCTACGTCATGTCGCTCTCGAGCGACAGCATGAGCTGCTCCGGCGGCAACGTCACCCCCGGCTGCCTGATCGATGGCGTGATTGTCCAGGGCGGCTGGGGGAACGCTCGCTGGGGCGTGTCCGTCAGGCAGCAGCCAATCGTCGTCGATGTGGGCGGCAGCGGCAACGCCAACCTGTGGGCCTACACGTCCGATGACGTTTGCTCCGACAACAGCGGCCAGGCCACCCTGCTGATCCAGCAGGCCAACTGAGGCTCGGCGGGAACCGCTCCGGTTCGTGCGGGCGCGACCGGGGCGGCCGCCGCCGAATCGGCCGCGCCCCGGCCCGCGCTCAGCCCTTCGCCAGCGTGCGCGTGAGCGTGTCGAGCAACACCCGCGCGGTGGCCACGTTGGTGGCCACCGGCACGTCGTGCACGTCGCACACGCGCACCAGGGCGTTGATATCGGGGTCGTGGGGCTGCGCCGTCATCGGGTCGCGCAGGAAGATGACCATGTGGACGCGGCCCGAGGCCAGCTCGGCGCCGATCTGCTGGTCGCCGCCCAGCGGCCCCGACAGCTTGCGCTCCACCTCCAGCCCGTGGGCGCTGGCGATCCGGCTGCCGGTGGTGCCGGTGGCCACCAGCGTGCATTGCGCGAGCGTGTCGCGATAGGCGCCCGTCAGCGCGACGATTTCGTCCTTCTTCGCATCGTGCGCGATCAGCGCGATCCGGGGTGCTTCCATGCGGGTGAATCCTCGTGGGTGGAAACAGGGCCGGCGGCACGCCGCCGGCCGCCAAGCTTCAGAACGTGCCGGGGTAGGCACCGCCGTCGATCAGCCAGTTCTGGCCGGTGATGTAGCCGGCATGCGCGCTGCACAGGAAGGCGCAGGCCGCGCCGAACTCGTCGGGCTGGCCGAGCCGGCGCGCCGGAATCTCCTGAGTGCGGCGCGCGCGTACCTCGTCCACGCTGGTGCCGGAAGCCTTGGCCGAGGCCGCCAGGGTGGTCTTGATGCGATCGGTGTCGAACAGGCCCGGCAGCAGGTTGTTGATCGTCACGTTGTGCTCGACCACCTTGCGCGAGAGCCCCGCCACGAAGCCGGTGAGCCCCGAGCGCGCGCCGTTGGACAGCGCCAGCACGTCGATCGGCGCCTTCACGGCCGAGCTGGTGACGTTGACGATGCGCCCGAAGCGGCGCGCGATCATGCCGTCCACGGTGGCGCGGATCAGCTCGATCGGCGTGAGCATGTTGGCGTCGACGGCGCGGATCCAGTCGTCGCGCGAGAAATCGCGGAAGTCGCCCGGCGGCGGCCCGCCGGCATTGGTGACCAGGATGTCGGGCTGCGGGCAGGCGGCCAGCGCCGCCTCGCGCCCGGCCGCGGTGGTGATGTCGCAGGCCACCGCGGTGACCTCGGCGCCGGTCGACTGGCGAATCGCCTCGGCGGTGGCGTCGAGCGTCTCCTGGGTGCGCGCCACGATCACGAGCTTCACGCCCTCGGCGGCCAGCGCCTGAGCGCAGCCGCGTCCGAGTCCCTTGCTGGCCGCGCATACCAGCGCGGTCCGTCCTGCGATGCCGAGATCCATTCGAGCCTGTCCTTGCAGTCAGTGGGCGGCCGCGGCCGCTCCGGAGCGCGTCGCCGCCGGCCCGGGGCCGCCGCGCCGGCCGCCCCGCATGCCGGCGCGAGCCGGGCGCGGGCGGCCTTGCCGGACCACCGGCGGGCTCGCCGCGCGAGAGAGGTCGATAATATCCGGATCGCGGCCGCCATCTTCGGTAAACTTGCGTCACCGAGCCGGCGCCATGCGCGCCGCGCGCCCGAACCAGACGATCCCTCTTTCTGCCGCACGCCGCCCGTCATGACCCAGGACAGCCGCTTTCCGAACCTCTTCATCCTCGATCACCCGCTGATCCAGCACAAGCTCACGCACATGCGCGACAAGGACACGTCCACGCGCACCTTCCGCGAGCTGCTGCGCGAGATCACGATGCTGATGGGCTACGAGATCACCCGCAACCTGCCGATCACCACCAAACGGGTCGAAACCCCGCTGGTCGAGATCGACGCGCCGGTGATCGCCGGCAAGAAGCTGGCGATCGTGCCGGTGCTGCGCGCCGGCATCGGCATGTCCGACGGCCTGCTCGACCTGGTGCCCTCGGCGCGCGTGGGCCATATCGGCGTGTTCCGCGCCGACGACCACCGCCCGGTGGAATACCTGGTGCGCCTGCCCGACCTGGAAGACCGCAACTTCATCCTGTGCGACCCGATGATCGCCACCGGCTACTCGGCGGTGCACGCGGTGGACGTGCTCAAGCGCCGCAACGTGCCCGGCGAGCGGATCTCGTTCCTGGCCCTGGTGGCCGCGCCCGAGGGCATCGAGGTGTTCCGCCAGGCGCATCCGGACGTGAAGGTCTATGTCGCCTCGCTCGATTCGCACCTGAACGAGCACGCCTACATCATCCCGGGCCTGGGCGACGCCGGCGACCGCCTGTTCGGCACCAAGAACTAGGCGCATCGCCCTTGCCCGCCGTCCCGTCCCGCCGCGCGGCGGGACAAGGGCAAGGGACAAGGGACAAGCCCGCCGGCCGAGCGCGCCGCCTCGCCATCCTCCTCGCGCCGCCCCCGCCCCGCATCCGGGGCGCCGAAGCCGCCGCGGCCCACCCCGTGCGCGGCGCCCGGCGCGCGCTTCGCCGCATGGTAAAATCGCCTGCTTCGCGTCCGTGGCCCGGCCAGGGCCGCGCCGATCCCGCCGCCCCGATGCGCGCGGGCGGGACGCGAAGCCGGGACATCTCGCGGCGGCGCCACCGGGCGCCCCGCAACACATCGCTTAAGACATGCCCGCCGCACGGCGCGGGTGACGGAGAACTGGTATGGCTGGTCATTCCAAATGGGCCAACATCAAGCATAAGAAGGCAGCGGCCGACGCCAAGCGCGGCAAGGTCTGGACGCGCCTGATCAAGGAAATCCAGGTGGCGGCCCGCCTGGGCGGCGGCGACGCGAACTCGAACCCGCGCCTGCGCCTGGCGGTCGACAAGGCGGCCGACGCCAACATGCCGAAGGACAACGTCAAGCGCGCGATCGATCGCGGCGTGGGCGGCGCGGACGGCGCGAACTACGAGGAAATCCGCTACGAGGGCTACGGCATCGGCGGCGCGGCGATCATCGTCGACACCATGACCGACAACCGCGTGCGCACCGTCGCGGAAGTCCGCCACGCGTTCTCGAAGTACGGCGGCAACATGGGCACCGACGGCTCGGTGGCCTTCATGTTCGATCACGTCGGCCAGTTCCTGTTCGCCCCCGGCACTTCGGAGGACGCGCTGATGGAAGCCGCGCTCGAGGCCGGCGCCGACGACGTCAGCACCAACGAGGACGGCAGCATCGAGGTGCTGTGCGACTGGCAGGAATTCTCGAAGGTGAAGGACGCGCTGGAAGCGGCCGGTTTCAAAGCCGAGCTGGCCGAGGTGACCATGAAGCCGCAGAACGAGGTCGAGTTCAGCGGCGACGACGCCGTCAAGATGCAGAAGCTGCTCGACGTGCTCGAGGACCTCGACGACGTGCAAGAGGTCTACACCAACGCGCTCATCGTCGACGAATGAACGCGAACCGGCCCGTCTTTCGCGTGAAAGGCGGCCACCGCCAGGTTCCGCGGCCGGCCCGCTCGACGCGCGCCGGCCGCCCTATTTTCTAGTCTGCGGGGAATCCCATGAAACTACTCGTCGTCGGCTCCGGCGGCCGCGAACATGCGCTCGCCTGGAAGCTCGCCCAGTCGCCGCGCGTTCAGACCGTCTACGTTGCGCCCGGCAACGGCGGCACCGCGCAGGATGCGCGCCTGAAGAACATCGAGCTGAGCTCGCTCGACGATCTCGCCGATTTCGCCGAGAACGAGCAGGTCGCCTTCACCCTGGTCGGCCCGGAAGCGCCGCTGGCGGCCGGCATCGTCAACCACTTCCGCCAGCGCGGACTGAAGGTGTTCGGCCCGACCAAGGAGGCGGCGCAGCTCGAGAGCTCGAAGGACTTCGCCAAGGCGTTCATGAAGCGTCACGGGATCCCCACCGCCGAATACGAGACCTTCACCGAGGCGGCCGCCGCGCATGCCTACATCGACGCCAAGGGCGCCCCGATCGTGGTCAAGGCCGACGGCCTGGCCGCCGGCAAGGGCGTGGTGGTGGCGATGTCGCTGGAGGAGGCGCACGAGGCGGTCGACATGATGCTGTCGGGCAACAAGCTCGGCGACGCCGGCGCGCGCGTGGTGATCGAGGAATTCCTCGACGGCGAGGAAGCCAGCTTCATCGTGATGGTGGACGGCAAGCATGCGCTGGCGCTGGCCTCCAGCCAGGACCACAAGCGCCTGCTCGACGGCGACCGCGGCCCCAACACGGGCGGCATGGGCGCCTACTCGCCCGCGCCGATCGTCACGCCGCAGATGCACGCGCGCGTGATGCGCGAGATCATCATGCCGACCGTGCGCGGCATGGAGAACGACGGCATCCGCTTCACCGGCTTCCTCTACGCCGGCCTGATGATCGACAAGGACGGCAATCCGCGCACGCTGGAATTCAACTGCCGGATGGGCGACCCGGAAACCCAGCCGATCATGGCGCGCCTGAAGAGCGATTTCTCGAAGGTGGTCGAGCAGGCGATCGCCGGCACGCTCGACACGGTCGAGCTCGAATGGGACCGCCGCACCGCGCTGGGCGTGGTGCTGGCCGCGCACGGCTACCCCGACGCGCCGCGCAAGGGCGATCGCATCAACGACATCCCCGAGGAAAACGGCCATTCGGTGACCTTCCACGCCGGCACCAGCTTCGACGGCGACAAGCTGGTCACCTCGGGCGGCCGCGTGCTGTGCGTGGTGGGCCTGTCGGACTCGGTGCGCGGCGCGCAGCAGGCCGCCTACGACGCGATCAACCAGATCAACTTCGAAGGCATGCAGTACCGCCGCGACATCGGCCATCGCGCGCTGAACCGCAAGCAGGGCTGAGGCCCGAGCGCGCCGCCCGGCATCCGTGCCGGGCGGCGTTTTTCATGGCGCGCCGCGCGCGCCTGGCCGCTGCCGGCGGAAGGTCTACAATCCGGCAATCGATATCCGCGCCGCATCGTCCGCGCCCCCTTTCCGAAGCCATGAGCACCGATTCGACTTTCGACACGCAGCGCGTACGCGCCTATCTGGAAACGCTGCAGTCCCGCATCGCCGACGCGCTCGGCGCCTTCGACGGCACGCCGCTGGCCACGCACGCGTGGCGGCGCGGGCCCGAGGAGCGTCTGCGCGGCGGCGGTTGCACGCGCATCCTCGAGAACGGCGCGTTCTTCGAGCGCGCGGGAATCGGCTTCTCGGACGTCTCCGGCGACGCGTTGCCGCCCTCGGCGAGCGCGGCGCGCCCGCAACTGGCCGGGCGCGGTTTCGAGGCGCTCGGCGTGTCGCTGGTGCTGCATCCGCGCAACCCGCATTGCCCGACCGTGCACATGAACGTGCGCATGTTCGTGGCCACCAAGGCCGGCGAGGCGCCGATCTTCTGGTTCGGCGGCGGCATGGACCTCACGCCCGTATACGGCTACGAGGAGGACGCGCGCGACTTCCACGCGGCCTGCCGCGATGCGCTGGCGCCGTTCGGCGGCGAGTACTACCCGCGCTTCAAGACCTGGTGCGACGAGTATTTCTTCCTCAAGCACCGCAACGAGACGCGCGGCATCGGCGGGATCTTCTTCGACGACCTGTCGGAGCCCGGCTTCGAGCGCTCGTTCGAACTGATGCGGGGCGTGGGCGACGCCTTCCTCGCCGCCTACCTGCCGATCGTCGAACGCCGCCGCGACACGCCCTACGGCGAGCGCGAGCGCGAGTTCCAGGCCTACCGGCGCGGCCGCTACGTCGAGTTCAACCTGGTGTTCGATCGCGGCACCCTGTTCGGCCTGCAAAGCGGCGGGCGCACCGAGTCGATCCTGATGTCGATGCCGCCGCTGGCGAGCTGGCGCTACGACTGGCAGCCCGAGCCGGGCACGCCGGAGGCGCGCCTGTACAGCGATTTCCTGGTGCCGCGCGACTGGCTGTGAGCCGCTCGCCCGTTCCCATGGAAAGCCCCGACCGAAAAGGACCCGTTCTGGATACCCAAGCTCGACCGACTCCGCTGCCGCGCCGGATCGGCATCCTCGGCGGCACCTTCGACCCGATCCACGACGGGCATCTCGCGCTCGCGCGTCGTTTCGCCGAGGTGCTGGGGCTGACCGAGCTGGTGCTGATGCCGGCCGGCCAGCCTTACCAGAAGCGCGACGTGTCGGCCGCCGGGCACCGGCTGGCGATGACGCGCGCCGCGGCCGCCTCGCTGGCGCTGCCCGGCACGCAGGTGACGGTGGCCACCGACGAGATCGAGCACGAAGGCCCGACCTATACCGCCGAGACGCTGCTGCGCTGGCGCGAGCGGGTCGGCCCCGAGGCCTCGCTGTCGCTGGTGATCGGCGCCGACCAACTGGTGCGGCTCGATACCTGGCGCGACTGGCGGCGCCTGTTCGAGCTGGCTCACCTGTGCGTGGCCACGCGGCCCGGCTTCGAGCTGTCGGCGGCGCCGCCCGTGGTGGCCGCCGAAATCGCCGCGCGCCGCGCCGAGGCGGCCGAGCTGCAAGCGAGCCCGGCCGGCCGCGTGCTGGTCGATACCACGCTCGCCTTCGATATCGCCGCCACCGATATCCGCGCGCATCTGCGCGAATGCATCGCGCGTCGCGCCCAAGTCCCCGACGCTCAGGCCGAACACGTGCCCGTCGCCGTCTGGGCCTATATTCTTCAACATCGTCTCTACCATCCCTGATATGGATATCCGCAAACTGCAGCGCGTGATCGTCGACGCCCTCGAAGACGTCAAGGCGCAAGACATCAAGGTGTTCAACACCAGCCACCTGACCGAACTGTTCGATCGCGTGATCGTCGCCAGCGGCACCTCGAACCGCCAGACCAAGGCGCTCGCCTCCAGCGTGCGCGAGAAGGTCAAGGAAGCCGGCGGCGACGTGGTCAGCTCCGAAGGCGAGGACACCGGCGAATGGGTGCTGGTCGACTGCGGCGACGCCGTGGTCCACATCCTCCAGCCGGCCCTGCGCCAGTACTACAACCTGGAAGAGATCTGGGGCGACAAGCCGGTGCGCCTGAAGCTCGGCGGCAGCGGCCCCGCGCGCGCCTCGGAAGCCGACGAGGAGGAGGACGGCGAAGAGGCCGCGCCGGCCGCCCGCCCGGCCCGCAAGACCGCCGCGCGCCGTCGCTGAAGCCGTGCCGCCGATGTCGGTCCTCGCCTCCGAAGCAGGCTTGAAGCCATGAAGCTGCACATCGTCGCGGTCGGCCACAAGATGCCCGGCTGGGTAGCCGACGGGTTCGACGAATACGCCAAGCGCATGCCGCCCGAGCTGCGCATCGAGCTGCGCGAGCTCAAGCCCGAGCTGCGCTCGGGCGGCCGCGGCGCCGAGAGCGTGATGGCCGCCGAACGCGTCAGGATCGAGGCCGCGCTGCCCAAGGGCGCGCGGCTGGTCGCGCTCGACGAGCGAGGCCGCGACTGGACCTCGATGCAGCTCGCCCAGGCGCTGCCGGGCTGGCAGCAGGACGGCCGCGACGTGGCCTTCGTGATCGGCGGCGCCGACGGGCTCGATCCCGAGC
Organism: Burkholderia sp. SJZ089; assembly: GCF_007828315.1. NCBI lineage: Bacteria > Pseudomonadati > Pseudomonadota > Betaproteobacteria > Burkholderiales > Burkholderiaceae > Burkholderia > Burkholderia sp. SJZ089. The sequence continues at coordinate 181,813 of NZ_VIUM01000012.1, read as the reverse complement.
TCAAGGCCCGCGCCGACCTGCTGCTGCGGATCTCCAGCCTCACGCTGCCGCACGGCATGGTGCGCGTGCTGCTGGCCGAGCAGCTTTACCGCGCGTGGAGCATCACGCAGAATCACCCCTACCACCGCGCATGACGCGCCGCGTTCGCGCGCCGTCATGTGCCCCAACGAGAACCATGACGATGTCCGACCGCCTCCTGCCCGATTCGACCTACCCGTTCGTCTATCTCGCCTCGCAGAGCCCGCGCCGGCAGGAGCTGCTGCGACAGCTCGGCGTCGCCTTCGAGCTGCTGCTGCCGCGTCCCGACGAGGATGCCGAGGCGCTCGAGGCCGAGCTGGCCGGCGAGGCGGCCGACGACTACGTGGTACGCGTGTGCTCGGCCAAGGCCGATGCGGCGCGCGCGCGGCTGGTGACCAGCGCGCTGCCGGCCGCGCCGGTGCTGGTGGCCGACACCACGGTGACGATCGACGGCAAGATCCTCGGCAAGCCCGCCTCGGCCGACGAGGCGCTGGCGATGCTGGCGCGCCTGGCCGGCCGCCGGCACGAGGTGCTGACCGCGCTGGCCGTGGTCGATGCCGAGGGCAAGCCGCTGATGCCGGCGCTGTCGCGCTCGGTGGTGCAGTTCGCGGCGGTCGGCGCCGAGGCGCTGGCGCGCTACGTGGCCAGCGGCGAGCCGTTCGGCAAGGCCGGCGCCTACGCGATCCAGGGCCGGGCCGCCGAGTTCGTCGAGCGAATCGACGGCTCGCATTCCGGTATCATGGGTCTGCCCCTTTTTGAGACCGCCGCGCTGCTGCGCGCGGCGCGCGTCGCCTTCTGAGCCCACCATGAACGAAGAAATCCTGATCAACATCACACCGCAGGAAACGCGGGTCGCGCTCGTGCAGCAAGGCGCGGTGCAGGAGCTTCACGTCGAGCGCACGCTCTCGCGCGGCCGCGTCGGCAACATCTATCTCGGCAAGGTGGTGCGCGTGCTGCCGGGCATGCAGTCGGCCTTCATCGACATCGGCCTGGAGCGCGCCGCCTTCCTGCACGTGGCCGACATCTGGCAGCCGCGCCTGCCGGGCGACACGCACAACAGCACGCCGCACCAGCCGATCGAGAAGACCGTGTACGAGGGCCAGACGTTGATGGTCCAGGTGATCAAGGACCCGATCGGCACCAAGGGCGCGCGGCTCTCGACCCAGGTCAGCATTGCCGGGCGAACGCTGGTCTACCTGCCGCAGGAGCCGCATATCGGCATCTCGCAGAAGATCGAGAGCGAGGCCGAGCGCGAGGCGGTGCGTGCGCGCCTGACCGCCGTGATCCCGGCCGAGGAAAAAGGCGGCTACATCGTGCGCACCATCGCCGAGGACGCCACCGGCGAGGAGCTGGGCGCCGACGTCACCTACCTGCGCAAGACCTGGGCGACCATCGTCGCGCAGGCACATCGGCTGCCACCCACCAGCCTGCTCTACCAGGATCTCGACCTGGCGCAGCGCGTGCTGCGCGATTTCGCCAACGACGACACCTCCAAGATCCAGGTCGATTCGCGCGAGACCTTCGCGCGACTGTCGAGCTTCGCGCGCGAGTTCACGCCGGCGGTCAGCGCGAGGCTGCACCACTACACGGGCGAGCGGCCGCTGTTCGATCTCTACAACATCGAAGCCGAGATCCAGCGCGCGCTGTCGCGGCGCGTCGACCTGAAGTCGGGCGGCTACCTGATGATCGACCAGACCGAGGCGATGACGACCATCGACGTCAACACCGGCGGTTATGTCGGCGCGCGCAACTTCGACGACACCATCTTCAAGACCAATCTCGAGGCCGCGCATACCATCGCGCGGCAGCTGCGGCTGCGCAACCTCGGCGGCATCATCATCATCGACTTCATCGACATGGAGAACGCCGAGCATCGCGACGCCGTGCTCGGCGAGCTGAAGAAGGCGCTGTCGCGCGATCGCACGCGCGTGACGGTGAACGGCTTCTCGCAGCTCGGGCTGGTGGAGATGACGCGCAAGCGCACTCGCGAATCGCTCGCGCACGTGCTGTGCGAGCCCTGCCCGGTGTGCCAGGGCAAGGGGCAGGTGAAGACGCCGCGCACCGTCTGCTACGACGTGCTGCGCGAGATCCTGCGCGAGTCGCGGCAGTTCAATCCGCGGGAGTTCCGCGTGATTGGCTCGCAGCAGGTGATCGATCTGTTCCTCGACGAGGAATCGCAGCATCTGGCGATGCTGATCGACTTCATCGGCAAGCCGGTGTCGCTGCAGGTGGAATCGAACCTGAGCCAGGAGCAGTACGATATCGTGCTGATGTAGGGTTCGGATTCGTCTCGGACACAAACGCGCCTCCACCTCGAATGACGAGCTGGAGGCGCGACTATATGGGCTTAGTGATGATGCGCGAATCAAATCGGCTCATCGATATTCGGTTGCCTCGGCGGCGCAAAAGCGCTTTACGTTCGCCGAGTCAAACGGCCACGGCATTCATATCGCGTGCCCGGCACGCCTGATAAATAGAGAAATAGACAAGCTTGAGGGCGGACAATAACGCCCCCTGCAGCACTGGTACATTCGCCCCGACATTCCAAGGAGAGGGCCAAGTACCATGGGATTTGCATTTATCCGCGAAGGCGACGCGAGCTCGCACGGCGGTCGCGTACTGGCGTGCGACCCGACCAACACAGACGACGGCAAGCCCATCGCGCTGATCGGCGACATGGTGTCCTGCCCTCGTTGCGGCGGCATCTTTCCGATCGTGCGGGTGAAGACCGAACTGCGCATGAGCTTCAACGGTCGAGCCGTCGTCAGCGAAGGCGACATGACGGCGTTGCGGTGCAACGCTCATTGCGTCGCAAAGCAACGCGACAGCCTCGCCTGCCACTTCCCGCGCATCGGGCTCGATAGGAGGCGGGGTCCGTGTCCTGCTCCGATCCTCCGCTTCGACTTCGAACGAGGCCGGCCCTCACCGTGGTCGCTTCCTGGTCGTCGACGATGATACGGGCGAGCCAATCGCAAACTACCTGTATATCGTCAGCAGTTCCGACGGACAAATCATCAACGGGGCCACCGATGCCAACGGGTACACCGACTGGCTCGATTCGAATAAAGAGGTGTCGCTGAAGTTCCAGCACGCGAGCCCGGCATGACGGCTGACTCGCGAGACACCCACTCCGGCTCGACAAGGCCGAGGACAGGACCGGGACATGGTCGAACCAACACGATACGCGCGCGCCGGGACTCCCTCGATCCTCGGGACAGGCAGGTGCTGTGCACTGTCGTATGCAAGTGCGACGCGGTGCCATCGATCGGCCTTGGCGGCCAGCGGCTCAAGCAGCAGTGTGTCAGCAGCAGGCTCAAGGTCGCTGATGCGATGAGTGATTATCGGAGCCCTTACAAGGCAGAGATCAACTACGACATGTCCCGCGATCCCCCAGCACCAATCATGGATTCCGGGATGCCAACAAAGGCGCACGCCTATCTTCCCGGCTGGATTCGGAAACATTGGGCCGGCGGATTGGGCGGCTATAAGCCAGGCATCGGGAATATTCGCCGTCCAGATGTCGTGATAGTCAACGATGCCTCGCTCGCCCCGATCCAGGGCAACATAAAGAGCGTGGTCGAAATCAAGTTTCCACCGGATCGTCACAGCCGGAAACAGCAAGACGCTTATGCGAGAATCGCCGGAAGTTCGAACAAAGTCGCGCTAATGGATCCGGCCGATTGTGGCTGTTCAGACAGTGAACGCACCGAATCAGCACAATCCACACATCGTGCAGCCTTGTCAGAGGCCGATGATGTATTTGAGCAGGGCGCCGCAAGAGCAATGCTTGGTGTCCCGCCGCCGATGCCTCCCGCTCCCGTCCCCTCGCCATAACGGCCATCCAGTCATGCAGACAAGCAAGGAACTTTTGTCGCGCGCTCAAGCGCTATCGAAACTCGGAATGCTGCCCTACGCGCTCTTCGAGCCTCGCTATGCGCACGAGGGCATCGGCGCCGCGCTCGCGGTGCGTGCGGTCCTGTACTTCAAGGGCGGTTACACGAGCGGAAAACGGCAAGCCATTGCAGCCATGTTCGACGCCTACCTTGCTCTCGCCCGCCAAGCCACGGCAAGAAAGGACATGGCCCCTATCACCTGGCTCTGGTTCAACGAAAAGCGTGTATCGCGATTCGAGAATGCCCCCTCGCTTTGGAAACTTGAAAAAAAGACGGGGGAAAACGAAGGATTTGATGCGTGCTATGTCGGCGGCGAAACCGCACGTGATGCGTCGTACTTCGAATTCACAACGTTCTGCCTCGAAAAATTCCAGGCGGATCTAGGCACGCGAGGGCTGGATGTCTCCGTATTCAGCCTGCCCGCTCCATTCGTCCGCGAAAACCCCGCCGAGTTCGTGTCGCTCTTCGCGGTGCATGGACGTGCCGGGCTGGCGATAAACCTGTCCCCTACCGGCCGCACGGAAAACGAGAGCAGCGAATATTATCTGGCGCGACGGCTTGGCTTGGGCGTCGACATCGGCAATCCGATTGCAATGGAGGTCCGGGACCTCACCGGCAGCATCAAGACTGTCGACTGGCTCACCCTCATCGACAAGGCAATGCTGGGAAGGGTCGGCGGTGTCGAAGCGCTGAAGTCCGAACTGCCGAAAGACTGGTTCGACCTGGTGCCGTGCGCCCAAGGATGGATGATCCGTGCTGGCGTGACCCCCGAAGCCAGCGCAGGACACGAGGATCCAGCCATGTCCGCGCCGCCCGCCTACGTCGTGCTCAATGCCGCGCTCCGCCCTCTTGTCGCCGAGACCGTCTCGATTCTTCAGCACGGCACGATCAACGGCGACACGTCCGTCTATAACTCGGTCACCAGCAGCAACGCATGGCTGCGCCGTTTCGACGTATCGGCCGAGCAGCTTCTCGCCGCAAAAGCGGCCGTACTCGACACGCCGAGGCTGCCGTCTCCATAGCAGCGAGGCGTCGCAAGAGAACACGCGCCCGCCCGCGCCTCACCCATTCATCATCCGATCGAGCTGCGCCCCCACCCACGAGCGATCGAAGCGCCCCTCGGCGATCGACTTCAGCGCCGCTTCCTCCTTGGCCGCCTGCCTGCGTGCCCCCTCGATCACCGCCGCCACGTTCGCCGGCGCGATGGCCAGCACGCCATCCTGGTCGCCGACCACGATATCCCCCGGATGCACCACCATCCCGCCGACGCTCACCGGCACGTTGATCTCGCCCGGCCCGTTCTTGTACGGCCCGCGATGCGTCACGCCTCGCGCGTAGACGGGGAAATCGCGCTGGCCTATCGCCGCCACATCGCGAATCGCGCCGTCGATCACCAGCCCCTGCACGCCGAGCCGCTGCGCGAAGCTCGCCATGATGTCGCCCATCAGCGCCTGCGTGAGCTCGCCGGCGCCGTCGATCACCAGCACGTCGCCGGGACGGCAATGATCGAAGGCGCGATGGATCGCGAGGTTGTCGCCGCCGCGCGTGCGTACCGTGACCGCCGTGCCGGCCATCGGCCTGGGCCGGTGGAAAGGACGCAACCCGCTCGCGCCGCTGGCACGGGCCATGTTGTCGCTCAGCAGCGATACCGCCAGACCGCGCAGGGCCTCGAGCGTGTCGGCACTCGCCTGGGCCGCCGATTCGTATTCGCGCCATCCGACCGGATTCATGCCACCGCTCCCTGGTTCGATCCCTGTCGTTCGAGCTGGGCCGACAAACGCCCGTACACGGCACGCGCATTGCCCTCGAAGATGCGCTGGCGATCCTCCTCGTCGAGCCATTCGATCGCGTCGATATAACGGCGCGTGTCGTCGAAATGGTGGCCGGTTTCGGGATCGATGCCCTGCACCGCGCCGATCGTCTCGGAGGCGAACAGGATGTTCTTCACCGGAATCACCTTGGCCAGCAACTCGGCACCGGGCTGGTGGTAGACGCAGGTATCGAAGAACACGTTGTTCAGCAGATGCTCGCCGAGCAGCGGCCGCTTCATGTCCTGCGCCAGCCCGCGATAACGTCCCCAGTGATACGGCACCGCGCCGCCGCCGTGCGGGATGATGAACTTCAGCGTCGGGAAATCGGCGAACAGGTCGCCCTCCAGCAATTGCATGAAGGCGGACGTGTCGCCGTTGAGGTAATGCGCGCCGGTCGCATGGAAGTTCGGATTGCAGGACGACGACACGTGGATCATCGCCGGCACGTCGAGCTCGACCATCGCTTCGTAGAGCGGATACCAGGAACGATCCGTGAGCGGCAGCCCGGACCAATGGCCGCCCGACGGATCGGGATTCAGGTTGCAGCCGACGAAGCCCATCTCGAGCACGCAGCGGCGCAGCTCGGCGATGCAGTTCTCCGGGCCCGTGCCGGGCGCCTGCGGCAGTTGGCAGACACCGACGAAGTTGCGCGGAAACAGTTCGCAGACGCGATGCACGAGTTCGTTGCAGGCGCTCGACCACACCGCGTTGGCCTCGGCCGGCGCGAGATGATGGCCCATGCCGGCCGCGCGCGGCGAGAAGATCGTGAGATCGGTGCCGCGTTCGCGCTGGATGCGAAGCTGCCCGCCCTCGATGCTTTCGCGAATCTCGTCGTCGGAGATGACGGGGCGCGCGGGCGGCGCAAGGCCGTCCCTCAGCGCGGCGATCTGCTTCGCGCGCCATGCCTCGTGCTGCGGCGGCGAGGTGGTGTAGTGACCGTGACAATCGATGATCATGCTGGGTTTCCGTGTCATTGCGTTTGGGTTCAGGTGTGGGCGGCGCGATCGGCCGCGTGCAGCGACGCGCCGTCTCCGCCGGCGGGCTTGACCCGCATCAGGAGGGCGATCAGGGTCGCCACCGCGAGGAAGGCCGCGATGCTCAGCAAGGCGAGCTTGAAATTGCCCGTCGCGTTGCGCACCAGGCCGATGCTCCAGGGCCCGACCAGACCGCCGAACTGGGCGATCGTATTGATCAGCGCGATGGTCGCCGCGCCGGCCGCGCCGGTCCGGAACGACGAGGCGAGGCTCCAGAACAGCGGATTGCCCGCGTAGATGAAGAAGCCCGTGACGCACAGCAGCGCATAGGAAAGCACCGGATTCGGCGCGTAGGCGCTACCCGCGATGGCCAGGGCGCTCATGCCGTAGACGAAGGCGAGATGCTTTCTACGGTCGCCGCTGCGATCCGAGCTGCGGCTGATGAGGAAGGTGCCCAGCACACCCAGCAGCGGCGGCGCGGCCGACAGGAAGCCGACCTCGATATTGCTCAGCTGCCCGAAGCTCCTGATGATCTGCGGCAGCCACAGAAAGAGCCCGTAGATGCCGACCAGCGCGCAGCCGAACAACCCGGCGAGGCTCCATACGCGGGCGTCCCCCGCCACGCGCAGCAGCGGAACATGGCCCGCGCCGCCGAGGGCCGCGCGCTCGCCCGCGAGCGTCGTCTCCAGCCAGCGCTTCTCGTCGTCGGCAAGCCAGCGGGCATCGGCGGGACGCTCGGTCATGATGCGCAGGGTGAGCAGCCCCAGCAGCATGGCCGGGATGCCTTCGAGGATGAACATCCACTGCCATCCCTGCAGACCGAGCACGCCATTGGCATAGGTCATCAACGCCGTCGAGAGCGGGCCGCCGAGCACCGCCGAAAACGAGCCGGCGATGATGTAGCCGCCCACCGCGCGCGCCCGGTGGCGCACCGGAAACCAGTTCGTCAGGTACACCGCGATGCCGGGCAGGAAACCCGATTCCATGATGCCGAGCAGGGCGCGCAGCACGTAGAAGCTCCTGGCGTCGAACACGAAGGCGGTGGCGGCGGCCACCGCGCCCCAGGTGAGCAGGATCCGCGCGATCCAGCGGCGCGCGCCGACGCGATGCAGCAGCAGGTTGCTCGGCACTTCGAGCAGCATGTAGCCGACGAAGAACATGCTGCCCGCCAGGCCGAACACGGCCGGGCTGAACCCCAGCGCCTTGTTCATGTCGAGCGCCGCGAAGCCGATGTTGATGCGATCGAGGTAGTTGAAGAACATCATCGCGAAAAGCAGGGGCATGAGCCGCCTGTACACCTTTCGCATGGTCGCTGCTTCGTCGAATGGGCTCATGCCGTCTCCATGTTCTTTTCATCGAATCGCGAGGGCTCTGCGGCCCTGCTCGATACACGGCCTGCGCCGTTTTCCGGCTCGGGCCGGCCGCATCTGCGATGCATGCCGGCGCCGGGCACGGAAATCGATGATAGGAAGCATGGCGGCCCGCGTCCAAGACGCGTTCCTTATGCTTTCATAAGGCTTTGCTTATAGTGTTTCGCCTTGCAGCGGCGGGGTCAGGCAGGCGAGGAAGCTGCGCAGATGGGCCGAATCGTCAGCGGTGCGAAACGTGGCGGCGAGCGTCGACCAGCGGGAGGCGCCGGGGCCGACGAGATGACGGTACACCACGTCCGTGCGTCCCTGGCGCGCCACCGACTCGCCGACGAAGGTCACGCCGAGCCCGGCCGCGACGAGCGCGATCGCTGTCTGGATCTCGTAGGCCTGATGCGCGACGAAGGGCGTCACGCCCGCATCGCGATACAGGGACAACACGGTGCGCTTGAATTGCGCGTTCTGGTGTTTCGGGTACAGGATCAGCGGCGTGTCCTCGAGCTCGGCGATGCGCAGCCTCTTCCTGGCCGCCAGCGGATGATCGGGCGACAGCACCGCCACCACGTGTTCGCGCAGCAGGGAATAGGAGGTGCAGCCGGGCATGTCGAGCGGCTGGCGGCCGATGCCGATGTGGATGCGCATGTCGCGCAGCGCGTCGGCCTGCTCCTCGGTGAGCATCTCGAACAGCTTCAGCTCGACTTCCGGACACCGATGATGGAAAGCCTTCAGGGCAGGCGGCAGGATGCTGTACATCGAGGAGCGCGTGAAGCCGATCGACAACCAGCCGCGCTGCCCGATGCCGATTTCCTGCGCGCCGAGGCTCGCCTGCTCCCAGGCGCCGAGGATCTGCCGCGCCTCGGTGCAGAAATAGTGGCCCGCCTCGGTGAGCTGCAAAGGCCGCCTGGCGCGATCGACGAGCTTGGTGCCGAGCCGCTCCTCCAGCAAGCGTATCTGCTGGCTCAGCGCCGGTTGCGCGATATGCAGGCGCTCGGCGGCGCGGCTGAAATTCAGTTCCTCGGCCAGGATGACGAAGCACTGCAAGGACCTGAAATTCATGGCGACGTTCCTGGAATGCGGTGAGCGACGCGCGCCGGATCCTGCGAGGATGAAGCGCGCGCGGCCTGTCGGTTCGGGAGGGCAATGATGTCATAAAGTGGGGGGAAACCTGCTTCCCCTTGTCATCTTTGCTGGGGCACAGGCCTGGGATCTGCTCGCGCCTCTGTTCCAACTGTTCGGCGCGAACGGCCTCGAAAGAGAGGAAGACGTGCTGATGGGCGCGTTGTTCGTCGCAAGCTTCGTGATCGCGCTGCTGATCATCTGGATGGCGTCGAAGGTGCTGCGACGTACACGCAAGGCTGCGTGGCACATACCGTCATGTGTCGCCGGCTTGCACGCTCCGCAGCCCGGCCCGAATATCGCCTAGAATGAAATCGTGAAGCAGCCCATCGCGGACCCGGTACGCGCTCCCCGCGCATCGTCCGCGGCGACACGGAGGCCATCATGCCGGCAACGCTCGAGGTCCCGACCCAAGTCGATCCGATCCCCTACGAGGGATATGAAATCCACGTCACCATCAAACCGGCGGGCGCGGTCGCCAACCGCTACACCTATGTCGCCTACGTCTGCCATCCCGGCGCGAGCCCATCCCTGCCCGGCCATACGGTGCCGTTCCATCCCAACGGCGAGGAATGCTTCGCGACGCCCGGCGAGGCGGTGGCCGATGCGAAGCGGGTCGGCGCGCTGATCGTCGACGGCTCGCATCCCGACCTGTCGGTGCTGTCGCTGGTCACGCACGGCTACTGAGTAACCGCGCCTCGCATCAGGCGACGCACAAGGGCACGCGGCCAGTGTGCATCAGCACACTGGCCGCGCCGCCTCACACCGCTCCCCCAAGCCGCTAGGCTCGCTCGGCAGCGCCCCGGCAAACCACCCGCCCCGCCTCCCGCGAATCGCGTTTCGCGGCACGCGCCACGGAGCGCTCCGACACCAGCAGCGCGACCAGGGCCGCCAGCGTCAGCCCCGCCGACACGGGCGCCAGCGCCCCCAGCCCGACATGATCGGCCACCCGCCCGCCGATCCCCGCCCCCAGCGAAATGCCGAGAAAGATCCCCGACGAATTGAGCGCGATCACCATGCCGCGCGCCTCGGGCGCCAGCGACACCACGCGCCGCAACTGCGAGGGATAGAACAGGTCCTGCATCAGCGCCCATATCACCAGCAGCGCGATCAACAAGCCTTGCCTCGGCCCCTCGCCCCAGGCCACCGCGCCAAGCAGCGCGATCGCGACGAACACCGGGGCCATGGTGCGCATCACGAGCTTCAGCAGGGCTTGCGCCGAGTAGCGCAGCGACAGGCGCTGCGCGACCACGTTCCCGACGATCCCCGTCACGCCGAACACCAGCAGGGCCAGCCCGCCCTGCGCCGCGCTCGCGCCGAAGCGCGTCGTCACCAGCGGCAGGATCAGCGTGTAGGTCGCGAAGAACGCCGCCGTCTGCAGCACGATCACGGCCAGGCCTGCCGCCGTAGCCGGCTGCGCGACGAGCCGCGCGAGCCCCGCCGGGCGCATGCGCTCGCCGCGCGAGGCATCGCGCACGGTCGAGACGATCCAGCCGCCGCTGGCCGCCGAAGCCACCGCCAGCACCACGAACACCATCCGCCAGCCCCAGGTCTGCGCGATCGCCGCGGCCAGCGGCGCCGCGATCACGCTCGACAGCGTGACGCCGACGAAGACCACCGCGAGCGCCTTGCCGCGCCGCTCGACGGGCGTGATCTCGGCGCCGATCGCGTTCGCCAGCGGGCTGACCGCGCCCGCGCCGATGCCGGCCACGATGCGCGTGGCGAGCAGCCAGCCGAAACCCGGCGCTGCCGCGCCGGCCAGCGTCGCCGCCACCAGCGTGACGAGCCCGCCCAGCAGCAGGCTGCGCCGCCGCGCATGCCCGGCCAGCATCTGCAGCAAGGGCGCGCCGATCGCGAAGGCGATCGAGAACGCACTCATCAGCAGCGCCGCCCGCCCCGGCGTGATGCGCCAGGCGCCGGCCAGCGCGGGCAGCGCGCCGACCACGCCATACGACATCGCGCCCACCGCGAAATTGGCGCTCGCGAGCGCACGCAGCGCGTGTCGCTCGGGTTCCGCTATTGCCATGCTGGAGTCCTCCCGGTTCGATCCTCGAGTCAGGGCGACAGTCTGCGCGCGCACTTGGTATATTTGAAATCGATTGTCGATATGGGAGACATCCACATGACAAATAGCTTGTCGTCGCTGCGCGGCGCGGACCTGGCCCTGCTCGGCTCGCTCGACGTGCTGCTCGACGAGGCCAACGTCACGCGCGCGGCGGCGCGGCTGCACCTGAGCCAGCCCGCGCTGTCGGCGCAACTGGCGCGGTTGCGCGAACTGACCGACGACCCGCTGCTGGTGCCGGCCCGCAACGGCCGCGGCATGACGCCCACGGCCCGCGCGCTGGCGATCCGCGAGCCGCTGCGCGCCGCCTTGCAGAGCCTGCAGGCGGCGCTCGCGCATGGCGCCGGTTTCGACCCCGCGCAGGACGCGCGCACCTTCCAGATCCTCGCCAGCGACAACGGCTTCGTGATGGCGGGCGTGGACCTGGTGCGGCGCGTCGCGCAGCGCGCCCCGAAGCTGCGCCTGGCGTTCCGCACGGTGCCGGTCGACAGCTTCGCCCACTGGCTCGAGCGCGGCACGGCCGACCTGCTGATCGCGGCGGACTTTTCGATTCCGGCGGGCATGCAGTCGCGCGCCCTGTTCCACGAGCGCTACGTGATGGCGCAACGCAAGGGCCATCCACGCGGCCTCGCGCCGCCCGACCTGGACGCCTACTGCGCGCTCGGCCATGTGCTGGTATCGGGCGACGGCGGCGGCTTCCACGGTTTCATGGACGACCTGCTGGCGCGCACCGGCCGCGGCCGCCGCGTGGTGATCTCGGTGCAGCACTACCACCTCGCGCCGCTGGTGCTGGAGGCCACCGACCATGTCTGCGCGCTGCCCGAGCGTTTCCTGCTGCGCTTCGCCGACCGGCTCGACCTGCTGCCGCTGCCGATCGAGGTGGCCGGCTTCGGGCTGAGCGCGGCCTGGCATCCGCGCAACGAGGCGAATGCCGCGCATCGCTGGCTGCGCGAGCAGTTGTTCGCGTCGGTCGGGCTCGAACCCGAGGCGGATAGTTGAGGCGAGCGGTCGAGGCAGCCGGCCGAGCCATGCACCGGGCGCCGCGCTCGCCTACAATCGCCCCGACATCCCACCGCCCCCGCCAGGAGCCTGCATGACACGCGATCTCGGTCTCGAGGAAGTCGTCAACGACGAATTGCGCGACGAAGCCTGGATCACCGGCCGCGCGATGTTCGGCGGCTGGGCCTGGATGGCCGACGGCAACCTGCTCTGCGCGGCGCGCCACGACGGCATGCTGGTGCGCCTGGGCAAGGGCAGGGAAGGCTGGGCGCTCGCGCTCGACGGGATCGAGCCGATGCGCAACGGCGGGCGGCCGATGACAGGCTGGGTCTGGGTCTCGCCTGAGCGCTGCGCGCAGGACGCGGTGCGACGGCGCCTGCTCGACGCCGCGCTCGCCTTCGTGAAGACGCTGCCGCCGAAATGAGACAGGTCGCCACGAGCCGCGACTGCGCCTGAAGCCCCCGCGCGCACGGGCCCGGCGCGGCCGCCGGCGGCGCATGAACATGCCGCCCCGCACGCCGCGGGCAGCTTACAGTCCCCCGTTTTCGCGAACCGGCCGCGCGCACAGGTTAAACTCTGGCCCTGCGCGATGCCGTCACGGCATCGGCCATCAATCGCCGCAGCGCCGTCTACCCGGCCTGCCCCGGCCCATGGAGTCCCAGTTGATGAGCGGCGGCATTCCGCGTCTAGCCATTCGTTTCCCGATCTTCGCCCGTGCCCGGGCGCCCATCCTCGCCGCGCTGCTCGCCACGCTCGCGCTGTCCGGCTGCAGCCTGTTCCGCGCCCCGCAGGCGCCCGCGCCGATCGTCGACGCGGCCGTCGAGACGCTCGACGAGGACGGCCTGCCGATCGCTACGCCCGAGCCCGCCTCCGAGGTCGAGGCTCCCGACGACGGCGCCTCGCAGCGCAAGCCGCACCGCGAGGCGCCGCGCCCGCGGGTGGTCAAGCGCCCCTCGCCGCCGCCCCCGCCGCCTCCGCCCCCGCCGGCCCCGCCGCCGCTGATCCAGACGCGCACCATCGAGCGCAACCAGGTGCATTCGCTGCTCGACAGCGAGGTGCGGCGCCGCGACGGCAAGGTGATCGGCCGCGCGGTCGACATGATCGCCGACTCGGCCGGCAAGCCGAATCGGATGATCGTCAACCTGCAGGGCTTCATGGGCATCGGCGACCGCAAGGTCAGCTTCCCGTGGCGCCTGTTCCGCTTCACGCCGGGCGGGCGCAGCCAGCCGATCCTGCTCGACGTGCCGGCCGGCGAGCTGCCGCCGGCCGACCGCCCCAAGGCGGTGTCGCTGAGCGGCTCCTCGCATGCCGACGAGACGCCGGGCCTGATGCCGATCGTCGATGCCGACGTGCAGCGCGGCAACGGCACCGAAATCGGCCGCGTGGTCGACGTGCTGATCGACCGCGATGCGCAGCCGCAGGCGGTGGTGCTGGATCTCGGCGGCCTGGTGAACCCGGATCGGCGCACCATCGCCGCGAGCTGGTCGGCGCTGCGCTTCGCGCCGAAGGACAAGTCGCTGCGCGCCCTGCTCGACCTGTCCGACGCCCAGCTGAAGGCCTCGCCGCCCTACCAGGCCGACAAGCCGGTGATCGCCGTATCGCCGCCCGCCGCGACGCCGGCCTCCAGCAGCGCGGGTGCCAATCGATGACGGGCGGCAACACGGTCAGCATCCGCAGCCTGCGCTCCCTCGACTGGCTCAACTTCTTTGTCGCGAACGTGCAGACGGGCTTCGGGCCGTTCATCGCCTCCTATCTCGCCTCGCACAAGTGGACCCAGGGCGAGATCGGCCTGGTGCTGTCGATCGGCACCATCAGCGCGATGGTCAGCCAGGTGCCGGGCGGCGCCGCGGTCGACGCGCTGAAGAACAAGAAGGGCGCGGCCGCCTGGGCGATCGCGGCCATCATCCTGTCGGCGGTGCTGCTCGCCAGCAGCCCGACCATCGTCCCGGTGATGGCGGCCGAGGTGTTCCACGGCTTCGCCAGCTGCATGCTGACGCCGGCCCTGGCGGCCATCTCGTTCGCCCTGGTGGGGCGCGCCAACCTCGGCGACCGGCTCGGCCGCAACGCGCGCTGGGCCTCGATCGGCAGCGCGGTGGCGGCGGGACTGATGGGATTGACGGGCGAATACATCTCGGCGCGCGCGGTGTTCTGGCTGACCGCCGCGATGGCCATGCCGGCGCTGGTCGCGCTGGCGATGATCCAGCCCACCCACACGGTGGTGGCGCCCACCACGGGGCGCGCGCGCGATGCCGTCGAGGGCGAGCGCGAGACCATCTTCGACCTGCTGCGCGACCGCCGCATGCTGGTGTTCGCGGCCTGCGTGGTGCTGTTCCACCTGTCCAACGCGGCGATGCTGAACCTCGCCGCGGGCGAGGTGACGGCCGGCATGGGCGACAACGTGCAACTGGTGATCGCGGCCTGCATCATCGTCCCGCAGGCGATCGTGGCGATGCTCTCGCCCTGGGTCGGCCGCTCCGCGCAGCGCTGGGGGCGCCGGCCGATCCTGCTGCTCGGCTTCGCCGCCCTGCCGGTGCGCGCCCTGCTGTTCGCCGGGGTCGGCAGTCCCTACCTGCTGGTGCCGGTGCAGATGCTCGACGGCATCAGCGCGGCGGTGTTCGGCGTGATGCTGCCGCTGATCGCGGCCGACGTGGCCGGCGGCAAGGGCCGCTACAACCTCTGCATCGGCCTGTTCGGGCTGGCCGCCGGAATCGGCGCGACGCTCAGCACCACGCTGGCCGGCTTCGCGGCCGACCACTTCGGCAACACCATGAGCTTCTTCGGACTGGCCGTGGCCGGCGCGCTGGCGGTGGCGCTGGTGGCGGTGGCGATGCCGGAGACGCGCGATGCCGGGCTCGACGATCCGGGCCCGGACGACACCTCCGGCAGCGCCGATACGCCGGCGAAGACGGCCTGAGCGCGAGGCGGGACGCGATGGACACGATCCGCACGCTCGACGAGACGCGCCGCCAGATCCAGCAGTCGCTGGCCTCGCTGTTCAAGGGCATGTCGCTGCGCCAGCGCGCGGCCCAGGGCGCGGTGATGGCCCTGCAGGCCGTGTGCGGCGCCTGCCTCGCCTACGGGATCGGCCTCGCGCTGCATTCGGAGCAGGCGGTGTGGGCGGCCGTCACCGCGATCGCCGTGACCCAGCATCAATACGCGGACACCATGAACCTGTCGCGCGACCAGTTCATCGGCGCGATGGTGGGCGGCGTGCTCGGCTTCGCCGGCGCCGCGCTCGGCCATGCCAACGCCGGCATGCACGTGCTGGCCTACGCGGTCGCGATCGCCGCCACCATCGTGATCTGCTGGTGCCTCGACGTGGGCAGCGCCGCGCGCCTGGGCGGCGTGACCGCCACCATCGTGATGCTGTTTCCCGGCAATGGCCCGCTGTGGGACATCCCGCTGATCCGGCTGGGCGAGGTCACGCTGGGCACGGTCTGCGCGCTGCTGGTGTGCGCGGTGCTGGCGCGCATCGAGCGCTGGTGGTGGCCGGCGCACTGCCACGAAGCGCCCGACCAGGCGGATCGGAAAACCGGGCCGCCGCCCGCGCGATGACACCGCGCGTGCTCGCCGCGCTCGCGACACCATGAAAAATGCCCGCTCGACGCGGGCATTTTTTTCTGGCGAGCCGGGTTCCCGGCAGCGAGGTCCGAGGGGGCGCTCAGGGGCCGATGCTCAGCACGATGCCGGTGCCGATCTGTACCTGCAGATGGTCGCCGCCGATCCCGACCCACTGGTAACCGCGGCGCGGCGGCGGCAGGTTGTAGCTGCGCCAGTCGTCGATCACGTACTGGCGGTCCCGGTACTCGCTCGGCAGGCGATCGCCACGATGCCAGTCGCGATGGCCTTCGATGAAACCGCCGGGCGGTTCGTCGCGCGGCGCGGGACGCATCGGCGGGTGGCCGGCCGTGCCGCCATGGCCGGGATGCGGATGATGCTGGCCCGGACCGCCGGGGCCGCCATGGTCGCCGGGGCCGGGACCGTGGTCGCCGCCATGGGGCGGCTGCTGCGCGAACGCGAGCGAGGAAGCCAGTGAACCGGTGAGCCACACCGCGAGCAGCCATCGAGACGTCTTCATGTCGTTTCTCCCAGGTTGGCCGGCCGTGTGGTCGGCCGACACCGGAAGACTAGCATGGGGACGGATGCCGGGGCGTGACAGGCCTCCCGGGCAACCGGAGCTCGCTCAGGCGGCCTGCTGCTGGAACTGGATGCGATGCAGGTGCGCGTAGAGCCCGTTGCGGCGCAGCAGCTCGTCGTGGCTGCCTTCCTCGGCGATGCGGCCCGCCTCGAGCACCAGGATCCGGTCGGCGCGCTCGATGGTCGACAGCCGGTGCGCGATGACGAGCGTGGTGCGCCCTTCCATCAGCCGCTCCAGCGCGGCCTGCACGTGCCGTTCGGATTCCGAATCGAGCGCCGAGGTGGCCTCGTCGAGGATCAGGATAGGCGCGTCCTTGTAGATCGCGCGCGCGATCGCCAGGCGCTGGCGCTGGCCGCCCGACAGGCGCATGCCGTTGCCGCCGATCAGCGTGTCCATGCCCTCGGGCATCGCCGCCACCATCTCGGCCAGGTTGGCGGCCTCGAGCGCGGCCTGCACGCGCTCGCGATTCGGGGTGCCGCCATAGGCGACGTTGGCCGCGATGCTGTCGTTGAACAGCACCACGTCCTGGCTGACCATCGCCAGCTGGCTGCGCAACGCATGCACGTCGTAGTCGACGATCGGCACGCCGTCGACCAGGATCGCGCCGTCGGTGGCGTCGAAGAAGCGCGGCAGCAGGTTCACCAGGGTCGACTTGCCGCCGCCCGAGGGCCCGGCCAGCGCCACCATCTCGCCCGGCGCGACCTTGAAGGAAATCCGGTCGAGCGTGGGGCGCTCGCTCGCGCCGTAGTCGAAGGACACCGCGCGGTATTCGATCTCGCCGCGCGCCTGGGCCAGCGGCCGGCCGCCGCCCTTGGGCTCGAGCGGCTCGTCGATCAGGCCGAAGATCAGCTCGGCGGCCGTCATGCCGCGCTGCAGCGGCTGGTTCACGTCGATCAGGTGCTTGAGCGGCGAGATCACCAGCAGCATCGAGGTGACGAAGGCCACGAAGCCGCCCACCGTGGTCTGGTCGTTGGCCGACTGCACCACCGCGATGGTGATCACGATCGCCAGCGCGATCGAGGACAGGAACTGCGTGATCGGCTGGGCCAGGCCGCCCGAGATCGTCATGCGCATCGCGTAGCCGCGCAGGCGCTTGCTCATCGCCGTGAAGCGGTCCATCTCGTAGCGCTCGCCGTTGTGGGTCTTGACCACCTTGTAGCCGGCCACGGTCTCCTCGACGATGTAGGACAGCTCGTTGGTCAGCGTCTGGTGCTCGCGGTTCAGGCGCCGCAGGCGGCGGTTGATCTTGCTGACCAGCCAGCCGATGCCGGGCAGGATCACCGCGACGATCAGCGTGAGCTGCCAGTTCAGGTAGAACAGGTAGCCGAGCAGGAAGATCACCGTCATCGAGTCGCGCACCAGGGTGATCATCACGCCGGTCAGCACGCTGAGGATCTGGTTCACCTCGAACACCACCGCGTTGATCACGGTGCTGGCCGTCTCGCGCTGGAAGAACGAGGCGCTGGTGTGGATCATGCGCTCGAACATCTCCAGCCGCAGCTTCAGCAGGATCCGGTTCGAGACGTAGTTGAGCAGGTAGTTCGAGGCGTATTGCGCGACGCCGCGCACCAGCGCCAGGCCGATGATCGCGGCCGGCACGAACCACTTGGCGCGTTCGCTGCTGTGCGCGCCGAAGCCGTGGTCGAGCAGCGGCTTGAGCATGGCGGGAATCCCGGCCTCGGTCGCCGCCACCACGCCCATCGCGACGATCGCCAGCACGATGATCAGGATCAGCGGGCGGATATACGGCCAGAGGCGGCGCATCACCGCCTGCGGCGAGGTGTTGGCGCCCGTGCCGATCGACTTGCGCAGGGTGTTCTGGGTTTCCAAATCAGGTCCTTCCAGGTTGCCGCGCGAATTCGCGGCGCTATGCTCGACGACGAATCGCCGCACATCAAAAAATTGGCGAAACATTATAGCCTTCCGCCCATCCAGAAACCGGGGCCGGAAGAAGGCCGCGGCGGCGCCGCCGGGGGGCGCCGGGGGTATACTCGCGCGCACCGCCTGTCTCGCTTCCGACTCTCCCGCATGGCCGAACCCACTCTCGGCGTCGCGCTGATCGCGCTGAACGCCGCCGCCCGCCTCTCCGACTGCCTCGCCTCGCTCGATTTCGCCGACGAGGTGGTGCTGATCGACGGCGGCAGCACCGACGCGACCGTCGAGATCGCCCGGGCCCACGGCGCGCGCGTGGTGGTCGAGCCCGACTGGCCCGGCTTCGGGCCGCAGAAGAACCGCGCGATCGCCCAGTTGTCGACCGACTGGATCCTCTCGCTCGACACCGACGAGGTGGTCACGCCCGAGCTGGCCGCCGCGATCCGCGCCGCGATCCGCGCGCCGGGCGCCGACATGTACGCGATCGACCGTCTGTCGAGCTTCTGCGGCAGCTGGATCAGGCACAGCGGCTGGTATCCCGACTGGATTCCGCGGCTGTTCAGGCGCGGCACGGCGCGCTTCTCCGACGACCTGGTGCACGAACGGCTGATCCACGACGGCCCCGCCGCGCGCCTCACCGGCAAGCTGCTGCATTACTCCTACGAGGACTTCGAGGCGGTGCTGCGCAAGCTCGACAGCTATTCGAGCGCGGGCGCCAGGCAACGCCACGCGGCCGGCCAGCGCGGCGGCTTCGGCAAGGCGCTGGGCCGCGGCGCCTGGGCCTTCGTGCGCACCTACTTCCTGCGGCGCGGCTTCCTCGACGGGCGCGCCGGCTTCATGATCGCGGTGTTCAACGCCGAGACGGTCTACTACCGTTTCCTCAAGCTCGGCGCACGCGCCGCCGGCAAGCCGCCCCGCGCCTGACCGGGCGGCGCGCGCGACGGGACGGGTACAATGCGGGCCACCCGTCGCGCAGCACGCCGGCCCGAGCCGGCCATGCCCGACCTCCGTTCCCGAAGCCGATCGCCATGTTCTCCATCCTCATCCCGACCTGGAACAACCTCCCGTACCTGCAATGCGTGATCGCGAGCCTGCGCCGCCATTCGGCACATGATCACCAGATCATCGTGCACGTCAACGACGGCTCGGACGGCACGCTCGACTGGGTTCGCCAGGAAGGCATCGAGCACACGGCCTCGCCCGCCAACATCGGCATCTGCCACGCGGTGAACCTGGCCGCGGCGCGCGCCACGCGCGAGTACATCGTCTACATGAACGACGACATGGCCGTCTGCCCGGGCTGGGATATGGCGCTGGCGGCCCGCATCGCAGGCCTGCCCTCGAACCTGTTCATGCTGTCGGGCACCATGGTCGAGCCGGTCGACACCGGCAACCCCTGCGTGGTGGTGCGCGATTTCGGCCGCGACGCCGCCGCGCTCGACCTCGACGCGCTGGCCGCCGCCACGCCGGGCCTGAAGCGCGCCGACTGGCTCGGCGCCACCTGGCCGCCGACCCTCGTGCATCGCGACTGGTGGCACCGCGTCGGCGGCTACAGCAGCGAACTGAGCCCGGGCATGAGCAGCGACAACGACCTGTCGATGAAGATGTGGGATGCCGGCTGCCGGATCTTCCTCGGCGTCGGCGACAGCCTGGTCTATCACTTCCAGCAGAAGAGCACCGGCAAGATCGTGAAGAACGACGGCCGCCGCCAGTTCCTCAACAAGTGGGGCATGACGCAGGCCACCTTCGACCGCTACTACCTGCGCCGCGGCCAGCCCGCCGGTGCCACGCTGGCGCTGGCCGAGCCGCCGCTCGACGGCCGCCTCAAGCGTGCGCTGCTGCGCTCGCGCCTCAAGCGCGCGTTCTCCTGATCCCGCCGACCTGCCCGCGCGTCGCGCCATCCACGCGCGGCGCCGCTGATTCCCGCGAAGGTTCCCGCCGATGTCCTCGATCGCCCCGCAGCCCGCGCTCCCGAGCCGCCGGCTGACGCTCGCCCGCGCGCTCGCGATCCTCGCGATGTGCATGGTGCCCGTCTCCACCGCGCTGACCAACGTGTTCTGCGCCCTCTTCGCGCTGGCGGTGCTGAGTGCGCCGGAATGCTGGCGCGGCCTGCCGGCGCTACCGCGCCAGGGCGCCGCGCTGGCCGCCCTGCTGCTGCTCGCCGCGCTGGCCGCGAGCGTGGCCTGGTCGGTCGCGCCGGCGCACGAGGGCTGGCAATGGGTCGCCAAGTACGACAAGCTCCTGCTGCTGCCCTTCGCGGTGCTTGCCTTTCGCGATGCCGCGCCGAGCTGGGCCGCGATCGCGCGCTGGAGTCTGTTCGCGACCCTGGTCGCGGTGCTGCTGCTGGCCACCAGCAACTTCCTGGGCCTGAGCCGGATCGGCCCGCTCTATGAAGCCGGGCTGCCGACTTCCCGCGCCTGGGTGTTCAAGAACCACATCGCGGCCGGCATGTTCGGCGCGCTGCTGTTCTACCAGGCAGCCGACCTGATGCTGGCCGCGCGTGCCGCGCGCGCGCGGATCGCGCTGGGCGCGATCGCGGCGCTGGCGCTGGTGTATGTCTATGTGATGCTGCAGGGGCGCACCGGCCAGGTGATCGGCCTGCTGCTGGTGGCGGTGATCGCCTGGCGCGTGCTGGGCCGCCTGCGCCGCCGCTCGCCCAAGCTCGCGGCGGCGGCCGCGCTGCTGTTCGTGCTGGCCGCGCTGGCCGGCGCCGGCCTGGTGCTGACGCGCCACGACAGCCGCCTGATGCAGGTCGCCGGCGAAGTGCAGGCCTACCGGCAGACCGATGCGGCCACCTCGTCGGGCCTGCGCCTGGCCTGGTACCAGCGCGCGCTCGGGCTCTATGCCGAGCGCCCCCTGGTCGGCTACGGCGTGGCCGGGCTCGGCGTGGAATTCAAGCGCCTGGCGGCCGGCAAGACCCTCGCCGAAGCCAGGCTGACCGAGAATCCGCACAACGAATACCTGCTGATGGCCGTGCAGCTCGGCACGCTAGGCCTCGCGCTGTTCATCAACCTGCTGGTGCAGGCATGGCGCGCGAGCCGCTCGCTGGACGCGCGCTCGCGCCATCTGCTGCTGGCCTGGCTCACGATCTTCACGATCGGCTGCGGCGCGAACTCGCTGCTGCTCGATTTCTCGGAAGGGCACCTGTTCGTGCTGCTGGCCGGGATCCTGATCGGCTGCGGCTATCGATCCGAAGGCGCGCCGCGCGCGGCCCTGGAACGCGCCTGAGGCGCTGCGCGAGCCGGCGCCCGCTCAGGCGGCCGGCCGCACCAGATGGAGGGTGTTGACCACCTGCGAAGGCGCCGAGCGCGCCGCCTCGGCCGGCAGGCCGAGCATCTCGGCCGCGACCGCCGCCACGCGCGCGGTCGACATCTGCAGCAGGCAGTCGCTGTAGCTGCCGACATGACGCTCGCAGCCTTCCTTGCGGCAAGGCACGCAGCTGCCCTCGCCCTGCAGCAGGAACACCTGGCCGCGACGCCCCGAACCCACCAGCGGCCAGGGATTGCCCTCGCCGCGCCAGCCTTGCGGCCAGGGGCCCCAGCGCACCGGGTCGGACGGCCCGAACAGCGCGATCACGGGCGTGCCGGTGGCCGCGGCCACGTGGGTGGCGCCGGTATCGGGGCCGACGAACAGCCTGGCGCGCCGCACCAGCTCGGCGCTCTCGCCGAACGACAGGCGCCCGACCAGGTTCAGCACCTCGCCGCCGGCCGCCGTCGCGATCTGCTCGGCATATTCGCGCTCGTTCGCGGCGGGACCGCCGCTCAGGGCGATCGCGTAGCCCAGGCCGCGCAACCAGCCGATCAGCTCGACCCAGCCATCGCGACGCCATTGCTTGTAGGCGAACATCGGATAAGGGTGCAGCACCACCAGCGGCTGCCCCGCGGCGATCGCGGGCGAACTGGCGAGCAGCGCGTCGAAGCGCTCGCGCTGCGCGGGATCGCCGCCGAGCCCCGGCGCGACCACCTCGGGCACCGGTTCGACGCCGATTGCCGGCGCCAGCGCCAGCGTGCTGATCACGGTGTGTTCGTGCTGGTGATCGTTGATCGCGATCCGGTTCAGCAGGAAACGCGTCCAGAGGTTGACGCGATTCGGATCGACCAGGCCCACGCGCCGCCGCCCGGCGAACCAGGTGTAGTAGCGCGGCCGATCCGAGCTGAGCGCCGCGCAGGCCAGATCGTAGCGGCGCCAGAGCCGCGCCGCGTCGCGCAGGCGCTCGCCGAGCCCGGCGCGCTGTGCCACCACGATCACGCGACGGATGTCCGGATTGCCCTCGAGCACGCCCTCGGTGCCGCGAAACACCAGCATGTCGATCGGCGTATCGGGCCAGCGTGCCTTCAGCGAGCGGACGATCGGCGTGGTCAGCAGCACGTCGCCGATACGGCGCGTCGCGACGACCAGGATGCTCTCGGGACGGCGATCAGGGGGAAACAGGACGGCCACGGTCTGGGTTCTGGTGTGGTGGGGAACGAGGCTCGCACTGTACTCGATTCCGCGGCGCCCCGCGTGGGAAGCGGGCACGGCGCGCGCCGGAAGCGGCGGCGAGGCCAGCGGATGAAAACGGGCGGCGGCAGACACAGCGAATCGGCCCGGTCGAATGACCGGGCCGATCTCGTGCCTCAGTAGGCGATCTCCACCGTGCCGTCGCCGAAGATGGCGCGCAGCTCGGCCAGCAGCGTATCGCTCGGCTTGACGCGCCAGGCATCGCCCAGCCGCATCTCGCCCTGCGCGCGCGCGTTGTTGTAGAGGATCTGCACGGCCAGCCCGTTCGGCATCGGCATCGGCGCGCGGCGACCGCCATCGCGTCCCTCGCGCCCGCCGCGGGACGGCGCCGGCGCCGGTGCCGCGACGGCCGGCGCGGCTTCGGCCTTGGCCACATGCGGCTCCAGCACGCGACGCAGCGCGGCCGCGTCGGCATTACCGTTCATGGTCATGCGCACGGCCTGCGCGTAGCGGCTGCGCGCGCGCTCGAGATCCATCACCGCGTCGGCCGTGAAGCGGATCCCGCCCGTGAACGCGTCGTTGCGCGCCTGGCCCTGCACGATCAGCAGCTCGTCTTCCTTGAACAGGCCGCGGTTCGCGTCGAACTGCTCGTTGAACACCGTGATCTCGCACTGGCCGGTGCCGTCGTCTAGCAGCGCGATGATCATCTTGCCGCGTTGCGTCATCTGGGTGCGCAGCGAGGCGATCACGCCGGCCACCAGCTTGTCGCGCCCTTCCTTCAGCTCGCCGAGCTTCATGCGCGCGAAACGGCGGACTTCCTCGCGATAGGCGTCAAACAGGTGCCCCGACAGGTAGAAACCGAGCGCGCCCTTTTCCTCCTGCAGACGACGCTTCTCGTCCCAGGCCGGTTCGTCCACCAGCGCATGCGCGTGCGGCGACTCGGCGCCCATGTCGAACAGGCCGGCCTGCATCGCGTTGGCCTCGGCCTGGTCGGCCGCTTCCATGGCGAGCGGCACCGAGGCGATCAGTTGCGCGCGGTTCGGCGTCAGCACGTCGAAGGCGCCGGCGCGGATCAACGCCTCCACGGTGCGGCGGTTGACGAGGCGGCGGTCGATCCGTTCGCAGAAATCGAACAGGTCCTTGAACGCGCCGCCTTCCTTGCGCGCCCGCAGGATCTCCTCGATCGCGTTCTGGCCGCTGCCCTTGACGGCGCCCAGGCCGTAGCGGATCGTCTTCGAGCGCTTGCCGTCGGCTTCCGCGACCGGCTCGAAGCGGTATTCGGACTGGTTGATGTCGGGCGGCAGCACCTTCAGGCCATTGAGCTCGCAATCGTCGAACAGGATCTTCACCTTGTCGGTGTCGTCCATCGCGAGCGTCATGTTGGCCGCCATGAATTCGGCGGGATGATGCGCCTTCAGCCAGGCGGTGTAGTAGGCGAGCAGCGCGTAGGCGGCCGCGTGCGACTTGTTGAAGCCGTAACCCGCGAACTTCTCCATCAAGTCGAAGATCTCGTCCGACTTCTCGCGCGTGAGGCCGTTCTTCGCGGCGCCCTCGGCGAAGATCTCGCGGTGCTTGACCATCTCCTCGGGCTTCTTCTTGCCCATCGCGCGACGCAAGAGATCGGCGCCGCCCAGCGAGTAGCCGCCGATGATCTGCGCCATCTGCATCACCTGCTCCTGATAGACCATGATGCCGTAGGTCTCTTTCAGGACCGGCTCGACGCGCGGATCCGGGTACTCCACCTTCTCGCGGCCGTGCTTGCGGGCGCAGAAGCTCGGGATCAGGTCCATCGGGCCCGGCCGGTACAAGGACACGAGCGCGATGATGTCCTCGAAGCGGTCGGGCTGGGCGTCCTTCAGCATGCCCTGCATGCCGCGGCTTTCCAGCTGGAACACGGCGACCGTGTTCGCTTTCTTGAGGATCTGGAACGAGGCAGGATCGTCGAGCGGGACCTGGGCCAGCGACCAGTCGGCCTTGGCCGGATCGAGCCGGCGGATGAAGCGCTCGGCCCAGTCGAGGATGGTGAGGGTGGTCAGGCCCAGAAAGTCGAACTTCACCAGCCCGACCGCCTCGACATCGTCCTTGTCGTACTGGCTGACCACGCCGCCGTCGTCGCCTTGGGCGTACAAGGGGCAGAAATCGGTCAGCTTGCCCGGCGCGATCAGCACGCCGCCGGCGTGCATGCCCACGTTACGCGTGAGGCCCTCGACTCGCTGCGCGAGATCGAGCAGCTGATGGACCTCGTCCTCGTTGTCGTAGCGCTCCTGCAGCAGCGGCTCTTCCTTCATCGCGTCGGCGATGGTGACATGCTTGCCCGGCTTGAACGGAATCAGCTTGGCCACGCCGTCGGTGAACATGTAGCCGAGGTCGAGCACGCGCCCGATGTCGCGCACGGCCGCCTTGGCGGCCATGGTGCCGAAGGTGGCGATCTGCGAGACCGCGTCGGCGCCGTACTTCTCCTTCACGTACTGGATCACGCGATCGCGGCCGTGCTGGCAGAAGTCGATGTCGAAGTCGGGCATCGAGACCCGCTCCGGATTCAGGAAGCGCTCGAACAGCAGGTTGTAGCGCAGCGGATCGAGATCGGTGATGCCCAGCGAATAGGCCACCAGCGAGCCCGCGCCCGAGCCGCGGCCCGGGCCGACCGGCACGCCGTTGTTCTTGGCCCAGTTGATGAAGTCCGCCACGATCAGGAAGTAGCCGGGGAAGCCCATCTTCTTGATCGTGTTGCATTCGAATTCGAGGCGCTGGTAGTAGGTCGCGCGCTGCGCGTCCCGCTCGGCCTCGTCGGGGAACAGTTGCACCAGGCGCTTCTCGAGCCCTTCCTGCGAGAGCTGGACCAGGTAGTCGTCGAGCGACATGCCGTCCGGCGTCGGGAACAGCGGCAGCTTGGGCTTGCCGAGCTCGAGCTTGAGGTTGCAGCGCTTGGCGATCTCGACCGTGTTCTGCACCGCCGAGGGGATGTCGGCGAACAGCTCGGCCATCTCGGCCTGGGTGCGGAAGCGTTGTTCGATGGTGAAGCGCTTCTGGCGGCGCGGATTGGCGAGGATGTCGCCTTCCGAGATGCAGACGCGCGCCTCGTGCGCGGTGAAATCCTCGTCGCCCATGAACTGCAGCGGATGCGTGGCGACCACCGGCAGCTGCAGCTCGGCCGCGAGCTTGGCGGCTTCCTGCACATAGGCCTCGCCGCCGGGCTGGCCGTAGCGCTGCAGCTCGATGTAGAAGCCGCCAGGGAACACGCGGGCCCAGCGCTGCGCATGGCGGCGCGCGGCCTCGGCGTTGCCGGCCGCCAGCGCGATGCCGATATCGCCCTGCTGCGCGCCCGACAGCGCCAGCAGGCCCTGGCCGAGCTCGGATTCGAGCCATTGCGCGTCGACCTCGGCGCGGCCGCGATACTGGTTGGTGAGCCAGGCCTTCGAGAGCAGCTCGCAGAGATTCAGGTAGCCGGCCTTGTCGCGCACCAGCAGCAAGAGGCGCGAGGGCTTGTCGCGATCGTCGTGGTTGGTGATCCAGACATCGCAGCCGGCGATCGGCTTGACACCCTTGCCGCGGGCTTCCTGGTAGAAACGGACGAGACCGAATGCATTGCCGAGATCGGTGAGGGCGAGCGCGCCCTGACCGTCGGCGACCGCCGCCTTGACCAGGTCGTCGAGGCGCACGATGCCGTCGGCAATCGAGAATTCGGAGTGAACGCGAAGATGGACGAAACGGGGATCTGACATGGGCGTTATTGTAGCCGCGTCACGACGACGACAACGCCCGCGCGCGGCAAAAATCGACGCAGCCGGCCATCCGGCCAGGCCGGGCCTGGGCTGCGACATCCTGCCTCCATCGCCCGGCCGACTGGTTTGCCGGCGCGTTTGCGGGATAATACGGGTTTGCTCATTCACGCGGCGGCCTGCCGCACGGTATCGCACCCCATTTGCGCCGGCCCCGGCGCCCGCGCGAGCCGTGCCCGCCCCGCTTCATCCCGGTTCATCATGTCCATCGTCAACCTCGCCGCCTACCGCTTCGTCACGATCGAATCGCCCGAAGCCTGGCGGCCGCTCGTCACCGAGCGCTGTCAGTCGCTCGGGCTGCGCGGCACGATTCTGCTCGCCCCCGAGGGCATCAACCTGTTCATCGCCGGCCCGCGCGAGGCCACCGACGCGTTCGTCGCCTATCTGCGCGAGGATGCGCTGTTCGCCGGCAAGTTCGCCGACCTGCAGTTCAAGGAAAGCCTGTCCGATTCGCAGCCGTTCCGGCGCATGCTGGTGCGCATCAAGCGCGAGATCATCACCATGAAGAAGCCGGCGATCCAGCCGGAACTGGGCCGCGCGCCCTCGGTGGACGCCCGCACGCTGAAGGCCTGGCTCGACCGGGGCCATGACGACGAAGGCCGGCCGGTGGTGATGCTCGATACGCGCAATGCCTTCGA
Organism: Burkholderia sp. SJZ089; assembly: GCF_007828315.1. Lineage (NCBI taxonomy): Bacteria > Pseudomonadati > Pseudomonadota > Betaproteobacteria > Burkholderiales > Burkholderiaceae > Burkholderia > Burkholderia sp. SJZ089. The sequence goes on along the minus strand of NZ_VIUM01000012.1, from coordinate 154,706 downwards.
GGTCGACGTCGGCACCTTCGACCAGGCGCTCGACTACCGCATCGACAAGTTCAGCGAATTCCCGGCCGTGATCGACGCGAACCGCGCCGATCTCGAAGGCAAGACCGTGGTGTCGTTCTGCACCGGCGGGATCCGCTGCGAGAAGGCCGCGATCCACATGAAGGACATCGGCATCGACCACGTCTACCAGCTCGAGGGCGGCATCCTGAAGTATTTCGAGGAAGTCGGCGGCGCGCATTACCACGGCGACTGCTTCGTGTTCGACTACCGCACCGCGCTCAACCCGAAACTGGAGCCGACCGCCGACGTGACCTGCTTCGCCTGCCGCGCCGTGGTGTCGGCCGAGGACCAGCAATCACCGCAGTACGTGCCGGGCCGCTCCTGCCCGGCCTGCGCGACGGCCCAGCCGGCCGGCGCGGCCAAGCCGGCTGCCCGTCCGGCAGCCTGAGCCCGGGCCGCGCCTCATCTCCCCGCCAGGGTCTCGCTTGACACCACGCTATCGCGGCCGTTTCGCGCCCTCGCCCACCGGCCCGCTGCATTTCGGCTCGCTGGTCGGCGCGCTCGCCAGCTGGCTCGACGCGCGCGCCCACGCGGGCGACTGGCTGGTGCGCATCGAGGACGTCGACGGCCCGCGCACGGTGCCCGGCGCCGCGCGGGAAATCCTCGCCACGCTCGCCGCCTTCGGCCTGAACCCCGACGAACCGCCCATCTGGCAGAGCCGGCGCGACGCCGAATACACGGCCGCGCTCGACGCGTTGACGGCGGCGGGCCATGTCTACCCTTGCGGCTGTACGCGCAAGGAGATCGCCGACTCGCTGCGCGCCGCGCACGAGCGCCACACCACGCTGGCCTATCCCGGCACCTGCCGCGACGGCCTGCATGGCAAGCCGGCCCGCGCCTGGCGGCTGCGGGTGCCCGACGGCACGGCGGCCGTGATCGGCTTCGACGATCGCTGGCAGGGCCGGCAGTCGCAGGATCTCGCCACCGAGGTCGGCGATTTCGTGCTCAGGCGTGCCGACGGCCAATGGGCCTACCAGCTCGCCGTGGTGGTCGACGATCGCGATGCCGGCATCACCCACGTGGTGCGCGGCGTCGACCTGCTCGATTCGACGGCACGGCAGATCCATCTCCAGCGCTGCCTCGGCGCGCCGACGCCGGCCTATCTGCATGTGCCCGTGGTGGTCGACGCGAACGGCGAGAAGCTCAGCAAGCAGACCGGCGCCAGCGCGCTCGACGCCTCGGCGCCGCTGGCCTCGCTGAAGGCCGCGGCAGATCATCTGGGGCTTGGGCTGGCGCCATCCGCGCGCGCCTCGCTCGATGCCTTCTTCTCGGCCGCCACGGCCGCCTGGGCCGCTCGTTTCGGTCCCGGCGCGCGCTGAGCGCGCCTTACGCCGCGCCGCGTTTTTCCCCCGCCAAACGGAAACGGGCGGATGCTCTCGCATCCGCCCGTTTTCAGGCTTTCAGGCCGGATTCCGCTCAGGAAGACGTGCGGCGCGGCATGCCGAAGCCGCCCAGCAGCGCGGCCAGCGGCTGCTTCGACTTCTTCTCGCTCGATGCCGGCTGCTTGGTCGCCTCCTCGGGCTCGCGCGCGCTCGGCGACGGCTCGTAGGGCTTCAGGAAGAACTCGTCGACCGGCGCCTCGCGACGCGAATGGTGGTGATGCGTGCGCTCGCCGCCATGCCCGTGCGAACGGCGCGGGCCGCGCGATTCGTCGCGATCGCGGCTGCGCTCGCTGCGTTCGCCACGTTCCTGGCGCGCGCGCACCGGGGCGTCGACCGCGAGCGGCTGCAGCGGCAGCTCGCGCTTGATCAGCTTCTCGATATCGGCCAGTTGCTTGCGCTCGTTCGGGCTGCACAGCGACAGCGCGTCGCCCGAGGCACCCGCGCGGCCGGTCCGGCCGATGCGGTGCACGTAATCCTCGGCGCTGAAGGGCAGATCGAAGTTGATCACGGCCGGCAGCTCGGCGATGTCCAGGCCGCGTGCGGCCACGTCGGTGGCGACCAGCGCCTCGACCTCGCCGCGCTTGAAGGCATCCAGCGCCTGCATCCGCTCGTTCTGGGAGCGATCGCCGTGGATCGCCGTGGCGACCACACCGTCGCGCTCGAGCTGGCGCGCCAGGCGGCTCGCGCCGATCTTGCTGTTGCAGAACACGATCACCTGCTTGAGCGAGCGATCGCGGATCAGCTTGACCACCGCGGCCTGCTTGTCGCCCTCGGCGATCTCGTAGACCACCTGCGTGACATTGGTGGCCGTCGCATTGCTGCGCGCCACCTCGATGGTCTGCGGGTTGCTCAGGTAGGTCGAGGCCAGCTTCTTGATCTCGGGCGAGAAGGTGGCCGAGAACAGCAGGGTCTGGCGCTGCTTGGGCAGCAGGTTCAGGATCCGCTGCAGGTCGGGCAGGAAGCCCATGTCGAGCATCCGGTCGGCCTCGTCGAGCACCAGCATCTGCACCTGGCCGAGGTTGGCCGTCTTCTGCTGCACGTGGTCGAGCAGGCGGCCCGGCGTGGCGATCAGGATCTCGACGCCGCGTCGCAGCTCGGCCATCTGCGGGTTCATGTCGACGCCGCCGAACACCACCGCGCTGCGCAGCGCCGTGTGCTTCGCGTAGGCATGCACGTTGGCGGCCACCTGGTCGGCCAGCTCGCGCGTCGGCGTGAGGATCAGCGCGCGCACCGGGTGGCGTGCCGGCGAGGCGCTGCTGTTGGCCTGCGGCAACAGGCGCTGGATGATCGGCAGCGAGAAGCTGGCGGTCTTGCCGGTGCCCGTCTGCGCGGCGCCCATCACGTCGCGCCCGGACAGCACGACCGGAATCGCCTTGGCCTGGATCGGCGTCGGCGTCGTATAGCCCTGCTCCGCAATGGCCTTCAGAATGTCGGGCGCGAGGCCGAACTGATCGAAAGTTGCGTCGACGGACGTGGCTGCTGAATCGGACATGGTTGGCGTTTCGCTCAAATGGCGCGGCGGGAATTCGGGTGTGGCCGGGCCGATTGCCGGTGGCCGCACGAACAACACGGTGGAATGAATGACGGAACTGCTGCGACGCGCCGCGCGACGCCGCCACGGCGCCGGGTCGAACCCGGCGCGCCGCCCCGTGCGGCCGAACGCCGACGGAAAGGGCAGTATTGTAGCACTGGCCCGTGACGGCGCCCCTCGGCGCCTCAGGGACGCTTGCGGCGGCCCTGGATCTCCTGGCAGTCCGCCAGCAGCGGCGCCGCCGAGCTGCCGGCGATCTCGTCGCTCAGCGTGGCGGCCGGCCCCTTGGTCCACCAGGTGTAGCGGCCAGCCTGGTAGCGCGCGCCCGAGGCCGACAGCGTGTCGACGAACAGCATCGGCTGGCCGTTCACCGGCACCAGCGCGAAACTCTGGCCGTTGCGGGCCAGCCAGTAGGCGACCCGCACCGGCCGCGCCTGGTTCGCGCACTGGTAGCGGGTGAAGCTGCGCGCGTCGGTATCGATTTCCTCGACGGTCAGCTGCGCGGCCTGGGCCGCCGATATGCCCGCGAGTCCGGCCAGCAGGCCCACGGCGAAAATGATGCGCTTCATGCGCGTGCTCCTTGCCCCTGCACGGGCGCTGCCATGCTTGGCCAACTCAATCAGGGATCGATCACGCCGGCACAGGCATCGGTCGGCGCGGCCGCCACATGGCCGACCACCGGCACGATCTTGAGGCCGGCCGACGCGACCCGGCACGGCGCCGCGGCCAGGCCGCAGCCCGACACCGCCAGGCACAGCGTCGCGATAAGTACCCATTTCATCTCGAGACTCCTCGGCCGCAGCGTTTGGCCGCCGCGGCCTTCGATACGGTTTGCGCGAAATCGGGCCGGGTCGATGCACGCCTTCCCGGCACGGAAAAACACGCACGCCCCGCTTCCACCCGGCTGGACCGGCACCTTTCCCGCCCCAGCCCGGCCGTGCCGCCTCAGCGCGCGGACACGGGCCGGACCGCCGCCGCGGCCCGCTTGGCGCGCTCGCGCGCCTCGTCGACATCGGCGCCGATCGCCACCGCCACGCCCATGCGACGCTTGGTGAAGCTCTCGGGCTTGCCGAACAGGCGCAGGTCGACGCCCGGCACGGCCAGCGCCTCGGCCACGCCCTCGAAGGCGATTCCGGCCTCGTCCAGGCCGCCGTAGATCACCGCCGAGGCGGCCGGTGACGTGAGGGCCGGATCGACCGGCAGGCCGAGGATGGCACGCGCATGCAGCTCGAACTCCGACTGCCGCTGCGAGGCCAGCGTCACCAGCCCCGTGTCGTGCGGACGCGGGCTGACCTCGGAGAACCAGACTTCGTCGCCGCGCACGAACAGCTCGACGCCGAACAGGCCGCGCCCGCCCAGGGCCGTCGTCACTTGGTGTGCGATCTCGCGCGAACGTTCCCGGGCAATCGGGCTCATCGGCTGCGGCTGCCAGGATTCCACGTAGTCGCCGGCGACCTGCAGGTGGCCGACCGGGTCGCAGAAATAGGTCCGGGTTTCCTTGCTGGCCGGGTCGATCGCGCGCACCGTGAGCTGGGTGATCTCGTAGTCGAAATCGATGAAACCCTCGACGATCACGCGGCCGTGGTTCACGCGCCCGCCCGCCATCGCATGCTGCCAGGCCGGCTCGACATCGGCCTCGCCGCGCAGCACCGACTGTCCCTTGCCCGAGGACGACATCACCGGCTTGACCACGCAGGGAAAACCGATCGAGGCCACCGCGACGCGGAATTCCTCGATGGACTGCGCGAACGCGTAGGGCGAGGTCGGCAGGCCGAGCTCCTCGGCCGCCAGGCGGCGGATGCCCTCGCGGTTCATGGTGAGCTGGGTGGCGCGCGCGGTCGGGATCACCTCGGCGAGGCGCTCGGACTCGATCGCGGCCAGCGCGTCGGTGGCGATCGCCTCGATCTCGGGCACGATCAGGTGCGGCTGCTCGGCCTCGACCAGCGCGCGCAGCGCGGCCGCGTCGGTCATGTCGATCACGTGCGCGCGATGCGCGACCTGGTGGCCGGGCGCGTTCGCGTAGCGATCGACAGCGATCACTTCGACGCCGAGGCGCTGCAACGCGATGATGACTTCCTTGCCGAGTTCGCCGGCGCCCAGCAGCATGACGCGCGTGGCGGAGGGCGAGAGCGGCGTACCGAGCCGCTGACCGATCTGCATGAGATTTCCCGCTGAAAAGATTGGGGTGAAGACGTGGATACGACCAAGGCGCGATGTTAACACGCAGCTTCGGCGCGAACCGGCCTGCAGGCGACGACGCAACCGGCTACAGAACGTTTCGCGCCGCCGATGGTCGGCTCGCCTCGCGCGCTCCGACTGCGTTACTCTTACACCTTTGCCAGCATCACCATGAATTCGAGGAACGAGGCCATGCATAAACCTTCCGCGGCCGCGCGCACGCGCCCCAGCTTCGTCCGTTCGCTGCGCGCGCCGCTGGCCGCGATCTCGCTGGCCGCGCTGGCCGCCTGCGCGATCCCGACCCACCCCGATTCCTCCGCCCCGCCCTCCGATCCGTTCAACCCCGCCGCGATCCAGCTGATCGACGACACCAGCTGGCAGTTGGCGAGCTGGCGCAATGCCGACGGCACGCAGCGCGAACTGCCGCCGCAGGATCAGGGCACGAACCGCCAGCCGGCCGTGCCGACGCTGACGCTGTCGACCGCCGACGGCGTGCGCCGCGCCTCGGGCTTCTCGGGCTGCAACCGCTTCGGCGGCACCTATGCCGTGAAGAACGGGCTGCTCAGCTTCGGGCCGCTGGCCGGCACGCGCATGGCCTGCCCGAACAGCGCCGGCGGCAAGCTGGAGGCGCCGTATCTCGACGCGCTCGCGCACGTCACCAAGGCCGGCCTGCAGATGCAGGCGCCGCAACAGCTCTATCTGGTCACGCAGGATGGCGCGACGCTGACATTCTCCCGTCGCGACACTCCGTGATCCTGTCGAGATGCGCGGCCGCATCACGCGCCTCGGCAACAGGTAATACAACAGGCAAGGCACAAGATCCTTCCGGCTCGCGGCCCGCGCGCGCGGGCCGGATGCACCGGACGCTCAAACCCGACGGGCCGCGCGCGGCGCCCGTCCTCGTGATCCCACGTTTCCAGGTATGCATACGGTAGTTTTCGGCTGGTTCGGTATTTCGGCCGTCTGGTTCATTCCCCTCGTCTGGCGGCTCGTCAAGGGCATGCTGCCGGGTGGCGCCAAGGGCGGCTCGATCCGTCTGTGGCTCGGCTTCGCGAGCGTGTTCGTCGCGAGCTGCACGCTCGCCACCGCCCTGCCCGGCGACGCCGGCACCGACCGCTTCGGCCAGTTGCTCGCCACCGGCTTCGAGCACGTGTTCGGCCATATCGGCACGCCGCTGGTGATGGTGGTGTTGCTGGTGGCCGGCCTGCCCTGGCTGTTCGGGCTCGACTGGCATACCACCAACGACTGGCTCGACGCCTCCTTCGGGTTCCGCCTGGGCCGCGGTTCGCGGCGCGACGAGGACGAGCCGCGCTCGGTGGCCGACCTGCCGCGCAGCGCCCTGCACCGCGACGAGGACCGCCGCGTGCGGCGCGCCGGCGACGTGCAGCCCTCGACGGCGAACACCGTCAACTCGATGGCGCCCAAGCGCAACGGGCGCTTCGCGCGGCCGACGCTGTGGCGGCCCGATCCGAAGCGCGACACGGCGCGCGATGCGCGGCGCGAACCGCGCCGCGAGGAGCCGCGCGGCTGGACCCCGCCGCCCACCACGCGGGCGCCGATGGTCGAGCCGTCCGCGCCGGCAGGCTGGCTGAACCAGGCCGGCCGGCCGAATTCCGGCATCGTCGGCGGCAGCACGGCGGGCATCGCGGCCGGACTCGCCGCGGGCGCGGCAGCCGCGAGCTCCGCCAAGGCCGCCTCGGCCGCCGGTTCCGCGGCCATGGCCGCGCCGCCCGTGCCGCCGCCCTTCGTGCCGTCCTCGGTGACGATGCCGCCGGCTTCGCCCAATCTCGCCTCGTCGGCGGTGCAGGCCGCCCAGGCGGTCAAGGTGCTGCAGGAGCGCTACCCGTCCACGCGCCGCGCCGCGCCGGCCGCCGCCCCGATCCGACCGGTGGTACCGCCGATCGCCCAGCCGGCCCGCCCCGCCGCGGCCCAGAACCTGCCCGCCAGGACGCCGGCGCGCCCGGCCGCGTCGACGCAGAACGCCAACGCCGCCCAGCGCCGGCGCGTCGCGCAACCGGCGCGCGCGCCGCTCTATGCCTGGACCGACAAACCCGTGCAGCCGGTCGAACCCTCGCCGAGCCTGCAGGACACGCTGCGCTCGATCGACGCGAGCACCGCGCAATGGGCCGCGCTGGCGGGTACCACGGTCGCGCCGCGCGGCGACGCCGCCGCGGAAATCGCGGCGGGCAGCGCGCAGGCTGCCGGCATGTTCACCACGCGTGCGCCCCAGCCCGAGCTCGAGCCCGCCGCTGAAGCGGCACCGGCTCCGGCCGCGCTGGCGCCGCTGGCTGAAACACCGCTCGCGTTCGAGATGGCGACGTCGGCCGATGCCACCGCGGCTCCCGTCGCCGACCCGGCCGACCAGACCGATGACAGCGATACGGTGATCGACATCAGCACCTTCATGCCGGCCGACGCGCTGTCGCCGACGCTACCGTCGTGGGCCGCCTCCGCGTCCGATGTCATCGCCCAAACGACAGCCGAGCCGCTCGCCACGACACCGCCCGCGCCCGCTGCAAGCGAACCGGCGACCGAACCCGCCGACCACGCGTCCATCACGCGTGCAACGCCGATCGCCTTCGGCACGGCACCGGCCGAGACGAGCAGCAACGCGGCGCCGGCGGCATCGACCTCGGCTTCGCTGACGCCCAACTCGCCGGCTTCGACGGCCACGGCTACCACGTCGCTAGCGTCGTCCGCATCGGTCAAGCAAGGCATCGCCGCCACCGTCGTGTCGCCGGCCTCGCCGCCGGCGATCCCGGCCGAGCCGGCAAGGCCGTTCGCAGCGACGAAGCCCGAAGCGCAACCGACGGCGACGCAGGCCTCGGCCATCACCAGCGAGCCCACTACAGCGGCACCCACCGCGACCACGGCACCGGCGCCCGCCGCCACGGAAGCCCACGTTACGACGCCAGCGCCGGCCCCGACCCTGCCCGCGACGAACCCGGTCCCCGCGCGCCCGGCCTTCGCCGCGCCAGCGTCGCCCGCGTTCGCGGCATCGGCAAGTCCGCAAGCTGTCGACACGCCTCAGGCGCAGGTCAGCCGGAGCGAAACCTCCGCCCCGGATGCGCCTTCGCCCTCCACGTCGTCGGCGGCACCGCAACACGCCGCGGCGGTCCCGCCATGGGAATCGCTGCCCGCAGCCATCGCTCCGGCGACTTCGTCGGCCATCAGCCCGGCCACGAGCACGCCGACCGGCACCACGGCATCGATGACGACAAGCGCACCGTTCGCCACGACGCCGCCGTCCCCCGCGCCGCAGCCACCGGCGGACGAACCCGTGATCGAGCAGGAAACCGCCCCGGACGAAGGCCGCTTCACCTACACGGCCGGCGCTCCGATCTTCACGCCCGCCGGCAGCGCGACGCCGGCCGCGCCGATCATCGCGAGCCCGTCGGGCTTCAGCACCGCGACCGATACCTGGGTGGCGTCGACGTCTGAATTCACCATCGTCACACCGGCACCAAGCGAGGCCGACGCAACCACCACCAGACCCGCGTCGGGGGCGGCAGCCCCGCTCGCCATGCCTTCCGCCTTCGCCATGCCTTCCGCCTTCGCCACGCCGGCCGCCGCCCAGGCAACGCCGGCAGCCCAGGCCCCGCCCGCCCCCGCGCAACCCGCAGCGCGCGCCCCGAACCCGAACGCCTTCGAGTTCCGCGCCCCGGCCGCCTCGAACGTGGAGTTGCCCGGCCTGGACCTGCTCGAGCCCGCCTCCGACGACATGCAGCCGATCTCCGAGGCCGACCTGGCCCAGACCGGCCAGGTGATCGAGCAGCGCCTGCAGGAATTCAAGGTGCCGGTGACGGTGGTCGGCGCCTCGGCCGGCCCGGTGATCACGCGCTTCGAGATCGAGCCCGCGCTCGGCGTGCGAGGCAGCCAGATCGTCGGCCTGATGAAGGATCTCTCGCGCGGCCTGGGCCTGACCTCGATCCGCGTGGTCGAGACCATCCCCGGCAAGACCTGCATGGGCCTCGAGCTGCCCAATGCCAAGCGGCAGATGATCCGCCTGTCCGAGATCCTCGCCTCGCGCCAGTACCAGCATTCGGCCTCGCAACTGACCATCGCGATGGGCAAGGACATCGTCGGCAACCCGGTGGTCACCGACCTCGCCAAGGCGCCGCACATGCTGGTGGCCGGCACCACCGGCTCGGGCAAGTCGGTGGCGGTCAACGCGATGATCGCCTCGCTGCTCTACAAGGCCACGCCCGAGGAAGTGCGCCTGATCATGATCGACCCGAAGATGCTGGAGCTGTCGGTCTACGAGGGCATCCCGCACCTGCTCGCGCCGGTCGTCACCGACATGAAGCTGGCCGCCAACGCGCTGAACTGGTGCGTCGGCGAGATGGAGAAGCGCTACCGGCTGATGTCGGCGGTGGGCGTGCGCAACCTCGCCAGCTTCAACCAGAAGCTGCGCGACGCCGCGGCCAAGGAAAAGAAGATCGGCAACCCGTTCTCGCTCACGCCCGAGGATCCCGAGCCGCTCTCGCCGCTGCCGCTGATCGTGGTGGTGATCGACGAGCTGGCGGACCTGATGATGGTGGCCGGCAAGAAGATCGAGGAGCTGATCGCGCGGCTCGCGCAGAAGGCGCGCGCGGCCGGCATCCACCTGATCCTCGCCACCCAGCGCCCCTCGGTGGACGTGATCACCGGCCTGATCAAGGCGAATATCCCGACCCGGGTCGCCTTCCAGGTGTCCTCGAAGATCGACTCGCGCACGATTCTCGACCAGATGGGCGCCGAGTCGCTGCTCGGCCAGGGCGACATGCTGTTCCTGCCGCCCGGCACCGGTTACCCCCAGCGCGTGCACGGCGCCTTCGTGGCCGACGAGGAAGTGCACCGGATCGTCGAGTACCTGAAGCAGTTCGGCGAGCCGCAATACGAGGAAGGCATTCTCGACGGCCCGTCCTCGGATGGCGGCGGCGCGCAGGACCTGTTCGGCGACGCGCCGGACGCCGAGGCCGATCCGCTCTACGACGAGGCGGTCGCCTTCGTGGTGCGCACGCGGCGCGCCTCGATCTCCTCGGTGCAGCGCCAGTTGCGCATCGGCTACAACCGCGCCGCGCGGCTGGTCGAGCAGATGGAAACGGCGGGGCTGGTCTCGCCGATGGGCATCAACGGCAGCCGCGAGGTGCTGGCGCCGCCGCAGCCGGAATAAGGGCCGAGCGAGGGCCGAGCGGTCCGGTGGACGGCCTTCCGCTCGCCGTTCCGCGATGACGAGCGGGCCATTCCGACCTTGCCGCGAGGCGCCCGGCAAGGCACCGGAATTGCTCCGGCGCATCGTCGGCAACCGACCGCCCTCGACCGTTGCCTGCGCAACCTTCGCGCCCGCAACCTTCCTTGCGATCCCTCAAGCCATGAAAAAAACGGGCGGGCCACCCACCAGGGTGACCCGCCCGTTTCGTTCGTCCAGGGACGCTCGCGCTTACTGCTGCACCGGCACCAGCTTGAAATCGACCGGCTTGCTCAGCGCCACCTTGCGCGCATCCGGATCGAGCTTGCCGCTCGCCACGTCGCGCCGGAACACGTAGAAGCTGCCGCTTTCCTGGTTGCCGACGATCAACCACTTGCCGGTCGGATCGATCAGGAATTCGCGCGGCGTCTTGCCCAGCGTCGACTGGCGGCTGGCGAAGGCGAGCTTGCCGTTGGCCGCGTCGATCCGGAACGCGACGATCTCGTTGGCATCGCCGCGATTGGTCGCGTAGAGGAAGCGGCCGTCCGGCGACAGGTGCAGCGCGCCGCCGCCTTCCTGGCCATGGAAATCCGGCGCGGACAGCTTGACGTTCTGCAGGTGGCTCAGCTTGCCGTCGTGATAGCCGTAGACGTCGACGCTGCCCTTCAGCTCGTTGGTCACATAGGCGAAGCGGCCGTTGCGCGAGAACACCATGTGGCGCGGCCCGGTGCCCGGCGGCACGATGGTGTAGCGCGACTCGGTCGGCCCGATCAGGCCGCGCGTGCCGTCCGGCGTGTAGCGGTATTCGAAGATCTTGTCGGCGCCCAGGTCCTGCACGAACAGGTACTTGCCGTCGGGCGAGAACACCGTCGAATGCACGTGCGCGCCGTCCTGGCGGCCCTTCACCGGGCCGCTGCCCTCGTGATGCACGTTCAGCACCGAGGCGCCCACCTTGCCGTCGGCCTCGATCGGGAACAGCGTGAAGCTGCCGCCCGGGTCGGCCGCCACCGAGTAGTTGGCGGTCACCAGGTACTTGCCGTCCGGCGACAGGCTCAGGTAGCAGGGATCGTTCCCTTCCGAGGACACGCGATCGAGGAAATTCAGCGCGCCCGTCTTCGCGTCGAAGCCGAAGGCACTCACGCCGCCGCGCTGGCTGGCCGGGCCGTTGTCGCCCGGCAGCTCGTTGACGGCATAGACGAAGCGGCCGTCGCGGCTCGGCAGCAGGTAGGAGGGGTTGACCGTCTTGATCGAGCTGATCGGCGTCGACACGTCGCCGGTGCGCGTATCGAACCGGTAGACGTAGATGCCGTCGCTGCCGGAATCGGTATAGGTGCCGACCAGCAGGTTGTAGACGGCATCGTTCGGCGCATTGGCGGTATCCTGCGCAAACGCGTGCGTCGCGGACAGCGACAGCACCACGGCGAAACCCTTGATCCAGTGACCCAGCCTGAGCGATGACATACGCATGAACCTCTCGAATTTGGCGCGGCGCCGGTGCTGATCGGCCAGGCCGTCGGAACTTCCTTGCACCGAAACGCCTCAAGTGTTGTGATTGTCCGACGATGCGAGCGGCCCTGCCCGCCTCGTCCGTGCGCAGTATAAGGGGCCACGTGCGCCGCCGTCGACCGATGGCGCCGGCCCGGAAAGCCAAACGTCAGCATCACGGAGAATTTGCCCACCATGCCAGCCCTCATCGAAGACTACGCACTTGTCGGCGACGGACACACGGCTGCCCTCATCTCACGCGACGGCTCGGTCGACTGGCTCTGCTGGCCCCGCTTCGATTCGGGCGCCTGCTTCGCCGCCCTGGTCGGCACGCCCGATCACGGCCGCTGGCTGATCCGCCCAAGCGCCGAGGCGCGCATCACCGCCAGCTCGCGGCGTTATCGCGGCGAGACACTGATCCTCGAGACCGACTACGAATGCGAGACCGGCGCCGTCACCGTGGTCGACTTCATGCCGCCCGGCAACGGCTGGTCCGAGCTGGTGCGCATCGTGATCGGCAAGCGCGGCCACGTGCCGATGCAGATGGAGCTGGTGCTGCGCTTCGACTACGGCTTCTCGATCCCCTGGGTCACGCGCCTGTCACGCGAGGCCGGCATGAAGGCGATCGCCGGCCCCGACACGGTGGTGCTGCGCACGCCGGTGCCGCTCGCGGGCGAGAACCTGCGCACCGTCGCCGAATTCACCGTGCATGCCGAGGAACGCGTGCCCTTCTCGCTCGGCTACGCGCCCTCGCACCTGCGCCTGCCGCCGGCGCGCGAGCCGCTGTCGATGCTGGCGCGCACCGAGAACCACTGGCTCGAATGGTCCTCACGCTGCCCGATCCAGGGCCGCTACGCCGACGCGGTGCGGCGCTCGCTGATCACGCTGAAGGCGCTCGCCTACGAGCCGACCGGCGGCATCGTGGCCGCGCCCACCACCTCGCTGCCCGAGCACATCGGCGGCACCCGCAACTGGGACTACCGCTACTGCTGGCTGCGCGACGCCACCATCACCCTGCTCGCGCTGATGCGCGCCGGCTACTACGACGAGGCGCGCGCCTGGCGCGCCTGGCTGGGCCGCGTGATGGCCGGCTCCCCCGAGCAGATCCAGATCATGTACGGCATCGCCGGCGAGCGGCGCCTGCCCGAGATGGAGCTCGACTGGCTGCCCGGCTACCAGGATTCGAAGCCGGTGCGGATCGGCAACAACGCCGCCAACCAGTTGCAGCTCGACGTGTTCGGCGAGGTGATGGCCGCGCTGCACCTGGCGCGCGTGGGCGGGCTGCAGGCCGACGATACGGTCTGGTCGGTACAGTGCGCGCTGCTCACCCATCTCGAGAAGATCTGGCGCGAGCCCGACGAGGGCATCTGGGAGACGCGCGGCGGCCGCAAGCACTTCACCTTCTCGAAGATCATGGCCTGGGTCGCGTTCGACCGCGCCATCAAGTCGGCCGAGCAGTTCCGCCTGCCCGCGCCGCTCGACCACTGGCGCGCGCTGCGCGAGGCGATCCACGAGGACGTCTGCACCAACGCCTGGAACGAGGCCAAGCAGGCCTTCACGCAGAGCTACGGCAGCGACGAGCTCGACGCCAGCGTGCTGATGCTGCCGCTGGTGGGCTTCCTGCCGCCTTCCGACCCGCGCGTGGTGGGCACCGTCGAGGCGATCGAGCGCGAGCTGCTGCACGGCGGCCTGGTGATGCGCTATCGCACCACCGATTTCGACGACGGCCTGCCGCCCGGCGAGGGTACCTTCCTCGCCTGCAGCTTCTGGCTGGTCGACAACTACGCCCTGCTCGGGCGCATCGACGACGCGCACCGGCTGTTCCGCCGCCTGCTGTCGCTGGCCAACGACCTGGGCCTGCTGGCCGAGGAATACGATCCCGTCGAGGGCCGCCAGGTCGGGAATTTCCCGCAGGCCTTCTCGCACGTCGCGCTGGTCCACACGGCCATGAACCTGATGCACCACGAGGAGGAAATGGCCCAGGCCGCCGGGCAGCCGGTGGCGGTCGAAACCGACGGCCGCTGAGGCCGCGGCAGGGGTTTGGGCCGCGGATTTTGCGACAAGGAGAAGTCAAGACCGCGATTCGTCAAACTTCGCAAGATCGCGCCGACATGGGGAAAATGCTGCATTGCGACATGACATGGAACCCGATATGATCAACGCGACTGGCCGACCGCTCGCGCGGTCCGGCCCCGGACCCCACCGCGCGCCGCGGCCTCGAATGCCCCCGCGACGTCCTCCCCTCGGGAGCCTTCTTCATGCTTTACCAAATGCACGAGTTCCAGCGGGCGCTGCTGAGTCCGCTGACCGCCTGGGCCCAGGCGGCCTCGAAATCCTTCGCGAATCCGTCCAGCCCGCTCTCGCTGATACCCGGCGCCACGCGCTGGGCCGCTGCCTATGAATTGATGTACCGGCTCGGCAAGGATTACGAGAAACCCGAATTCGACCTGCACCAGATCGAGAAGGATGGCCACCAGATCCCGATCGTCGAGCAGACCATCATCGAGAAGCCGTTCTGCCGCCTGATGCGCTTCAAGCGCTATGCGGACGATTCCGCCGCGGTGGGGCAGCTCAAGGAAGAACCGGTGGTGCTGGTCTGCGCGCCGCTGTCGGGCCACCATTCCACGCTGCTGCGCGACACCGTGCGCACGATGCTGCAGGACCACAAGGTCTACATCACCGACTGGATCGACGCGCGCATGGTGCCGGTCGAGGTGGGCGCGTTCCATCTCGATGACTACGTCGACTACATCCAGGAATTCATCCGCCACATCGGCGCGCGCAACCTGCATGTGATCTCGGTGTGCCAGCCCACCGTGCCGGTGCTGGCGGCGATCTCGCTGATGGCGAGCCGCGGCGAGGACACCCCGCTGACCATGACGATGATGGGCGGGCCGATCGACGCGCGCAAGAGCCCGACCTCGGTGAACTCGCTGGCCACCAATCACTCGATGGCCTGGTTCGAGAACAACGTGATCCACACGGTGCCGGCCAACTATCCGGGCGAGGGCCGCCAGGTCTATCCGGGCTTCCTGCAGCACACCGGCTTCGTGGCGATGAACCCGGAGCGCCACGCGCAATCGCACTGGGATTTCTACCAGAGCCTGCTGCGCGGCGACGAGGACGATGCCGAGGCGCACCGCCGCTTCTACGACGAGTACAACGCCGTGCTCGACATGGCCGCCGAGTACTACCTGGACACCATCCGCATCGTGTTCCAGGAGTTCGGCCTGGCCGAGGGCACCTGGGACGTGCGCGGCGAGCGCGTGAAACCCGCCGACATCAAGGCCACCGCGCTGATGACGATCGAGGGCGAACTCGACGACATCTCCGGCAGCGGCCAGACCCACGTCGCGCAGGAACTCTGCACCGGCATTCCCGGCGAGCATCGCCGCAGCCTGACCGCCGAGAAATGCGGCCATTACGGGATCTTCTCGGGCCGCCGCTGGCGCACCATCATCTACCCGCAGCTGCGCGAATTCATCCGCGAGCATCAGCCGGCGGCGAAAACCGCCGACGGCACGGCACCCGTGGCGCCGGGCAGCGACGATCCGGCCGGCGGCAACAGCGCCGGCAACGGTGTCCAGGAAACGCCGGCACCGGCTGCGGCGCTGGTAGGCGCCAGTGCGCACGATACGGCCTCGAGCGCGGGACGCGCCGCCGCGGCCAAGCGCGGCTCGACCGCCACGCGCCGCGCCGCCGCCCAGCCGGTCAGCCAATCGGCCGCCGCGAAAAAATCCGCGAAGCAGACGGCGAAGCCCGCCACCACGCCCAAGGTTTCGCCGGCGCGTGCGCCGCGCGCACGCAAGACGATCTGAGGCAAGCCGCGTCGCCAGACGCGAGAACGCGCCGTTCGGCTCATGCCGCCGAACGGCGCGTTCTTGTTTTCGGAAACGATAATCGCGGCAAGCGCGGCGCGCCGCCGGGAGGCATCAGCGGCGCAGCAGGTAGGCGAGCAGGATGTCGGTATTCATGCGCACCATCTCGGCGCGCTCGTCGGGCGTGCTGAAGTCGCGATCGAGCATCGCGGCCAGCGTGTAGCGGTTCGAGACGATGTAGTAGCCCAGGCCCGACAAGGTCACGTAGAAGCGCAGCGGATCGACGTCCGAGCGGAACAGCCCCGCGCTCTGCCCGCGCGCCAGCACGCTGCCGAGCGTCTGCACCAGCGGCGAGATCATCTCGCGCGTGCGCGGCGACTTCAGAATGTAGCGCGCTTCATGCAGGTTTTCGTTGTTGATGAGCCGCAGCAGCTCGGGATGATCCCTGTAGTAATCCCAAATGAAATGGGCCAGCCGCGTGACGGCCTCGACCGGCGGCACGCCGTCGAAATCGAGCACGCGCTCGGCTTCGGTCAGGGCGGAGAAGGCCTGCTCGAGCACGGCCGTGAACAGTTGTTCCTTGCTGCCGAAATAGTAGTAGAGCATCCGCTCGTTGGTTTCGGCGCGGCGGGCGATCTGGTCGACACGCGCGCCGAACAGGCCACCGCTGGCGAATTCCTCGGCAGCGGCTTGCAGGATGCGTCGCCGCGTTCCTTCGGGATCTCTTTTGATTTTTGGCTGATTCATGGGTTGGGCCCGCGTGATCCTGTCGGCACTGCCGGTGCGCCTCACACGCCTCCGGCACCGGGGGCGCCGACCGGCCGGGTAGGCGGCGGCACCTGCTGCGGTCGAGCAAGAAATGCGCCTTGATTATGCGCACAGGCGCAGCCGAGCGCAAGGCGGGAAATCGGCGATAATTACGCTTTGTCGAACCATTCGGGCCGCGCCGATCCACCCCGCCCTGGCGCGCGCCCAGCCCCGCCGTCACCGTGACCGACACCAGAAAACTCGCGGATCGCATCGAAGATCTGCTGCCCCAGACACAATGCACGAAGTGCGGCTTCGATGGCTGCCGTCCGTATGCCGAGGCGATCGCCGACGGCAGCGCCAACTACAACCAATGCCCGCCCGGCGGCCACGAAGGCATCGAGCGGCTCGCCAATCTGCTCGGCAAGCCGGTGATCCCGCTGGCCGTCGAGCATGGCGAGGAGCGCCCGCGGCCGCTGGCCGTGATCGACGAGCAGCTCTGCATCGGCTGCACGCTGTGCATCCAGGCCTGCCCGGTCGACGCGATCGTCGGGGCTCCGAAACAGATGCACACGGTGGTGGCTGAACTCTGCACTGGTTGCGACCTGTGCGTGGCGCCCTGCCCCGTCGACTGCATCGCGATGATCCCGGTCACCGGCGAGCACACCGGCTGGGATGCCTGGACCCAGCAGCAGGCCGACGCGGCGCGCGCGCGGCACGACCAGCACGTGGCGCGCCAGCGCCGCGAGCGCGAGGCCGCCGAGGCACGCGCCGCCGCCCGTCGTGCGGCCAGCGCGGCGCAGGCCGCGCAAACCGCCGCGGCCGCCGCGTCTGCCCCTGCCGCATCGAGCCCCGCCGCGCCCGCCGACGATCCCGAAGCGAAGAAACGCGCGATCATCGCGGCGGCGCTGGAGCGCGCGCGCAAGAAGAAGGAAGAACTGGCCGCCAGCGGCGAGGCGCCGAAGAACACCGAGAACGTGAGCCCCGCCGTGCAGGCGCAGATCGACGCGGCCGAGGCGCGCCGCCGGCGCATCGAGCAGGAACGTCGCATGGCCGAACAGGCTGCGCAGGCCGACGGCGAGCCGTCGGGCGCCGGCGATCGACCCGCCGACGAATCGAAGGGCCAACCCGGCGACGATTCGCCGACCCAACCGCCACGCAACGCATGAACGCCACCAAACGACGCGCGATCTACGAAACGCTGCGCAGCCTCAATCCGCACCCGACCACCGAGCTCGAATACAGCACGCCGTTCGAGCTGCTGATCGCGGTGATGCTGTCGGCGCAGGCCACCGACGTGTCGGTCAACAAGGCGATGCGGCGCATGTTCCCGGTGGCGAACACGCCCAGCCAGGTGCTCGCGCTCGGCGAAGCCGGCGTGACCGACTACATCAAGACCATCGGGCTCTACAAGACCAAGGCGAAGAACGTGATCGCGACCTGCCGGATCCTGCTGGAGCAGCATGCAGGGGAGGTGCCTGCCGATCGCGAGGCGCTCGAGGCGCTGCCCGGGGTCGGCCGCAAGACCGCGAACGTGGTGCTCAACACCGCCTTCGGCCATCCGACCATCGCCGTCGACACGCATATCTTCCGCGTCGCCAATCGCACCGGGCTCGCGCCGGGCAAGGACGTGCGCGCGGTGGAGATCGCGCTGGAGAAATTCACGCCGGCGGAATTCCTGCAGGATGCGCATCACTGGCTGATCCTGCACGGCCGCTACGTCTGCAAGGCGCGCCGGCCCGAATGCTGGCATTGCGCGATCGAACCGCTCTGCGATTTCAAGCCCAAGACGCCGGCGCCGCTCGAATGAGACCGGCGCGGTGCCCGCCGGCCGGGCACCGCGTCGTCCAGTCTGCATCACGCCGGTCCGACCTCGCCGCGCCCCGCGCCGATTGATTCGCACTGCGATGCGTTGCGCGGCATCGTTCAAGAATCCGCCCGCCGCGCAGATCAGGCATTCGCGGTGGCGGTCGCCGCGTCGTCGGCCTTGCCGCCCGCCTTCACCAGCCACAGCACGGCCACCAGGATCGCCACGCCTCCCGCCCACTGCATCGGCGACAAGGCCTCGCCGAACAGCAGCGCGGCCAGCGCCACCGTGACCACCGGCTCCAGCGTCGAGAGCATGGCGGTGCGCGCCGCGCCCAGCAGCGACAGCCCGGCGAAGAAGGCCAGCATCGCGCCGACCGTCGACACCAGGGCGATGGCCACCAGCGCGAGCCAGCCCGAACCCGCCTGCGGCCATTGCGGCGCGACGCCGAAGGCAGCCCAGCGCGCCAGGGCGATCAGCGTGAACATCAGCGTGGCGGCGATGCAGATGATCGCGGTGGTCGCGAGCGGGTCCACGCCGCGCGTGGCGCGCGTGCCGGCCACGATGTAGAGCGAATAGATCACGGCCGCCGCCAGCGACAGCGCGATGCCGAGCGGCTCGCCATGCCCGCCGCCCACCATCAGCGCCGAGCCGGCCACGCACAGTACAAGGGCCATCGCCTTGACGCGGGTCAGCCGCTCGCCGAGCCACCAGGCCGCGAGCAGGGTCACGAAGGCCGGGTACAGGTAGAGCAGCAGCGCCACCAGGCTGGCCTGCGCATGCTGCAGCGCGGTGAAATAGCAGAACGACTGGCCGACGTAGCCGAGCGCGCCCATCGCGGCGATGCGCACTCGCGCGCGTGCGCCGGGCCAGGCCACGCCGCGCCGCCACGCGATCAGCGCCAGCAGCGCGCCGCCGATGCCGAAGCGCACGATCAGCAGCCCCAGCACGTCGACGCCGGCGGCATAGGCATAGCGGCCGAAGATCGCCATCGCGCCGAACGCGACGGCGGACAGCGCGACGAACAGGGCGCCGCGAACGGCGGCGGACGACGGGGCCTGGGCAAGGGCGGTGACCATGGATGGGCCTGGGCGAACGAAATGAGGGGAAGCCGCGGCAGCGCAACGGCAAGCGATCGATTCTAGCGAGCGCGCTCGCGCCCCGATAGTCGGGAACAATGCCGATCCACGCGGCAGGCACCTGCCCGGCCCCGCCCGCGGCCTGCCCCGCCCGGAGGCAGCCTCCCGCCGGCCGGCGTAGAATGGCCGCTTCCGCAGCACGCCGCCGCGCCCCAACCTCCCCCGAATCATGTTCAACCCGAGCCGCGACGAAGTCCGTCGCTTCTTCATCGACGCCCGCCGCAAGCAGCGCAAGGGCGAGATCCTCACGCCGCTGGAAGCGATCGCCGCCGACTGGATCGTCGAGCATCCCGAATACCACGCCGAGCTCGACGAGGGCGAAGGCGCCGCCTCGCGCGAGTATTCGCCGGAGGCGGGCCGCACCAACCCGTTCCTGCACCTGTCGATGCACCTGGCGATCAGCGAGCAGTTGTCGATCGACCAGCCGCCGGGCATTCGCGCCGCGCACGAGAAGCTGGCCGCGCGGCTGCCCTCGGCGCACGACGCGCAGCACGCGATCATGGACTGCCTGGGCGAGACGATCTGGGAAGCGCAGCGCACCAATACGCCGCCCGACACCGACGCCTACCTGCAACGAATCCTGCGCCGCGCCTCGCGCGACTGAGGCCGACGGGCACCGGCGCGGCCCCTCGCACGGCGCCGGCGCCAGGCACCACGCAAAAAAAACCCCGCCAAAGCGGGGCATGCCGCGCGCGCCCTGCCCGCGGCTCTCGACGACGCGGACGCGAGGCGCCCGCTCAGGCCGTCACTTCTTGAACACCAGGCTGCCCGGCAGCGACTCCAGGTAGGCGGCGATGTCCTGCATGTCGCTGACCGACAGGCTCTGCACCTGGGCGCGCATGATGGCGTTGTCGCGCCCCAGCAGCGGGTTGTCGAGCCCCATCTGGTACTGGCGC
The DNA here is from genome assembly GCF_007828315.1 of Burkholderia sp. SJZ089. Taxonomy (NCBI): domain Bacteria; kingdom Pseudomonadati; phylum Pseudomonadota; class Betaproteobacteria; order Burkholderiales; family Burkholderiaceae; genus Burkholderia; species Burkholderia sp. SJZ089. The sequence continues at coordinate 134,493 of NZ_VIUM01000012.1, read as the reverse complement.
ATGGCCCAGACCAGGTAGTCGGAGCGCTGGCCCGCCAGGCGCGGGTACTCGGCGTTGATCGGATTGTCGAACTTGGTGCCGTGGCACGCGGCGCAGTTGTGCGATTCGACCAGCTGCTTGCCCCGCGCCGCGTCGGCCGCGTGCGCGGCGCCCGTCGCGAAACAGGCGGCCAGCGCGAACGCCGCCGCAATGCGCAATGCCGGTTGATGCTTGTTCATGAGGGCTCCTGTCCTGCTGAGCAAACGCCAGCGCGGGCTTTACTTGTAGGGATTGATCTTCGAATCGGGCTTCTGGGAGGCGTAGTACGCGGCGAGGTCCGCGATGTCCTGGTCGCTCAGCGAGGCGGCGATCGCGTTCATCGACGCGAAATGCCGGTCCTTCTTGCGATACGCCTTGAGTGCGTTTTCCAGATATTGCTGATTCTGTCCGCCGAGCAGCGGTACCCGGTACACCTCCGGATACGCCGTGCGGTAGTCTTCGATGCCATGACAGCCGATGCACATCGCAGCCTTGCTGGCCCCGTCCTTCGGGTTGCCCGCCGCCCCAGCCGCCTGCGATGCGGTGGCCAGAAGCGCCATGAGCGCCGCGGCCACGACCTGTTTGCCGACGAAATTGTTCATAGCTTGTACCTAGCTTGAGGGGAAAACCTGTCGCCCGGTAAGGCAACGGACCGCGTCATTTTGCTTATAGATGAGACACGCAGGCCGAAAGTCGGCCCGATTGTACCGCGCTGCCGACGACGCAGTCCACCCGCGCCGGCCCTGCCCCGCGACGGCCACGGGACACCCCTCGAAGGCCCGCCGGAGGCCGCCGCAGCGCCCGCTACAGTACCAAGCGATGCGCCGACGCAACAGCGGCTTTGACTTATACTGGGATTTTTCGCCTGGAAACAAGCCGCCATGCGCTTCGAAGGTTCCTCGCAATACGTCGCCACCGACGATCTGAAGCTCGCCGTCAACGCCGCGCTGACGCTGCAGCGTCCGCTGCTGGTGAAGGGCGAGCCCGGCACCGGCAAGACCATGCTGGCCGAGGAAGTGGCCGCCGCGCTCGGCATGCCGCTGCTGCAGTGGCACATCAAATCGACCACCAAGGCGCAGCAGGGTCTCTACGAATACGACGCAGTCTCGCGGCTGCGCGATTCCCAGCTCGGCGACGAGCGCGTCAAGGAGATCGCCAACTACATCGTGCGCGGCGTGCTGTGGCAGGCCTTCGAGGCCGACGAGCCCTGCGTGCTGCTGATCGACGAGATCGACAAGGCCGACATCGAATTCCCCAACGACCTGCTGCGCGAGCTCGACCGCATGGAGTTCCATGTGTATGAAACGCGCCAGTTGGTGAAGGCGAGGCACCGGCCGCTGGTGATCATCACCTCGAACAACGAGAAGGAGCTGCCGGACGCCTTCCTGCGCCGCTGCTTCTTCCACTACATCCAGTTCCCCGATCCCTCGACGATGCAGCGCATCATCGAGGTCCACTACCCCGGCATCAAGCAGGCGCTGGTGCGCACCGCGCTCGAGAGTTTCTTCGAGCTGCGCGGCGTGTCGGGGCTCAAGAAGAAACCTTCGACCTCCGAACTGCTCGACTGGCTCAAGCTGCTGCTGGCCGAGGACATCCCGCCCGAGGCGCTGCGCTCGACCGACCACAAGCTGGTGGTGCCGCCGCTGGCCGGCGCGCTGCTCAAGAACGAGCAGGATCTGAGCCTGTTCGAGCGGCTGGTGCAGATGAACCGGCACAATCGCTGAACCTGCCAACTCGGCCCCTCGCCCTTCATGTCCCGCGCGCCCCGCCCCGTCTTCCTCCGCCTGGCCGGTTCTCCCGGCCGGGCGCCGGCGCGCGCGGCCGAACCCGGAGCGCGCCGATGCTGATCGACTTCTTCTACTCGCTGCGCGCGGCCAAGCTGCCGGTCTCGGTCAAGGAATACCTGATGCTGCTCGACGCGCTGCGCCAGGAAGTGATCCCGCCGTCGATCGACGCCTTCTACTACCTCGCGCGCATGACCCTGGTGAAGGACGAGCAGTATTTCGACCGCTTCGACCAGGCCTTCGGCCGCTACTTCCACGGCGTCGCGGCGCTGCCGGCCGAGGCCTTCGAGATCCCGGCCGACTGGCTCGAGAAGAAGCTGCAGCGCGAACTGACGGCCGAGGAAAAGGCGCAGATCGAGGCGCTCGGCGGCCTGGACAAGCTGATGGAGCGACTGCGCGAGCTGTTCGACGAACAGAAGGCGCGCCACGAAGGCGGCAACAAGTGGATCGGCACCGGCGGCACCTCGCCGTTCGGCCATGGCGGCTACAACCCGGAAGGGATCCGCATCGGCGGGCCGTCCAACGGCAACCGCACCGCGCTGAAGGTCTGGGAGGCGCGCGCCTATCGCGACTACGACGATTCGGTCGAGCTCGGCACCCGCAACATCAAGGTCGCGCTGCGCCGGCTGCGCCGCTTCGCGCGCGAGGGCGCGGCCGACCAGCTCGACCTGCCCGGCACCATCCGCAGCACGGCCGCCAATGCCGGCTGGCTCGACCTGCGCATGGTGCCCGAGCGACACAACAAGGTGAAGGTGCTGATGCTGCTCGACGCGGGCGGCTCGATGGACGACCACATCGCGCGCACCGAGGAGCTGTTCTCGGCGGCCAAGGCCGAGTTCAAGCACCTGGAGTTCTACTACTTCCACAACTGCGTCTACGACTATCTGTGGAAGAACAACCGGCGTCGCCACGCCGAGCGCACACCCACCTGGGACGTGATCCACAAGTTCAGCGCCGACTACAAGCTGATCTTCGTGGGCGACGCCACCATGAGCCCCTATGAAGTCGCCCAGCCCGGCGGCTCGGTCGAATACAACAATCCCGAGGCCGGCGCCGTGTGGCTGCGCCGGCTCGCCGACCAGTTCCCCAACCACGCCTGGCTCAATCCCGAGCCCGAGCGACTATGGGAATACCGGCAGTCGATCGCGATCATTCGCGACCTGCTGGGCGCGCGCATGTACCCGCTCACGCTGGCCGGCCTGGAAGCCGCGATGCGGCAGCTAAGCAAGTAGCGCACCCGCCGGCTTCGCCGCCGCCCCATTCCGCCCCAACCCGCTGTATCCTCCCCGCGCCGCCGGATCGCCCGTCGCGTTGCGCGCGGCGCGTGAACCGTCTTCCCTCCCCGCTCGGAGCCTTCGCAACATGAATCCGTCCCCAGCGCCCGGCACGCCGCCGGCCGCCTCCGCCCCGCGCTTCTTCGCGGATACCTCGCTGTCGGCGCTGGTCGCCGGCTTCGTCGCGATGATGACCGGCTACACCAGCTCGCTGGTGCTGATGTTCCAGGCCGGCCGCGCCGCCCACCTGAGCGACGCGCAGATCTCGTCCTGGATCTGGGCGCTGTCGATCGGCATGGGCGTGACCACGGTGGGCCTGTCGCTGCGCTATCGCGCGCCGGTGGTGGTGGCCTGGTCGACGCCGGGCGCCGCGCTGCTGGTGGCCTCGCTGCCCTGCGTGCCCTACCCGTACGCGATCGGCGCCTTCGTGGCGTGCGCGCTGCTGCTCACCGCGGTCGGCCTGAGCGGCCTGTTCGACGCCCTGATGCGGCGGATCCCGGCCGGCATCGCCTCGGCGCTGCTGGCCGGCATCCTGTTCGAGATCGGCATCGAGATCTTCCGCGCCGCGCAGTTCCAGACCGCGCTGGTGATCGTCATGTTCCTCACCTACCTGGTGGTCAAGCGGCTCGCGCCGCGCTATGCGATCGTCACCACCCTGGCGGCCGGCACCGCCGTGTCCGGCGCACTGGGCCTGCTCGACTTCAGCCGCTTCCAGATCGCCCTGGCACACCCGGTGCTCACCGTGCCGGCCTTCTCGCTGTCGGCGATCGTCAGCATCGGGATCCCGCTGTTCGTGGTGGCGATGGCCTCGCAGAACGTGCCCGGCATCGCCGTGCTGCGCGCCGACGGCTACGCGACGCCCTCCTCGCCGCTGATCGCCACCACCGGCATCACCTCGCTGGCGCTGGCCCCGTTCGGCTCGCACGGCATCAACCTGGCCGCCATCACGGCCGCCATCTGCACCGGTCCCGAGGCGCACGAGGATCGCGCGCGGCGTTATCCGGCCGCGGTCTGGTGCGGCCTGTTCTACCTGGTGGCGGGCGTGTTCGGCGCCACCATCGCGGCGCTGTTCGACGCACTGCCCAAGGCGCTGGTGGTCTCGGTGGCGGCGCTGGCGCTGTTCGGCTCGATCATGAGCGGCCTGGCCAACGCGATGCAGGACCTGCGCCAGCGCGAGGCGGCCCTGGTCACCTTCATGGTGACCGCCTCGGGGCTGACCCTGCTGTCGATCGGCTCGGCCTTCTGGGGCCTGGTGGCCGGCGTGATCACGCAACTGATCCTGAACGCGCGACGCGAGCCCGGCGCCTGATGCCACCCGGGCCGCCCGAAGCGCGCGCGGCCGGCTGAACGGCGCCGCGGCGCGCCCCGCGCCCGTTGCCGCCCCGATTCCACCCGCCTCGTCGCGGACGCGCCGGCCAATCGGGCCTAGAATAGAGCTTTCCGGTCGCCGTTCCCCGCCCCGCTCGCGGGCGGGTCGGCCGGCCCGCTTCGCCGCCGCGCCGCAGTCGCGCGGCCTTCCGTCGAACCCGGCGCCTTGCGCCCACCATCGATTCGCTCATGACTACCGCACTCGACCAGCTGAAGCAGTACACCACCGTCGTCGCCGATACCGGTGATTTCCAGCAGCTCGCGCAGTATCAGCCCCAGGATGCGACCACCAATCCCTCGCTGATCCTGAAGGCGGTCCAGAAGGACGCCTACAAGCCGCTGCTCGAGAAGACCGTGCGCGACCACGCCGGCGAATCGACCGACGTCATCATCGATCGCCTGCTGATCGCCTTCGGCACCGAAATCCTCAAGATCATCCCGGGCCGCGTCTCGACCGAGGTCGACGCGCGCCTGTCGTTCGACGCCCAGGCCTCGATCGACAAGGGCCGCGAACTGATCCGCCTCTACGAAGCCGCCGGCATCGGCCGCGAGCGCGTGCTGATCAAGCTCGCCTCGACCTGGGAAGGAATCCGCGCCGCCGAGGTCCTGCAGAAAGAAGGCATCAAGTGCAACATGACCCTGCTGTTCTCGCTGGTGCAGGCGGCCGCCTGCGCCGAGGCCGGCGCGCAACTGATCTCGCCCTTCGTCGGCCGCATCTATGACTGGTACAAGAAGCAGGCCGGCGCCAACTGGGACGAGGTCAAGAACGGCGGCGCGAACGATCCGGGCGTGCAGTCGGTGCGCCGCATCTACGCCTACTACAAGAAGTTCGGCTACAAGACCGAGGTGATGGGCGCGAGCTTCCGCACCGTCACGCAGATCACCGAGCTGGCCGGCTGCGACCTGCTGACGATCAGCCCCGAGCTGCTGCAGAAGCTGCACGAGAGCAACGACCGCCTCGAGCGCAAGCTGTCGCCGGACAGCGCGCAGGACGCGCCGGCCGAGCGCGTGGCGATCGACGAATCCGCGTTCCGCTTCCAGCTCAACGACGACGCGATGGCCACCGAGAAGCTCGCCGAGGGCATCCGCGCCTTCGCGGCCGACGCGATCAAGCTCGAAGGCCTGATCGAGGCGCTGCGCTAAGCGCCCCGGCGCGGGCCGCGCCCGCGCCTGCCGGCAACACCTCCGACGGCCGCCTCGCGCGGCCGTTGTCATGTGCGCGCCGCCCGGCACGCACTACACTGCTCGTCACGGGGCCCCGCGCCCCGCCTTCATCGTGCTCGTCAGCAGGCCGAACCAGGTCGGACGAGCCCACCAGGAGACGACGATGCAAGTCCAAGCCTATCTGTTCTTCGGCGGACGCTGCGACGAGGCGATCGCGTTCTATCGCGACGCGATCGGCGCCGAGGTCCAGATGCTGATGCGCCACAAGGATGCGCCCCCCAACCCCGAGCAGCCGCTCGATCCGGCGCTGGCCGACAAGGTGATGCATGCCAGCCTGCGGATCGGCGAATCGCAACTGATGTGCTCGGACGGTGACTGCCGGCCCGGCGCGCCGCAGCAGACCCACGACGGTTATTCCCTGTCGCTGAACCCGGCCACGCTCGACGAGGGCCGACGCATCTTCGAGGCGCTCGCCAGCGGCGGCTCGGTGGCGATGCCCTTCGGCCCGACCTTCTGGGCGCTCGGTTTCGGCATGCTGCGCGACCGCTTCGGCGTGCACTGGATGGTCAACGTCGAGGATCCGGCCGCGCGCCCCTGATCAGCAGCCCTGATCGATCGAGCCGCGCTCCCGAAAAGCACGAGGCCGGCCCCGCCGCGTCAGGCGGGAGCCGGCCTCGATCCTTCATGCGCGGCGGGCAGGCCCGCCGCCGCTTCACCCCGCCCTCAACCTTCGGCCACGTCGAGATAGTCCTCGGGCCGCGTGCGATCCTCGGCGCGCGCCATGCCGACCACGCGCACCGCCACGCTGACCACCACCGCCACCACCAGGTTCACCGCCAGCGACCAGATCGCCGCGTAGCCGGGAATCGCCATGCCGAACAGATGTATCGTGAAGATCGAGCCCGCCAGCTTCAGCGAGATCGCCATCCAGGTACCGCAGATAATGCCGGCGGCCCAGCCAACCAGCAGGCCGCGATGATCGAGCACGCGCGTGTAGAGCCCGAGCACGATCGCCGGCAGGGTCTGGATGATCCAGATCCCGCCCAGCAACTGGAGCTGGATCGCGTAGGTCAGCGGCAGCCCGAGGATGAAGGCCACCGCGCCCACCTTCACGATCAGCGAGACCAGCTTGGCGACATTGGTCTCCTGGTGATGCGTCATGTTGCGGTTGATGAACTCGCGATGGATGTTGCGCGTGTAGAGGTTGGCCGCCGCGATCGACATGATCGCGGCCGGCACCAGCGCGCCGATGCCGATCGCCGCGAAGGCCACGCCGACGAACCACGAGGGGAAGAAGTGCAGGAACAGCGCCGGCACCGCGAAGTTGGCGCCGTAGGCCTTGAAGTACGGCGCGAACTCCGGCATGTCCTTCACGCCCGAGGCCAGCGCCATGTAGCCGAGCAGCGCGAGCAGGCCCAGCACGAAGGAATAGGCCGGCAGCATCGCCATGTTGCGGCGGATGGTGTTGCCCGACTTCGAGGACAGGATCGCGGTGACCGAGTGCGGATAGAGGAACAGCGCCAGCGCCGAGCCCACCGCCAGCGTCGCGTAGGCGCTGTAGCCGTTCAGGCTGTCCACGTCGGGCGCCTTGAGCAGCAGCTTGGGCGGCGGCACGCTGCCGAAGATATGGCCGAAGCCGCCCAGTTGCGAGGGGATCACGATGATGGCCGCGGCGATCGTCACGTAGATCAGGATGTCCTTGACGATCGCGATCATGGCCGGCGCGCGCAGCCCCGAGGTGTAGGTGTAGGCGGCCAGGATCGCGAAGGCGATGATCAGCGGCAGGTCGCCCATCAGCCCGCGCGTGTCGAAGCCGAGCCCGCCGATCACCACCTCGATGCCCACCAGTTGCAGCGCGATATAGGGCATGGTGGCGACGATGCCGGTCACCGCCACGGCCAGCGCCAGCATGCGGCTGCCGTAGCGCGCGCCGACGAAGTCGGCTGCCGTCACGTAGCCGTGCCGCTTGGCGATGCTCCAGAGCTTGGGGAACACCACGAAGGCGAACGGGTAGATCAGGATCGTGTAGGGCAGCGCGAAGAAGCCCATCGCGCCGGCGCCGAACACCAGGGCCGGCACCGCCACGAAGGTGTAGGCGGTATACAGGTCGCCGCCGAGCAGGAACCAGGTGACGATGGTGCCGAAGCGCCGCCCGCCCAGGCCCCATTCGTCGAGATGGGCGAGATCGCCGCGGCGCCAGTGCGCGGCGAGGAAGCCGAGGATCGTCACGCCGACGAAGAACAGCACGAACACGAAGGTGGCGGTCAGGTTCATTGCGCGTCCCCCTTGGCGGGATTGGCGCGCCAGCAATGCTTGGTCTTGCTGTAGACGAAGCCGGTGATCGCCGCGCTGCCGAACACCCAGGCGAGCTGATACCAGTAGAAGAACGGGAATCCGAACCATTGCGGCTCGACCTTGCTGTACGACGGCACCCAGACCATCGCGATGACTGGCAGCACCAGCAGCCAGAGCCAGCGTTTGGCGGCCTGGTTGGCGTTGGCTTCGTGAGCCATGGCGTCTCCTCTTGTGTCTCTTATGCCCGGTTATTTAGATGTCTTGAACGGGTACGACGGTGCGAGGAAACGCGGGCGGATCCGCTGCCGCGAGCCCAGGCTTACAGAGTATAAGAGTCCGACATGTCGTCAGATACGCGGGCGAACCCGGAGCGCGGCGGGAGGCGGGAGGCGGATGCGACGCCGCCGGCGGGGAGGCCGGCGGCGCGGGGCGCGGGCGGGAGCCCGGCCGGGAAACCGTCAGATCGTGAAGTCCGGCGAGGCGTCGCCGAGCTCGGCCTTCGATGCTTTCAAGGCTTTCACCCACTGGCGCGCGGGCAGCTTCAGCGTGTGCTCGAGATGCGCCGCGCGCGCCTCGAGCAGCGCGTAGGACACCGACAGGGCCGGGCCCGAGAAGGCCAGCGCGACGCGATTGCCCTCGTGCACTTCCGGCAGCGCGATCACGCGCGAATCGAAGGCCGCGTTGAGGTGCTTCATGTTGCGCACGAAGCTCGGGTGGTCGCCGAACAGGTTGATGGTGGCCACGCCGGCTTCGGCCAGGCAGCCGCGCACCGCGCGATAGAAAGCCACGCTGTCGAGCACCGGGCCGCGCGCGGTGGCGTCGTACAGGTCGATCTGCAGGGCGCCGGTGGTGCCGCGGTTGGCCGCGTCGTTGACGAAGTCCCAGGCGTCGGCCTCGTGCACCGTCAGGCGCTCGTCGTCGGGCGGCAGCGCGAACATCGAATGCGCGGCGATGATCACCGCCGGATTCAGCTCGACCGCCTCGACGCGCGCCGGCGCCAGGTAGGCATGCGCGAACTTGGTCAGCGCGCCGGTGCCCAGGCCCAGTTGGACGACCCGCTCGGGCGTGTCGAGGAACAGCAGCCAGGCCATCATCTGCTGCGCGTATTCGAGTTCGATCGCCAGCGGCCTGGACAGCCGCATCGCGCCCTGCACCCACTCGGTACCGAAGTGCAGGTAGCGCACGCCGCGCTCCTCGGAGAACGTGACCGGCGCGAAGCGCGGCTTGCGCGGCGCCTCGATCAGCGGCGCGTCGCTCAGGTCGTCGCGGTTCGCGCGCGATTTGGTCCGCACCTCGGGGCGCTGGGCGAGGGTTTCGTCGTCGCGCGCGTTGTCGCGGCGAAACGCGCGCGCCTCGGCGGACGCGCGCTTGATCAGTCGGGTCATCTGGATGGATCGCGCAGGCCGCGCGACTCGGTGAAAACGGGAGGATCGAGAGCATAGCATCGGCGCGGCGCGAGCGGCCAGACGCAGCCACCGAATCCGCCGTGCGTCGATGCGCGGCTTCGTGTCAGGCCAGGAAGGCGGCCAGCGCGCGCCATTGCAGCAGCTTGTCCGTATAAGGCAGCGCCGCGTAGGCGGGGCTGCTCGACGGCAGCCCGAGCAGCGTGTAGGCGGCGCCGTGTTCGCCCAGCGCGCGCGTGCCGAGCCTGGCCGCCGTGCCGCCGTTGAAGGCGATCGCCGCGAGCCGCGGCAGGCTTTGCACCAGGGTGACGAGATCGTTGCTGGCGTGGTCGCGGATCCGGCTGTCGAGGCTGCCGATGCGGGTGGCCTCGGCCACCACGTCCCAAAGGCCGATGCCGTGCCGCTGCAGGGTCTGCAGACGCTGCGCGTAGTCGAGGGCGACCAGCTCGGTGTCGAGCACCTCGCCGAGCAGGCGCCAGAAGCGGTTCTGCGGATGCGCGTAATAGCGGCTCTGCGCCAGCGAGACCTCGCCGGGCAGGCTGCCGAGGATCAGCACGCGCGTGTGCTCATCCACCACCGGCGGAAAGCTGCGCTTGAGCGCCAGGTCGGGCGCCGGGGTCGCCTCGCTCATGCGGCCGAATCCGATTCGCGCGCGAGCTCGAGCGCGCCGGCCCCGCCCACGCGCCGCCACAGCGCCGGCAGCATGCACTCGCTGACCATCAGCGGCGCGCCGTGCCGCTCGAACACCGAGCGGCGCGCGGCGAACGCATGCGGCACCGGCTCGCCCGCGGGCAGGGCCCGCGCCGCCAGCAGGTGCAGCGGATGGCCGGCGATCACGCGCCGGCTCACCAGGGACGAGCGGGACACCCGCGCATCGCTGTAGAGCAGCTCGGCGAGCGGCCGCGTGCGCAGCCGGCGGATCGCCTGCCACACGCCGCGGCTCGCGCCGAGCGGCGTGAGGCTGTGCGCGGCGACGCAGGGTTCGCCGTCGACGCTGAGCACCACCTCGCGCACCCAGCAGGCCTGGCGCGGCACGACCGCCAGCGCAGCCGGCTCGTCGGCCCAGGGCACCGCCACGGCCTCGCGCGTGACGCGCACGCTGACCGCGCCGAGCGTGGCCAGGTGCGCCGTCAGCGAACCGCCGCGCGTGAGCCAGTCGCGGGGCGCGGCGCCCAGGCCGGGACGCGGCACCACGCGCCACTGCGCGTCGGCCGCGTCGAAGCGCGGCCGTATCACGCGGCGCGCGACAGCAGCAGCGCGTTGGTGCGCTTGACGAAGGCGGCCGGATCTTCCAGCGCGCCGCCCTCGGCCAGCAGCGCCTGGTCGAGCAGCAGGTGGCACCAGTCGGCGAAGTCGGCGCCTTCGGGCTGCAGCTGCTTGATCAGCGGATGCTCGGGGTTGATCTCGAGGATCGGCTGCATCGCCGGCGCCTGCTGGCCGGCCGCCTTCAGCATGCGCTGCAGGTAGCCGCTCATGTCGTTGTCGTCGGCCACCAGGCAGGAGGGCGAATCGGTCAGGCGGAAGGTCACGCGCACTTCCTTGACCTTGTCGCCGAGCGTTTCCTTGATCTTCTCGACCACCGGCTTCATCGCCTCGCCGGTTTCCTCCTGCGCCTTCTTCTCCTCGTCGTCGAGCGCGCCGAGATCGAGGTCGCCGCGTGCCACGCTGGCCAGCGGCTTGCCGTCGAACTCGTTCAGGTAGGACAGCATCCACTCGTCGACGCGATCGGTCAGCAGCAGCACCTCGACGCCCTTCTTGCGGAACACCTCGAGGTGCGGGCTGTGGGTGGCGGCCTGCCAGGTGTCGGCCGTGACGTAGTAGATCTTGCTCTGCTCGGGCTTCATGCGCGAGACGTAGTCGGCCAGCGAGACGTTCTGCTCGGCCGTCTCGCCCTGCGTCGAGGCGAAGCGCAGCAGCTTGGCGACGCGCTCGCGGTTGGCGTTGTCCTCGCCGATGCCTTCCTTCAGGACCTGGCCGAACTCGGTCCAGAAGGTCTTGTACTTGTCCTTGCCGGCATCGTCCTCGGCGTTCGCGAGTTCCTCCAGCATCGACAGCGTGCGCTTGGTCACGCCGTCGCGGATGGTGCGCACGTCACGGCTTTCCTGCAGGATCTCGCGCGAGACGTTGAGCGGCAGGTCGGCCGAGTCGACGACGCCCTTCACGAAGCGCAGGTACTGCGGCAGCAGTTGCTCGGCGTCGTCCATGATGAACACGCGCTTCACGTACAGCTTCAGGCCGCCGCGGTAGTCGCGGTTCCACATGTCGAAGGGCGCGTGCGCCGGCACGTAGAGCAGTTGCGTGTACTCGCTGCGGCCCTCGACGCGGTTGTGGGTCCAGGCCAGCGGGTCCTGGTGGTCGTGCGCGACGTGCTGGTAGAACTGCTTGTACTGCTCTTCAGTGATGTCCTGCTTGGAACGGGTCCAGAGCGCGCTGGCCTGGTTGACGGTCTCGTCCTCGTCCTTCTCGACCATCTCGCCCTTTTCCTGGTCCCACTCTTCCGCCTTCATCAGGATCGGCAGGCCGACGTGGTCCGAATACTTGCGGATGATGGACTTGAGCTTGTAGGAGGACAGCAGCTCGTCCTCGCCCTCGCGCAGGTGCAGGGTGATGGTGGTGCCGCGCTGGGCGCGCTCGATCGCGTCGACCGTGAAGTCGCCCTCGCCCGCGCTTTCCCAGCGCACGCCTTCCGAGGCCGGCGCGCCGGCGCGGCGCGTCTCGACCGTGATGCGGTCGGCGACGATGAAGCCCGAGTAGAAGCCCACGCCGAACTGGCCGATCAGCGCCGCGTCGCGCTGCTGGTCGCCCGACAGCTTGGAGAAGAATTCCTTGGTGCCCGAGCGCGCGATGGTGCCCAGGTTGGCGATCGCCTCGTCGCGGCTCATGCCGATGCCGTTGTCGTCGATCGTCACGGTGCGCGCGGCCTTGTCGTAGCCGATGCGGATCCGCAGGTTCGGATCGTTCTCGTAGAGGGCGCCGTTTTCGAGCGCCTCGAAACGGAGCTTGTCGGCCGCGTCGGACGCGTTCGACACCAGTTCGCGAAGGAAGATTTCCTTGTTGCTGTACAGCGAATGGATCATCAGATGGAGGAGCTGCTTGACCTCCGCCTGGAAGCTCATCGTTTCATGTGCCATTGCGTTTTCCTGTAGCCAAAGGGGATGAATGAGGGAGGAGATCCGCCGAGCCCGGCGGCACTCGCCGCGAAGGCGGGGCCGGATCCGCGCCGGATCGTGTCTTCGGGCACCGAAATGGGGCCGGCTGGAGCGATTTCAAGACCCCGGGGCGATTGATGTAATTGATCGCGCGCCGCACTGGATCGATCGAACCGGAAGCGGCTCGCCCGCCAGGGGCCCGGCCTCGAGCCAGTTGATCCGGCTAGGCCGCGTCCAGCGAACCCGGCCCTGCCTCGGCCGGGCGCCGCGGCACCGAATCGAGATAGCGCGCCAGGAACGGCGCGAGCGCCGGATCGCCGCAATTGGCGACGTTGAAGCGGGTCCAGGTGGACGGCGACTGCTGCGGCGAGAACAGGCTGCCCGGCGTCAGCAGGAAGCCCTCCTCGTGCGCGGCGGCGGCCAGCGCGTCGGAATCGGCGCCGGTGTCGGCCCACAGGAACATGCCCGCCGAGGGCATCGTGAACAGGCGCATGCCGACCCGCTCCAGCATCCGGGCCGTCTTGTCGCGCACCCCGTCGAGCCGGCCGCGCAGCCGCTCCACGTGGCGCCGGTAATGGCCTTCGGTCAGCACCTTGTAGAGCACTCGCTCGTTGAGCTCGGGGGTGGTCATGCCGGCCAGCATCTTCTGGTCGGTCAGCGCATTGGCGATCTCGTGCGAGCAGGCGATGTAGCCCACCCGCAGGTTCGCCGCCAGGGTCTTGGAGAAGCTGCCGACCAGGATCACCCGCTTGAGCTGGTCGAGGCTGGCCAGGCGCGTGGCAGGGTAGCGGGCCGGACATAGATCGCCGTAGACGTCGTCCTCCACCACCAGGAAGTCGTAGGCCTCGGCCAGGCGCAGGATCCGGAACGCCTGCGCGGCCGACAGCGAGGTGCCGGTGGGATTCTGCAGCACCGAATTGATCACCAGCATCTTCGGCCGCCACTGCTGGACCAGGGTCTCGAGCGCGTCGAGATCGGGGCCGGCGGGCGTGTAGGGCATCCCGACCAGGCGCGCGCCCTGCGAGGCGAAGCGGCCGAACATCTGGAACCAGGCCGGGTCGCCCACCACCACGGTGTCGCCGGGCCGCACGAACAGCCGCGCGATCAGGTCGATCGCATGCGTGATGCCCGAGACCATCACCAGTTGCTCGGGCGTCGCGCCGATCTCCTGCTCGGCCAGGCGCGTCTGCAGTTGCTGGCGCAGCGGCAGGAAACCCTGGGCACGGCCCAGGCCGAGCATCTGCGCGCCGGCCTGGCGGCCCAGCGAACGCAGCGCGCTGGTGATCAGCTCGCCGTCGAGCCAGCGCGCCGGCAGGTAGCCGAGCCCCGGCCCCTTTTCCGGGCTGACCGTGCGCAGCATGTTGCGCAGCAGCCAGACCACGTCGATGGTGTTGTCGACCGCGGCCGGCGGCGCGTCCTGCCGCGGCCGGGGCGTCTCGCCGGGCAGCGCCACCGGGCCGCGCTCGCGCACGTAGAAGCCGGAGCCGCGCCGCGAATCGAGGTAACCCTGGGCCACCAGCCGCTCATAGGCCTCCACCACAGTGAAGCGCGACACGTTCTTGTCGATCGCCAGCTTGCGGATCGAGGGCATCCGCATGCCGGGCCGGAACACCCGCTCGTCGATGCGTCGGCGCGCCCATTGCACCAACTGGTCGACCAGGGTCAGCGTGGCGGTGTCGTGCGGCGCGGGGATCTGGTCGAGCGGAACGGTGGACATCGGCGGCCTCCGGCGGGCGGGAACTGTACAGAAAAGTATTGCGCCGATTGTACCGTTACTGTTCCGGTCGACGCGATTACAGTTTTCAGGTCGCCAGCGCAGGGTGGACGAGCCATCGCCCGGATTCGGAGTGGATTCGACCCGGATCCGGCAAATACCCGGCATCGTTCGCTCCGCATGGCTGCGCGCCCGGGCGCCCGCTACCATCGAAGCCCGTGCGCCCCGCCGCCGCGGCCGCCGGATCCACCCTCCCGGCACCGCCGGCCTTGCCCGAACCCGCCCGCACCGGCTCGATCGAGCCCGGCCGCACGCCCCGCGCCTGCGGTCCGCGGGCATCGCCGCACGTCATCCGTGCGTCCCGCCCCGGCAAGCCGTCCGCGCGCACGCAGCAAGGAATCCGACCATTCGAACCGCCATGAACGCACGACCGCTGAAACTCGACCACCTGGTGATCGCCGCCCGCACCCTCGACGAGGGCACGGCCTACGTCGCCGACACGCTCGGCACCGAGCCCGCCGGCGGCGGCGCGCATCCGCTGATGCGCACCCACAACCGGCTGTTCGGCCTGTGGGGCGGCGCCTACCTGGAGGTGATCGCGATCGATCCCGACGCGCCGGTGCCGTCCGGCGCGCCGCGCCCGCGCCTGTTCGCGCTCGACGAGCCGGCCATGCAGCAGCGCCTCGCCCAGGGCCCGGCGCTGGTGCACTGGGTGGCGCGCGTGGAGCCGCCGCGCCACCTGGATATCTGGCGCCGCCAGTATCCGCAGCGGATCGCCCCGGTCGCGCGGATGAGCCGCGGCGACTGGCGCTGGAGCCTGACGGTACCCGCCGACGGCGCCTTCCCCGACGCCTCGGGCCAGGCGGCCGACGGCATCGCGCCCTCGCTGATCCAGTGGGACACGCCGCGCCATCCGTCCGACACGCTGCCGCATCACGACATCGTGCTCGGCTCGCTGAACGCCACCCATCCCGAGGCCGAGGCGATCGTCGCGCACCTCGACTGGCTTGGCGCCGGCCAGTTGGTGGCCGTGTCGGCCGCCCCGGAGCGCGCGCTGGTGGCCAGCTTCGACACGCCCAAGGGCGCGCGCACGCTGCGCTGAAGGCGCGCCGCCCGCGCCATTCGCCCATTCCCCTCATCCTTCCGGAGCCTCGATCAAGATGTCCGATTCGCGCGAAACCCGCGGCATGCTGCTAGGCCTGCTCGGCGTGACGATCTTCAGCCTGACGCTGCCCATGACGCGCGTCGTCGTCACCGAATTCCACCCGCTGCTCAACGGCCTCGGCCGCGCGCTGGCCGCCGCCGTGCCGGCCGCCCTGCTGCTGTGGTGGCGTCGCGAGGCCTGGCCGACGCGTGCGCAACTGAAAAGCCTGGCGGTGGTCTCGGCCGGCGTGATCGTCGCCTACCCGGTGTTCTCGGCCTGGTCGATGCAGACCGTGCCGGCCGCGCACGGGGCCGTGGTCAACGGCCTGCAGCCGCTGCTGGTGGCGCTCTACGCGGCCTGGCTGTCGCGCGAGCGGCCCTCGCGCGGCTTCTGGCTCAGCGCGCTGGCCGGCAGCGCCCTGGTGATCGCCTTCGCGCTGCGCGACGGCGGTGGCCGCCCGCAGATGGGCGACCTGCTGATGCTGGTCGCGGTCGGCGTGGGCGCGCTCGGTTATGCCGAGGGCGCGCGCCTGGCCAGGCAGATGGGCGGCTGGCAGGTGATCTGCTGGGCGCTGGTGGTGTGCGCGCCGTTTCTCGCCGCGCCGGTCGGCTGGCTGGCCTGGCAGCACCACCTCACGCACGCCGAGCCGGTGCCGACGGCGGTCTGGCTGGCCTTCGCCTACGTGACGCTGTTCTCGCAGCTGATCGGCTTCTTCGCCTGGTACGCGGGCCTCGCGATGGGCGGCATCGCCCGCGTCGGCCAGGTCCAGTTGCTGCAGATCTTCTTCACCATCGGGCTTTCCGCGCTGCTGTTCGGCGAGTCCGTGACGCCGTCCACCTGGCTGTTCGCCGCCGCCGTGATCGGCACCGTGATCCTGGGCCGCCGCTCCGGCGTGCGGACCCTGCCCCAAGCCGCTCGCGCCGGCTGAGCGCGCAAGCGATAATCCACACCTTCCCCACCCGATGAGGACATCATGAGTGAGCTGCCCCAACCGAACTGGCCCCTCTCCGAACGCGCCCGCAAGCTGACCAGCTCCGCGATCCGCGAGATCCTGAAGGTCACCGAGCAGCCCGATGTCATTTCGTTCGCGGGTGGCCTGCCGGCGCCCTCCACCTTCCCGGCCGAGCGCATGCGCGCGGCCGCCGACCGCGTGCTGCGCGACGCGCCGGCCGCCGCGCTGCAGTACAGCGCCACCGAGGGTTTCCTGCCGCTGCGCGAATGGATCGCCGAGCGTCATCGCGTGCGCACCGGCCAGGTGCTGATCACCACCGGCTCGCAACAGGCGCTGGACCTGCTCGGCAAGGTGCTGATCGACCCGGCCAGCCGCGTGCTGGTGGAAACGCCCACCTACCTCGGCGCGCTGCAGTCCTTCTCGCTGCACGAACCGAACTACGTGCAGGTGCCCAGCGACGAGTCCGGCCTGGTGCCCGAGGCGCTCACCCCCGAGCTGACCGCCGGCGCGCGCCTGCTCTACGCCCAGCCGAACTTCCAGAACCCGACCGGGCGCCGCCTGCCGGTGGAACGCCGCCGCGCGCTGGCCGCCTTCGCGCAGTCGAGCCCGTTCCCGGTGATCGAGGACGATCCCTACGGCGCGCTCAACTACCGCGGCGAGCCGCTGCCGACCATGCTGTCGATGGCGCCCGACCATATCGTCCATCTCGGCAGCTTCTCCAAGGTGCTCGCGCCGGGGCTGCGGATCGGCTACCTGATCGCGCCCGAATCGCTGCATTTCAAGCTGGTGCAGGCCAAGCAGGCCACCGACCTGCACACCCCCTCGCTGACCCAGCGGATCGCCCACGAGGTGATCCGCGACGGCTTCCTCGACGAGCACGTTCCCGGCATCCGCGCGCTGTATGCCTCACAATGCGACGCGATGCTCGACGCGCTGGCGCGGCACATGCCGGCCGGCGTGAGCTGGAATCGCCCCGAAGGCGGCATGTTCGTCTGGGTGCAACTGCCCGCGAGCATCGACAGCATGGCCCTGCTCGAGGCCGCGATCGCCCAGAACGTGGCCTTCGTGCCGGGCGCGCCGTTCTTCGCCAACGACGCGCAGGCCAATACCCTGCGCCTGTCGTTCGTGACGGTGCCGCCCGAGCAGATCGAGCAGGGCGTCGCGCGGCTCGGCAAGCTGTTGCGCGAACGCCTGTGAGGCCCGCGCCGGTTTCCGGCCCCTGATCACCCCTCCAACCCAAACCAAGGACATACGACAGATGGCAAACGTCTACGACAAGCTGAAGGCACTCGGCATCGAACTCCCGAGCGCGGGCGCGCCGGCCGCCGCCTACGTGATGAGCGCGCAAAGCGGCAATACGGTCTACCTGTCGGGCCATATCGCCAAGAAGGACGGCAAGGTGTGGGCCGGCAAGCTCGGCCTGGACCTGTCCACCGAGGACGGCCGCGCCGCCGCGCGCGGCGTGGCGATCGACCTGCTGGCGACGCTGCACGCCCACACCGGCGACCTGAACCGCGTCAAGCGCATCGTCAAGCTGATGAGCCTGGTCAACTCGACGCTCGAATTCACCGAGCAGCACCTGGTCACCAACGGCGCCTCGGAGCTGATCGCCGAGGTGTTCGGCGACGCCGGCAAGCATGCACGCTCGGCCTTCGGCGTGGCGCAGATCCCGCTGGGCGCCTGCGTCGAGATCGAACTGATCGCCGAAGTCGAATGACGGCGCGGCGGGTTCGCTTCAAGCAGGTCGACGTCTTCACGGCGGTGCCGTTCCACGGCAATCCGCTGGCCGTGGTGTTCGATGCGGATCCGTTGTCCGAGGCGCAGATGCAGGCGATCGCGCGCTGGACGAACCTCTCGGAAACGAGCTTCGTCTGCACGCCGACCGATCCGCGCGCCGATTACCGCGTGCGGATCTTCACCACCCACCGGGAACTGCCCTTCGCCGGCCACCCCACGCTCGGCACCGCCCACGCGGTGCGCGAGGCGGGCCTGGCGCCGCGCACGCCGGGCCGCCTGGTCCAGCAATGCGGCGCCGGGCTGGTCGAGCTGCGCGAGCCGGCCGAAGGCGGCCCCCGCGCCTTCGCGGCGCCGCCGGCGCGCGTGACGCCCCTGGGCGCCGCCTCGCACGCGGCGCTGGCCGCCGCGCTGCGCTCCGAGGCGATCGTGTTCGAGGCCACGCCCTGCGCCACCGACAACGGCACGCCCTGGCTGGTGGTGCGCCTGGCCACCGCGGCTGACTGCCTGGCGCTGGCGCCGGATCCGGACGCGCTGCGCGCACTCGCCGATTCGGTCGGCGCGCTCGGCGTGGCGGCCTATGCGCCGCATCCGGCGGGCGGCCCGGCCGACTTCGAGGTGCGCTGCCTGATCACCGCCGAAGCCTCGGGTATCGTCGAGGATCCCGTCACCGGCAGCGCCAATGCCGCGATCGCCGGGCTGCTGGCGCACCAGGGCCTGCATTCCGGCCCTACCTACACGGCCCGCCAGGGCACCGCGCTGGGCCGCGACGGCCGGGTGTCGGTCGAATACGACGCCACCGGGAAAATCTGGATTGGCGGCGACGCCATCACTGTGATCGACGGCAGCTTCCTGCTGCCGTGAACCACGCCGGGCGGCCTTCCCGCGCCGCCCGCGCCGGCTTTCCATCGGCTTTCCGGGCGTTTTCGCCGCGTTTTCGGCGTTCGAGCCGCCGTCAGGCCGCCGTCGAGCGTTGCACGCCGCGTCTCGGTTTTTGCCCTCGCTATCTAATTCCTTTTCCAACCAGTAATATCGGGACCTATCGGCCGTTTTTGCTGCATGCCGAGTGATTCGTGGTCCTAGCGGTTGGGCGCCGGCCGCGGCGCCAGACCACGGTCATCGATACTGCCCGCGCCGGGGCCGGCCGCGGGTTCAACCGGGAGATCGGCCGTCCGTCACGCCTGCGTGGCGGCGGCGAGCCGTCGAAGGAGTCGGATACCAAACACAAGCCGCGAAGGGCGGGAGCGACACCACCACGCATGGCCCGGGCACATGTCCCGCGCCACGGCGCAAGCGGCCAGGGCCGCACGCTCCCGTCGCCGGCAGGCGCGCTGTCCGCGGCGCGCCGCTGCCGGAGCCCGGGCCATCGCGCCGCGGGCCGTCGTCGCCCTCGTTGCCCTCGTGATCCGAACACGCATCCATGTCGATCATCCCCCCTGCCCTCCAATGAATTCGCTTCGCAACCTCGCCGCGCAAGCGCGCCTGCCCCATGCGCGCAAGACGCGCCGTCGCGCGCTGTTCGCGATCCCGCTGCTCGGCGTGCTGGCGCTGGCGCTGCTGTGGGCGGTGATCGTGATGCGGCTGTCGGTCGAGAAGGAAAGCGCCTACCGCGAAGCCGCGGCCTCCGCCGCGATCCTCTCCACCGCGCTCGAGCAGCACACCATCAAGGCGATCCACCAGGTCGACCAGATCACCCGCTTCGTCAAGTTCGAGTTCGAGAAGTCGCCCGGCAACTTCAATCTCGCCAGCACCGTCGAGAAGGGCGTGGTGCCGAGCGACACGCTGATCCAGGTCTCGCTGGTCAACGCGCAGGGGCAGTTGCTCGCCAATACCGCCGAAACCCATCCCAAGCCGCTCGACCTGTCCGACCGCGAGCACTTCCAGGTCCACGCCAGCCACAACGACGACGAGCTCTACATCAGCCGCCCGGTGCTCGGCCGCGTCTCGGGCCAGTGGACGCTGCAGATGACGCGGCGCCTGAACGGCCCGGACGGCAAGTTCGCCGGCGTGGTGGTGGTCTCGGAGGACCCGAGTTACTTCACCAGCGACTTCTACAACAATGCCGCGATCGGCAAGGAAGGCGTGATCGCGGTGGTGTCCGACACCGGCGCGGTGCTGGCGCGGCGCACCGGCTCGGCCGGCAACGCGGCCGGCACCTTCTCGGCCACCGGCGTGTACCCGATCGCCGAGCGCGTCTCAGGCACCTACGCGGACCCGATCGACGGCACCCTGCGGATCGTCTCGTACCGGCATCTCGACGGTTATCCGCTGGGCGTGCTGGTGGGGCTGTCGCAAGCCGAGGAACTGGCCGACTACAACCACACGCGCAACGTCTACCTGCTGATGACGAGCTTCATCACGCTCGCCATGCTGGCCTTCTTCGGCGTGGCCACCGGGCTGATCGGCAAGCTGCTGGGCCGCGAGCGCGAGATGACCCAGCTGGCCGAATACGACCTGCTGACCGGGCTGGCGAACCGCTACACCACGCTGCGCGGGCTGCGCAACGACGTGGCCCAGCCGTCCAGCCTGAAGCGTCTCGCGATCCTGTTCATCGACCTCGATAATTTCAAGACCGTCAACGATACGCTGGGCCACAACGCCGGCGACATTGTGCTGCAGATGACGGCCGCGCGCCTGTCCGACGCGGTCGAGGCCGAGGGCACGCTGGCGCGCATCGGCGGCGACGAGTTCGTGGTGGTGGTCAAGGGCGACGATGCCGAGCGCCGCGCGGTGCGCCTGGCCGAATCGGTGATACGCATGTTCGGCAAGCCCTTCGACGTGCGCGGCAGCACCTTCGTGCTGCATGCGAGCATCGGCATCGCCCTGCACTCGGTGGCCAACGAAAGCGAGATCGACCTGCTCAAGAAGGCCGACCTGGCGATGTACAGCGCCAAGGACGCCGGCAAGAACTGCTACCAGTTCTACGCGCCGCATCTCTCGCATCGCGCCGACCACCTGATGCGCTGGGAACAGCAGTTGCGCATCGCGCTCTCGGAAGGGCAGCTGTTCCTCGCCTTCCAGCCCAAGATCGACCTGGCGCAGCGCTGCATCACCGGCTTCGAGGCGCTGGTGCGCTGGGAGCATCCCGAGCACGGCCTGATCGCCGCCAACGAATTCATCACCATCGCCGAATCGACCGGCCTGATCGTGCCGATCGGCGACTACGTGATCCGCACCGCCTGCCGGCAGCTCGCGCGCTGGCGCGAGGAGGGCCACGACACGCTGACGCTGGCCGTCAACATCTCGCCGGTGCAGTTCTGGCGCGGCGACCTGATCGAGACCATCTCGCAGGCGATCGACGAGAGCGGCATCCAGGCCAACCGCCTGGAGATCGAGATCACCGAAACCGCGATGATGGAATACCCCGAGCTGGTCTCGGACAAGATCATGGCGCTCAAGAAGCTCGGCATCCGCATCGCGCTCGACGATTTCGGCACCGGCTATTCCTCGCTGTCCTACCTGCACCGCTTCGCGGTCGACACGCTGAAGGTGGACCGCTCCTTCGTGCAGGCGATCCCGGCCGACCGCAGCGTCTGCGTGATGGTCTCCTCGATCGTCCACCTGGCGCGCGCGCTGGGCCTGACGGTGGTGGTCGAGGGCACCGAGACCGAGGAGCAGGTGGCCTGGCTGTCGGCGCTCGGGCAGATCCAGGCGCAGGGTTTCCTGTTCTCGCGGCCGGTGCCGGTCGACGGTATCCCGGCCCTGCTGGCGCGCTTCGGCGTGTGCGGCACGCGCGAGACGGCAGCGCGCGCGATCGCCAACTTCGAGAACGAACCGGGCAACCCCGGCCGCGGCTGATCACGAGCCGGCGCGCCGTGCGGACTGCGCCTCGCACGGCAGCGCAATCGAGACGTCGCCACCGAGCGGCGCCGCGCCCGACCCGATTCGGGCAGCAACAAAAGCAGGCGGAATCGACGACGCGTTGGCCAACGCCCGTCGCTGAGAGACCAAGATAACGATGAACACAAGCACCGATAGCGCCGCCCTGCGCGGCGAGCAGGAATCCTTATGGTCGCTGTTCCGGATCGTCGCGGGCGTGTCCGCGGTGTCCTGGGGCGGCCTGGCGATGATGGCGCAGCTCGAGCGCCATTATGTCGAGCGCGTCAGGCGCATCGACTCGACCACCTATGCCGACCTGATCGCGCTGGCCTGGATGGTGCCCGGCCCGGTCGGCTGCAATGTCGCGATCCAGGTCGGCCAGGTGCTGCGCGGCCGCGCCGGCGCGTGGATCGCGGGACTGGCCAGCGTGCTGCCCTTCTTCGTGCTGATGACCGGTTTCGCGATCTTCTATCGCTCGCCGGCGGTGCGCTCGCTGGCCTCGCCGATGCTGCTGCACGCGTTCGGCATGGTGCTGGCGGCGCTGATCGGCGTGACCTGGTTGCGCCAGGTGCGCACGCTCGCCAAGGGGCGGGCCGAGCGGGTGGTGGCGGCGGTCTCGACCGTGTTGCTGACGCTGGCGCACAGCCCGGCCGCCTTCGTCGCGATCCTGCTGGGTGCCTTCGCCGCGGGCTGGTTCGGCAGCCGCGAGCGAGGCAGCGCGCCGCGTTTCGTGCTGCTGCCGGCCGAGCGCGCGATGCTGGTGGTGCTGGCCCTGCTGGTGGCCCTGTTCGCGCTGCCGATGCCGCCCGCCTACGAGGCCAGTCTGCTGTGGGCGCGACTGGCCGGTGCCGGCATGACCCTGTTCGGCGGCGGCTTCTCGGCCCTGCCGGTGCTCAAGGCGCTGTTCGTCACGCCGGCCGTGGGCATCAGCGAACACGATTTCACGCTGGCCTTCGCGCTCTCGCCGGTCTCGCCCGGGCCGCTCCTGAACGTGGTGCCCTTCCTCGGCTACCTGAGCGACGGCTGGCGCGGCGCGCTGCTGGCCACCGCCGCGCTGTTCATCCCCTCGGCCTGCCTGGTGGTGTTCGCGCAGCGGCACGTGCACCGGCTGCGCCGCAATCCACGCTTCGAGCACGGCATGCGCATGCTGCGCGCGGCCACCACCGCCTTCCTGGCGATCGCCGTGCTGCGCATCCTGCTGGGCATGCCGGCCGCGCCCGGCTACTGGCTGATCGGCGTGCTGGCCTGCGCAGCCTTCCTGCGCAGCCGGGTGCCGGTATATGCGGTGTATGGGATGGTGGCGCTCGCCTGCGGCGGGTGGTGGCTGCTGTTCGCGGGGCATTGAGCGAGACGCCCCGGGCGTCCGGTCCCGCCTCGCCCTCCCCCGCCGATATCACGACGGCGCCGCTGTCACGGCGCCGCTCATAGCTGGTTCAGAAACCGCGCGACAGCACCGCCGTGCCGATCGTCACCACGCCGAGCACTAGGTTGATCAGCACCAGCAGGCGCATCGCACCGACCGCGCGCGCGCCGTCGGGCCAGTTCTGCGCCTGCACGGCGCGGCGGATGCGCGGGAAGATCGCGAAGCGGATATGGCCGAAGATCAGCATCATCAGCACGCCGATGCCGGCCATCGCGTGCAGCGGCCAGCTCGCGTGGCCGCCGCCGAAGGCGGTCAGCAGGAAGCCGCCCGACAACAGGGTGACGATCACCGCGCCCGCCACCCAGTTGAAGAAGCGGCCGAACACCGCCTCGATCAGCGGCAGCCGCAGTTGCGGCGAGAGATCGGACAGCGCGGGGCGCAGGCAGAAATGCGCGAACACCATCCCGCCCACCCAGACCGCGATGGCGAGGAGATGGAGGAACAGCGCGACGGCGATGGCGTGGGACATGAGCGATCCTGGGTGTTGTTATCGGACGAAACGCGCCGCCGGACCGGGATCGAGGCAGGCTCGAGCGCGCGGCGGGCGCCGGCATGACCCGGTTCGACCGACGCGCGGCCCGTCGGTTCGATGCGCGGGCGACATTTGACACGAAATCGCGCCGGCTGTCGCCGGAGCGCGTCGAGGCCGCGCTCCGGCCGCGCGCCGCGATGCCATGAAAAAGCCCCGGCGCGCGGTGAGCGAAGCCGGGGCTGGCAGCTTGGCCGGGGCGCCTTGGCGCGCCCCGCCGGACTCAGTCGAGGATCGGGCGCAGGCCCGCGAGCTTGAGCTTGAGATCGGGCGCGCGGCCCTTGCGAGCCCGCTTGCCGACCACCGGCGCGAGCGCGGCACCGGCCAGCACGACCTCCTGTGCCTTGCCGCCCCGGCCCGTGCCTTGCAGCACCACGCCGCGACCGTCGATGGCCAGCGCCTGGACCAGCGCTTCCTTGTCCTCGAGCGCCATCAGGATCACGCCGCGGCCGCCGGCCGACAGCGTCTTCATCTCGTCGAGGCCGAACACCAGCAAGCGCCCCTGGGCCGACAGGCAGGCCACCTGGGTGGCCAGCGGCATCACCGGCATCGGCGCGAGCGGCACCGCGCCCTCGTCGATCGTCATGAAGGCCTTGCCGGTCTTCTGGCGGCTGATCATGTCGCCGACCTTGGCGATGAAGCCGAAGCCGTTGCTCGAGGCCAGCAGCAGCGGCTGCTCGGCGCCGGCCGCGAAATAGTGCATCAGGTGGGTACCCGATTCGAGCTCGATCAGCGAGGTGACCGGCACGCCGTCGCCACGTCCGCCCGGCAGCACCTGCACCGGCACCGAATGCACGCGGCCCTTGCTGCCCCAGGCGATCAATGTGTCCGGGGTGCGGCACTGGAAGGCCGCGTAAAGGCCGTCGCCAGCCTTGAAGCTGAAACTGGCCGGGTCGAGCCCGTGGCCCTTGAGCGCTCGCACCCAGCCCTTCTGCGACACCACCACCGTCACCGGCTCGTCGATCACGCGGGCCTCGAAGGTGGCGCGCTTCTCCTGCTGGATCAGGGTGCGGCGGTCGTCGCCGAACTGCCTGGCGTCGCCCTCGATCTCCTTGATCAAGAGGCGCTTCATCGCGCTTTCGTTGGCCAGCAGGTCCTCCAGCTTGGCCTTCTCGGCGCGCAGCTCCTCCAGTTCCTTCTCGATCTTGATCTTCTCGAGCCGCGCGAGCTGGCGCAGGCGGATTTCGAGGATGTCCTCGGCCTGGCGCTCGCTCAGCCCGAACGCCGACATCAGCGCGGCCTTCGGCTCGTCCGACTCGCGGATGATCCGGATCACCTCGTCGATGTTCAGGAACACGATCATCCGGCCTTCGAGGATGTGGATCCGGTCGTCGACCTTGCCCAGGCGGTGGCGGCAGCGCCGCGTCACGGTCAACTGGCGGAACCCGACCCACTCGCCGAGGATCGCGCCGAGCCCCTTCTGCGCGGGCCGGCCGTCGTTGCCGATCATCACCAGGTTGAGCGGCGCGTTCGATTCCAGGCTGGTGTGCGCGAGCAGCGACTGCACGAACTCGTTCTGGTCGAGGGCACGCGACTTCGGCTCGAACACCAGGCGCACCGGCGCATCCTTGCCCGATTCGTCGCGCACCGCGTCGAGCAGGTCGAGCAGGGTCTTCTTGGTATTGGCCTGTTCCTGCGTGAGGGTCTTCTTGCCGGCCTTGATCTTCGGATTGGTGAGTTCCTCGATCTCCTCGAGCACCTTCTGGCAGGAGGTATTCGGCGGCAGCTCGTTGACCACCAGTTGCCACTGGCCGCGCGCGAGTTCCTCGATCTTCCAGCGCGCGCGCACCTTCAGGCTGCCGCGGCCGACTTCGTAGGCCGCGGAGATTTCCGCGTCGCTGGAGATGATCTGGCCGCCGCCGGGGAAGTCCGGGCCCGGCACCAGTTGCATCAGCTCGGCATGGTTGAGCTTCGGGTTGCGGATCAGCGCCACCGCCGCGGCCGCCACCTCGCGCAGGTTGTGCGAGGGGATCTCGGTGGCCAGGCCCACCGCGATGCCCGAGGCGCCGTTGAGCAGCGCGAAGGGCAGGCGCGCCGGCAGCAGCTTCGGCTCCTCGAAGGAACCATCGTAGTTCGGCATGAAGTCGACCGTGCCCTGGTCGATCTCGTCGAGCAGCAGTTGCGCGATCGGCGTGAGCCGCGCTTCCGTGTACCGCATCGCGGCCGCGCCGTCGCCGTCGCGCGAGCCGAAGTTGCCCTGGCCGTCGATCAGCGGGTAGCGCATCGAGAAGTCCTGCGCCAGGCGCACCAGCGCGTCATAGGCGGACTGGTCGCCGTGCGGGTGGTACTTGCCGAGCACGTCGCCCACCACGCGCGCCGATTTCACGGGCTTGGCGTTGTTGCCCAGCCCCATCTCGTTCATCGCGTAGAGGATCCGGCGCTGCACCGGCTTCTGGCCGTCGCAGACGTCGGGCAGCGCGCGGCCCTTGACCACGCTCACCGCGTAGTCGAGATAGGCGCGCTCGGCGTAGTCGCCGAGCGTCAGTACGTTGCCGTCGTCCGGCGGGCTCGGCGGCTCATCGAAAAAGTCGGGGGTCTTGTCATCCATCTGCTGTAGCTTCCGTATCCGTTCAGGGGCGGTGGGCGGCGCGCATCACGCCGCTCAGATATCCGCCTCGACATCGTTGCCCTTTTCCTCGAGCCAGCTGCGCCGCGCGGAGGCCTCGCCCTTGCCCATCAGCATCGTCATGCGCGAGACCGTCGCGTCGTAGTCGAGGCCGCCCAGGGCGATCGGCGCGAGGCGCCGCGTGTCCGGGTTCATGGTGGTGTCCCACAGCTGCTCGGCGCTCATCTCGCCGAGGCCCTTGAAGCGGCTGATCGACCATTGCGTCTCGCGCACGCCGTCCTTGCGCAGCTTGTCGAGGATCGCCTCGAGTTCGCCGTCGTCGAGCGCGTAGAGCTTCTGCGCCGGCTTCTTGCCCCGCGCGGGCGCGTCGACGCGGAACAGCGGCGGACGCGCCACGAACACGTGGCCGCGCTCGATCAGCTGCGGGAAGTGCTTGAAGAACAGCGTCAGCAGCAGCACCTGGATGTGCGCGCCGTCGACGTCCGCGTCCGACAGGATGCAGATCTTGCCGTAGCGCAGGTTCGACAGGTCGACGTGGTCATCCGGCGCATGCGGATCGACGCCGATCGCCACCGAGATGTCGTGCACCTCGTTGTTGGCGAACAGGCGGTCGCGCTCGGTTTCCCAGGTGTTGAGCACCTTGCCGCGCAGCGGCAGGATCGCCTGGTATTCCTTGTCGCGGCCCATCTTGGCCGAGCCGCCGGCGGAATCGCCCTCGACCAGGAACAGCTCGTTGCGCGCGATGTCCTGCGTCTCGCAATCGGTCAGCTTGCCGGGCAGCACCGCCACGCCCGAGCTCTTGCGCTTCTCGACCTTCTGGCCGGCGCGCGTGCGCGCCTGGGCCTGCTTGATCACCAGGTCGGCCAGCTTCTTGCCGTGCTCGACGTGCTGGTTCAGCCACAGCTCCAGCGCCGGGCGCGTGAACGAGGAGACCAGCTTGACCGCGTCGCGGCTGTTCAGGCGCTCCTTGATCTGCCCCTGGAACTGCGGGTCCAGCACCTTGGCCGACAGCACGAAGGACACCCGCGCGAACACGTCCTCGGCCAGCAGCTTGACGCCCTTGGGCTGCAGGTTATGCAGCTCGACGAAGCTCTTGACCGCCTGGAACAGGCCGTCGCGCAGGCCGGATTCGTGGGTGCCGCCGGCCGGCGTGGGGATCAGGTTCACGTAGGATTCGCGCGTGAGCGAGCCTTCCTCGCTCCAGGCCACCACCCAGGAGGCGCCCTCGCCGTCGGCGAAGCTGTCGTCGCCCGAGGTTTTCGCGTCGGCGAAGCGCTCGCCCTCGAACAACGGGATCAGCAGCTCGCTGCCGTTCATCTCGTCGAGCAGGTAGCCGCGCAGGCCGTCCTCGTACTTCCAGCTCTGGCGCTCGCCGGTCTTCTCGGTGACCAGCACCACCTCCACGCCCGGCAGCAGCACCGCCTTCGAGCGCAGCAGGCGCTGCAGCTCGCCCAGCGGCAGGTTCGGCGAATCGAAATACTTGCCGTCCGGCCAGACGCGCACGCGCGTGCCGGACTTCTTCTCGCCGCGGCCTGCGCTTTGCGTGACCAGCGGCTTGACCACGTCGCCGTGCGCGAAACCGAGCTCGGCGAACTTGCCCTCGCGCCAGACCGTGACGTCCAGGCGCGTGGCCAGCGCATTGGTGACCGACACGCCCACGCCGTGCAGGCCGCCCGAGAAGGTGTAGGCGCCGCCGGCGGCCTTGTCGAACTTGCCGCCCGCGTGCAGGCGCGTGAAGACGATCTCGACCACCGGCACGCCCTCGTCGGGATGCATGCCGAACGGGATGCCGCGGCCGTCGTCCTCGACCGAGACCGACTGGTCCGCATGCAGGGTGACGATGATCTGCTTGCCGTAACCGCCGAGCGCCTCGTCGGAGGCGTTGTCGATCACTTCCTGGATGATGTGCAGCGGGTTCTCGGTACGCGTGTACATACCGGGCCGCTGCTTGACGGGCTCGAGGCCCTTCAGCACCTTGATCGATGCTTCGCTGTAGGCCGCTGCGGGCTTTTTCGTGGACATAGGCGCTAGTTCGTCAATCGTCCGCCGCTGTTATCCCCAGTTGATGTGGACAACATCGTGGACAAAACGTTGAATTCGATAAAAAAGCCAATCGAAACAATGCGATTACGCGACTGCTCCGAAAGCGGGCGGCGCACCGGCGCCGCGAACGGCACCAGGGCCGGAACGCGGCGTATTTTACTGGTTCCCTGCGCGCGCGCTCATGACGGCTTGCGCTTGGCCTCGAGCTCCTCCCAGCGCTCCAGCGCCACGAGCAGTTCGTCGTCGAGCGCCGCGTAGCGCTCGGTCAGCCGCGTGCCCTCCTTGGCGTCGCGCGCGAAGATGCTGCCGTCCTCGAGCTGCGCGTTGATCGCCTTCTGCTCCGCCTCGAGCGCGGCGATCTGCTCGGGCAGCGCATCGAGCTCGCGCTGCTCCTTGAACGAGAGCTTGACGCTGCGCTGCGTGTTGCGGCCGGCCGCGGCGTTCTTGCCGGCGTCGTCCCTGGGCGCCGGGGCGGCCTCGCGCGCGGCTTCGCCGCTGCGTTTGGCGGCGTCCTTCGCCAGTTCTTCCGAGCGCGCGTGCTGGGTCTGCCAGTCGGTGAAACCGCCGACGTACTCGCGCCAGAGTCCATTGCCCTCGGCCGCGATCACCGAGGTGACCACGTTGTCGAGGAAGGCGCGATCGTGGCTGACCAGCAGCACGGTGCCGTCGTAGTCGGTCAGCAGTTCTTCCAGCAGTTCGAGCGTGGGGATGTCGAGATCGTTGGTCGGCTCGTCGAGCACCAGCACGTTGGCCGGGCGCGCGAACAGGCGCGCCAGCAGCAGGCGGTTGCGTTCGCCGCCCGACAGCGAGCGCACCGGCGAGCGGGCCCGCTCGGGCGCGAACAGGAAGTCGCCCAGGTAGCTCATCACGTGCTTGCGGGTGCCGCCGATCTCGACCCATTCGCTGCCGGGGCTGATGGTGTCGGCCAGGCTCTTGTCGAGGTCGAGCTGGGCGCGCATCTGGTCGAAATAGGCCACCTGAAGGTTGGTGCCGGTGCGCACCTTGCCCTCGTCGGGCGTCAGCTCGCCGAGGATCAGCTTGAGCATGGTGGTCTTGCCCACGCCGTTCGGGCCGATCAGGCCGATCTTGTCGCCGCGCATCACGGTGCCGGTGAAGCCGTCGATGTAGGTGCGGCCGTCGTAGCGGATCGTCACGTCGGTCAGCTCGGCGACGATCTTGCCGGACTTCTCGCCCTGCGCCACGTCGAGGCGGACATTGCCCTGCGCGTTGCGGCGCTCGGTGCGCTCCTTGCGCATCTCGACCAGCCGCGCGATGCGGCCCACGCTGCGCGTGCGGCGTGCCTCGACGCCCTTGCGGATCCAGACTTCCTCCTGGGCGAGCAGCTTGTCGAACTTGTCGTTCTCGACGCGCTCGACCTCGAGCTGCTGTTCCTTGCGGACCTGGTACTGCGAGAAGTTGCCGGGATAGGACAGCAGGCGGCCGCGGTCGAGTTCGACGATGCGCGTGGCGACGCGATCGAGGAAGGCGCGATCGTGGGTGATGAACAACACGCTCGAGCGCTGCGAGACCAGCAGTTCCTCGAGCCAGCGGATGCCTTCGAAGTCGAGGTGGTTGGTCGGTTCGTCGAGCAGCAGCACGTCGGGCTGCAGCACCAGCGCGCGGGCCAGCGCGACGCGCTTCTTCATGCCGCCCGACAGCGCCTCCACCCGTTGCGCGCCGTCCAGGCCGATCTGCGCCAGCGTGGTGGCCACGCGGGTGCGCCAGTTCCAGGCGTCGTGCAGGTCCAGCGAGGATTGCAGCGTGTTCATGCGCGCCATCAGCGCGTCGTGTTCCGCGCCTTCGGGCGTGTCGGCCAGGCGATGCGCGATCACGTCGAATTCGTCGAGCAGCGCCTGCGTGTGCGTGAGGCCCGAGGCGACCGCCTCGAACACCGTCTGCCCCGGCCCGAACTCGGGCTCCTGCTCCACGTAGACCGTCACCAGGTCCTGCTGGCGCGTGACCAGGCCGTCGTCGGGGCGGGCCAGTTCGGCGACGATCTTCAGCAGCGAGGACTTGCCCGCCCCGTTGCGGCCGATGAGACCGACGCGCTCGCCGGCTTCGAGCGAGAAATCCGCGTGATCGAGCAACGCGACGTGACCGAACGCAAGCTGCGCGCCGGTAATGGAATAGAGCGACATGGGGGAAGCGGCGAAGAAAGGGATTCGGAAACGCCCATTGTAACGGGCATCGCGGGCGGCGCCGCTTCGGCCGGATGGCCGGGGGTGGCGAGCGCGCGTTTCGCGGGATGCCGCGCGCTCGGCCGAGGCTTGCCGGGGGCTGGCCGGCGCAGGAGCGGGATCGCGCCTGCGCCGGTATTGATGCGGTGCCTCAGTGATCCACGTTGACGGTGATCGTCTGGCTCATGGCGGGGCCATAGGAGCGGTGCATGCCGTCGCCGAACTGCAGCGTCAGCGTGTGCTTGCCGGGCGGCAGCTGGATATCGGTTTCCGTCTGGGCCTTGCCGAAATGCAGCGAATGCTCGCTGGCCGGGATCACCTCGCCCTTCGGGATCGGGCCGCCGTCGATCTCCAGGTGATGATGGCCGGTGTTCGGCGTCATGTCGCCGGCCGGGCGCAGCTGCATGCCTTCCACGCCCATCTTGACGTGGACCGGGTTCGAGACCGTCGCGCCTTCGGCCGGCGCGACGAAATAGACGTGCGGTTCCTCCGCCCGCGCCGTGCCCGCCAGCGCCACCGCCGCGAACGCGCTGGCGCAAAGCATGCCGGCCATCCATCGCTTGCTCGTGTTCATGCTTCTCTCCTGTTCGATGTTGTGGGTGAAGCGCGACCAAGCATACACCCCGGCTCGTGAAAACCGCGTGGCTGAGCCAAGGCGCCGCTTTCGCGGAATGGCCGGGTGTTTCGGGTATATTGCGCGGTTTGTCGGGGCGCACACGGGGCGCATGCGCGCGCGAGCGTGAGAATGCGGTGCCGGTCCGGATGCCCGTCATCCCATTTCAGAATGAACACCATGAGCGAAGTCGTCGAATTCAAGAGCTGGGTCTGCCTTATCTGCGGCTGGACCTACAACGAGGAAGAAGGCCTGCCCGATGAAGGGCTGCCGGCAGGGACGCGGTTCGCGGATATTCCGGCGGATTGGCGTTGCCCGCTGTGCGATGTGGGCAAGGATGATTTCGTGGTGGTGGAGTTTTGAGGATGCTCGGGGCGAAGGCGATTCGCTCGATTTGAGGGTCTGGTTGCTTGAGATTTTTCAGGGCGGTGGTCTTTGCTATACTCTCACCCGCTGAATGGGTTGCCCCTGCCTAGCTGTGGCGCCCGGGTCCTCTGCATTGCTCACGCAGGTACGCTCGATGAGTTGCCTCGCGACTATCCGCTCCCCGTAGTTCAATGGATAGAACAAGCGCCTCCTAAGCGCTAGATACAGGTTCGATTCCTGTCGGGGGGACCAGTTAGCCTCCCAAAGCCTCCCAAGATTGCCTAAAAAAAACCGCAGAGCCTTGCTGTGCGGGTTTTTTTGCTGCCATCATTGCCCACAGTTGCCCAATACAAGCCAAGCACCTTGGGGGTATCAGTGGGGATATACCCCAAAGTGCTCGGCGTCGATACCCCCATCGCCGCGGCATCGATCCGGGTGATGAGAAGAAGGACACGAAACGGGTTTCCGTCCCGCAACGAAGGAGGTGGGCTTCTCCAATGTCGCATTAGCCACGGCCGCGTATGCTCCGATCTACCGGTCGGCGAATGGGGCTATCATAGCCGCCCACATTCCCAGAAGTATCAAACATTCAATGGCGAACATTACTTGGTCGTATGTTTTGCGAAGCTCTGAACGTTTCGCATAAACGACATAAATCAATGTAAATAAGGGTGTCACGACCCAAGTAGCAGCGGTAAATACAAGGAAGCTCATCATGCCTGCTGCGAAGATTCCGCTATGAAATCCGCCGACCTCGACGTACCAGTATGCAAAGCCGATCCATGGAAGCCACAGCCCAATGAAGGTCGCGATTGCAAGCTTAACCGCACCTGATGAAGGCCCAGAGTCCGCGATTTCGATAACTTGCGATTTGTTCATAGTGTCATTAGCTCGCTAGGTGAACCCTTGCCGGGTTCTCGCCGAGGCGGCGGCCATAGCTTCGGCGGCTCGCTGTTTCTCCGGAATCTGAGTCCGATTCCTGTAGTGGAATGATATCGAGATTCCGTCACGGCTGTAGATAGGTGACGTTCCGTCTACGCGACATGGGACGCCGCTTACGTGCCCCCCATCAGCAAAATGGAAATATCCAAGGCATCCCAAACACTGCGTCCATGAAAAGCAGCTCCCTTCCCACTACGTAGCCACCGTCGATAAATCGACGCGCTCGACACGCGCTGCACATTCAAAACGAGGTTGCTCCTCATGTCGCAGTGCCCAGGATGCCTCAATTGATCGCTTACTGTGTTGCGCCGCTATTTCATGACCAGCTTCGCATAAATACATCAGTTCGCTTTGGTTAGCGGCACCTGAACTTGCACACCGGCGGATCGCGTCGAAGATAGCGCCGACGTGGCGAAAAGCGCGAATGCCAGCATCCAACTCGTCGGCGGCGCGAGTGATCAGGTTAGTTTGCTCGCTCATACCAGCCCCCTGGGAACGAGGTTGCACAAGCGGCGCAAAGCCTGATTCGTTATGGCCAGGAGGTATAGACAGCTGAGCACGAGGCGATGCTGAATCACGCTACCTAGTCGCGACTCAATTCGATTAGCCTTTAGACCCAGTGGACCAACTCGGGAACCTGACCGAGGTTCACAACCAGACGTGCGGATATAGGGAGGGGAGTCTTTGAGTAGACGTAGCGTCTTGCTGCTGAGCGGCTGATATCTCATTCGAATTTCTCTCGGACGGGCGCGTATAGGCGCGAAGCTATAGCTTCATGATGAGGTTCCTTTCGGGATGTCGGGCACAGCAGATTGCATAGCCCTGTGATCAGGACGCTAGCACGACTGGGCGGATGCTCAAATGCGGCGAAGATGTGCATGTATGGTCGGGGGCCCATCCAAGGCAATACACATCCGGAATCATCCGATCAAACCAGATATTTCAGTCCTGCAGGAGCGCCTACCGTTTCGCCAGGCTTGGAATCCAGGTACTCGACGCCACGGCAGACGACATGTGGACGCGCCAGCAGGCGCTCACCCCAAGGAACTTGAGCGCTCACCCTTCGGCGGCGAGCTGTCTCTCTCCCTTCACTCACACCCCGAGCAAGACCTCGGCCTGACTGGCCTCGATGCCGTCACGTTCATCAACAAATGGCCGCAGGAATTCCAAGCGACAACACGACGTCGCCCCCGAAGGACAGAAATCGCTTCGTCCTTCCGGGGACTGTTCTCGAAGCGCTATCGCAGACCTAAAAGACGACTGTTGCCCCTAACCATACTTGCCGACACAATGCGACGCGGCGAATGAAACACGGCAGAAATCGAATCCGCGACATGCTGAGCCGCCTCTTCCAAGATCGTCCTGATCACGCGTCGAATTGCTCAATAGTTTCCCGCCCCCTCTACAGCCCTGCTCTCGCGCGCCGATATCCAGAAATGGCAGCGACGCGTCGATGCTCTCACCCGCGCCCTTGCCCATGCTCGCCCGCCCTGATTGGCAAGCCCCTTCCTGGCACGGAAAATCGAACTTTCGCGATCAATACAAGCAACCCTCAAGAAGAACCATAGGAACCATGCAGTCACGGAAGCAACGGCCCCCCATCGAGGAACTGGTCTTCATCGACGATTTTTTCCGGGTAGCCGAAAACGGTTTGCCTCCCTCGCCGGAGAACCGCAAATTCCTGCGAGCCTTCTTCGGCACGGGTGCATCGAGGCTGGGCTGGCGCGTGCGCGAGCTCAGCGTGCAGTCGCAGCGCGGCAGCATCTGCGTGCCGAAGATCATGGAAAGCCTGGGCCTGTCCTCAGACCGTGCCGGCTGGGCGGCCGCCTGCGTCGCCGACCTGCAACCCGCAGCCGAGCACCTGGCCATGCTGGCCTTGACGCCCGCCAGCCTGGTAATCGGCTGGGGCCTCACGCCGGCCATCATGCAATACGTGGACAACCAGGGCGCGGCCTTCATCGACGTGGAAATCGACTCGATCCGCTTCACGCGTGACCTGCATCTGGCGGTGCGCACCAACGACCCGGGCATCCGGGAAGAACTCGAGCACCTGCGCATCGACGAGGAGACGTTCTGGTCCAACGCGGCCGGCCTGCGCGGCCACTTCGCCCGACGCGGACATTCGTCCATCGTGAACGCCGACCTGAGCGTGGGCCTGTTCGTCGGGCAGACCAGCGTCGACCTGGCCCTGATCGGCGGCGGGCGCCTGGCCCAGCCTGCCGATTTCATCGAACCGATCCGCCAGTGGGCACAACAGGTCGACCTGCTGGCCATCCGTCCTCATCCTGCCCAGGCCGATACGCGGCAATTCGATGTCCTGCTCGACAGCATCCCCAATGCCCTGCTGATCAAGCACAATACCTACAGCCTGCTCTGCGCCGACAACCTGGCCTTCGTCGGCGCGATATCGTCCGGCGTGCTCAAGGAAGCGCCCTATCTGGGCTGCAGCGACGTTCGGCACCTGCTTGCCGACGACCGCAATACCGCCAGCCGGCTGCCGCCCGAGTGCTCTGCCTGGATTCCGGTGCGGCTCGAAGTGGCCAGTGCCCGCGCGCTGGAAGCGTTCTCGGCCGCGCGAAGCCAGCTCGGCTCGCGCTTGTCCGCAGCGCCGTCCCCGACGTTTGCCGAGGACACGCTCACCCAGATCTTCGCCTACCGTTGGGGGCTGGACCAGGCTGCGGGCGGCTTGCCCGAATTCCCGGTGTTGACGCCGGAACAGCCGATGAACCTCGCCTCGGGCACCCCCGCCGCGGCGACCACATTCTTCACGCACGGCTGGCACTGGCCCGAATCATGGGGAGCATGGACAGCGGAGCCGCGCGCCTGGCTGCTGGTGCCGCTGGACTGCTCGGCAGCCGCCAGGGCTGACGCAGGTTTCGTCCTGACCCTGCGCGGCTACGTCTATGCCCCGCCTCCCGCGCAAGCGCCGGACGTGAGGATCACCGTCAACGGTCGGGAATGCCGAGCCGTCGTCAATCAGGACGGTGGCCTGGAATGGATCGTCGATCTCGATGCGGATGCCGTTCAGCGCCGCTTGCTGATGATTGCCATCGAGGTGCGAGGAGCCCTTCGGCCCTGTGACGTGAGCGAAAACAAACACGACATGCGAACGGTTGGATTCGGCCTGGTCGATCTCAGCTTGCGTGAATGCACAAAGCTCACGGACGCAACCATCCCTACATCCTCACTATCTGAAAACGTGGGGCCTTGCCTACCCACTCCGGCTGAGGCACCTGATGCGACAGTGGCGGCGGCAACTGTCCAGGCACGCGGGAATGCAAGCTGAGAGAGACAGGACCGATATCGGCCGCCATGAAGAACGGCGCCTCGATCCGAGGCGCCGTTCTTCAAGCGATTTGTAAAGCGCGAGCGCGGAGTTGCCCCCTACTCCTTGTCGATATCCTTCTCTTTCGCCTTCTCGAGATTCTTGACCATCTCATCAAGGATCCGATGCATCTGCTGGGTCATCTTCTTCAACATTTCCGCGTGCACCTTCGCGACCGCCGGATGCGTGCCCTCCGGCAGCCCCGAATGCTGCTGAAGCGCATGCATCACGGCGATCGACTCGGAATCGCTGAGCGGGCCGAGCGTGGACAGGATGTCCTGCTGCATCGCCACGTCACTCGGTATCGGCAAGGGCGGCGCGGCTTGCGCGAAGAAATGCGCGATGCGCGGATCCTGCCCGGCCGATGCATGCGTCGCGCTATCGCCGCCCGGCAAGGGGGTGCGATTGCGCGGGCGCGAACCCGCGGCCCCCGCTTGCTGTCGCTGTGTAGAGAAACTCTGCGGAATGCCGGCGAAGTGCGCCGTGGAAAGCCGGCGCACCGCGCCGCCCGAGTCCTGCCGGTTGGGGCTGGACGGCTGATGGCTGTCGTTGCGCGAAACCTCGGCCGGCGCGACCGGCGTGATGTTGCTGGAAGTCCTCACCATGATGGCGGCCTGTGTCGAAGATGAGCCATCGCATTACACCCGAATCGTCGCCGGCCGCCGCCGGCTTGGCGAAGCCGGCGATGCATTTGCGAAACCGGCTCTGATCCCTGCGCGGCCCACTTATGCACAGCAGCACGGCAGGCAACGCCTGTGCATAAGCCAGAAATCGCGCCCGCCCGGGCCTCCCCCCAGCCACATCCCGCCCCTGCCCCGCGATCGTGCGAAAATCCCGCCTTTGCCGCGCCCATCGCGCCCCCTGTCACACCGCACTGGATGGAGTCCCATATGAACGTCAACGAACAAATCGCCGCGCTGACCGCCGCCGAACTGCAGACCGCCGGCGCCGGCCAGGCCACCGCGATCGCGCTGACGGTGCTGCTGCGCCACCTGCGCTCGCCGCAACTGGCGCAGATGATCTCCTCGGCCTTCGAGAACCACGAGGCCGTGATGCTGCAGTCGCCCTGGCCGGAGCAGATGCTGCAGTCGTATCGCTCCACGCGCCGCCTGCTCGAAGGCGCGGCCGGCGTCGAGGCGGGCGAGGCCGATCCGGCCGCCTGAGCCCGCGCCGCGCGGGGCTCGCGCCTTGCGCGATGCCTCGCTTTGTTCGATGATGGTCGAGTCGCGCGTCGCGCGACCGGCCGCCGCGCCTGGATGCGCCAGCCGCCTTCGTTCCCGCCGTCGCCGACGATGCCCACCGAATCCGACAAACCCAAACGCCGCCCGTCCACCCGGACACAGAACCTGATCGCCATCGTCGCCGGCGTGACGACCTTCCTGATCGGCGCGGGCTGGGTGATCCACAGCTACATCGTCGATCGCGAAGCGCCCTATTTCGCGATCCCGCTGGTGTTCTCGGTGCCCGTGATCGTCGCGGTGACGATTCGCAGTTTCTGGGATTGAGCGCCGCGATCCTGCCCCGCGCAGGAATCGCGTGTGAATCTTCGCGCGCGGCGCCGGTCATACGCGCGACGCGGCCAGCCCGGTCCGCCCTCGCCCAACCGCCGTATTCCGCATGATTCGCCAGCCTATCTTCCGCCTTGCCCCTCGTCTTCCCGCCCTGCGACGCCTGCTCGTCCTGCTCCTGATGACGTTCGCCGCGTCGCTGCTGCCCAAGGCCGCATCGGCCGCGCCCGGCACTCGCGCCTGCGCGACGACAGCCCACGGCGCCCATGCCCGCCGCTGCATCGCCAAGCCGAACAAGCGGCACGTCAAGCCGGCACCGCATGCCAAACGCGCCAAGGCGCACAAGCCGCGTCCGCACACGACGATCCGCAAGAAGCCGCGCCGCCGCGTCACGCCCAAGCCGGCCGTGGCCGCGCAGCATGAGCGGCTGCATCGCAAGCGCGCCGCACGCGGCACCCACCCGAAGCGCAAGCCGCTGCCGACGCCGGGCCATGCCCCGCGCGCGACGGCCAGCGCTCGCGCCGCTGCCGCCCAGGCCGCTGCCGCCGCCAGTGCAGGCGCCCGGCCGCAATTGCTGGCCAGTTGCGGCTACACGCCAGCCACCAAGCGCCTGCTGCGCTCACGCGCGATCTACGTGGTCGACGAGCGCACCGGCACCGTCCTGCTCGAACGCAATGCGAGTCAGATTCGTCCGATCGCCTCGGTCTCCAAGCTGATGACGGCGGTGGTCTCGCTCGATCGCCACGCACCGCTCGCACGCAGGATCAGCGTCACCGGCGCCGACCGCGACACCATCAAGTTCACCGGCTCGCGCCTGAAGGTGGGCTCGACGCTGTCGCGCCGCGACATGCTGCATATCGCGCTGATGTCGTCGGAGAACCGCGCGGCGGCCGCGCTCTCGCGCGACTACCCGGGCGGCCGCCCGGCCTTCGTCGCGGCAATGAATCGCAAGGCGCGCGCGCTCGGCATGGGCAACACGCATTTCGTCAACGCCACGGGGCTGTCGCCGCGCAATGTCTCGACCGCGCGCGATCTCTCGCGCCTGATCGCGGCGGCGAACCGCTATTCGACGATCCGCGCCTTCTCCACCGATCGCGCGCAGATCGTGAGGCCGGGGCACGGCCAGCTCAGCTACGTGAATTCGAATGCGCTGGTGCGCGGCGGGGATCGACACATCACGCTGCAGAAAACCGGCTTCATCAACGAGGCCGGCCACTGCGTGGTGATGCGCTACCAGATCGGCGCGCGGCCCGTCGACGTGGTGCTGCTCGACGCGCCCGGCCCGCGCGACCATATCGCGGACGCGATCCGCATCCGCAACTGGCTGAACTGCTCGCTGCACTGAAGGCAGCGATGGGGGATGATGGCGAGGCTCAGCGCACCACCGCGCGCCCGACCTCGTTGGAGCCTTGCCAGAGCCGATAGCGCACCTCGTAGCCGACCGGCGCATACACGACCACCGGCAGCCGGCTGTTGTAGCGCAGCAGGAAGCCGTCGCCCTGCGCGATCACGAACTCGGTCTGCGGCGCGGCGGTGGGCGGGCAGGCCTTCATGGTCGAGACCACCTGCCCGATATCGGTCACGCGATAGTAGGGGTAGCCCCAGCCGGACACGGTCTCGTGCTGCAGGCGGGCCGGAAAGCTGCGGATATTGCAGTCGACCGGCATGGTCTTGCCGACGATCACCTGCACGCGCACGTCATCCTCGAGCTCGGCGGGCGGCAGCGTGATCACCGCGCGCTGCATGCCGGCCGCGGGCGCCGGATAAGCCTTCAGGTCGACGTTGGCGGCGGCCGGCGCGGCAACGGATGCGGGCGCGGGTGCCTCGCTCTGCGCCACGGCGAGACGCGCCGTGCCGAGGGCAAGGAGTGCTGCGGCAGCGACGACAGACAAGCGGGTCGGACAAGGCATGCGGATCTCCTGATCGAACGGTGGAAGGAACCAGAAACAGGATGCGCGCCGCCGCGCGATGCCGGTGCGTGACACACCGGCGCGGCAGGACTTACGCGATTGTAATCTCCTGACACAATTGGTCCCGAACTTGGCCGAGTCGTTCCTTCCTAATCAACAGCACCCTGGAGAACCCACATGCTGAGACTGCTTGGAACGCTCGGGATCGCGGCTGCCCTGGCAGGCTGCGTCGCCGCCCCCGACGGCTACTACGGATATTCGGATCCCTACTACACCGACGGCTACGCCTATGGCCCCGGCTATGCGCCTGTCTACGGCACGGTCAACGTCTGGGGCGGCGGCGGTGGCGGCTGGTATCGCGGCGACCGCTGGGGCCATGGCTGGCACGATCGCGGCGGCTGGCACGGCGGCAACGGCTGGCGCGGCAATGGCGGCGGCTGGCATGGCAACGGCGGCGGTTGGCACGGCGGCGGCGGTGGCTGGCATGGCGGCGGCGGGCGGGGCGGCAACGGTTGGAGCGGCGGAGGCGGCGGTGGCCACGGCGGTGGCGGCGGTCACGGCCACTGAGGTCGGCGCGCGCAACTTGCAACCAGATGTATCAGTGAATCGGCCGGCCTTGCCGGCCGATCTCGTATCCGACGGCGCCTGCTCGACGGGCGATCACCGCCCCGCCAACGAAGCAGCGCCCGCCCCGGAAACCCGGAG
Organism: Burkholderia sp. SJZ089; assembly: GCF_007828315.1. Lineage (NCBI taxonomy): Bacteria > Pseudomonadati > Pseudomonadota > Betaproteobacteria > Burkholderiales > Burkholderiaceae > Burkholderia > Burkholderia sp. SJZ089. Next base: position 94,568 of record NZ_VIUM01000012.1, on the reverse strand, counting down.
CGGGCGCTGCGTATTCCCCGCTACTGAATGAAGACCGGCGGCGCCCTGCAGGACGCGCGCCGTCTCGTGCCGTTCAGCGGCTTACCAACCCGGCTGCTGATAGTAGCCCGGCGCCGGCTGCGGACCGCAAGCCACATAGACATTGCGGTAGCGATCGAAGCAGGTACCCGGGGGCGGGCCGGCATAAGCCTGCTGGTATTGATACTGGGCCGGCTGATAAGCCGGTTCCTGGTAGGCCGGGGCCGCGTAGGCCGGCGCGGCATACGCGGGAGCCGGCGCCAGCGCCGACGAGACGATCGCGCCCAGCACCGCGCCGCCGATCAGCGCGCCGACCACGGCGCCACCGCCGCCGCCATGCCCACCGTGCCAACGCCCATGGGCGGAAGCCGGGCCCGCGACGACGAGCGCACCGGCAGACACCAGCACCGCGACGATTTTCTTGTTGATCATGTTGCTCTCCACTCAAGGTGGTACGTGATGGAGACCATTCTGGGACGGCTCGGCCGTAACAGGTGCAGCAAGTGGTAACGCCGGATTACGCCTGTAAACCGGGCGAGACCGCCGCGTAAGCCTGTGCCATGCCAGGTGAGGCGCGGCTTGGGGTCGCGTGCTAGCATTTTCGGGATATTCGATCCCTTTCGATCCCCGAGGCGCCGCCATGAACCCCGACATCGCACATCGGTTCGACGCCGAATTCGCGCCGCGCATCGCCGAACGCATCACGGCCCTGCTCGGCCCGCACGTCGTCGCCACGGTACGTCCCTATGGCGGGCACGGCCACCCGACCCACGTCGATATCGTCAACACCTCCCACGAGCATCTGCACGGCCTGCACGGTTACAGATTCCCGCTCAACCTCACCATGACCTGGGATACCGACGAGATTGAGCAGTTGGTCGGCGCCGACGACGGCACGCGCTTTGCGCACTATCTCGACGCACTCTCGCGCAAGCTGCCGAACTGGGAGGACGCGCGCGGCATCGACTTCGGCTCGCGCACGCAGAGCGAGCCGCTGATCCTGCTGGGCGGGCTCGATTTCGAGGGCTGAACCAGTCGGCATGGAGCGCCCCGGCGACACGTCGCATTCGCAATGCCGGTGATACACTCGCCCGGTTCGCGTCGGCATGGCGGTGCCTGCCGCCAGCACGGCGACGCGCCTGGTCCAACTCGACATCCTGGAGACGCCCATGGCCGAATTCCGGCTGCGCACCGACGCATTTCCCGAAAACGGCTTGATGCCGAAAGCCCAGGAGTACCGGCACGAAGGTTTCGGCGTCGACGGCGACAACCTATCGCCGGCGCTGAGCTGGGAAGGCGTGCCGGCCGAGGCGAAAAGCCTGGCCGTCACCGTCTACGATCCCGACGCGCCCACCGGCAGCGGCTTCTGGCACTGGGTGGCCGTAAACCTGCCGGTCGGCACCACCAGCCTGCCCACCGGCGCGGGCGCCCCCGGCGGCGCACAATTGCCGGCCGGCACCGTGCAGGTACGCAACGACTACGGCGACGAGGGTTTCGGCGGTGCTGCGCCGCCGCGAGGCGACAAGCCCCATCGCTACATCTTCCGCGTGCACGCGCTGAAGGTGGACAGCCTGCCGATCACGCCCGACACCACCAACGCGATCGCGCGCTTCATGATCCACCTGAACGAGATCGCCTCGGCCAGCTATACCGGCCTCTACGCACTCAAATAAGCCCGCTGTTCCCGACGGCGGCATCGGGCCGATGCCGCCGCCAGCCGCGTGCCGCCGAGAGACGGCACCCATCCCGCGCCACCGCGTCCGAGAACTGCGAACCGGTTGCGCCCGCAACCGATCGATCGGCGGCCGTGCCACGAAGGCACAGCCGCCTCGTGCCAAGACACGCCATGAACGCCGAAGATAACGGCCTGCCCCTTCCTCAACGCTACTGGGCGATCGTCTGCGTCGCGCTCGGCATCACGCTGGCGGTGCTCGACAGCGCGATCGCCAACGTCGCCCTGCCGACCATCGCGCGCGATCTTCAAGCCAGCGACGCCGCCTCGATCTGGGTCGTCAACGCCTACCAGCTCGCCATCACCATCTCCCTGCTGCCGCTGGCCGCGCTCGGCGACCGGATCGGCTACCGGCGCGTCTACCTGGGCGGCCTGATGCTGTTCACGGTGGCCTCGCTGGGCTGCGCGCTGGCCGACTCGCTGGCTTCGCTGGCCGCCTTGCGCGTGATCCAGGGCTTCGGCGCGGCCGGCATCATGAGCGTCAATACCGCCCTGGTGCGCATGACCTATCCCACGCGCCTGCTCGGCCGCGGCGTCGCGCTCAACGCAATGGTGGTGGCGCTGGCCTCGGCGGTCGGGCCGACCGTGGCCTCGGCCGTGCTCGCGGTGGCGCACTGGCCCTGGCTGTTCGCGATCAACGTGCCGATCGGCATCGCCGCGGTGGTGGTCGGCCTGCGCGCGCTGCCGCCGAACCGCGGCCACGACGCGCCTTACGACTATCTCAGCGCGGTGCTGAACGCCTGCGTGTTCGGCCTGGTGATCATGACCGTCGACGGGCTCGGCCACAGCCAGAACCATGCGCTGGTGGCCGCCGGCGCGATCGGCGCGGTGGGGCTCGGCTACGTGTTCGTGCGGCGCCAGCTGAGCCAGCCGGCGCCGCTGCTGCCGGTCGACCTGCTGCGCATCCCGATCTTCGCACTGTCGATCGGCACCTCGATCGCCTCCTTCACCTCGCAGATGCTCGCCTTCGTCGCGCTGCCGTTCTGGCTGCAGCACACGCTCGGGCTCTCGCAGGTGGAAACCGGGCTCTACATGACGCCCTGGCCGCTGGTGATCATGGTGGCCGCGCCGCTGGCCGGCGTGCTCTCGGATCGCTATTCGGCCGGCATGCTGGGCGGCATCGGCCTGGGCCTGTTCGCCGCCGGGCTGCTCGCGCTGGCGATGCTGGGCTCGCATCCGGCGCCGCTCGACATCGTCTGGCGCATGGCGCTGTGCGGTGCCGGTTTCGGGCTGTTCCAGTCGCCCAACAATCGCACCATCCTGTCCTCGGCGCCACGCCATCGCAGCGGCGGCGCCAGCGGCATGCTCGGCACCGCGCGGCTGACGGGGCAGACGCTGGGCGCGGCGATCGTCGCGCTGATCTTCAGCGTCGCGCCGCAGCACGGGCCGACCCTCGCGCTTTACGTGGCCACCGTGTTCGCGGCGATCGCGGCCTGCGTGAGCCTGCTGCGGCTCGGCGCGACGCCGCCCGCGCAAACGGCTTGATCGCGACGACGGCTCGCGGGCCGAGCCTTTCTTCCCTCTCCATGTAAAAAACGACGGCACCTCGCGGTGCCGTCGTTGCTTCATGCAGCGTTGGTCTTATCGGCTCGATTCGTCACGCATCGGCCACGCGCCGGCCCACGCGCCGCGTGATCGAGGCGGCGGTCGCGACGCTGCGCAGGTCGGACAGGAAGGAATCGCGCCACACGCCCAGGTCGTTGCGCTTGAGCGCGGCGAAATTGCTGCCGTGACGCTCGCGCCGTTCGCCGAGCGGCATCGACAACGCGCGCTCCAGCGCATCGGCCATCTGCGAGAGATCGGCCGGGTTGACGATCAGCGCGCCCGGCAGCTCGGCCGCCGCGCCGGCGAACTCGGACAGCACCAGCACGCCCGGATCCTCCGGGTTCTGCGAGGCGACGTATTCCTTGGCCACCAGGTTCATGCCGTCGCGCAGCGGCGTGACATAACCGACGTGGGCATGCCGGAACAGCGCCATCAGCAGGTTGCGTTCGTACTTGCGGTTCAGGTACTGGATCGGCGTCCAGTCGAGCTGCGCGAATCGGCCGTTGATGCGACCCGCCTCGCCTTCGAGCGTCTGGCGGATGCGCTGGTAGGTCTGCACGTCCGAGCGGGTCGGCGGCGCGACCTGCACGAAGGACACGCGCCCCTGCCAGCCCGAGGCGTTCGACAGCAAGCGCTCGAAGGCCTGGAAGCGCTCGACCAGCCCCTTCGAATAATCGAGGCGATCCACGCTCATCACCAGCTTGCGGTCGCGGATCGCATCGCGAAGCGCGGCCACCGGCTTGCGCTGCGCATGCTGGACCGCGGCCTCGGCGATCGCATCGGGATAGACGCCGATCGGATAGGCGCCGACCTTCACCACCCGGCCATGCACGTGCAGCACCCCGTCCTCGGAGGCGGAGCCGATCCCGCGCCGCTCGAGATAATCGACGAAGGACTGCTTGTCCGATTCGGTCTGGAAGCCGACCACGTCGTAGGCGGCCATGAAGCGCACCAGTTCGTCGTGCGGCGGCACCGTGCGCAGCACCTCGGGCGCGGGGAACGGGATGTGCAGGAAGAAGCCGATCGGGTTGCGCACGCCCAACTCGCGCAGCGCATGCGCGAAAGGCAGCAGGTGGTAGTCGTGAACCCAGATGATGTCGTCGGGCTCGACCAGCTTGCTCAGTTGCTTGGCCAGGGTGCGATTGACGCGCAGATAGCCTTCGTACTCCTGGCGATCGAAGCGCGCGAGATCCATGCGGTAGTGGAACACCGGCCACAGCGTCGCGTTCGAGAAACCCCGGTAGTACTGGTCGTAGTCGCGGCGCGCCAGGCCGACCGTCGCGTAGGTCACGTTGCCTTCGCGCTCGATCACAGGCTCGCCCGCCTCGCCGACGATCTCGCCGTTCCAGCCGAACCAGACGCCGCCCGATTGCCGCAGCGCGTCGAGCACGCCCACGGCGAGACCACCTGCCGAGGGACGCGTATCCTGGCCGGCTGCCACGCGATTCGAAACCACGATCAATCTGCTCATACGGCTTGACCTCCTGTGCTTGATGGGGACGGCGCAAGAACACACGCCGATGCCTGATGTCGCGAGCAGGTGCTGTGCCCGGCGCGACGGCGCGATGTTCGCTTCTCGATCTCGCATGCCGACTGGACGGCAAAGCGCGGCGCAGGCGCGCAAGTAACACGCCGTCGCCCAAGGCAAGGTCGATGTGAGCGATGAAGCGTTCAGGCGTCCTGTTCGGAGCCCAGATCGCGCTGGTAGTCGATCCCTTCGGGGCGCGCGCCACCCTGGTTGTGATCGCCGTCGGCAGGTGCCTCGGGCACGGCGCCGGCGGGCGCGGGAGAAGACGGCCCGGTGGGCATGGCGGGGCGGTTCGCGCCTTCGCCGTGTTGCGGGCGGGGGTTGCGCCGCGTGCGGCGCATGGCAGGGTGTCTCATTGAGCTGTGCGGCGTCGCCGTGGAAACAGTCAGTGACGAACGAGTGTAGGCTGGCCCGATCCCTGCGAAGGTAACAATTACCTTCAATTTGTAACGATGCGACCCTCGCCGACGCTTTTGTATGACACTGTGCGCCGACCGGCGCCGCAAACGTTTATCCATCTTTTGCAATTCGGGTCGGATATCTGCACCACAATGGCGGCCGGTGCCGCGCCGTCAGGAGCGGGCGCGGCGGTTACCAGACAGGACCGCATCCAGCATGAATTCACTCACTGCAAGGCCCGGGCGGCCGGCACGTCGCGCGGCGAGCCTGACGCTCGCCGGCGCGGCGTTGCTGTCGACGCTGCTCTCCGGCTGCAACTCCCTCTACAGCGAAGGTGCCACCGCCGGCGCGGGTATCGCCGGCGCGGCCGTGGCCGCCAAGGTGACCAACAATGCGGCGGTGGCGACCGGCATCGGCCTGGGCGTGGTGGCCGCCGCGCGCGCCGGCGTGCAGTACACGCAGCGTGTCGCGCACACCTATTCGCAAGGCCAGATCGCCGACGCGGCCGGCCCGCTCGAGGTGGGCGGCGTGGCGCGCTGGTCCACCCATCACACGATGCCGATCGAGGACGACGAGTTCGGCCGCGTGACCGTCAGCCGCCTGATCAGCGTGGGCCCGCTCGACTGCAAGGAGATCGTGTTCTCGGTCGACAGCGATGCGAAGAAGGCGGCCGCGGCGGCAGCCGGCGCCTCGTCGGCAGCGGCGGCTTCCGGGGCTGTAGCGGCATCGGCGCCGGCCGCTGTCCCGAGCGGCGCGTCGTTCTATGTCGCCACCATCTGCCGCGACGGACCGAAATGGAAGTGGGCTTCGGCCGAGCCGGCCACCGGCCGCTGGGGAGCGCTGCAATGATCGCGCTGCGCACCGTCGCGATCGTCTGCGCGCTCGCGGCGGGCGTCGCGACGCTGCCCGGCTGCGGCTCGGCGGGAGCGGCCAGCGGCGCGCTGGCGGGTGCGGCCACCGGCCTCGTCACCGCCAATCCGGCGATCGGCATCGGCGTGGGCATCGCCGTGCAGGCCGCTACCGACGAAGCGGTCAATCGCACCATGAAGGCGTTCCAGGCGGGGCAGCAGGATGTGATCGCCAGCACCGCGGGCGGGCTCGCGGTGGGTCAGGTGGCGCCGTGGAAGGTGAAGAACCGCATCCCGATCGACAACGGCGAGGGCGAGGTGCGCGTGACGCGCGCGTTCTCGACGCCGCTGGCGCTGTGCAAGGAATTCGCGTTCTCGGTGAAGGATGGCGACAAGGCGGATTGGTATATCGCCAGTGCCTGCGAGGCGCCGCAGGGTGGTGCTTGGACCTGGGCTTCGGCGGAGCCGGCCGTGGCGCGTTGGGGGAGTTTGCAGTAGGCCGGATCGGGAAACGACGATGCGCGCGGGTCGTGCGACCACGCGCGCATCGTTGGGGCATCGTGATCCAATCACAGACCGAGTGCTCTCAAGCGTGTACGGATCGATGCAGCATTCTTGTAGGGAAACGTGACACGTCTTCCATCAAGCAAGCCGTCGTAGCCATCGCCAAACGCCTTGGTGACAGCCGGCACCGCCTTGAACGTAGCCTGCTTGCCGACCTCCTCAAGACGAAATCCACTGACCTGATAGAAGTCCCCGTGAAAATCCGCGCTGACTGCATCTGAACGCCAGCGCGCCAAGACAAGGATCTCATTGGGTCGATAGAAGACCATGACGATTTCCGGCCCACCACCTTGTGCCTCGATCGTCCCGATCTTGACTGTCGGGGCACCGTCACACTTCCAGCGCAGTTGCTGATCAAACACGGCCGAGTTGATGTTTGGATCGACTCCGGACGGATATTCCTTGTGTACGACAACGGAACAGCCGGGGCGAACCTGCCTCGCCGATAAAGTCATATCGCCATCCGCAAACACCTTCGCCGAGAAAAGAATAAGGGCCGTCGAGATAAGCATAAGAAATGTGTTTTTCATGCTTATCATCCGTTAGTTGGCATCAACGGCTCCCATGCGATTTCCATATCGGCTTATGGCTCGATCTGTTCGAGCGAGCCATCTGCACAGCAGGCCTGACGGAGTCATTCAGTGCATGTCGAGCCCTATCGTGCCCGCCTCCTCACATCACGGTTTGATCGCAAGGTCATCGGCCTTGATCCATCGAAGCAAGTGCTTTCCGGAGGAATTGATGTAATCCACATAAGCCCAGCTGGTCGGGGATTGCTTAAGCACTATCACTGTGTCGTTTTTGACCAGATAGGCTCGGGTCACACGAGCCTCATCAGGCGCATCGTAAAGCGTTGCTTTCTGTACCGATATGATCGCCGCACGATGCTCGCTTACCGTTGCTGCCGGCCCCGATGTGCTCACCGGGGCCTCCCCTTTATTTGACAAAGCGGCGTTGAATAGCCCCGCACCGTTTTTCATACCCGCCGCTCGCAAGGCACTCACAATCCGCTCATAGGCAACACGATTGGTAGAGGATGGTGGATCACAACGCAACACATTATCAGCGCCGGAGTCGTCGTCGATTACTGACTGCGGCGGCTGACCGGAGTTGATGAACCGCAGCAATCGGCTTGCCGACGGACGGTCATCTTTCAGCATCAAACTCGTCTGATCATCGGTTCCCCACTGCGCGGGTTGCCTGTTTGCCAACCCGCCCCGCATATCTCACCGGTTTGGTCCGCAGTGATGCAACCGGTTCGAATCTCGACGGCAGTACAGTATTCTCTGCTCATAACAGATTCTGCTTGCCCTGGCCCCAATGAGACCGTTCCGGATTCGATGCGTCCAATGGTGACGTATTGGCCAGATGGCGAGATATTGCTGTCGCTCGGCGGCTCCATTTGTGTACCGTCTGAGTCCGATTCACCCGATCTCGGCTGCAGGCGGAACTTCGTGCCGTTCGGGAGATGGAATACGGCCTGCTGCCACGAACGCTGGGACAAGGGTGTTTGGGGATCCAAAGCCTTGCTATAGAGAATCGCTGCTCCGCCAGGCAAGGCGAACCGGAGCGTTGTCGAGGGCGCGGCGGCACTTACTGGCTTGCCAGCCACATTGCTCAGTAACAAGGCGGTGGCGATCGTCGCGCCGATGCGAGCGGTGTGCATTCCGACAATGACTCCCAAAAACTACTTCACTCTATCCAATGATCGAGGAGGAATTTTCGCAGATAGACCTTTCGCATTCATTTGCCTGTTATATTCCTGATACTGCGGAACAGCCAAATCTTTAGCATCGATATCCCAATAAGCATCCGCCAAATTCAGCCGAGCCACGGTTCGATCTGGAAACTTCCTCACCAGTGACTGCAGAATTTCTACCGCATCACTAGATCGCTTATATGCCCCAAGATAAAAAGCCAAATTATTAATATCCTCAACATTGCTTGCATCAATACTTCCCGCAAACTCTGCAACCTGAAAGTCAGGCATATTAACAACATATCCTTCAAGTGACGATGACGTTTGAGCCGCTTTTTTGAAATCCTTGATTTCATCTTGAATTTCGCTTCTTACCCGATCCTTCGACTCATACGCCAGTGAATCTATTTTCCCCATCGGAGCACACCCACTCACTCGCAGCACATCTTCCGTCGGCACTACTGTTCCAGAGGTAACATCAGATTTTTCTCCGTTTATTTGTCGAATCAAACACCAATTCTTATAGTCGACATTCCACCTGTAAATGTATCGGTATATTTGGCCACCTCGACTAGAACAGCTGCCATCAATAGCCAACAATTTCGTATGAGGAACAACATAGATACCCATCATGCTACATTCATCGAAATTTTCGACACGGTACGAAAGTGTCTTTCGTAACGAAGAAGATGAATATCGAATGATCAAGCCATCGGACACCAATTCCGAACGAAGATAACCAGGTTTCCCAATACCTTCAAAATCATCAATAATCTTGTTTTCTTCAGATGCAGCCAGAGCGTCAGCCTCAAAAATAAAGCAACATAAAAATATCAAGCATATTTTTTTGCTCACAGCCCATTCTCCATCACGACTTCGCTAACGCCGCCAGTCGCATCGGTAAGCAGATGCCGCAGCCACAGTGATATCGGTGTAAACCTAGCATCGATATGTTCAGTCAAGGCCGCCCACATTCGGCGTACACGCAAGCGCTCAACGACGGCCAAATCTTACTTAATACGACGAAATCTAAAACGCGTCACATTCTGAGAATGTCGCAACCAGTTTTTCGCCACCTATCACGTCATGGCGCGATAGCTAGGTCGTCGGCTTTAATCCATCGAAGCAAATGCTTACCGGAAGCGTTTATGTAGTCCACATAAACCCAGCCGATAGGTGACTGTTGCAATACTGTCACTCTGTCATTCTTAATCAGATAAGCATGGGTCGCGCTGGCTTCATTCGGCGCAGAATACAGGGTGGCACGCGCCGCCGAGATACCGGCTGTCTTAGATCCTTTATTACCATCGACTGGGGGTGTCGATGTTGTATTCATCTTGGAAAGCGCAGTGTCGATCGAGTGTGCAGCGAACTGCGAGCCCGAAGCATGGAGGGCTGCCGAAATTTTTTGATAGGCTTCGCGGTTATCAAGAGATAAAGGATCGCAACGCATTAGATTTTCGGCGCCGGAAATATCGAACTCGAGCGAACCTTTGGCAGGTTGCCCAGAATTAATAAATTTAATTAACTTCTTGGCCGATGGCCGACTATCTTGCAACATTGCCTTCGACTCATCCTCGCCCCCCCACTGGGCTGGATGACCGCGTTTCCAACCTGCTCCGCATATTTCCCCGGCTTGATCTTCATAGACACATCCAGATGGGATTTCCAATACAGAACAATACTGGGTGGCTGAGTTAGTGCTTTCCCCACCACCATCAACGACGCCCACCTCAAACCTCCCAATCAAAACAAATTGACCGGAAGGGGAAACATCTTCTTTGCTTGCAGCCCAGGTTTGAGAAAACCCGACCGGATCATTATTTCTCGGAATTATGTTAAAAGATGAACCATCAGAAAAATGAAACACCTCTCTCTTCCACAAAGGATCAGAAGATTGGTTTCCTGTAGGCAAGGGATCGCTGTATACAATCGATGCCCCGTTGGGCAGGGAAAATTTAAATGTGTTCGACGATGGCGAACCAAATGCCGACGAAGTGGCAGCGTTAGTAAAAAACAACGTCACGAAAGCCAACATAGTGGCATGCAAAGAACGACTCATCGACAAACCGCGATATTTCTGAACTAAATTTTTCATATCAAATAAAATATTGATCATGATGGATCTCCTAGCACCGCAACCAAGTGTGCATATCGATCCGGGGCGACCGATTTCCCATTGGCCACCGCCATGGCTCTAGAGTTTCCGTAGTCCTGCAAAATACTGGATTCATACTCAGCTCTACCAGCGCCCCATTCCTCTGGATTACGCGAAACATTCGGATTTTTTTTAAAAAAACGATCCAATGCCGCCCGGACATCACGCGACACAAGCGAAGGCGCATTGACGCTTTGATCCAAAGCAGTAGCACGCCCCAATGGCGAATGAAAATAATCCTTTATCGAAAAATCATAACCCCTCGGACTCTGATCTATTGCCTTATTAAATCGAATCAAGAAATCCTTTACTTGCAACCTTTGATATAACGGCGACGACACTGCATGTGCCATGGAAGCGATAGGAGGGCAGTCAACGGGCTTACGAAAAGTATTAGCCGAGCAATCACGCCGCAAAGCATTAAAAAGAGCCTTCCCCACAAGCCGAACACCATTAGTAAACGTTGGATGAGCATATCCTAGCGATGCATCTCTTCCACTACCGACAACTGTCCAGCCACAGTTTTCGAAAAATTTCGCATACTCCAAAGGATGTTCACTTCTAAAATCAGAAATCTGCGTGGCCAACTCACCCGTACTTGCATCCCCGATAATTATCTTTTGCATCGCCCCAGCCGTTATGATTGCCGTGTCATAAGCATGCACTGTATCTATGCATCCTTCATTACTCGACATAGCGCGCAAAACCTTTTCCTCTACATCACTCAACTCCCCACTGGCTCGCATCGATTTTAGTGCTAAACAATCTCCCAATGGGACAGAACCATCGTGAATGGGCCCCCACCAAATATCTGTTTTAGTGTGAGCGAATCGAGTTCCCTTAACCGTCAGACAACACCCACACGCACACGTGTCCGGGTCGAAAAAATTACTCACCAAACCAACCGGATGCAGATGATAGACGCTTGGCCCCGACAAAGGCTTCAGCGCTCCCTTGCATGCATCCCACACTTGCAACTGCTTGATCCGATCCTTCTCAACCTTCCAATATGGCAAACCGTCGTGCATCAGCGGATCGAGCGCATCCCACTTGCTCATCTGCCCGCCCCATTCGCTCTCGTACTTCACCACCAAGTGATCGACGCGATTGGCGCGCCACTTGTCTCGCAGGGCGCTCAGTACATCCTCGCCGAGAACCTTGCCTTGACGGTGCTCAGCCGACATCAAGGCCTCATCGAGTTGAGTGACCAACGCATCGCTTTTGGCGCTATTGAAGCTGGCCTCGAACGCAGCCTTTTCCTCGGCGGTGCCGTTGTCGTTTTTCAGATGCAAAAAGCGTTTGTAGAGATCAGCCGTGCTCAGGTTCGAAGACAGCAACTTGAAACCTGCCCAAGCCCATTTATTCTGCAACGACACATGCGCTTGCCCCGAGGCACAGACGAAGCCGTTTACGGCCTTTTGCCCAGCATCGCCTGCATCGACTTGATACCAGCTGTGCTTCTTATCGTCGACGAACTCCACAAGCCCGCCGATATTGACCACGCGCAAGTAATCATTCGTGCCAGCGGGAGCATTCGCCGTCGACAGAGGAAACTCACGCCACGCCTTGCGCGTGCCCTTGCCATCCAACTCGCTGCGCTGAATCCAGTACGAGGTCGTGTCTGCACTCCCCTTGATCTGCACCTTCGCCCAAGCACCGCGTTCGGGTGAATCCTTGGTAGGTGTGACGACGGTTTTCTCCGGCAAGGTCAGATCACCTTCCGCCTTGTAGCCGTACAGAACAGCGCCCTTCTCCAATACCAGTTGAGTTTTCGGCTCCTGCGTCAATTGAGCCGCGCGTGCCACGCTGCGAGTCATGAACGTCGGCAGGTCGTCGCCAGCAAACACCTCGACATGCAGCAAGGCGCGCTGCGGGCTGGGCGGCAACGTCGACGCATGTTGCACATTCTGATACTCGCCCAGATAGCCGATCACTTCGCCCGCACCGATGCGGATCGGCTTGGGCAGCACGTAGGCCTTGTCGAGCGCTGCCGGATTGATCTCGTCATCGAACGCCGCGAGATAGACCCAGCCTTTCGATGCATCGGCTTCCACGGCCCCGCCCGGCGTGATCGGCGCGATTTCACCGGACACGATCGCTTCGATACGTCCCCAGCCCTTCGGCGCACGCGCGGGGCGCTGAATCTTGACCTTGCTGCCGGACGGCAAGATGCCGAGATTCTTCTCGGGATGCCCGCGTTTGTCGCGATGCACGTGAATGCCTTTGATCGGCTCGCCAGATTTGACGTTTTCCTGCTGATCTAGCGCGTCTTTCGCATTGACCGTATACGTGGACTTGACCGTGTAAATCGATTCGGCGTTGTAGTATCCGGGCCAGGTCTTCTTGTTCTTGTCCTGCTCCGAATGCTTGTACACCTTGCAGGGCGCCAAGTGCATGTACAAGCTGAAAAACACCAGGGAGTCGGCCGGATCGATGCTCGGCTTGTTCGACGAAGCCGGCGTATTCGATGCGCTGTTCGAGGTGCCCGCCGGCACCGGGGGCAAGGTCAGCTTGTGCTTGACCAAGGTGAAGCTGCGCGAATACAGCGCTGTCGACTGGTCCGGATAAGTCAGCCGCTGGTAGTCACTATCGAGGCAATACGCCACCACCTCTCCATCTGCAATGCAGCGCACGCCACCGCTGTGATCGAGGTCACCGGAGGCGGACGAACCACCCTCTTGATCGAAGTGAATTCCACCGTGCCAGAGGCCATTCAAACCCAGGGGAAACGGACCATCGCTGCCTTGCAGCGCTGCCAGGTAAGCGTCCGGATCGATTGCCGCGCTAGCATCCTTTTGTGGGAATGGATAAGCCCATTGCGAAATCGCCGTCAAGGTATCACCAGTATCAGCTGCCATGCTCTGTGTTTCCTGATTGTATTCGCGGTGTCTTAGCGCGCTACGCACGCCTTGTCGAGCGCCCAGGCGCTATCCGGAAAAGGGCGTCGAGCGCTTCGGCTTGCCGTCAGACGCCACCCACGAAGGAAATGCCGGATCCAGGCGGGTTGGCCCCGAAAAGTTATGCGAGCCGCCCTTCACGTCGATCTTTCCGGGTGCATGAATTTCGATGTTCCCGTTCGAGATTCAGATGTAGGCGCCGCCACTGGTCAGCAAAACTTCCTGCTTGGCGGTGACGTTGACCGTATCCGTCGCCGACAGCACCTTTACCGTCTTCTGCGCCACCAACTCGATGTTGTCCGACTGCGCCTGAATCTCCACCTTGCCCTTGCCCGCGAACAGCTTCATGCCGGCGTTCTGAACGAACAGGCTCAGCTTTTCGGCAACGCTCGCGACCAATGACTTGCCCGCCGCGACGTTGACGCTCTGTCCACTTACGAGGTTCACATGCTGGTTCGCCGCCACATGCACCGATTGCTGCGACGACAAGCCGATCGAAGCCGGGCTGCCGAACACCATCACCGGCTGCTGGAACGTCTTGGCGCTGCCGGTCCCCCCGCCTGCTGTATTGCCCCCCGCGCCGAGCACGCCGCTCACGCTGTTCTGAGTCGCATCGGTCAGCGCCCGCATCGCATCATGCGCATCCTGCAGGCTTTCGGCCTGATGCTGCACGCTCGCTTCCGAAAGCGACTCGACAATGCTCTCGGCATTGACGAGCTGTTGCTGCGTCTCCTTCACGTCGAGCGGTTGGCTATTGATCGTCTTGGGATGGGTAGTGACATACAGGCCACGGCTAGCGCGCACCGCGCCGTAGTCGTCGGTACGCAGATCGAAGCCGCTGCCGAGGTAAGCACCGCGCGAGTTTCCACTCTGATCGATCAGATAGCCGAGGTGCAGCATGCTATTCGCGCTGCTGCTCATCAACTGCACCCGGTTCTGGCCCGTTGCGTCGTCCATCACCATCTGGTTATAACCGGCTCCCGAATACTCCTTCGATCGGTATCCCGACAGGATGCCGTTGCTATGCCACTGAGGCTTGACCTTTCCGTTGTACACGCGGTGCAGCACGATCGGGCGATCGCAGTCGCCACCTACGTAACCGATGATGACTTCCTCGCCAATGCGCGGCATGTGCACGCCGCCGTAGCCACCGCCAGTATCCGATTGCGCGACCCGCACCCAGCACGACGCACCGGCATCGCCCTGGTTCTGCCTGTCCCAGACGAACATCACCTTCACCCGGTTCAATTCGTCCGTGTACACCTCTTCACCCCGAGGTCCTACGACGATCGCCGTCTCGAGATGCATTTTCGGCTTCTTGTGCTCGAACGGGCTGCGATACGGGACCGTCGTGCGCTGCGCCTCCACCTCGACCAGAAAGAACCCGGCCGAACCGTCATCGTGAGCAACGGATGCCCCCACGTATCCCGTCTTGGCCAGTGCCAGTTCGTGTTGCAAACTATGTGGAAAGCTCGCTTCCTGATTCGACAGCGGCAGATTGTTTTCGATATACCGGCGAACCTTGATCGCCGCAAACTCACGTTGATTCGCCGAATCCCGATCATGCTCAGGATGACCGGTCAGTTCGAACCGCAGCCCCGCGTCGATCCCCCGAACGCCGCCCACGCCGAAGAAACGTTTCGCTTTCGATTCCCACTCCTCCAGATGAATCTTCGACAGGTGTTCGCCTCGATCCTGCTGCGGATAGGTATAGGCACCCGTGTATTCGTAGATTTCGGCTTGTTCGGGTAGCGCCCCTTGGCCGGCCATCGTCGGCAATGTCGTTTCTTTCGGATTGGCAACGGTCGATGGTGTCTTGTAGTCGAACGTGCGCGTCGTATGGGTCGTGCTCTGCAGGGTCCGGGAGCCACTCCACTGGGTGAACGCATCGACCTCGCTGCCGGCGCCCGACCGATAGAACTGGACCGGATTCGACGATAGTGGATCGAGCGAATGAACGTCGTCGGTCACCACGAGCGTATGTGATTTACCGTCTTTGCTCTGCCGCCAAAACCCGAATAGCCCTTCCTCTTCCATCAGTCGATGGACGAAATTCCAGTCGGATTCGCTCTGGCGGCAATACGACCGCGACGGCAACACTTTCGACAAGGCAAACTGGAAATTGCCTTGGGCTTGCGGATGCTGATTGAATACGTCGGTGATGATTGCGTCGACGCTCCGATCTTGCCAATAGCGCATGTCGCTGCGGAATCGCAGGAAATGCATCCACGACGCGAAAACCAACTGATAGGCAGTAAAACTGCCGTCTGCACCGAGGCGTCGCGCGGTATGCACATAGCCGTTGATCGGTAAATAGGATTTGTCCGCCTGCTGGATCCACAAGCTCATCGGCTGCGCGATCACCGCCTTGAGTTCAACGTCACCAGCCGTCGAGATCATGTCGAGCGTCACGCTGAAGTCACGCCCGAGTTCCGACGCGGTCAGGACACGACACGGCACCATGGTGTTGGCCGGCAGCGACGGAATGTCCGTCTTGACCAGCCGATCTTGCTGAATCAGTCCGCCCTGAATGGCCTGAGTCAAATCGGTCACGTTCATTCGTTACCCATCTTGTTGTCGGCCTCATCACGGCCTGCTCTCTCGCGGGGACGGCTCCCCGGTTTCACTTGTCTGAGGATTCTAATGACATCGGGAGATCAAGAAAATCCCCGCCCGAAAGGCATTGGAAAGGATCGCGCGATAGACGCGCAGCGGCGTCGCAACACGCTAGGAGGACATCGGCAACAGCTCGCTGCCGCACCATCGAAGCCCTTCGTGAAAATGCCATCAAGCGGGTTGTTCTACTTTGATGCCGCTACTCTTCGGGTCGAAATTTTTTTGACCTGATTCAACAAAACAAAAAAGGCGCGATGATCGATCGCGCCTTTCTCACTACCCACCACACCTCGGCTTCAAGACGGATGCCCGTCCCCGGCACCCACCCACCACCCTCAAGACTCCACATCCTCCAGACTGAAGATCTCCGTCTGGTCGTTATACGAGAAGATCTCCCCATAACGCCCCCAGTCGATCACCGCGTCGAGCGTCTCCTCGGCCGCGCTGTCCGACAGGAAATCCTCCAGCTCCTGCTCGAAGCGCACGCGAGGCGCGCGATGGCCGGGCCGCTCGTTGAGCACCTTCTTGATCCGCGCCGCCAACGGCACGTGACGCAGCAGGTGGTCCGCGAACATCATCTTGCGCTCCTGCGTGCCGAACTCGGCGAACACGCGCGCCGGCGGCGTCAGGAACACGTCGCCCTCGCGCACGTCGGCGAAGCCAAGGTGCTGCAGCACTTCGGCGATCGGGAACAGATCATCCACCTCGAGATGCAGCGAGCGCGCGATTTCCGGCATGTCGGCGCGGCCGTGGTACGGCGGCGCGGCCAGCGTCTCGATCAGGCCGGCCATCAGGTTGGTCGACACGCGCGGCAGCCAGCTGCCCGAATCGAGACCCTTCTTGGTGGCCTCGCCGGTCTGGCGCGCCGTCATCTTCGCGTAGATGTCGTCCACCAGCTTGCGGAAGGCCGGGTCCAGGCGATTGCGCGGATGCTTGAACGGCACCTTGATCTCGGCGATCACGCGCCCCGGGTTCGACGACAGCACCAGGATCCGGTCGCACATGAACACCGCTTCCTCGATGTTGTGCGTGACGATCAGCACCGACTTGATCGGCATCCTGCCCTGCGTCCATAGGTCGAGCAGGTCGGTACGCAGCGTCTCGGCGGTCAGCACGTCGAGCGCCGAGAACGGCTCGTCCATCAGCAGGATGGTCGGATCGACCACCAGGGCGCGCGCGAAGCCGACGCGCTGGCGCATGCCGCCCGACAGCTCGCGCGGATAGGCGTTCTCGAAACCGTCCAGGCCGATCAGGTCGATCGCCGCGAGCGCGCGCTCGCGCCGCTCGCGAGCACCGACGCCGAGCGCCTCCAGGCCCGCTTCCACGTTCTGCAGCACGGTCAACCAGGGAAACAGCGCGAAGGTCTGGAACACCATCGCCACGCCTTCGGCCGGGCCGCTCAGCGGCTTGCCGAGATAGGTGACCTCGCCGCCGGTCGGCTCGATCAGCCCGGCGATGATGCGCAGCAGGGTCGACTTCCCGGAGCCCGAACGGCCCAGCAGGCCGACGATCTCGCCCTCGCGCAGCGACAGGTTGGCCCCGTCGAGCACGAGCAGTTCGCCCTGCGTCTTGTTGAAGCCGCGGCTGACGTCCTTGACGTTCAGGATCTCGTCACCCAGGCGCGGCGGCGCCGGCGGCGTCTGGACAGCATTCTGGTTTTGCATCGCGTTTCGCTCTCAATGAGTCTCAGTCGAGCCGCAGCTTCGCTTCGGCGTAGGCGTACAGCGGGCGCCACAACAGGCGGTTGAACAGGGTCACGAACAGCGACATGACCGTGATGCCCATGATGATCTTCGGATAGTCGCCGGCGGCGGTCATCTCGGAGATATAGGCGCCGAGGCCGTGCGCCTGGATCTTGGTGTCGCCCCACTGCACCAGCTCGGAGACGATGCTGGCGTTCCAGGCGCCGCCCGAGGCGGTGATCGCGCCGGTCACGTAGTAGGGGAAGATGCCGGGCAGGATCGCCTGGCGCCACCATTGCCAGCCGCGGATGCGGAAGTTGGTGGCGGCCTCGCGATAGTCGTTGGGATAGGAAGTCGCCCCGGCGATCACGTTGAACAGGATATACCACTGGGTGCCGAGCACGATCAGCGGCGACAGCCAGATGTCCGGGTTCAGGTGGAAGCGCGCGATCACGATCACGAACACCGGGAACAGCAGGTTGGCCGGGAACGCGGCGAGGAACTGCGCGATCGGCTGGGCCTTCTCGGCCAGCGCCGGGCGCAGGCCGATCCACACGCCGATCGGCACCCACACCAGCGAGGCGATCGCGATCAGCACCAGCACGCGCAGCAGCGTGGCCAGGCCCAGCAGGAACACATGGCCGACCTCGGCCAGCGTCACGCCGGTGGCCACGAAGCTGACCACGCGCCACACCACGTAGGCGGTGCCGATCAGCACCAGGATCGCCCAGCCGATGTCGGCCGCGCGCGAGGCCCGCTTCTCGACGCGCGGCAGCGCGAAGCGCGCGGCGTCGAACGAGGGCAGCCGGAACGGCAGCCGCGCGGCGCGCGCCAGCAGCCAGCCGGCCGGCACCAGCAACTGGTGGATCAGGCGCGTGCGGCGCACCAGGTCGAGCAGCCAGGATTCGGGGGCATTGCCCGAGCTGGTGTTCTCCATGCGGAACTTGTCGGCCCAGGCCACCAGCGGGCGGAACAGCAACTGGTCGTAGGCCAGGATCACCACCGTCATGGCCAGGATCACCCAGCCGATCGCGCCGATGTTCTTGTCCGAGATCGCCTGCGCCAGGTAGGCGCCGATGCCCGGCAGGATGATGGTGTGATTGCCCACCGTGATGGCTTCGGAGGCCACCACGAAGAACCAGCCGCCCGACATCGACATCATCATGTTCCAGACCAGGCCCGGCATCGAGAACGGCACCTCGAGCTTCCAGAAGCGCTGCCAGGTGGTCAGGTGGAAACCGCGCGAGACCTCGTCCAGGTCGCGCGGCACCGTGCGCAGCGACTGGTAGAAGCTGAAGGTCATGTTCCAGGCCTGGCTGGTGAAGATCGCGAAGATCGCGGCCAGCTCGGCGCCGGCCACGCGGCTCGGGATCAGCGCCAGGAAGAAGGTCACCGTAAACGAGATGTAGCCGAGCACCGGCACCGACTGCAGGATGTCGAGGATCGGCACCAGCACCATGCCGGCGCGGCGGCTCTTGGCCGCCAGCGTGCCGTAGACCAGCGTGAACACCAGCGAGGCGACCATCGCCGCGAGCATGCGCAGCGTGGTGCGCAGCGCGTATTCGGGCAGGTTGGCGGGATCGAGCGAGATCTTCTGGGTGCTGAGCGTGCCGATCGGCGCCATGGTCTCGTGGAAGCCCACCGCCGCCATCGCGATCACGCAGAGGATCAGCGGAAAGGCGATGAAGTCCCAGCGATTGGGCAGCACACGCCACGCCGAGGCGTTCGCGATCCGGTTCGGATTGAAACCAAAATCCATCAGGCACCCTCCCCGGCATGGCCGTTCGAAGCGAAATTTGAGGCCAGCATGCGTTCGTGACTCATGGTAAGGCGCATTGCGGTGTTTGCTTATGACTGGACAATTCCGAGCGTCGGCTACCGCAGCCCCGCTCGCTCACCATCCCGTGCCGCCCAAAAAGGGCCGGCACGGCGACGGCACGACACTACTACAACCCCTGTGACAGGCACAAGCTTCCGGTACGCAACATGAAGGCATCCCCCGGCAATCGCAGACAAACCACACCCAATTCGAAGGAATGCACGGGTGGAATGCGGGGAATTTGAAAGAAGTCGCAAGCGGGATGCAACTCGCGCGACGCGGCGCAAGGGCGAATTATGCCGCGATCCGGGATGCGGGGAAACCCGCCGGGGCGCGAACGCAACACGCGCGAGCGCCGGCCGCCGCCGTCGCGCCGCGCGAATACAAAACGAACCGCCGGCGAGCAGCGGCGACTAAGCAGGTATGATCAAGGCTGCTACGCAAGAACGAACGTCACAGGCAGGAGGGCTGAATGGCAGGAAATCTGGTTATCGTGTGCCGGGATCAGGACGCGGATGCTTTCTATACGCTGATGCAGGAATACGGCACATTCCAGGCGCGGCTGTCGTCGACCGCATGGTATCTGAACATGAACGTGGTGCCGGAATCGCTGCAGGACGAGATCCTCGAGCGGCTCGGCAAGTACACCACGCTGTATATCTTCGAGGCGACCAGCGTCACCTACAACACGATCGACAGCCACGCGGCCGAGACGCTCGGCTCGCTGTTCGGCGAGTGAGTGCGGCACGGCGCGGATTAGGCCGCGCCGCCGGCAGCGTGCTTCGATCCCTGCCGCCCGAGTGGCGCGGCAGGAAAACCCCGGCATCGCCGGGGTTTTTATTTGGCTCGCCGTAACGGCATCACGCCGCCGGGGCCGGCCAGGCGCCGCTCACGCGCCCACGTGCTCGCGCTCCGGCTTCGGTACCACGTCGAACGGAAACACCATCTCGACGCGCAGCCCGCCCTGCTCCTGGTTGCCGATCCGGCACTGCCCGCCGGTGCGCTGCACCAGCCGCTCGACGATCGCCAGGCCCAGCCCGCTGTGGCCATTGCCGCCGCGCGCCGGGTCGAGCCGCACGAAGGGCCGCGTCGCGTCGGCCAGGTCGCGCTGCGCGATGCCCTTGCCGCCGTCGCTGACGGTCAGCACGTAACCCTCGGCGCCGCGCTCGGTGGCGATGCGCACCGGCGGCGCGCCGTAGGCGTGGGCGTTGTCGAGCAGGTTGGAGAGGATCCGGTCGAGCGTGGCGGTCGGCAGGCGGAAGCCCGGCCCGGCCGCCAGCGCGATCTCGACCGGCTGCGCGTTCGGCGCGACCGCGCGATAGGTGCGCGCGATCCGCTCGCAGGTCGGATCGACCTCGACCACCTCGCTGCGATCGGCCCCGCCGTTGGCGAACACCAGGAACTGGTCGACGATGTGGGACATCGAGTCCACGTCGCGCACCACGCCGTCGCGCAGGCGCGCGTCGTCCATCATCTCGGCGCGCAGCCGCATGCGCGCCAGCGGCGTGCGCAGATCGTGGGCCACGCCGGCCAGCATCACGGCACGGTCGTTCTCGGCGCGCGACACCTGCTCGACCATCTGGTTGAAGCCGCGCGTGAGCTGGCGCAGCTCGCGCGGCCCCTTCTCGCGCACCGGCGGCACCGTCATGCCGCGGCCGAAGCGGCCGACCGCGCGCGCCAGCGAGCGCAGCGGCTGCTGCAGTTGCCAGGCGGCGAACAGGGCCGCCATCACGGCGGCCGAGAAGATCATCGCCAGCCACAGCAGCATGCGGTCGCGCGAGCGGCGCGCATGCAGCGGCTGCGCCGGCACCACGATCCAGTTGGCGTCGTGAGGCTCCTTCACCCATAACACGGGCGGCCTGCCGGGCGTGCCGAAGCGCACCTCGGTGCCGGGCGGCATGCGATCGCGCAGATCCTCCAGGAAACGCTTGGGCGGCGGCGGCAGGTCCGGGTCCTCGCGCGGCACGTCCGCGCTGTCCGGTGGCACGATCCGCACGCGCGAG
This sequence comes from Burkholderia sp. SJZ089, assembly GCF_007828315.1. NCBI lineage: Bacteria > Pseudomonadati > Pseudomonadota > Betaproteobacteria > Burkholderiales > Burkholderiaceae > Burkholderia > Burkholderia sp. SJZ089. The sequence continues at coordinate 73,060 of NZ_VIUM01000012.1, read as the reverse complement.
GGCAGCGGCTGGTCGGGCGTGCGTTCCTCGTGCTGGCGCACCGCGTCCACCAGGAAGGCAGCCTCCTCCACCGCGTAGCGCATCTGCGTCTCGTTGCGGTCGAAGCGGATCGCCAGGTACCACGCGAAGTGGGACAGCAGCAGCACGCCCACCACCAGCAGCGCGAGCCGCCCGAACAGCGAATCAATGGGTCTGCGCATGGGCCTCGCCGTTGGGCACGAACACGTAGCCGCGTCCGCGCACCGTCTGGATGAAGCGCGGCGTGGACGGATCGCTTTCGAGGATCCGCCGCAGACGCCACACCTGCACGTCGATGCCGCGGTCGGTGCCGTCGTATTCGGGGCCGTGCAGCAGTTCGAGCAGGCGTTCGCGCGTCAGCGTGCGCAGCGCGTTGTTGACGAAGATCTTCAGCAGCGCGAATTCGCTGCTCGACAGCGTGGCCGGCTTGCCGTCGACCGACAGCGTGCGCGCCTGGAAGTCGAGCACGAAGCGGCCGAACGCATAGGGTTCGCGCTGCTCGGGCGCGGCCGCCGAGGGCGTGGCGCGGCGCCGGCGCAGCACCGCCTGGGCGCGGGCCAGCAGCTCGCGCGGGTTGAAGGGCTTGCCGAGATAGTCGTCGGCGCCGAGCTCGAGGCCGACGATGCGGTCGACGTCGTCGGCGCGCGCGGTCAGCATGATCACCGGGATGTCGTCGCCGGCCGCGCGCAACTGGCGCAGCGCGGTCAGGCCATCGACGCCCGGCATCATCAGGTCGAGCACGATCAGGTCGGGACGCTCGCGCTCCAGGCGCTTCTCCAGGGTGGCCGCGTCGTGCAGCACCGATACTTCCATGCCCTGGCGCACGAGATAGTCGCGCAGCAGGTCGCGCAGTTCTTGGTCGTCGTCGACGATGAGGATCTGGGTAGTCATGGCGTGGATTTTATCGTGCGGGTTGAGGAAGCCGACTGAAACAAAGGCGCGAATGGGTTACTGGGAATTACCGCGCAAGCCGGATGTAATGCATGGTAACCGCGGGCAGGGTGGAGGTAACACGATGGGCGGGGCGCTTGGCTACGCTGCGTCTTACCGATACGGACGGCGGCGGCCCGAAGGCCCGCCCCGCCGGTCGCTCCACCCATTCGACCAGGAGTCATCGCAATGTATAAGAAGACGTCTCTCGTGGCTATCGCTGCCGCCACCGTACTGGCCCTTTCGTTCGGCGCCGCCGCTCGCGCGGCCGATCCGGCCGGCCCGCAAGGCGGCCCGGGCATGCATCATCACTGGCACCACGGCGGCCCGATGGAAGTGTTCAAGCGCCTGCACGACCAGCTCAAGCTGACGCCGGCGCAGGAGCAGCAATACCAGGCCGCCGAGGCCACCGCCAAGCAGAACCGCGAGGCGATGCGCCAGAACTTCGAGCAGGGCCGCTCCCAGTTCGAGGCCGCGCAGAACCAGCCGATCCTCGACCTCGATGCGCTGGCGGCCGCCCGTCACCAGATCGGCGAACAGAACCGCCAGTTGCACGAGCAGACCGAGAAGGCCTGGCTGGCCTTCTACGACGGCCTGAACGACCAGCAGAAGACCCAGGTCAGCACCGCGCTCAAGCAACAGTTCGCGAAGATGAAGGCGCGCCACGACAAGATGAAGGCACATTGGGGCCATCACCAGGCCGCCAAGCCGGCCGCCGCTTCGGCCGCCGCGCAGTAAGCGCCGGCGCGGCCGGCTCGCGGTGCCGCCGGCATCGCGAGCCATCCGCCGGGGCCTGCTCGCCGGGCCCCGGTCCTGCCTAGCCCCACTGCGCCTTACGCGCGCGCTTCGCACGTCCGCGTCCCGCGCGGGCTCGTCGTCCCCCCTGCGTCGCCCCGCTCCTCGCTGTCCTCCCCCGACATCATTGTTGACAGTCGCCGCCGCCCGCGTCGCGGTACGATCGCCGTCGCCCAAGCCTGCCTGTCCCGCGCGGCGCCCACCGGCACCGCGCCGCCTGCCCGTGTCGCCCCCGATTGCGCCTAGCGACGGGATGCGCAACGATCCGAGCCGTAATTCGAGCTTGCGCGCCGCCGGCTCGGGTAAAATACCGCGCTTTTGGCCGGCCGGGCCCCGCCCGACCGTTCGCCGAAGCCGCCGAGGCCGAATTTTGGCTACCTAGAATAGGGCCGGCGCGCGAGACGAACGGGCCGGCAAGCAGCCGCCGCAAGAGGAAACTGATGAACAAGCTCGCCCTGTGCGCAGCGCTCGCCCTGATGGCGGGCAGCGCCTTCGCGAAGGAATGGAAAACGGTCCGGATCGGTGTCGATGCCAGCTATCCGCCGTTCGAGTCGGTCGCGAAGAACGGCGACATCGTCGGCTTCGACGTCGACCTGACTCGCGAGATCTGTACCCGGATCGCCGTGCGCTGCACCTGGGTGGCCCAGGATCTCGACGGCATCATCCCGGCGCTGAAGGCCCGCAAGTTCGACGTGATCGTCTCGTCGCTCACCGTCACCGACAAGCGCCGCGAGCAGATCGACTTCTCGGACAAGCTGTACGACGCGCCCGCGCGCATGATCGCCAAGGCCGGCTCGCCGCTGCTGCCGACGGTGGCCTCGCTCAAGGGCAAGACGGTCGGCGTCGAGCAGGGTTCGACGCAGGAAACCTACGCGAAGACCTACTGGGAGACCCAGGGCGTGACGATCGTGCCGTACCAGAACCAGGACCAGGTCTATGCCGACCTGGGCACCGGCCGGCTCGACGCCGCGCTGCAGGACGAGCTGCAGGCCGACTACGGCTTCCTGCGCACGCCGCGCGGCAAGGGCTTCGCCTGGGCGGGCCCCGAGGTGAAGGACCCGAAGACCATCGGGGACGGCACCGCGATCGGCCTGCGCAAGGAGGACACGGACCTGAAGGCGAAGATCAACGCCGCCCTCGCCGCGATGCACCAGGACGGGACGTACGACAGGCTGTCGCACAAGTACTTCTCGTTCAGCGTGTATTCGGCGAAGTAACCACGTTTCGGCCTGGGCGGCCGCCGCGCGCCGAGCGTGCACGGCGGCCGCCCAGGCAGGAAGAAGTCGCACGCCGCCCGGCGGAATCACCAGGCGGCCCGACCCACATGCACGGGGCGTGCCGCCCGATACGCGGCACGCGTCTTTCGCGGCGCATACGACGCGCCGTCAAGGACCACATATGTTTCTCCAAGGCTACGGCCCGCTGATACTTTCCGGCACCTGGCAGACCGTCAAGCTCGCGGTGCTGTCGTTGATCCTGTCGTTCATCCTGGGCCTGCTCGGCGCCGGCGCGAAGCTTTCCCGCAACCGCGTCACGAACGGCATCGGCACGCTCTACACCACGCTGATCCGCGGCGTGCCCGACCTGGTGCTGATGCTGCTGCTGTTCTACAGCATCCAGATCTGGCTGAACCAGCTCACCGACCTGATGAGCTGGGACCAGATCGACATCGACCCGTTCGCCGCCGGCGTGCTGGTGCTGGGCTTCATCTACGGCGCCTACTTCACCGAAACCTTCCGCGGCGCCTTCCTGTCGGTGCCGCGCGGCCAGCTGGAAGCCGGCGCCGCCTACGGCATGAGCAGCTGGCAGGTGTTCACGCGCGTGATGTTCCCGCAGATGATGCGCTTCGCGCTGCCCGGCATCGGCAACAACTGGCAGGTGCTGGTCAAGTCCACCGCGCTGGTGTCGATCATCGGCCTGGCCGACGTGGTCAAGGCCTCGCAGGACGCCGGCAAGGGCACGCTGCGTTTCTTCTTCTTCACGCTGCTCGCGGGGGCCATCTACCTCGCGATCACGACGATCTCGAACTTCGTGCTGATGTGGCTGGAAAAGCGCTACTCCACGGGTGTGCGCAAGGCGGAACTATGATCGAGCTGATTCAGGAATACTGGCGCAACTACCTGTATACGGACGGGTACCGCTTCACCGGCGTGGCGATCACGCTGTGGCTGCTGGTGGTGTCGATCGGGCTGGGCTTCTGCCTGTCGGTGCCGCTCGCCTGCGCGCGCGTGTCCAAGCGGCGCTGGCTGTCGGGCTCGGTGTGGCTCTACACCTACGTGTTCCGCGGCACGCCGCTCTACGTGCAGCTGCTGCTCTGCTACACCGGCCTCTACAGCCTGCAGGTGGTGCGCGACACCACCATGCTCAACCAGTTCTTCCGCGACGGCATGCACTGCACGCTGCTGGCCTTCACGCTGAACACCTGCGCATACACCACCGAGATCTTCGCCGGCGCGATCAAGTCGACGGCCTATGGCGAGATCGAGGCCGCGCGCGCCTACGGCATGTCGACCTTCACGCTGTATCGCCGCGTGATCCTGCCTTCGGCGCTGCGCCGCGCGCTGCCGCTCTACAGCAACGAAGTGATCCTGATGCTGCACGCCACCACGGTGGCGTTCACGGCCACCGTGCCCGACATCCTCAAGATCGCGCGCGACGTCAATTCGGCGACCTACATGTCGTTCCACGCGTTCGGCATCGCCGCGCTCCTCTATCTCGCGATCTCGTTTACGCTCGTGTGGCTGTTCCGCCAGGCCGAGCGACGCTGGCTCGCCTACCTGCGCCCGCAAGGCAAATAAACGGCGCGAGGACTCCTGATGAATTCCCAGATGCATAAGCTTTTCGTCGACGATCTCCACAAGCAGTACGGCAGCAACGAAGTCCTCAAGGGCGTGTCGCTGAAGGCGCATGCCGGCGACGTGATCAGCGTGATCGGCTCGTCCGGCTCGGGCAAGAGCACCATGCTGCGCTGTATCAACTTCCTCGAGCAACCGAACGCCGGGCGCATCTTCGTCGACGGCGAAGAGGTACGTACCGCGAAGGACAAGGGCGGCGCGCTGAAGGCGGCCGACACCAGGCAGTTGCAGCGTGTGCGCACCAAGCTGGCGATGGTGTTCCAGCACTTCAACCTGTGGTCGCACATGAACGTGCTCGAGAACGTGATCGAGGCGCCCGTGAACGTGCTGAAGCTGTCGCGCCGCGAGGCCGAGGAACGCGCCCGCGGATATCTCGAGAAGGTGGGCCTCGCGCCACGCCTCGAGAAGCAGTATCCCTCGCATCTTTCCGGCGGCCAGCAGCAGCGCGTGGCGATCGCCCGCGCGCTGGCCATGCAGCCCGACGTGATGCTGTTCGACGAGCCCACCTCCGCGCTCGATCCGGAGCTGGTGGGCGAAGTGCTGAAGGTGATGCAGAAGCTGGCCGAGGAAGGCCGAACCATGATCGTGGTGACGCACGAGATGGGCTTCGCGCGCAACGTCTCGAACCACGTGATGTTCCTGCATCAGGGCCGCGTCGAGGAAGAAGGCGCGCCGGCCGAGGTGTTCGGCAATACCCGCAGCGAACGCCTCAAGCAGTTCCTGTCGGGCAGCCTGAAGTAATCCCCCTTTCGCCTGGTCGGCATCGCATGCGCGGTGCCGGCAGTCTCCCGCCCTTCTTTTCGTTACCTACGCGATCGACGCATCGCGCTTCTCGACCTCCGCCCCCCTCTCCGCGCTCGCCTCGCGCAAACCGCCGCGGCATCGCGCTTGTTTAGAAAAGCGAAGTAAACAAACAAGCCCAGCACTCCCACTATCCGGTCATTCTTTTACGGATAGCTAACGAATTCGACCTCTCGCAGAGGTACGCCGGTCGTGTCATCGCGTCAATAGTGGCAATCCTTGACCCCCCCTCCCGGAAACCGTGAACGCCTTGTGCAGCAAGCCTTTGCGACATGTTTCCAAACCCTTCCGGAACGGTCGCGCCCCGTCATTATGGCAATTTGGCGACACCAGCTAGTCAAACAACGATTTTCGTCGCCACGAAAGTGTATTTTTGCTAAATTAGTAACCAAAGTAGCAAAACGAAAGTCATGAAATGTAGTTTGACTTCATGACACAGGAGACCCCCGGCTTGCCCGATCGGCAAAACGGCCTGCAAAACGGTACGTCCGCACAAGAAACGCGCCAGCCTACCCGGCAGCCGCAGGTGGTCTCCCTGGTTATCCCATGTTGACCGGATGCATTGCGCATCCGGCATCTTGCGCAGTTGGTGGGTTGACTTTTTGACAGGGTATGGAGGAGATGATGAAGAAAGCATTGCTCGCGGCAGCATTGATGACTGCCGGGGTGGCAGCGCAGGCGCAAAGCAGCGTGACGCTGTACGGTCGCCTGGACGCAGGGCTCGAATACCTGAACGGCGGCCAGGCCGGCCACACGATCCGCGCGGAAAGCGGTGACTGGGGCACCAGCCTGTGGGGCATCAAGGGCGTCGAGGACCTCGGCGGCGGCTACAAGGTGCTGTTCCACCTCGAAGGTGCGTTCAACACCATGACCGGCGGCATGGGCTCGAGCGGCACGATCTGGGACCGTTTCGCGACGGTCGGTATCTCGAACGACGCCTACGGTACCCTGCTGCTGGGTCGCGAACTCGCGATCGCCAACGGCGTGTGGGACTTCGACCCGTTCGGTCAGTCGAACTGGTCGACCGCCTCGCTGGTGCGTGGCCGTAACTGGAACAAGACCAGCAACAACATTTCGTATCAGTCGCCGAACATCTACGGCTTCGACGCCTACGGCCAGTACGCGCTGTCGAACGCCACCAACTTCAACGGCAACGGCACCACCAACCAGGGCCGCAGCGCCGGTCTGCAGTTGACCTACACGAACTCGCTGTTCCAGTTGCGCGGCATCTACGACGAAGCGCGCGATCCGGCCAACGGCAAGCTCGACGACGTGTTCAACTACTCGCGCGAATACTTCGCGGGTGCGAACGTGTTCCTCGGCCAGTTCAAGCTGCAGGCTGCCTACCAGACCTCGCACGCCGACGGCGGCCCGGCCGCCAACAACGGCATCACGACGACGCAGCAGGTCTGGGGCGGCGTGACGTGGCAAGCCACGCCGGCGGCAGCGCTGATCGCGGCGGTCTACCACGTGAACGCCAACAACGGCGGCGGCAATGCCACGATCTACACGATCGGCGGTTCGTACAACCTGTCCAAGCGTACCCTGCTCGACCTGCAGGCCGCCACGCTGCGCAACAGCAAGACGGCCAACTTCGGCCTGAACGCCAACCCGGCGGGCACGGCGGTCTCGACCGGCAACCCGAAGGCTGGCGGTTCGCAGACCGGCATCTACGCAGGTATCCAGCACCTGTTCTGATCGTCGCGAGACGCATCAGGCATTACAAGACATCGAGTTTCACGCTGCTGCGAGAGGCGCGTATCGGTGCGGTACCCGAAGGGGTATCGCACCGTTTTTTATTTGGTGCGCGCGCAACTTGATGGCATCCCCGACGACAGGCCGGCCTCGCGCCGGCCGTCGCCGTAAACGACAATGGCCCGGCGAACCCGGGCCATGCCGAAACCGGCTCGCCGCGCGACAGCGCGCGAGCCATCACGAAAACGTCGCTCAGACCGCCGCTTCGTTCTCCTCGCCGGTGCGGATGCGGATCACGCGCTCGACGTCGGACACGAAGATCTTGCCATCGCCGATCTTGCCGGTGCGCGCCGCGCCGATCACGGCGTCGATCACCTGGTCGACCTGGTCGGCCGCCACCACCACCTCGATCTTCATCTTGGGCAGGAAATCGACCACGTATTCGGCGCCGCGATAGAGCTCGGTATGACCCTTCTGGCGGCCGAAGCCCTTCACTTCCGTCACGGTAAGGCCCGTCAGGCCGACCTCGGCGAGCGCCTCGCGCACTTCGTCGAGCTTGAACGGTTTGATGATGGCGGTAATGCGTTTCATGATGATGCTCCGGGTAAGGGGACGTCCTGGACGGATTCTACGCACGACGCCCCATCAGTCGATGCGTTCCGTGAAGCGCGAGGTGATCGGGTAGCGCCAGTCGCGGCCGAACGCGCGGTGCGTGACGCGGATCCCGATCGGCGCCTGGCGCCGCTTGTATTCGTTGATCTTGATGAGGCGCGTGACGCGCGTCACGTCGGCTTCGTCGTAACCGGCCGCGACGATCTCGGCCAGCGGCCGGTCCTCCTCCATGTACATGCGCATGATCGCGTCGAGCGCGTCGTAGGACGGCAGGCTGTCCTGGTCGGTCTGGTTCTCGCGCAGCTCGGCCGAAGGCGCGCGCGTGAGGATCCGCTCCGGAATCACCGCCAGCCTGCCGAACTCGGCGGCCGCGTTGCGGTAGTGGCAGAGACGATAGACCAGGGTCTTGGCGATATCCTTGATCACCGCGAAGCCGCCCGCCATGTCGCCGTAAAGCGTGCAGTAGCCGACCGCCATCTCGCTCTTGTTGCCGGTGGTCAGCACGATCGAGCCGAACTTGTTCGACAGCGCCATCAGCAACGTGCCGCGGATCCGCGCCTGGATGTTCTCCTCGGTCGCGTCTTCCTCGCGGCCGGCGAACTCGGCGGCCAGCGAGGCGCGGAACGCGTCGAACATCGGGGCGATCGCGATCTCGTCGTAGCGCACGCCGACGCGACGCGCCATGTCGGCCGCGTCGGTGGTCGAGATATCGGCCGTGTAGCGCGAGGGCATCATCACCGCGCGCACCCGATCGGGCCCGAGCGCGTCGCAGGCCACCGCCAGCACCAGCGCCGAATCGACGCCGCCCGACAGGCCGATCAGCGCGCCGGGGAAACCGTTCTTGCCGATGTAGTCGCGCACCCCGAGCACCAGCGCGCGATAGACCTGGGCCTCGGTCGACAGCACCGGCGCGATCTCGCCGGGCAGCGGCCGCGCGCCCTCGAACTCGACGATCGCGTGCCCTTCCTCGAACTGCGCCATGCGCGCCACCAGCTCGCCCGCGGCGTCGAGCACGAAGGAGCCGCCGTCGAACACCAGTTCGTCCTGGCCGCCGACCAGGTTCACATAGACCATCGGCAGGCCGGTCTCGCGGATCCGCGCGCGCAGGATATCGACGCGCACCGCGTCCTTGTTCATGTGATACGGCGAGCCGTTCGGCACCAGCAGCACCTCGGCGCCGGCCGCCTTGGCGAGCTGGGCGGCCGAGGCGTGCCAGACGTCCTCGCAGATCACGATGCCGAACCGGGTGCCGTTCAGCTCGAACACGCAGGGTTGCGGATCGGTCGCGAAATAGCGCTTCTCGTCGAACACCTCGGTATTGGGCAGGTCCTGCTTGCGATAGGTCGCCACCACCTCGCCGCCGACGATCAGCGAGGCGGCATTGTAGGTGCCGACGGGGGCGGCACCGCGCTCGATCGGGCGGTTTGCATTACCATCGGCGCTGGACTCGCGCAGCGGATGGCCGACCAGCACCGCCAGGCCTTCCAGCGGCGCCAGGCGCGCCGCCAGTTCGGCCAGCGCATCGGCCGCGGCCGCGAAGAAGGCCGGACGCAGCAGCAGGTCCTCGGGCGGGTAGCCCGACAAGGCCAGCTCCGGGGCGACCAGCAGCTGCGCACCATCCTTGTGCGCGGCACGCGCGGCCTCGACGAGGCGGGCGACGTTACCGGCGAAATCGCCGACGGTGACGTTCAGTTGGGCAAGAGCGATACGGGTTTTCATGACGGAACCTGCGCGGCCGGGCGGGCCGCGTGACGAATGCCTCCGGGCGCATCAACGGCGCGCCGCGCCTGTCGCGCGCATGCCGATCGAAACGGATCTCAGACGGTTGAAACACGAACGCATGGATTATCGCATGGGGCTCCTGAGCTCTCCGCTGGAAGTGGATGCCGGCGAGTGGAACGCCCTGCTGGCTCGACAGGCGCATCCCACGCCCTTCCTGCGCCACGAATTCCTCGCCGCGCTGCACGCCACCGGCTGCGCGGTCGGCGAGACCGGCTGGTCGCCGAATTTCCTCACCCTGAGCGAGGCCGACACGGGCGCCCTGGTGGCAGCCTCGCCCGTCTACGCCAAGCAGCATTCGTACGGCGAGTACGTGTTCGACTGGGCCTGGGCCGACGCCTACCAGCGCAATGGCGTGCCCTATTACCCGAAGCTGCTCTGCGCGGTGCCCTTCACGCCGGTGCAGGGCACGCGCCTGATCGCCGCCAACGAGCGCGCGCGGCGCCAGCTCGCCGCCACCCTGGTGGCGCTGGCCGAGCAGAGCGAGGTGTCCTCGCTGCACGTGCTGTTCCCGACCGGCGAGGAAGCCGGCCTGCTGGCCGAGATGGGCATGATGCTGCGCGAGGGCGTGCAGTTCCACTGGCTCAACGACGGCTATCGCCATTTCGACGATTTCCTCGCCACGCTCGAACAGAAGAAGCGCAAGAACATCCGCGCCGAACGACGCAAGGTGGCCGAGGCCGGTGTCAGCTTCCGCCGCGTGCGCGGCGAGGACGCCAGCGACGCCGACTGGCGCTTCTTCTCGCGCTGCTACCGGCAGACCTATCGCGAGCACTACTCGAGCCCGTACCTGAACCTCGACTTCTTCCGCCGGATCGGCGAGACCATGCCCGAGAACCTGCTGCTGGTGATCGCCGAGGCCGAAGGCAAGCCGATCGCCAGCGCGCTGGCCGTCTACGCGCGCGGCGAGGCCGGCGGCGGCACGCTCTACGGGCGCTACTGGGGCGCGCTCGAACACGTGCCCTGCCTGCACTTCGAGACCGCCTACTACCAGCTGCTCGAGTTCTGCATCGAGGAGAAGCTCGGCGCCTTCGAGGGCGGCGCGCAAGGCGAGCACAAGCTCGCGCGCGGCTTCATGCCGACCGTCACGCACTCGGCGCACTGGCTCGCGCACCCGGCCTTCTCGGACGCGGTGGGCGACTTCCTCAAGCGCGAGACCGGGCAGATCCACGCCTACGTGGACGAGCTGCGCGAGCACAATCCCTTCAAGGACGGCGGCAAGCAATGAGGCCGCCGGCGCGCGATGCGGCGCGCCGAGCGGTTTTTCTGAGACACTGACGGCTTCGCTTTCCCTGCCGCGCCATGTCCTGGTACCTGTATCTGATCGAATGCGAGGACGGCAGCGTCTACACCGGCATCACCACCGACGTCGACGCCCGCTTCGCCCAGCACGCCAACGGCACCGGCGCGCGCTACACGCGCTCGCGCAAGCCGCGCGCGGTGCTGGCCTCGTTCGAGCTGGCCGACCGTTCCAGCGCCTCGCGCGCCGAATACTGGGTCAAGCGCCTGACGCCCGTGCAGAAACGCGAACTGGCCGGCGGCCGGCGTTCGCTGGATTCGGTGCTGCCGGCCGTGATCGTGGTCGATGATGACGAGGCGATCGAGGCAATCGAGCCCGCCGTCACGCCGATCGACATGGCCATCGACGCAGCGCTCGCCCAGGTTCCCCTCACTGCAACCGCCCCCGAAGCCGGCCCGGCCGCGATCGAAGTCGGCATCGAGGTCCAGGCCGAACCGGCACTCGACGCAACCCCGCCCAAACGCGCCCGCCGCTCCCGTACCACCCGCCCCCCGCGCGCCTGAACCCGCTAATCGGGCACGCGCCCATGAAAAAACCGCGCGGCCCCGAAACGGGACACGCGCGGTTTCGCGCAAGCCGGCGGCAGCAGCCCGGCGCGGCCTCTCGGCACGCCGGCCCGGCGCCGCGACGCGGGCTTACTTCTGGGCGTTGGCCACGCCTTCCGAGATTTCCTTGTGGGCGGCCTCGATGCCGGCCCAGCCGTCGACCTTCACCCACTTGCCCTTCTCGAGCGCCTTGTATTGCTCGAAGAAGTGCTTGATCTGGTCCTTCAGGTACTCGGGCACGTCGTCCAGCGACTTGAGGTTGGCCGTCATCGGGCACACCTTGTCGTGCGGCACGGCGATCAGCTTGGCGTCGACGCCCGACTCGTCGGTCATCTGCAGCATGCCGAGCGCGCGCGAACGCACCACCGAGCCGGCCAGCAGCGGGAACGGGGTGATCACCAGCACGTCGACCGGATCGCCGTCGCCCGACAGCGTCTGCGGGATGAAGCCGTAGTTGACCGGGTAACGCATGCCGGTGCCGACGAAGCGATCGACCACCAGCAAGCCGAGATCCTTGTCGGCCTCGTACTTGACCGGGTCGCTTTGCGCCGGAATTTCGATGATGACGTTGAAATCGTGCGGCAGATCCTTGCCGGCCGGAACATTGCTGAAGCTCATGAGCGCTCTCTGCATGACGATGGGAAAACGGGACGGGGCGCAAACGCTCTCGCCCCCGCGAAGAGCCGCCATTATAGCCAATCACCCGATGGCGCTCCGGCGAAGTTAGGTGCACACTGGCCCGCGGCGCGAACAAAATGCAGGCCCCGCGGCTGCCGTGATCGCCGCGCCCGCCCGGCCGCGCATCACCGCCCCAGCATCCGCAGCAGCTTCGGTCGTACCTCGATACCCAGGAGCCAGGAGCAGGCATGGAAGAGGCAAGGCACTTCATCGCGGGCGAATGGGTCGCGCCCGCGAACGGCGAGACGATCGCCGTGATCGATCCGTCCGACGGCGCGCCGTTCGCGCGCCTGGCACGCGGCAGCGCCGCCGACATCGACGCCGCCGTGCGCGCGGCGCGCGGCGCCTTCGAGGGCGCCTGGGGCGCCACCAGCGCGGCCGAACGCGGCCGCCTGCTGTTCCGGCTCTCGCAGCGCGTGGCCGAGCAGCAGGAGGCGCTCGCCCAGCTCGAATGCCGCGATACCGGCAAGCCGCTCAAGCAGGCGCGCGCCGACGCCGCGGCGCTGGCGCGCTACTTCGAGTTCTACGCCGGCGCGGCCGACAAGCTGCACGGCGAGACCCTGCCCTACCAGAACGGCTATACCGTGCTGACGATCCGCGAAGCCCACGGCGTCACCGGCCATATCGTGCCCTGGAACTACCCGATGCAGATCTTCGGCCGCAGCGTCGGCGCGGCGCTGGCCACCGGCAATGCCTGCGTGGTCAAGCCGGCCGAGGACGCCTGCCTGTCGCTGCTGCTGGTGGCGCGCCTGGCGGCCGAGGCGGGCCTGCCGGGCGGCGCGCTCAACATCGTGACCGGCTACGGCCACGAGGCCGGCGCCGCGCTGTCCACGCATCCCGGCATCGACCATATCTCCTTCACCGGCTCGCCCGACACCGGCCGGCTGGTCGCGCAGGCCGCCGCCGAGCGCCACGTGCCGGTCACGCTGGAGCTGGGCGGCAAGTCCCCGCAGATCGTGTTCGCCGATGCCGACCTCGACGCGGCGCTGCCGGTGCTGGTCTCGGCGATCGTGCAGAACGGCGGGCAGACCTGCTCGGCCGGCAGCCGTGTGCTGATCGAGCACGGCGTCTACGAGCCGCTGCTGGACCGGCTCGCGACCGCCTTCAACGCGCTGCGTGTGGGCCCGGGCCTGGCCGACCTCGACTGCGGCCCGCTGATCAACGCGAAACAGCAGCAGCGCGTCTGGGATTTCCTGTCCGACGCGCAGCACGACGGCATCGCCATGGCCGCGCACGGCGAGGTGGTGCCGGAAGCGCCCGAAAGCGGCTTCTACCAGGCGCCCACCCTGCTGCACGACGTGCCGCCCGGGCATCGTCTCGCGCAGGAGGAGGTGTTTGGCCCGGTGCTGGCCGCGATGCGCTTTCGCGACGAGGAGGAGGCGCTGGCGCTCGCCAACGGCACCGCCTACGGCCTGGTGGCCGGCATCTGGACCCGCGACGGCGCGCGCCAGATGCGGCTCGCGCGGCGCGTGCGCGCCGGCCAGGTATTCGTCAACAACTACGGCGCGGGCGGCGGCGTCGAGTTGCCCTTCGGCGGCAGCGGGCGCTCGGGCCACGGACGCGAGAAGGGCTTCGAGGCGCTCTACGGCTTCACCGTGCTCAAGACCATCGCGCTGAAGCACGGCTAGTCGGCACGCGACACACTTCAAACGGCGCCCGGCGGCGAGGCCGGCGCGCCTTCGGATCATCGACACGAGACAGGAGACGATTCATGCGGCTTGCGGGCAAGACAGCCATCGTCACGGGCGGCGGCTCGGGATTCGGCGAGGGCATCGCCAAAACCTACGCGCGCGAGGGCGCGAACGTGGTGGTCAACGACCTGAACGGCGCGGCCGCCGAGCGCGTGGCCAGCGAGATCGCGGTGGCGGGCGGCAAGGCGATCGCGGTGCCCGGCGACGTCTCGCGCGGCGAGGACTGGCGCGCCCTGCTGGCCGCCACGCTGGAGGATTTCCGCCAGGTCCACATCCTGGTCAACAACGCCGGCACCACGCATCGCAACAAGCCGGTGCTGGAGGTCAGCGAGGCCGAGTACGACCGCGTCTACGCGGTCAACATGAAGAGCCTGTTCTGGAGCGTGCAGACCCTGGTGCCGTATTTTCGCCAGGCCGGCGGCGGCGTGTTCGTCAACATCGCCTCCACCGCCGGCATCCGGCCGCGCCCGGGACTGGTCTGGTACAACAGCACCAAGGGCGCGATGATCACCGCCAGCAAGGCGCTCGCCGCCGAGCTCGGCGCCGACCGGATCCGCGTCAACTGCATCAACCCGGTGCTCGGCGAGACCGGCCTGATGACCGAGTTCATGGGCGTCGAGGACAGCCCCGAGAACCGCCAGCGCTTTCTCGCGACGATTCCGCTGGGCCGCCTCTCGACCCCGCAGGACATCGCCAACGCGGCGCTCTACCTGGCTTCGGACGAAGCCGAGTTCATCACCGGCACCTGCCTCGAGGTGGACGGCGGCCGCTGCATCTGAGCGGCGCGGGGGCCGCGGCGCCGCGATGCGCCCGGCCCTTCCGGCAAAGCGGTACCGGCAGCACCGGCAGGACCTCAAAAATCAAGACAACGCAAGGAGACGACCCATGGCAAGCACCGCACCGGCCCACCCCGGCCAGCCGTCCGCGTTCGAGACGGCCACCTACAGGAAGGTCACCTGGCGGCTCGCGCCGCTCCTGATGCTCTGCTACGTGGTCGCCTACCTCGACCGCGTCAACGTCGGTTTCGCCAAGCTGCAGATGGCCGCCGACCTGAACCTGTCGGACACCGTCTACGGCCTGGGCGCCGGCATCTTCTTCTTCGGCTACTTCCTGTTCGAGGTGCCGAGCAACATCATCCTGCACAAGGTGGGCGCGCGCGTCTGGATCGCGCGGATCATGATCACCTGGGGGCTGATCTCGGCGCTGATGATGTTCGTCACCACGCCGGCGATGTTCTACGTGATGCGCTTCCTGCTCGGGGTGGCCGAGGCCGGCTTCTTCCCCGGCGTGATCCTCTACCTGACCTACTGGTACCCGGCCAACCGGCGCGGGCGCATGACCACCTTCTTCATGACCGCGATCGCGCTGTCGGGCGTGATCGGCGGCCCCGTGTCGGGCTATATCCTCAAGACCTTCCACGGCAGCAACGGCTGGGCCGGCTGGCAGTGGCTGTTCCTGCTGGAGGGGATTCCCTCGATCCTGGTCGGCCTGCTGGTGCTGGCCGCGCTCGAGGACCGCATCGCCAAGGCCGCCTGGCTGAGCGACGAGGAAAAGGCCCTGCTCACGCGCAACGTGCAGGCCGAGGAGGCGCTCAAGGACGACCATTCGATCGGCCGCGTGCTGGCCAGCCCGCGCGTGTGGCTGATGGCGCTGATCTACTTCTCCTTCGTGATGGGCCTCTACGGCGTGGGCTTCTGGCTGCCGACCATCATCAAGTCGACCGGCGTGACCGACTCGTTCACGATCGGCCTGCTCTCGGCGATCCCCTACGCGGCCGCCGTGGTCGGCATGATCCTGATCGCGCGCAGCGCCGACCGCCGCCGCGAGCGCCGCTGGCACGTCGCGCTGCCCGCCGCACTGGGCGCGATCGGCCTGCTGCTGTCGGTGGTCTGGGCGCACCAGACCGCGCTGGCGATGGTCGGCCTCACGCTCGCCACGATCGGCATCCTCACCACCCTGCCACTGTTCTGGAGCCTGCCCACCGCCTTCCTGGGCGGCACCGCGGCGGCGGCCGGCATCGCCCTGGTCAACTCGATCGGCAACCTGGCCGGTTTCCTGAGCCCCTACATGATCGGCTGGCTCAAGCAGGCCACCGGCAGCAACGATGCGGGAATGGTGATGCTGGCCGCGTTCTGCGTGCTGGGCGGCCTGCTGGCGCTGTCGGTGCCGAAGGCGCTGGTGAACCGCTGAGGCCGGCCGAGGCCGACAATGGAAAACGGCAGCCTCCAGGGCTGCCGTTTTCGTTTGCGGCGCGCGAAGCGCCTGCCTCAGCCGAGCTGTGCCGCCAGCGCGCTTTCGCGGTAATGGCGCGCGGCCTTCTCCTGGTCGCCGAGATGTTCGAACAGGCTGGCCAGCGCACGATGCGCGCGAACCTTCAGCGCCTCGCTGTCGGACAGCTTCAGCGCCGCCTCCAGGAAGGATTGCGCCTTGCCCCACAGCTGCTGCTTCTGGCAGAGCCGACCCAGGGCCACCAGCAGCTCGGCGTCGTCGGGATGATCGCGCTTCCAGCCTTCGGCCTTCTGGATCAGCGGCAGCGCATCGCTGCCGGCCGTGTCGGGATAACGACGCAGCAGGCGCGCATCCCAGTTGTGGGCCAGCGCGTCCTCGACGATGCGGCGCGCCTCGGGCTGGCGCTCCAGCGCGACCAGCAGCTCGGCGGCCAGGTCGGCCAGGCGCGGCGATTGCCGCTCGGCGGCCGACAGCGACTGCCACACTTCCAGCAGCGCATCGGCGTCGTGGCGACGATCACGCAGCAGATGCTCGGCGGCCTGCTGGCGCATCCGCACTGCGGCGGCCGGATGCAGCGCCTCGCGCTTCTCCAGCGCCTTGGCCAGCTTCAGCACCTCGGCCCAGTTCTTCAACTGCTGCTGCGCGCGCAGCGCGACCTGCTGCGCATGGATGCGCTTGCCGCCCGAGGCCTGCATCTCGGCCAGCGCGGCCAGCGCGCCCTCGGCGTCGCGCGCCTCGGCGCGCATGTCGGCGGTGGCCAACAGGCGCGCCTCCTGCCATTCGTTGGCATCGACGCGGGCCAGCCATTCGTCGCGGCGCGCGTACTCGTGCATGCGATGCGCGGCGACCGCGCCCACCAGGCCCGCCGCGCTCTGGTTGTCGTCGACCGACAGCGCGTCGCGCGCGGCCTTCTCGGCGCGCGAGAAGCGGCCCGCGTAGAGATTGGCGATCGCGTCGCGCAGCGAGGCATGCGCCTTCTCGTGGCGCATCCGCTTGCGATAGGCGGCCACCCGCTGCGGCATGCGCCAGATGTTGCGCACGATGCGCAACAGCGCGTAGATCACCACGAACAACACCACGATCGAGACGATGAACAGGTTCAGCGATACATCGACGCGATACGGCGGGTAGACGATCAGCACCTGCCCGCCGTCGAAGCGGCCGACCGTCGCGAGCGCCACGGCGATCGCGAACAGCACGGCCAGCCAGAGGATTCCTCGCAGCGTCATCGTCAACCCCGGCTCTTGAACTGTTGGATGGCGTTGAGGCTGGTGCTCAGGTTCGGCACCGCCACCGACAGCGACGCGGCATCGACCTGCTTCAACAGATCCTCGACGGTCCGGGTGTCCTTCGACGAGGCGTCGAAGTAATGGGCGAGCGCCGCCTGCGCCGCGTGCAGGTCCGACTTCATCGCCGACTCGTTGCGCGCGAGCAGCGACAGGCGCGCCGTCAGCAGCCGCAGCTTGACGTTCTCGCGCACGAAGTAGCCCTGCTCGGGCGAGGTCAGCATCGCATCGGCATTGTCGATGCGGCGCACCTGCACCAGGCTGGTCAGTTGCGCGCCGATGCCGGTGCTCACTTCGTGCCACCAGACCTTCCAGCGCGGCTGGCCGGTCGCGGCCGCCTCGCTGGCGATATCGCCCGGGTGGGCGGCGCGCGGCCGCGCCTGCCCGATCGGTGCCTCGCCCGACAGCGGCAGCGCGTCGATCCGGCCGATCGCGTCGTCGAGCTTGATGGCCAGGCCGGTGAGATCGACCGAGGGCGCGCCCTTGAGCTTGTCGATGTCCTGCGCGATGGCCTTGCGCACCGCGATCGCCTGCGCGCCCTGCGAGGTCGCGAGCTGCTGGTCGGCGTTCTGCAGCGCGACCAGGGCCAGCGGGACGTTGCCCGTCAACTGCAATTGCTGGCTCGCGCCGGACAGGGTCTGCTCGACCTGGTCGAGCAGCCAGGCGTCGCGATTGCGCGAGAGATCCTGGTATTGCTGCTGCAGCGCCTGCTGCTGCGCCTGCGCGTCGGACAGCTTGCCGGCGAGCTGCGAGAGCTGGCCGTCGACCTGGTGCGCGTTGGCCAGCGCCTGGTCGGACTTGTTGCGGATCTCGGCGGTGGCGGCGTCGAACGTCTTCTGCCGCTGCACCGCGAGCTGGTCGAGCTTCTCGATCTTGCGGTTCAGCACGAAGCCGCCCGCGCCGGCCGCGCAGGCCAGCACCACCACCACGCACCACAGCAGCACGCCGGCGGTACCGCCCGAGCGGCGCGGCTGCTGCGCCTCGAAGGGCGTGAAGGGGGCATTGGACGGCGTCGCGGGCCGCGGGGGCGCGGCGGCGGCCTGGGAGGAAGCCTTGCTGGAATCGTTGGTATCTGTCATGCGAGAGGGCACCGATGCGGCTTGCGCCGCGTGAGCGGCCGAGTCGGCCAACGTTCGGAAGGCGTGGACGATGCGCTCATCGCCCGCGCCGGACTGCGTAATCGTATCAAAACCCATGGCCCGCGCCGTATCCGCGATGCGCGGATGGGGCGCGACCAGCGGCGCGTGCCGCAGCGCGTCGCGCTCGGCGCCGGTCAGGTGCTCGTCGGCCAGCTCGCGCAGGTTGCGCACGCCCTCCGAGCTGGTCACCAGCCAGGCATGCGGCTCGCCCGCCAGCAGCGCGTGCACGCGCTCCCAGGCGCCGATCGAGGGCTCCGGCACGATGCGGCGGTAGGCGGCCACCAGCTCGACCTCGGCGCCGGCCTCGCGCAGCCGGTTCGAGAGCCAGTCGCGGCCGCCGTCGCCGCGTACGATCAGCACGCGCTTGCCGGCCAGCGGGCCGACCTCGGCCGGCGCTGCGGGGGAAGCGGACGAAGGGGAGGAATCGGGGCCCGGGTTCGCGAGAGGCTGGGCCGCGGCGCCGGCTCGATCGCCGGGAACGACAGGCTTCGCGCCCTCGCTGCTGCATTCATCGCCGCCATGGCGACCATGGTCGTCGGTGGCGACGCCCGCGCCGGCTCCCGACGAAGCACGCGGCACGGCAGGAACGAAGGCGCGCTCGATCTGCGCGTAAAGGCTTTCCGAGTCGTAGCGCGGTTCGTCGCCGGCGTTGTCCTCGGGCTGCGTGCCGGGCGCGATCACGCGATGCGCGGGCGCCGCGATGCCGTGGCGCGCCAGCGCGGCCACGCTGCCGGGGCCGACCACGCCGACCGGCAGCGAGTGCGGCCAGATCGCGTTGAAACGCGCCAGCGCCCGATCGATCGCGTTCGGCGAGACGAACACCACCAGCGCATAGGCATCGAGCCGCGCGAAGGCCGCGTCCAGCGGCGCCGGATCGGCCACCGGCGCGATGTCGATGAGCGGGAAGTCGAAGGCCTCGATGCCGGCCGCCGCGAGTTGCGCGGCGAGCGCCGCCGATTGCCCCTCGGGCTTCGTCAGCACTGCCGTGAACGCGCGGGTCCGGGTCATCGGGTCTGGTCTCCGAGCAGCGCCTCGATGATCTCGAAGGCGCCCTGCCGTTCGAGTTCATCGGACACCTGTTTGCCGAGCGCGAGCGCCTCGTCGGGGGTGGTCACGGCCGCGTCCTGGCGCACCGTCAGCACGCGCGTGCCGCTGGTGTTCGACACGCGCCCCGTCAATTCGAGCCGCTCGCCGTGCCAGATCGCATGCGCGGCCAGCGGCACCGAGCAACTGCCGCCCAGCGCGCGCGACACCATCCGCTCGGCCTCGGCGGCCAGCGCGGTGGCGCTGTCGTGCAGCGGCGCGAGCCAGCGCGCCACGTCGGTGCGCGAGGCCGCGATCTCGATGCCGAGCGCGCCCTGGCCCGCGGCCGGCGGGCTGGTCTCGACGTCGATCAGCGCGCGGATCCGATCGCCGAGCCCGAGCCGCTTGAGCCCGGCCGCGGCCAGGATGATCGCCGCGTAGTCGCCGCGATCGAGCTTGGCCAGGCGCGTATCGAGATTGCCGCGCAGCGGACGCACGTCGAAGTCCAGATAGTGGGCGCGCAGCATCGCCTCGCGGCGCAGGCTGGAGGTGCCGACGATCGCGCCGGTGGGCAGATCGTCGAGCGAGGCGTAATCATTGGAGACGAAGGCGTCGCGCGGATCCTCGCGGCTCATCACGGTGCTCAGCACGAAGCCCTCGGGCAGCGACATCGGCACGTCCTTGAGCGAATGCACCGCCAGGTCGGCCCGGCCGTCGGCCAGCGCATTCTCCAGTTCCTTCACGAATAGACCCTTGCCGCCGACCTTTGACAAGGTACGGTCGAGAATCTGGTCACCACGCGTGGTCATCCCGAGGATTTTCACGTCGCAAGCTGGATATAATTTGCGCAGCGCATCACGCACATGTTCAGCCTGCCACAACGCCAGGCGGCTTTCCCGCGAAGCGATGGTGAGCGTCGCCGGAGCGTCGGCCGTAAGAGTCTCGGAATTCATTGCAGCGGCATCGAAGGACGGGAATCAGGATCGGACAATGGTAGCACGCACGCCCGTCCCCTTTTCCCGGGCGGCGCGGCGCGCGAGCGAGGCCGCCCGCCGGCGGCCGGCGTGGTGCGCGGCGGTCCGCCGCCGCTGTTTCCCGTATCGCAGTCAGTGCCCGAAGTCTCCCGTTCACTCGTGCTTTCCCAAGGAAACCCATCGTGAAGTCCTCCGGATCGGCGCGCGCCGCGCGCCGCAATACTGCCTCGTCCAACGTCACCGCGCCGGCGAGCGCCGAAGCGCCCGCGCAAGCGCGCGGCAGGCAGGCCGCCAGCCCGGCCGGCCCAGGTACGACGAAACCGGCCCGCAAGACCGCCAGCAAGGCGGCCGCCAGGCCGGAAACCAAGCAGGCAAGCGCCGCGACCACGAAACCCGCCGCCCCGGCCACCTCGACCACCTCGCCCAAGCGCGCCGCCGCGCCGAAAACGAACGGCCGTACGCGCGAGGACAAGGACCAGCCGCTGTTCGAGGACATCCGCTACCTGGGACGCCTGCTCGGCGACGTGGTGCGCGAGCAGGAAGGCGAGGCGGTGTTTCAGGTGGTCGAGACGATCCGCCAGCACGCCGTGAAATTCCGCCGCGAGGACGACCGTGAGGCCGCGCAGACGCTCGACCGCATGCTGCGCAAGCTCACGCCCGAGCAGACCGTCAGCGTGGTGCGCGCCTTCAGCTACTTCTCGCACCTGGCCAATATCGCCGAGGACCGCCATCACAACCGCCGCCGCCGCATCCACGCGCTGGCCGGCTCGACGCCGCAGGCCGGCACGGTCGGCTTCGCGCTGCAGACGCTGAAGGACGCCGGCGACGCCTCGGCCGAGGTGATCCGCCGCTTCTTCGACGAGGCCCTGATCGTGCCGGTGCTGACCGCCCACCCGACCGAGGTGCAGCGCAAGAGCATCCTCGACGCCCAGCATGACATCGCCCGCCTGCTCGCCGAGCGCGACCAGCAACTGACCACGCGTGAGCGCTCGCACAACGAATCGCTGCTGCGCGCGCGCGTGACCTCGCTGTGGCAGACCCGCATGCTGCGCGACGCGCGCCTGACGGTCGGCGACGAGATCGACAACGCGCTGTCCTATTACCGCGCCACCTTCCTCGACGAGCTGCCGGCGCTCTACGCCGACATCGAGGAGGCACTGGCCGAGCACGGTCTGGACGCGCGCGTGCCGGCCTTCTTCCAGATGGGCAGCTGGATCGGCGGCGACCGCGACGGCAACCCGAACGTGACGGCCGCCACCCTGGAGGAGGCGATCCATCGGCAAGGCACGGTGATCCTCGAGCACTACCTGGAGCAGGTCCACAAGCTCGGCGCCGAGCTGTCGGTCTCGCACCTGCTGGTGGGCGCCAGCGACGAAGTGAAGGCGCTG
This sequence comes from Burkholderia sp. SJZ089, assembly GCF_007828315.1. Taxonomy (NCBI): domain Bacteria; kingdom Pseudomonadati; phylum Pseudomonadota; class Betaproteobacteria; order Burkholderiales; family Burkholderiaceae; genus Burkholderia; species Burkholderia sp. SJZ089. The sequence continues at coordinate 51,322 of NZ_VIUM01000012.1, read as the reverse complement.
GCCGCGGCCTCGCCCGACCAGTCACCGCATCGCGTCGACGAGCCCTACCGGCGCGCGCTGATCGGCATCTACACGCGCATCGCCGCCAGCGCCCGGGTGCGCCTGGGCGAGGGCGCGGTGGCGGTGCGCAGCGCCGGCCGCGGCGCGCCGCCGGTGCGCGCCACGCCCTATGCCGACTCCGAGGCCTTCGCGCGCGATTTGCGCGTGCTGCAGGAATCGCTGGTCGCGCATCACGGCGCCTCGCTGACCACGCCGCGCCTGGCGCCGCTGGTGCGCGCCGCCGAGGTGTTCGGCTTCCACCTGGCCAGCATCGACCTGCGCCAGAGCTCGGACATCCACGAGGCGGTGATCGCCGAGCTGTTTGCGCGCGCCGGCGTCGAGGCCGACTACGCGGCGCTCGCCGAAGCCGACAAGCTGCGCGTGCTGCTGGCCGCGCTGGCCGACCCGCGCCCGCTGCGCATCCCCTATCTCGACTATTCCGATCTCGCGAAGAGCGAACTCGGCGTGCTCGAGAAGGCCCGCGAGGTCCGTGCCAAGTTCGGCCCGCGCGCGGTGCGCAACTACATCATCTCGCACACCGAAACGGTATCGGACCTGGTCGAGGTGCTGCTGCTGCAGAAGGAAACCGGCCTGCTGGAAGGCAGCTTCGGCGCGCACGGCCATGCCCGGCACGGCCTGATGGTGATCCCGCTGTTCGAGACCATCGCCGACCTGCAGAACGCGCCCGAGATCATGCGCGACTACTTCGCGCTGCCCGGCATGCAGGCGCTGATCGCCCACCAGGGCGGCGAGCAGGAAGTCATGCTCGGCTACTCGGACAGCAACAAGGACGGCGGCTTCCTGACCTCGAACTGGGAGCTGTATCGCGCCGAGCTGTCCCTGGTCGAGCTGTTCAGTGCCCACGGCATCAAGCTGCGCCTGTTCCACGGCCGCGGCGGCACGGTCGGCCGCGGCGGCGGCCCGACCTACCAGGCGATCCTGTCGCAGCCGCCGGGCACCGTGAACGGCCAGATCCGCCTGACCGAGCAGGGCGAGGTGATCGCCAGCAAGTTCTCCAACCCCGAGATCGGCCGGCGCAATTTGGAAACCGTGGTGGCCGCCACGCTGGAGGCCTCGCTGCTGCCGCGCAACAACGCGCCCGCGCAACTGCCGGCCTTCGAGGCGACCATGCAGACGCTGTCGGACGCGGCGATGGGTGCCTATCGCGCGCTGGTCTACGAGACGCCCGGCTTCAAGGACTACTTCTTCGCCTCGACGCCGATCAGCGAGATCGCCGAGCTCAACATCGGCAGCCGCCCGGCCTCGCGCAAGCTGCAGGACCCGAAGAACCGCAAGATCGAGGACCTGCGCGCGATTCCCTGGGGCTTCTCGTGGGGCCAGTGCCGGCTGCTGCTGACCGGCTGGTACGGCTTCGGCAGCGCCTTCGCGGCCTACCTCGACGGCGCGGCCAACTCGGCCAACCCCACGGCCGAGCGCGCCAAGCGCCTGGCTTTGCTGCAGAAGATGAACCGCAACTGGCCGTTCTTCTCGCACCTGCTGTCGAACATGGACATGGTGCTGGCCAAGACCGACCTGGCCGTGGCCTCGCGCTACGCCGAGCTGGTGGCCGACAAGAAGCTGCGCAAGCACGTGTTCGCGCGCATCGTCGCCGAATGGGAGCGCACCGCCGCCGCGCTGGCCGAGATCACCGGCCACCAGGCGCGGCTGGCGGCCAACCCGCTGCTGGCGCGTTCGATCAAGAACCGCTTCCCCTACCTCGATCCGCTCAACCACCTGCAGGTCGAGCTGATCAAGCGGCACCGCGCGGGCGACACCAATGCGCGCGTGCGGCGCGGGATCCATCTGACCATCAACGGCATCGCGGCGGGCCTGCGCAATACCGGCTGAGACGGCAGGCGGGCTCGACGGCCGGCGGCACTCTCGCGCTGCCGGCCGTCTGGGCACTCACTGACTAGGCGCGGACATCGGCAACGATGTCCGCGCCTAGTCGTTTCAGGGGCCGCCGTTCACGCTGGCGGCCCGGCCGACGATCCACGCCCCGAGCGCCGCCCCGCGCCCTCGTCTCCGTCGCCCTGCCCAGTGCCGGCACGCCGCGCGCGACGACCCGCTACAATGGCGAACGCGCGGGTACCAGTATCGATCCGGGATGTATCCCGGTATCAGCGCTACCCGCCACCACGGCGGCGCAGCTCGCGCCCGCCCCGTTCCGCCCCAGTGTTCGCCCTCACCCGCCCATGAGCCCGTCCCGCCCCGCTCCGCCCCCGCTCGACGCCACTCCGGCGCGCGCGCTCGGCGATTTCATCCGCGCCCACCGCGAGCGCCTCACGCCCGAGGCGCTCGGCCTGCCGCCGGGCCCGCGCCGGCGCACGCCGGGCCTGCGCCGCGAGGAAGTGGCCCAGCTCTGCGGCGTGAGCCCGACCTGGTACACCTGGATCGAACAGGGCCGGCAAGTCTCGGCCTCGGCCGACGCGCTGGCGCGGATCGCCGTGGCGCTGCGCCTGTCGCGCGCCGAGCGCGCCTACCTGTTCGAGCTGGCGGCCCAGCGCGACCCGGCCGAGCCGGAGCTGGCCACCGCCGACGTGCCCGACACGCTGGTGGCCGCGGTCGACCTGGTGGCCGCGCCCGCCTACGTGCTCGACCGCCAATGGAACGCGCTGGCCTGGAACGCGCCGGCCGCGGCGCTGTTCGCGGGCTGGCTGGACGGCGACCACGACCGCAACCTGCTGCGCTTCACCTTCCTCTCGCCGGCCGCGCGCGCGCTGATCGTCGATTGGGACACGCGCGCGCGGCGGCTGGTGGCCGAATTCCGCGCCGATTCGATCCGCCACCTGAACGACGCGCCCACCCGCGGCCTGATCGACGCGCTGCTGGCCGGCAGCGAAGCCTTCGCGCATTACTGGGCCTCGCAGGACGTGGTCGAGCGCGAGGGCGGCGAACGCGCCTTCACGCACCCGCGCGACGGCCACCTGGTCTACCAGCAGACCACGCTGAAGCCCGCGCATCGCGAGGACCTGAAATTCGTGGTGCTGATCCCCGGCACGCCGGCCGAGGCGGGCCAAGCCGCCGCTATCGAGCCCGAAGCCGCCCCGCCGCGCTGACCACACGACGCCGCGGGGCGCCGGGCGCCGCCCGCCCGCGCGCCGTTCCGCCCCCGCCGCCGGCCGGGCCGGGCGCCGTCGAATGCTAGAATCCGCATCTGCTCTGCGGCTCGCGCCGCTCCACCCTCCTTACGAATCGCCATGACGTCCCAATTGCACAAAAAGGGCGAGGCCTGGTCGGCCCGCTTCTCGGAACCGATGTCGGAACTGGTCAAGCGCTATACCTCGTCGGTGTTCTTCGACAAGCGCCTGGCCCTGGTCGACATCGCCGGCTCGCTCGCGCACGCGAAGATGCTCGCCGCGCAGAAGATCATCAGCGCCGACGACCTGGCCGCGATCGAACGCGGCATGGCGCAGATCCAGGGCGAGATCGAGCGCGGCGAATTCGAGTGGCAGCTCGACCTCGAGGACGTGCACCTGAACATCGAGGCGCGCCTGACCGCGCTGATCGGCGATGCCGGCAAGCGCCTGCACACCGGCCGCTCGCGCAACGACCAGGTCGCCACCGACATCCGCCTGTGGCTGCGCGGCGAGATCGACCGCATCGGCGAGCTGCTGGTCGAGCTGCGCCGCGCGCTGCTGGCGCTGGCCGAGCAGCACGCCGCCACCATCCTGCCGGGCTTCACCCACCTGCAGGTGGCGCAGCCGGTCACCTTCGGCCACCATCTGCTGGCCTACGTCGAGATGTTCACGCGAGACGCGGGCCGCATGCGCGACTGCCGCGCGCGCGTCAACCGCCTGCCGCTGGGCGCGGCGGCGCTGGCCGGCACCAGCTACCCGATCGACCGCCACGCGGTGGCCGCCACGCTCGGCTTCGACGGGATCTGCGCCAACTCGCTCGACGCCGTGTCCGATCGCGACTTCGCGATCGAATTCACCGCCGCCGCCGCGCTGGTGATGACGCATATCTCGCGCTTCTCGGAGGAGCTGGTGCTGTGGATGAGCCCGCGCGTGGGCTTCATCGACATCGCCGACCGCTTCTGCACCGGCTCGTCGATCATGCCGCAGAAGAAGAACCCGGACGTGCCCGAGCTCGCGCGCGGCAAGACCGGCCGCGTCAACGGCCACCTGATGGCCCTGCTCACGCTGATGAAGGGCCAGCCGCTGGCCTACAACAAGGACAACCAGGAAGACAAGGAACCGCTGTTCGACACCGTCGACACGGTGGCCGACACGCTGCGGATCTTCGCCGAGATGGTGGCCGGCATCACGGTCAAGGCCGAGGCGATGCGCGCGGCCGCCCTGCAGGGCTTCTCGACCGCGACCGACCTGGCCGACTACCTGGTCAAGCGCGGCCTGCCGTTCCGCGATGCGCACGAAGCGGTCGCGCACGCGGTCAAGGTCTGCGACGATCGCGGCATCGACCTGGCCGACCTGACGCTCGAGGAAATGAAGCAGGAACTGCCGAACGTCGCCCATCTGATCGGCGAGGACGTGTTCGGCTATCTGACGCTGGAAGGCTCGGTGGCGAGCCGCAACCACCCGGGCGGCACCGCGCCCGAGCAGGTGCGCGCCGCGATCGCGGCGGCCCGCGCGGCGCTTGACTGAGCCCGGCGCAACACCCGCCCAAACGAAAACGGACGCCGAGGCGTCCGTTTTTTCATGGCGCCCGCCGAAGGCAGGGCAGGCTCACTTGTTGTTGACCGTCTCCGACAGCCGCTTGAGCGTGGCCACACGCGCGCCGATCAGGTCGACGCGCTGCTCCTCGCTGATCATCGGCGTGGTGCCGTCGCGGAAGCTCACCCAGGCGCGCTGGGCACGCACCAGCATCGGCCGCGAACGCGCCGGCATGCGCTTTTGCAGCTTCACGTAATAGCGGTTCAGGTCGAACAGCGCGTGCTCGCAGGCCGCGTCGTCCGAGCAGGCCCGCACGCGATGCACGGCATCGGCGCCGCCGTTGGGCCTCGCATAACGATCGGCCGCGTCGCGCAGCGACAGCGCGCGGTCGCGCACCGGCTGGATCCGCATGTCGGCGCTCGCCATCGCGTACATGGTGCCGCTGGTGGTGGCGTAGACGGCCTGCGTCAGCAGGGTCTCGTCCTTGCGCCACAGCAGCCAGCGCCGCTGGCTTTCCTGCCAGCCGCGCCTGGCGGCGGGCGGCGCCACGTTCGTCAGTTGCTGGAAGGCCTCGTCGACGGCCGCGAGCCACTTGGTGCGCGCCTCGTCCATGCACTGGATCTGGCCGACCGTCGAGGAGCGGTCGCGCCGCGCCAGGCACTGGCGCATCGCCACGTCGATCGGGTCGGCTGCCGCGACCTCGGCCCGCGCCGGCGCGGCCGCGCCGAGCCAGCCCGCGAAGGCCAGCGCCACCGCGAAGGCACCACGCGCGCGCGAGCCGCGCGCCAGGGCTGAAGTCCCGAGCCGGCTCATCGTCAATCGCGCACGCAGTCGACGTAGTACTCGACGCGCCCGTTCACTTCCTCGGCCACCAGACCATGCACGTCGGTATGAAAACCCGGGAAACGCTCGTTGAAATCACGGGCGAAACGCAGGTAGTTGACGATGGTGGCATTGAAGCGCTCGCCCGGGATCAGCAGCGGAATGCCCGGCGGATACGGCGTGAGCAGGATGCTGGTGACGCGCCCTTCCAGCTCGTCGAGCGGCACGCGGTCGATCTCGCGGTGCGCGAGCTTGGCGAACGCGTCCGAGGCCTTCATCGCCGGCTCCATGTCCGAGAGATACATCTCGGTGGTCAGGCGCGCGATGTCGTTGGCGCGGTAGACGTCGTGGATCTGCGTGCAGAGGTCGCGCAGGCCGACGCGCTCGTAGATCGGGAACTGCGCCACGAACTCGGGCAGCACGCGCCAGAGCGGCTGGTTGTTGTCGTAATCGTCCTTGAACTGCTGCAGCTCGGTGACCATCGAGTTCCAGCGGCCCTTGGTGATGCCGATCGTGAACATGATGAAGAACGAGTAGAGGCCCGTCTTCTCGACGATGATGCCGTGCTCGGCCAGATACTTGGTGACGATCGCCGCCGGGATCCCGGTCTCGCCGAACTCGCCGTCCACGTCCAGGCCCGGGGTGATGATGGTGGCCTTGATCGGGTCCAGCATGTTGAAGCCTTCCGCGAGCGGGCCGAAGCCGTGCCAGCGGTCGTTCGGGCGCAGGATCCAGTCCTCGCGCGAGCCGATCCCTTCCTCGGGCAGCGTGTCCGGGCCCCACACCGAGAAGAACCAGTCGTCGCCGTATTCGGCGTCGACCTTGCGCATCGCGCGGCGGAACTCGATCGCCTCGGCGATCGACTCCTCGACCAGCGCAGTGCCGCCGGGCGGCTCCATCATCGCGGCGGCCACGTCGCACGAGGCGATGATGGCGTACTGCGGGCTGGTCGAGGTATGCATCAGGTAGGCCTCGTTGAAGCGGTGCTTGTCGAAGGTGCGGTTCTCCGAGTCCTGCACCACGATCTGCGAGGCCTGCGAGATGCCGGCCAGCAGCTTGTGGGTGGAGTGCGTGGCGAACACCAGCGAGCCGGTGCGCGGACGGCCCGCGCCGATCGCGTGCATGTCGCGATAGAACTCGTGGAATTCCGCGTGCGGCAGCCAGGCCTCGTCGAAGTGCAGCGTGTCGAGCAGGTCGCCCAGCAGGTCCTTGATGTGCTCGACGTTGTAGATCACGCCGTCGTAGGTGCTCTGGGTGATCGTCAGGATCCGCGGCTTGGCGTTCGGATTCTTCTGCAGCGCCTCGCGCGCGAACGGGTTCGCCTCGATCTTCTTGCGGATGTTCTCCGGCTTGAACTCGTCGCGCGGGATCGGCCCGATGATGCCGAAGTGGTTGCGCGTCGGCGTCAGGAACACGGGAATCGCATGCGTCATGGTGATCGCGTGCAGGATCGACTTGTGGCAGTTGCGGTCGACCAGCACGATGTCGCCCGGCGCCACGTTGGCGTGCCAGACGATCTTGTTCGAGGTCGAGGTGCCGTTGGTGACGAAGAACAGGTGGTCGGCGCTGAAGATGCGCGCGGCATTGCGCTCCGAGGCGGCCACCGGGCCGGTATGGTCGAGCAGCTGGCCGAGTTCGTCGACGGCGTTGCAGACGTCGGCGCGCAGCATGTTCTCGCCGAAGAACTGGTGGAACATCTGGCCGAGCGGGTTCTTCAGGAAGGCCACCCCGCCCGAGTGCCCCGGGCAGTGCCACGAATAGGAGCCCTCGTCGGCGTACTTGACCAGCTCCTTGAAGAACGGCGGCGCCAGCGAATCGAGGTAGACCTTGGTCTCGCGGATGATGTGGCGCGCCACGAACTCCGGCGTGTCCTCGAACATGTGGATGAAGCCGTGCAGCTCGCGCAGCACGTCGTTCGGGATATGGCGCGAGGTACGCGTCTCGCCGTACAGGAAGATCGGGATGTCGGCGTTGCGGCGGCGCACTTCGGTCACGAAGGCGCGCAGTTCCAGGATGGCGGTGGCCAGTTCGGGCAGTTCGCCGTCCGGGCCGGTTTCCCCGAGCATCAGCTCGTCATCGTCGATCGACAGGATGAAGCACGACGCGCGGCTCGACTGCTGCGCGAACGAGGTCAGATCGCCGTAGCTCGTCAGGCCGAGGACTTCCACCCCTTCCTTCTCGATCGCTTCGGCAAGTGCCCGGATGCCGGAGCCCGAGATGTTCTCGGAGCGGAAATCTTCGTCGATGATGACGACGGGAAAACGAAACTTCATGGGCGAATCTCCAAAAAGAACGACCGCGGCGCGCGAAGCACAGCGGTCACCCGGTCACTGGTTGGCGTAGCGGGTAAACAACCAGATCAGGTTTTCGGCAGCGTGACACCGCGCTGGCCCTGGTACTTGCCGCCGCGATCGGCGTAGGACACGTCGCAGACCTCGTCGCTCTCGAAGAACAGCACCTGCGCGACGCCCTCGTTCGCGTAGATCTTGGCCGGCAGCGGCGTGGTGTTCGAGAACTCGAGCGTCACGTAGCCTTCCCATTCGGGCTCGAAGGGCGTGACGTTGACGATGATGCCGCAGCGCGCGTAGGTGGACTTGCCCAGGCAGACCGTCAGCACGGTGCGCGGGATCCGGAAGTATTCGACGGTGCGCGCCAGCGCGAACGAGTTCGGCGGGATGATGCAGACATCGCCCTTGAAGTCGACGAAGGAGCCTTCGTCGAAGTTCTTGGGATCGACGATGGTCGAATTGATGTTGGTGAAGATCTTGAATTCGTCGGCGCAGCGGATGTCGTAGCCGTAGCTCGAGGTGCCGTAGCTGACAATCCTGCGGCCGTCCTCGGAGGCGCGGACCTGGTCGGGCACGAAGGGCTCGATCATCTTGTGTTGCTCGGCCATGCGCCGGATCCACTTGTCGGACTTGATGCTCATAAAAAGGCGCCAGGTAAGGCTACAGATCGGGGTCGCGCCGCCGGGCGGGCCGGCGGCAGGGAAAGGCGCACATTTTACGCGATCGCGGCCGCCGCGCGGCGGCGCGTCATTGGCGCGCCACGCCGCAGGCGAGGCCGGGCCCCGCGCCGTGCTGGGGGAAGGCCGGATCGCTGGCGTCGCGATGGATCAGGACCGAGCGGTTGAGCACCGAGCGCACGCCGTCGAGCGCGAGGTCGGGTGCCACGATGAAGCCGGCCGCCACGCCGGTGGAATCGGCATGGAGGTTGCCGAGGTCGCCTGCCACGCGCGCGCCGGCGCGCAGCCGGTCGGCCGCAGGCGCGAACACCGGGCCGGCGCTGGAGCCGTCCACGGCGTTGCAGTCGCCGCGCTCGTGGATCTGCAGCGCGTGGTCGCTGTTGGGCGGCAGGCCGACGATGTTGTAGGTGACCTGCACCCCGTCGGGGCGCTCGACGAAGCTCACCGCGCCGCGCGTCTGGCTGCCGACGGTCGGCTGCAGCATCGCGTCGGCGCGCTTCTCGTGGGTCGACGCGAAGGAGGTGCAGCCATTGAGCAGGACCGTCGCGGCCAGAACGGCGAGCGCGGTGACGCCAGCCGTCCCGTCGAATCGTTGTTTCATGCGATCCTCACGCCGGCGCGCTTGCCGGGTAGGCAGCCGCGCTGGCCGTACAGAAAAAGGGGACCAGGGGAAAAGTCGTCATCATACCCCGGCTGCCCCGCGTGAAACATCGCCGCGCGCCTGGTTTTACGTATTTTGAACCACGATCGAGGGGAATTTCGCGCTCATGTCCTTCGCGCGCTCGGCGATCGCGATCGCCACCTGCCGCGCGATCTCGCGATAGCGCGCCGCCACCGCGGAATCGGGCGCGGCGGCCACGGTCGGCGTGCCGCTGTCGGCCTGCTCGCGGATCGCGATGTCCAGCGGCAGGCTGCCGAGCACCGGCACGCCGTAGTCGGCCGCCATGCGCGCGGCGCCCCCCGCGCCGAACACGTGTTCCTCGTGCCCGCAGTTCGAGCAGACGTGGATGCTCATGTTCTCGACGATGCCGAGGATCGGGATGCCCACCTTCTCGAACATCTTGAGGCCCTTCTTGGCGTCGAGCAGGGCGATGTCCTGCGGCGTGGTGACGATCACCGCGCCGGTCACCGGCACGCGCTGCGCCAGCGTGAGCTGGATGTCGCCGGTGCCCGGCGGCATGTCGACGATCAGGTAGTCCAGGTCCTGCCAGTTGGTCTGTCGCAGCAACTGTTCCAGCGCCGAGGTCGCCATCGGCCCGCGCCAGACCATCGGATTGTCCTCGTCGATCAGGAAGCCGATCGAGTTGGCCTGCAGGCCGTGGCCCACCAGCGGGTTCATGGACTTGTCGTCGGGCGAGTCGGGGCGGCCGTGCACGCCGAGCATGGTCGGCAACGAGGGGCCGTAGATGTCGGCGTCGAGGATGCCCACCGAGGCGCCTTCCTGCGACAGCGCCAGCGCCAGGTTGACGGCGGTGGTGCTCTTGCCCACGCCGCCCTTGCCCGAGGCCACCGCCACGATGTTCTTCACGTTCGGCAGCAGCTTCACGCCGCGCTGCACGGTATGGGCGACGATGTCCTGGCTGACCGCCGCGCGCGCGGCGCGCACGCCCGGCACCTGGGCCAGTGCGGTGGCCAAGCGCTGGCGCACGTCCTCGTGCTGGCTGAGCGCCGGGTAACCGAGCACCACGCTGACGGAAACCGTGTCGCCATCGATCGAGACCTCGCGAATGCCCTTGTTGGCGGCGTAGGGGCGGCCGGTGTTGGGGTCGACGAGCGCCGCGAGCGCGGCGTCGACAGTGGCCCGTTCAATACTCATCGAAACTCCGTGGGTACCACCTCGCCCGCATGTCACGGAATCGCCTCGGAACCGAGGATTCTGCCGGTGAAACGTCATCAATCGTCAGATTGCGGCGCGGCGGGCGGGAAAAGTGAAAGAATTTATTGCACGACATTGCGCGAAACCGGCCGCGGCGCAATGATCGCGGGCGGTGCAGGTCGGGGACACATCGGCCCCGCAGCGCCTATATTGTAGAGGCTGGACGCCGCTCCGTCCGAACAGCCTTGGTCCCGAACGGGGCATGCGGCCCGCCTGAGGCGCCTCGTCCACGCGAGGCGCTCCACCGCGTAGTGACCGACTCGTTCACTTCAGAGAGGAACTCGACATGAATACCAAAATCGCGACGCGCTTGTCCGTCTTCGCCCTCGCGGGCGCCCTGCTGGCAGGCTGCGCCTCGCCGCAAGGCAACAACACCGCCGTCGGCACCGGTGCCGGCGCGGCACTCGGCGCAGGCATCGGCGCTCTCGCGGGCGGCGGCAAGGGCGCGGCGATCGGCGCCGGTGTAGGCGCCCTGGTCGGCGGCGTGACCGGCTACAACTGGCAGGCGATCAAGAACCGCCTGGCGCCGTCGGCCCAGAAGACCGGCACCCAGGTGACGGAACAGCCGGACGGCTCGCTGAAGCTGAACGTGCCGAGCTCGGTGACCTTCGCGACCGACCAGTACGCGATCACGCCGGCCTTCGCCCCGCTGCTCAACGACCTGGCCTCGACGCTGAACCAGAACCCGCAGATCACGGCCTCGGTGGTCGGCTACACCGACAGCACCGGTTCGGCCGCGCATAACCAGACGCTGTCGCAGAACCGCGCGCAAAGCGTGGTGACCGCGCTGGTGCAGCGCGGCGTCGCGGGCGGCCGCCTGAGCGCGCAAGGCATGGGCGCCTCGAACCCGGTGGCCGACAACGCCACCGAGGCCGGCCGCGCGCAGAACCGCCGCGTCGAGATCTACCTGCGCGCGCCGCAGCAGCCGCAGCAGTAAGCGAGGACGACTCGCGGGAGGACGGGCGGGCCGCCGTGCGCGATGTCCACAGGCCCGCCCGGCAAGGCTTTCGCGGCGGCCTGTGAAGATTCGCAAATTTTTTCGAACTTATTCGAAAGCGCCGGGTCTTTCCTTACGGTACGCGACTGTTGCTTTGCAGACGCGTCACCATTCTCCTCTTGTCGTTGTTGCTCCGGGGCAAAGATCGCCCCGGTTTTTTTTGCCTGCCGTTCGCTTGCTGCAACGCAGCAATCCAAGCAATGGCGCGTCGATTTCCTCCGCGTTTTTCCCCTTCCCGAACCGGCTGGCCAGTGCGGCGAACCACTGCCGCCACCGAGCCCGGCACCGCCGAAAGCACTTCGAAAGACTGTCACGGCCATCGTGCAATAATCCGTACCTTGCCGCGTTTGCGGGCTGAAAACGGCACGAAAACGGCCCTTTCCGGCAGCCCGCGCGCGAGGCGGCGATCGATTCCCGCCCGCCTGCTAGAATCGCAGACTCCTACGCGTTTCCCCCGTGCTACCGCCGCGCCCGCCGCGGCTTTCCAGACGACCCTATGTCCGCATCCGACCTCAATACCGTGCAGGCCGGCGCGCCTTCGAGCCGCCGCCAGATCCTCGTCACCTCCGCACTGCCCTATGCGAACGGGCAAATCCACATCGGCCACCTGGTCGAGTACATCCAGACCGACATCTGGGTGCGGACGCTGCGAATGCACGGCCACGAGGTCTACTACATCGGCGCCGACGACACGCACGGCACGCCGATCATGCTGCGCGCGGAACAGGAAGGCCTGAGCCCGAAGCAGCTGATCGAGCGCGTCTGGGGCGAGCACAAGCGCGATTTCGACAGCTTCGGGATTTCCTTCGACAATTTCTACACCACCGATTCCGAGGAGAACCGCGTCCTCAGCGAGAACATCTACCTCGCGCTGAAGGAAGCGGGCCTGATCGCCGAGCGCGACATCGAGCAGGCCTACGACCCGGTCAAGGAGATGTTCCTGCCGGACCGCTTCATCAAGGGCGAGTGCCCGAAGTGCCACGCCAAGGATCAATACGGCGACAGCTGCGAGGTCTGCGGCTCGACCTACCAGCCCACCGAGCTGATCAATCCCTACTCGGTGGTGTCGGGCGCCACGCCGGTGCGCAAGACCTCGACGCACCACTTCTTCAAGCTGTCCGACCCGCGCTGCGAGAACTTCCTGCGCGGCTGGGTGGGCGGCCTGGCGCAGCCCGAGGCCACCAACAAGATGCGCGAATGGCTCGGCGACGCAGGCGAGGCCAGGCTGGCCGACTGGGACATCTCGCGCGACGCGCCCTACTTCGGCTTCGAGATCCCCGGCGCTCCCGGCAAGTACTTCTACGTCTGGCTCGACGCGCCGGTCGGCTACTACGCGAGCTTCAAGAATCTCGCCGACAAGCTCGGCCTCGATTTCGAGGCCTGGACGCGCCCCGGCTCGGCCGCCGAGCAGTACCACTTCATCGGCAAGGACATCCTGTACTTCCACACGCTGTTCTGGCCGGCGATGCTCGAGTTCTCGGGCCATCGCACGCCGACCAACGTGTTCGCGCACGGCTTCCTGACGGTGGACGGCGCGAAGATGTCGAAGTCGCGCGGCACCTTCATCACCGCCAAGAGCGTGATCGACACCGGCATGAACCCGGAATGGCTGCGCTACTACTACGCGGCCAAGCTGAACGCGACCATGGAAGACCTCGACCTGAACCTCGCGGACTTCCAGGCGCGCGTGAACAGCGACCTGGTCGGCAAGTACGTGAACATCGCGAGCCGCGCGGCGGGCTTCCTGATCAAGCGCTTCGAGGGCCGCGTGCAGGACAGCGCGATGAACCACCCGCTGCTGGCCTCGCTGCGCGAGGCGATCCCGCAGATCGCCGCGCACTACGAGGCGCGCGAGTATAGCCGCGCGCTGCGCCAGACCATGGAGCTGGCCGACGCGGTGAACGGCTACGTCGATACCGCCAAGCCCTGGGAGCAGGCCAAGGACCCGGCCAACGCGGTGGCCCTGCACGAGACCTGCAGCGTCAGCCTGGAAGCGTTCCGCCTGCTGTCGCTGGCGCTCAAGCCGGTGCTGCCGAAGCTGGTGGAGGCCGTCGAGGCCTTCCTCGGCATCGCGCCGCTCAGCTGGGCCAGCGCGGCCACGCCGCTGTCCTCGACGCAGCCGATCAACGCCTACCAGCACCTGATGACGCGCGTCGACTCGAAGCAGATCGAGGCGCTGCTGGCCGCGAACCGCGACTCGCTGGGCGCCACCGACGCGGCCGCCAGCGCCGAGGGCGCGGCCAAGGCCTCGAAGGATGCCAAGGACGCGAAGAAGAAGCCTGCCAAGGAAGCCGCCGCGCCGGCCGGCGACGGCACCATCTCGATCGACGATTTCACCAGGATCGACCTGCGCATCGCGAAGATCGTCGCCTGCCAGGCGGTGGAGGGCTCGGACAAGCTGCTGCAACTGACGCTCGACGTCGGCGAAGCAAGCACCCGCAACGTGTTCTCGGGCATCAAGTCGGCCTACAAGCCGGAAGACCTGGTCGGCAAGCTGACGGTGATGGTCGCCAACCTGGCGCCGCGCAAGATGAAGTTCGGCATGTCGGAAGGCATGGTGCTGGCCGCCTCGTCGAAGGACGAGAACGCCGAACCTGGCCTCTACATCCTCGAGCCGCACAGCGGCGCCAAGCCCGGCATGCGCGTGAGCTGATCGGCACGCCGCAAGCGCGAACCAGCAAAAAGCCCGCTCCTCATGAGCGGGCTTTTTCATTTCACGCGGCCGGAACGATCGCCGCTCGCGAGCGAACGGCGCCTGGCCTGGGGCGCGAATCCACGCGAGGCCTCAGTGCCGCCGCGCCCACCACCAGCGATCGAAGCGCCGCGTGTAGTTCAGGTCGACGCCCTGGAAGGTGCCGCCGTAGGCCGACACCGACCAGAAGCGCGACAGGTTGAGGGTCGCCTTGAAGGCATTGCTGGCCGACTGCAGGCCCTGCTCGTAGCCGAGCACGAAGCGCTCGTTGATCGCCTTCGAGAGCTGCACCACCTGCGGATCGGTCAGGCCCACGTCGCTGCGGCCGATGGTGAACTCGTCGAGGCCGACCGTCTGCGCCACGCGCTTGCCGGTGGCGCTGCCGAGCAGGGCCAGCGCGGTGGTCATGGTGTTCTGCTGGCCCAGGTTGTTGCCCTGGTCGGTGCCGTGCCCGAACAGCAGCCAGGACAGCTTCTCGTTGTCGGTCACGTTCGGCTCGGACACCAGCTTGGCGGTCGGCGACTGCACCGTGCCGGTGACCTGCACGCCGGCCTCGACCTCCTGGTTGCGGCGCATCGCGAGGATGTTGATGCCGGGGTTCGCGATCGGCCCGTTGAAGGTGAAGAAGCCGTTCTCGATCGACAGCTTGCGGCCGAAGGTCGAATAAGTGGAGCCCTCGGTCACGCGCACGTTGCCGACCGCGCGCAGCGGCGTGCCCGGCGCGCTCATCACGGTGATGGTGCCGCGCAGGCCGAGATCGGCGCCATGCCCCTTGAAGCGGAACTGGTTGCCCAGGTCGATATCGATATTGGCGCGCGGCCCGAGCGCCGGCGCCGGCTTCTCGGCGATCGACTTCGGCACGCCGGCCACGGTCTTGACCTCGCCCGGCACGGTGCCGTCCGGGCGCACGATCACCACGTCGTCGGACAGCGAGGGCGCCGAGGATTCCGGCAGGTCGAACAGCGCGCGATCGACCGTGAACTTGCCGTCGATGGCGAGCTGGCCGCGCGGGCCGTCGTTCTTCACGCTGGCGCTGCCCGACAGCGAGAGCTTGCGATCGGGCGAGGCGAACAGCTCGAGCTTGTCGGCCACCACGCTGGCGCTCAGGTCCGGCGCGTTGCCGTCGAGCCGCACGCGGCCCAGCGCGCGCAGCGTGCCGTCGGCGCCGTGGAACTCGACCTGCTGGAAGTCGACCAGGTTGTCGGTCAGCTTCACGCGCACGATGCCGTCCTTCAACTGCACGCCCTGGTCGACCACCGTCACCGAGAGATTGTCGCCGGTCAGCATGCCCGACAGGTCCGGCTTGGCCGGCGTGCCGGCCACGCTCAGCTTGAGCGCGGCACGCCCGTCGAACAGGTAGCTCGGCCCGAGCAGGCCGCCGGTGGTGCGCAGCGCCGGCAGGTCGACGTCGATCTTCCCCGACAGCGGGCCGTTCTCGGCCACGCCGATCACCCCGTCGCGCATCGCGAACGGGATGCCGAGCGTCGCGTCGGCGGTGCCGATCCGGCTCGCCTTGGCATGCACGGTGGCGTTGAGCCGGTTGCCCGCGCCGAATTCGGCGCGCGCCTCCAGGGCCGTGATGCCGAGCGAGGCGATCCCGCGCCCGGCCTCGATCGTCACGTCGCCGGCGCGGCGGCGGATCTGCACGTGACCGCTGGCGTTGGCCGCCAGCGTCAGGTCCCAGTCGCCGTCGAGCACGAGGTCGGTGCGCACCGGTGCGCGTTCGCCGGTCAGGAACTCGCGCACCTGCAGGGCGCGCGCGATCGACAGGTTGCTGAGCGTGCCGGCGGTGCGGATCGTGCCGTGGTCGAGCGCGAAGCTGCGCAGCGTGAGCACCGCGCCCTCGACGGTCAGCTTGCTGGCACCCAGGATCACGCGATCGGCGCCGGCCGAAACCGTCAGCGGCGCGTCGAGCGAAACGGCCGGCGTGCCGCGATTGACCAGTTGCGAGACGGTGCCGTCCCAGCGGCTGCCGCCACCGGTCTCGACCAGGCCGCCCGCCGCGGCCAGTTGCAGGTTGATCACGCGCCCTTCGGCATTGCCGATCGCCGAGGCCTGCAGCGTATGTCGCGCGCGCGTGCCGGCCAGTTTCGCCTTGACCGATTTCAGGTCGAGCGAGCCCAGCGCCAGGTCGCTGGCATCGACCGTCAGCGACAGCGCGCCATTCGCGCCGTCACGGATCTCGGCGCTGCCCTCGGCCGAGCCGATCCGGTTGCTGCCGACCACCACGCCGGTGGCCCGGTAGTCGGCCGCGACGTTCGGATGCGCGATGCTGCCGGTCACCTCGCCGTGCGCGGCGACCAGCCCTTGCAGGCCGAAGCCGAGCCGGTCGAGCTGCGGCGCGTCGATCGCGAAGCGCAGCCGGTCGCCCGGCGCGCCGAAGCTGCCGTTCAGCGAGACCTGGTTGCCCGCCACCGAGAGTTCGGCCGTGCTCGGCAACAGGCGCGTGCCGGCCACCTGCACGGTGCCCTGCCCCGTCATCGGCACGCCGTCGTAGACGCTGTCGCCGAGCCGGAACTGCAGTTTCGTGGTGAGGGCCGGCGCGAGCGCGCCGCTCGCCGTGAGCGTGCCGTTGACGCGCGCATCGACGGGCCGGCCCGCGCGGGACGGCGCGGCGGCGGTCCTGGTCGCGCTTGCCGTCGCGGTCTTCGCGGTGGCGGTCGCGCCGCGCTTCGCGTTGGCCGTCGCGGCGGCCCGGCCCTTGCCGCCCGCCCCGCCCTTCGGGGCGGCCGAGCTACCCGGGTTCAGCGTCGAGAAGGCCAGCGGATTGAAGTCGACCAGGTTCGCCTTGAGCTCGTAGCTCGAATTCTTGTCGTGCTTGAGCACGCCGCTCAGGTCGACGCGTCCCTTGCCCGCCGACACGCGCGCGCGCTGGATGGTGGTGGCGTTCGCGTCGGTGATGAGGTCGGCGCTCAGGCCCAGCGCGAGCTTCGGATCGCTCAGCTCGACCGTGGCGCGCTGCGAGCCGCCGTCGAGCGTGACGGCGACCGGACCGCCGAGCCGCATCGGCCGCACCGCGCTGGAGAACAGCGTCGGGTCGAGATTCGCCAGCTTCAGGTCGAAGCGGCCGCGCGAGGCGGCCAGCGCGCCGCCGCCCGTCACGCTGCCCTCGCGCAGCATGCGCATCACGAAATCGTCGATGCGCTGCGTGTGGGCATCCAGGCGCAGCCTGGCGTGGATGTCGACCAGCGGGATCTTGCCCTCGGCCAGCGTGCCGGGCGCCGCATTGACCACCGACAGCGTGCCGGCCACCACCAGCGGCGGCTTGCCCGCGGCGGCGCCGTGCTGGGCGACGGACGCGGAAGACGCGGAAGACGCGGCAGCGACGGCGGCGCCCGAGCCGGCGCTCGCGGCGGAAGCCGGGGACCCTGCCGCGAGTCGACTGCGCGATGCGGCCGTCGCCGACGACGCGGCTAAAGCCGCAGCCGCCGCCACTTGGCTAGCCGAGGCAGCCGTCGCCGAGGAAGCGGACGAAGCCGCGAGCGCGGCCAGCGCGCGCCCCGAGACGCTGTCGTCCTGAGCGGCCAACTCGCCGGCCGGCGCCAGCGCGGCGCGCACCGCCAGGTCGGCCTGCGGCGCGCCCGGCGCGAGCGCGCGCGGATTGACGTGATCGAAGGCCAGCGTGGCGCGCGTGAGCGGCACCGCGCCGAACGGCGCGGCCTCCACATGGGCGCGCCCGGCCAGCTTCATCCCGGAAGCGTCGAGGTCGAGCACCAGCGCCTCGAGCGAGCCCGACAGCGTGGCATGCGCGTCGACCTGCTCGTTCGACACCTTGCCCGAATAACCGGCCGTGCCGGCGATCGCGAACGGGCGCGCGCCGTCGAGCCGCACATCGGCGGTCAGCGCGCCGAACGGCGTATCGAGCCGCTCCAGCGTGAGCGCGTGATGGCGTCGATCGCTCTGGCCGTGCGCGAGCAGCTTCGTCAGCTCGGTGGTCGAGCCCGCCTCGTGGATGCGCAGCGTGTCGAAGCGCAGCTCGCGCAGCGTCAGTTGCAACGGAAGATCGAGATTCTCCGGCAGCGTGGTGGGCGGGGTATCGGGCGGCGACGGCGCGACCGTCACGTCGATGGTGCCGGCGCGCAGGTAGTCGAGCGTGAAGCGCAGCGGCGCGCGCGTGAGCGCCCAGCGCCCTTCCACATGGTCGATCCGCACCTCGGTGCCCTTGCCGCCGGGAGTAACCCAGGCCAGCTTCGAGATCCTCACGCCCTCGGCCAGTGAACCGCCTTCCAGCGTGCCCGAAAGCCGCCCGCCCAGCACGGCCACGGCCGCCTGCCAGGCCAGCCGCGTGCCGCGCTCGGTCATCACCGCCGCGGCCAGCGCGCCGGCCAGCAGCAGCACCACCACCAGCAGCACGCCGGCGCTCCAGGCCAGCGCGCGGCCGAGCCGGCGCGGCCTGCGCGGCGGCTGGCGGGTCTCGTCTCGCGGCGGCGGCGCGTCGTTCGGCGGTGGCGGGGAATCGTGCTTGGTCATGCTGGAATCCGGAAAACCCTCGTCAGAATGCGATGCCGAGCGTCAGGTAGGGACGCACGCTGCGATTGCGCAGGCCATAGGCGAGGTCGACATTGACCGGCCCGACCGGGCTGCGCCAGCGCGCGCCGAGCCCGACGCCCGGATAGAACACCCGCTCGCCCCAGGCATCGGTGGCGGTGCCGACATCGAAGAAGGTCGCCGCGCCCCAGTCGTGGTTGAACCAGTGCTGGTATTCGGCGGTGCCCGTCATCAGGTACTTGGTCGGCAGCACCGAGCCGTCCACGCTGTTGCCGATGCTCTGGTAGCCGTAGCCGCGCACCGAGTTCGAGCCGCCCGCGCGGAACAGCAGCGAGGCCGGGATGCCGGCCGAGCCGCCGCTGGTGAACACGCCGCCCAGCTCGGCACGGAAGAAGATCAGGTCGCGCTTGCCGATCGGGATGTACTGCTGGCCGCGCGCGTAACCACGAATGAAGCTCTGGTCGGTCAGCACGCCCTTCACGGCGAAGCCGGCCTCGGCGTGGATCAGGTTGCCCGAGCGCGGGAACAGCGGATCGTCGACGTTGCGCCGCGTCCAGGACCATTGCGGCACCAGCGCGCGGCTGGTGGTCGGGCCGGCGCCGTTCTGGTCCAGCCGGTCCTGGTAGAACATGATCGAGTAGGAATAGTCGATGTTCTGGCTGGTCTTGGTGCGCTGCAGGCCCAGGCGCGCGCTGTAGATGCGCACGTCCGACACGTTGGTGTTGGTGTACGAGGCCAGCGCGCTGTTGGTCCAGCCGTGCGGGCTCGGCGGCATCGAGAGCTGGACCTGCCCGTATTGCTGGATCTGGTCGATGCGCCCCGACACCTGCAGCGGCCAGGCCGCGCCGAAGGTGTCGAGATAGGTATAGGAGCCCTGGACGTGCGGCCCGGTATCGGTCGCGTAGCCGACCCCGCCGCGCACGCTGTTGTAGGGATACTCGCTGACCTTCACGTGGACCGGCGTGTCCTCGGGCTTGCTGGTGTCGTCGCCGACGTCGATCGCCACGCTCGCGTAATACGGCGTGTTCTGCAACTGGCGCTGCAGCTCGTTGATGCGCTGCACGTCGTAGATCTCGCCCACGCCGAGCGGGTTGACGTTGGTGACGATCTTCTCGGGATAACGCCGCACGCCCGACACGTCGAGCGCGCCCATCGTGAAGGTCGGCCCGCTGTCGAAGCTCACCGCGAGCTTCGCGGTGCGCGTGCGCGGATCGATGCGCGCCTGCGAGCTGACGATCTTCGCGCCCAGGTAGCGATAGGACTGCAGTTGCTTGAGCGCGGCATTCTTGGCGCCGTCCCAGCCCGACTGCGTGAAGGCATCGCCCTCGTGCAGCGAGAAGGCCAGCCGCGCGGCGGTTTCCTGCTTCGGGTCCTCGGTGCCGACGGGGCCCTTGAACTGCAGGTCGACGCCCGCCACATCGGTCTGCGGCCCCGGGTCCACCTTGACCGTCACCGAGCGCTTGCCGTCGCGGTTGCGCACGTCGGTCGAGACCACCGGCGAGAAATAACCCTCGGTGGCGCTCAGGTCGCGCACCTGCTGGGGCGTGGCGGTAATCAGGAACTCGAACTGGTCGTCGGAGATGTCGTCGCGCTTGGCGAAGCGCGAGACGTCGAGGTGCTGCTCGAGCAGCTTGCGCACCGAGCGCGGCGCGTCGATGTCGACGCTGTACTTGGCCCAGGCCGGCAGCGCGAAGCTGGCCGCCAGACAGCCGCCCAGCGTCAGGCGGACCAGGCGCGGCAGCAATGGGAAGCGGGAAGACGGCGACGGCGCCTGGCCGGCGGGACTCGCCTGGCTGGCAGGCATCGCCTTGCTGGAAACGATCGCCTCGGCGCCCGGGATCGCCTTGCGGCGGGCACGACGCGCATCGGGTGGAATGGCCAGCCCTGTCAAATACCGCCCCCTCGGAAATTGATCGGATGAAAAACCACATTTGACCACAGCGACATGGCGCCACAGAGGCCAAAGCTTGAAAGATCTTCAAAAGCACGCGTGCAGATACACACCGCGGGCATTCGACGCGCCTGAACGCCGGCTGTTCCCCGCGATGCGGTAAAATCCCGCCATCCCCAACCCGGGCGGCGGCGCCAAGCGCGCACCGGCCCGTCTCGAACGGAACCCACCATGTCGTACACGTCCGACGTCACGCAATTTCTGAACCAGCTCAAGCAACAGAAGCCGACGCTGGAAGACGAGCAGCGCAAGGGCCGCGCCCTGCTGTGGGACAAGCAGCCGATCGACCTCGACGAGCGTTCGGAGCAGCAGCAATCGCGCGTCAAGCAGACCTCCTACGTCTACTACCAGAACTTCTGATCCCGTGAGCGCCGCCGACGAGGCCGCCGCCCCGCCCGAGGACGCGCTCGCCGCGCGTGCCGGCGCCGATTCGACGCCCGACACGGTGGACGGCGTCGCCGCCTTCGCGCGCCTGTACGGCGAGCCGCTGTTCAAGCTGCCGCAGGATCTCTACATCCCGCCCGACGCGCTCGAGGTCTTCCTGGAGACCTTCGAGGGCCCGCTGGACCTGCTGCTGTACCTGATCCGCAAGCAGAACTTCAACGTGCTCGACATCCCGATGGCCGAGGTCACCGCCCAGTACCTCGGCTACGTCGACCAGATCCGCGAGTCGAACCTGGAGCTGGCGGCCGAGTACCTGCTGATGGCGGCGATGCTCATCGAGATCAAGTCGCGCATGCTGCTGCCGGTCAAGAAGGCCGACACCGGCGAGGAAGCCGAGGATCCGCGCGCCGAGCTGGTGCGCCGCCTGCTCGAATACGAGCAGATGAAGCTGGCCGCGCAGCGGCTCGACCAACTGCCGCAGCTCGGCCGCGACTTCCTGCGCGCCGAGGTCTACATCGAGCAGAGCATCACCCCGCGCTTCCCGGACGTCGATTCCGACGACCTGCGCGCGGCCTGGGCCGACGTGCTCAAGCGCGCCAAGCTGGTCCAGCATCACAAGATCTCGCGCGAGGAGCTGTCGGTGCGCGAGCACATGAGCCTGATCCTGCGGCAGTTGCAGAACGTGCGCTTCATGGAGTTCGCCGAGCTGTTCGACACCTCGCGCGGCGTGCCGGTGGTGGTGGTCAACTTCATCGCCATGCTCGAGCTGGCGCGCGAATCGCTGATCGAGATCACCCAGCCCGAGCCCTTCGCGCCGATCTACGTGCGCCTGGCCTACCTGCCGGCCTGAGGCGGGCGCGCCGGGCCTCGCGCTGTTTCCTCCCGCGGCTTCCCCCCTTTTCGTCTCGAAGACGGGCCGGCACGGCCCCGTCTATCCCGCCTTCGCGCGGCCGCGCCCGGATAAAAAGCGAACGATCGTGCGCTTATCGGTGCGCTTCAGCCGCAAATCCTCTACAATCGCCGACGCTCGCGCCCTGCCCGGCTCGCGGGCCAGCGAACCGTCCGACCACGAGGCCGCGCCCCGCGCGGCGGCAACGCGCGATGCGCGCGAGGAACCGCTCTACCGACCATGAAAGTCATCAGCACGATCCAGGAGCTGCGCGACCAGTTGCGCGGCCAGAACCGCACGGCCTTCGTGCCGACGATGGGCAACCTGCATGAAGGCCATCTGTCGCTGATGCGGCTCGCGCGCCAGCATGGCGACCCGGTGGTCGCGAGCATCTTCGTGAACCGGCTGCAGTTCGGCCCGAACGAGGATTTCGACAAGTACCCGCGCACGCTGCAGGACGACATCGAGAAGCTGCAGAGCGAAAACGTCTACGTGCTGTTCGCGCCGACCGAGCGCGACCTGTACCCGGAGCCGCAGGAATACCGCGTGCAGCCGCCGCACGACCTGGGCGACATCCTGGAGGGCGAGTTCCGCCCCGGCTTCTTCACCGGCGTGTGCACCGTGGTCACCAAGCTGATGGCCTGCGTGCAGCCGAAGGTGGCCGTGTTCGGCAAGAAGGATTACCAGCAGCTGATGATCGTGCGCCGCATGTGCCACCAGCTCGCGCTGCCGGTGGACATCGTGGCCGCCGAAACGGTGCGCAACGACGACGGACTGGCGCTGTCCTCGCGCAACCGCTACCTGAGCGAGGCCGAGCGCGCCGAGGCGCCCGAGCTGGCGCGCGCGCTGCAGCGCGTGCGCGAGACGGTGCTGGGCGGCGAGCGCGACCTGGCCAAGGTCGAGGCCGCGGCCCGCGAGGCGCTGGCCGCGCGCGGCTGGCAGCCCGACTACATCGCGATCCGCCGACGTGCCAACCTGGTCGCGCCGAGCGCCGAAGAGCTCGAGGGCGGCGAGCCGCTGGTGGTGCTGGCCGCCGCCAAGCTCGGCGCCACGCGCCTCATCGACAACCTGGAAATCTGACGGCCCGCCGTCGCGCTTCCGCCTCACCGCATCGGGACACACCATGCAGCGCCACATGCTGAAATCGAAGATCCACCGCGCCAAGGTCACGCACTGCGAGCTTCACTACGAAGGCTCCTGCGCGATCGACGAGGACCTGCTCGAAGCCTCGAACATCGTCGAGAACGAGCGGATCGACATCTGGAACATCAACAACGGCGAGCGTTTCTCGACCTACGCGATCAAGGGCGAGCGCGGCAGCGGCATGATCTCGCTGAACGGCTCGGCGGCGCGGCGCGCGCAGCTCGGCGACCTGGTGATCATCGCCGCGTTCGCGGTGGTCGACGAGGCCGACCTGAAGGCCGGCTGGAAGCCGGACCTGGTGTTCGTCGACGAGCACAACAGGATGAAGGGCAGCCGCGACCACGTGCCGACCCAGAACTGGACCTGAGCGCCGCGCCGTTCGCGGCCGCCGGCAGCGGAAAACCCGCCGTTCGCGAGAACGGCGGGTTTCGTTTTTGATGCCCCGCCCCAGGCTCAGTCGGCCTTGCCCGGCCTGGCCTGCGCCCAGTCGACGATCGACTGCCACTGCTCGAGATCCTTCTCGACGCGGCTGCGGGCGACATCCCACAAGGTCAGGCCGTGCGCGGCCACCTGCACGTAGTTCTGGGTGTCGCGCAGGTAGCCGAGCACCGGCAGCTCGAGCCCCTCGACGAAGCGCTGCAACTGCTCGGCCGAGCGCGTGCGCGCATCGACGCGCATGCCGACGATGCCGACCTGCACCGCCCCCTTGCGCACCGCCTTCTCGGCGGCCAGCCGCTCGAGGAATTGCTGGGTGGCGAGGATATCGAACATCGAGGGCTGGAGCGGCACGATCACCTTGTCGGCCAGGTCGAGCGCGAGGTCGAGCCGGTTGCCGTGCAGCCCGGCCGGCGTGTCGATCACCGCGTATTCGAGGCCGCGCGGCGGCTTGGCCGGCGCGTTCGGGTCGAGCGCCCAGGCCTCGATGACCGGCAGCGTGGCGGGCCGCAGCGCGAGCCAGCCGTGCGAGGACTGCTGCCGGTCCAGGTCGGCCAGCGCCACCCAGGCGCCCTGCGCCGCGAAATACCCGGCCAGATTGGTGGACAGCGTGCTCTTGCCGACGCCGCCCTTCGGATTTGCCACCACGATCACCGTCATGTACACCCCCGGAAAGCCGCGCGGCGCCGGTCGGCGGCGCCACGGAAAGTTGCGGATACAGGGAGCGATGATATCGGCAAAACGCCCCGCCCCGGAACGGGGCAGGCGCGATCACGGCCGGATGGGCGGGTATCGCCGCGTCGTGCCGGCTAGGGGGGCCCGGCTGGACGGATCGGTCGGCGGGAGAAACCGGGCCGGGCCTCGTGGCCGATGGCCGGGAGCGGGCCTGGCGCCGGGTTCCGGCCTTCGACGGCGCCGAGCCGGTGACAGCCGGAACCGGCGCCGGTGCGTGGCGGCGCGGCAGGCGCGGCCCGCTCAAAGGCCGCGTTGCGCGCAGGGGCATCGACGGCAGGGAACGGGCGGTGGCGATACCGCCGCGGCGATCGCCCGCCCCGCCCGCTCAGGCCGCGCGCTGCACGCCGGCCTTGGCCGCCGCGCGGTTGCCGCCGAGCGCATAGGCGCCCGCGCCGACCAGCGCCTGCACCGCCAGCGCGGCTGCCCAGAAGGCCGGATATTCCCAGCCGCCATGCGGCGAATCGAAGCCGAAGCCGTTCGGGAAATGCGTGTGCACCACGCCGAGCATGAACACCAGCAGCACCAGCGAGACGACCCGGACCTGAATCCCGCCCAGCAGCGCGAGGCCGCCGACCAACTCCACGGCGATCGTCACATAGGCGAGCCAGCCCGGCAGGCCGATCGAGACGAAGAACTGCACGGTGCCCGGCAGGGTGAAGACGAAGAGCTTCTGGCCGACGTGGATCAGGTACAGCACGCCGAGCACCAGGCGCAGCAAGGTGGCGCCGAGTTCGGCGGAGCGATTCGGGTTCATGGCGGACTCCATCGAGAAGGGGAATGGAGCGAACTCTATTCGAAGCGTTTTCGCCGATAAATCTCCGGATCGGATTACATTACCTCCCAAAAAGAATGAATCGATCAGGCGAAGCTGCCGAACACACGTTCCAGATCGAGATGCGCGGCGAAGGTATCGGCGAGCCGCTCGATCGAGGCCTCGCGCAGCGCCGCCCAGTCGACCGCCTCGGCCCGGTCCAGCCCGGCCCATTCGAGCAGCGCGGCGCAGGCGCCGGGCGCGTCGAACAGGCCATGCAGGTAGGTGGCCAGGATCTGCCCGTCCTCGGAGATGGCACCGTCGGGCCGCTCGCCTTCCGGTCCGTCCAGCCGCAGCACCGGCCGCGCCAGCGCCGGGCCGCGCGTCTCGCCCATGTGGATCTCGTAGCCGCTCACGGTCGCGCCGTCTCCCCAGGCGAGCCGCCCGCCCGCGTTGACCAGCGTCTTCTCGGGCCGCAGCTCGGTGTCATAGTCGAGCAGGCCGAGCCCGGCCACGCGGGCCGGCGGCCCCTCGACGCCATGCGGATCGTCGAGCCAGCGGCCCAGCATCTGCATGCCGCCGCAGATCCCGATCAGCTTGCCGCCGTAGCGCAGGTGGCGCTGGATCGCGCGATCCCAGCCGTTGGCGCGCAGCCATTCGAGATCGCGCTGCACGCTCTTCGAGCCGGGCAGGATCACCAGATCGGCGGGCGGGATCGGGCCGCGCTTCCAGTACGAGAAATCGACGCGCGGATGCGCGCGCAGCGCGTCGTAGTCGGTGTGGTTGCTGATGCGCGGCACGGCCGGCACGACCACCCGCAGCACCCCGGCCGCGCGATCGCTGGCCTCGGTGCGCGCCAGGCTCGGCAGCATGTCCTCGGCGTCGAGCGCGAGGCCGTGCAGGTAGGGCAGCACGCCGAGCACCGGCTTGCCGGTTTGCGCCTCCAGCCAGTCGAGGCCGGGTTTCAGCAAGGCCGGATCGCCGCGGAAGCGGTTGATCACGAAGCCGCGCACGCGCTCGCGCTCGCTCGGCGACAGGCAGGCCAGCGTACCGAGCAGGTGCGCGAACACGCCGCCGCGATCGATGTCGGCGACCAGCACCACCGGGCAGTCGACATGCTCGGCGAAACCCATGTTGGCGATGTCGCCCTCGCGCAGGTTGATCTCGGCCGGGCTGCCGGCGCCCTCGACGATCACCGCGTCGTAGGCGGCGCGCAAGCGTTCGTAGGATTGCAGCACGGCCTCGAAGGCCACCGGCTTGTAGGCGTGATAGGCCCGCGCATCGAGATTGCCGCGCGCGTGGCCGTGGATGATGACCTGCGCGCCGCGATCGCTGTTCGGCTTGAGCAGCACCGGGTTCAGGTCGGTATGCGCGGGGATGCCGGCGGCGATCGCCTGCAGTGCCTGGGCGCGGCCGATCTCGCCGCCGTCGACGCTCACCGCGCTGTTGAGCGCCATGTTCTGCGGCTTGAAGGGCGCCACGCGCGCGCCCGCGCGCCGCGCCAGCCGGCACAGCCCGGCCACCACGGTGCTCTTGCCGGCGTCGGAGGTGGTGCCCTGGATCATCAGCGTGCCGCGCGGCGAGGGCAGGCGATCGGAAACGGTCATGGTGCGGGCCATCGGGCTGTCTGGGGAAGGCCGCATTATCGCGCGCGCCGTTACAATCACGCGATGACTTCGCACCACCTCACCTTCGTGCTCGGCGGCGCCCGCTCGGGCAAGAGCGCACATGCCGAACGGCTGGCCGCCGCGAGCGGCCGCGCCGTCACCTATGTCGCCACCGCGCGCGTGGTCGGCGACGCCGAATTCGATCGCCGCATCGCCCATCATCGCGCGCGCCGCCCGGCCGACTGGGCCCTGGTCGAGGCGCCCGAGGCGCTGGCCGAGGCGATCGCCGCGCTCGACGATCCCGGCGCCTGCGTGCTGGTCGACTGCCTGACGCTGTGGCTCGCCGGCCTGCTCTGCCCGCCCGACGGCGCGGCCGTCGACGAGGCCACGCTCGCCGCGCGCGTGGCGACGCTGGAAGACGCGCTGCGCGCCTCGCGGGCCCAGGTGATCGTGGTCAGCAACGAAATCGGCCTGGGCGTGATCCCGCTCGGCGCCGAGACACGTCGCTACGTCGACGAACTGGGCCGGCTCAACCAGCGCATCGCAGCGCTGGCCACCCACGTCACGCTGGTGGTGGCGGGCCTGCCGATGCACGTGAAAGCACCCGGAGAACCGGCATGCTGATGCTGTCGCTGCCGGCGGTGGCGATCCTCGCGGTCGCGGCCTTCCTGGTCGACTGGCGCTTCGGCGAGCCGCGCCGCGGCCACCCCCTGGTCGCCTTCGGGCGCCTGGCCCAGGCCATCGAGGCGCGCCTGAACCACGGCCGGCTGGGCCGGCCGATCGGCGTGGCGGCCTGGTGCCTGGCGGTGCTGCCGCCGGTGCTGGCGGCCCTGCTGCTGCTCGCCCTGTTGCCCTGGCCACTGGCCGCCGCCGTGCATGTCGCCCTGCTGTGGTTCGCGCTCGGCGCCAAGAGCCTGGCCGAGCATATCGCGCCGATCGGCGCCGCTCTCGCCCGCGGCGATCTCGCCGAGGCCCGCACGCTGACCGCGCGCATCGTCTCGCGCGACACGCGCGAAGCCGATGCCTCGGCGCTGTCGCGCGCGGCGGTCGAATCGGCGCTGGAGAACGGCAACGACGCGATCTTCGGCGCGCTGTTCTGGTTCGCCATCGCGGGCGGCCCCGGCGCGCTGATGTTCCGGCTCGCCAACACGCTCGACGCGATGTGGGGCTATCGCACGCCGCGCCTGCTGCGCTTCGGCTGGGCCGCGGCGCGCATCGACGATGCGCTGAACTGGGTGCCGGCGCGGCTCACGGCCGCCAGCTACGCCCTGCTGGGCGACACCGCCAACGCCTGGCGCTGCTGGCGCAGCCAGGCGCGCCAGTGGGACAGCCCCAATGCCGGGCCGGTGATGGCCGCCGGCGCCGGCAGCCTCAACGTGGTGCTGGGCGGCCCGGCCGTCTATCACGGCGAACTCGAGACGCGTCCCACGCTCGGCGCCGGCGAGCCGGCCTCGCCCGCCCACGTGCGCGCGGCGCTCTCGCTGGTGGCGCGCACCTCGATCCTCTGGCTCGCGCTGCTGCTGGCCGGCGCCGCGCTCTCGGTCGCCACCCGGCATGGCTGAGGCCCCGGCCCGCGTCACGTTCACCCCCTTTCCTCGATTCCGCGCGGCGGGCGATCCCGATCGCCCCGCCCCACCCGCCCCATGACCGACTCCGCTCTCCAGCCGCCCGCCATCACGCACGGCGGCAATCCGCACGACGCCGCGCAGCGCTACGGCATCCCGCTCGCGCGCTGGCTCGATCTCTCGACCGGCATCAACCCGATCGGTTACCCGGTGCCGCCGATGCCGGCCGAGGCCTGGCGCCGGCTGCCCGGCGACGAGGCGCCGCTGGCCGCGCTGGCCGCGCGCTACTACGGCGCGCCCGACGCCGCGCACGTGCTGGCGGTGGCCGGTAGCCAGGCCGCGATCCGCGCGCTGCCCGCGCTGCTCGAGCCCGGCATCGCCGGCGTCGGGCCGCTGGCCTACAGCGAATACGCGCCGGCCTTCCTGCGCCACGGCCATACGCTGGCGACGCTCGATGCCGACGCGACCCTGCTGCCGCCATCGATGCGTTACGTGATCGTCGGCAATCCCAACAATCCGACCGCCGAGCGCCTCACGCGCGAGCGCCTGCTGGGCTGGCACGCGCAACTGGCCGCGCGCGGCGGCGCCCTGATCGTCGACGAGGCCTTCGCCGATACCGGCGGCGAGGATACGCTGGCCGCCGATGCCGGCCGCGACGGCCTGTTCGTGCTGCGCTCGATCGGCAAGTTCTTCGGACTGGCCGGCGTGCGCGCCGGCTTCGTGCTGGCCGCGCCGCTGCCGCTCGCGCGGCTGCGCGCCGAGCTCGGCGCCTGGACCGTCAGCGGCCCGGCTCGGCACGCCGTGTCGGCCGCGCTGGCCGACCAGGGCTGGCAGAAGACCACGCGCGAGCGCCTGGCGGCCGACAGCGAGCGGCTCGCGGAACTGCTGCGCCTGCACGGCTTCGTGGTGCGCGCCACTCCGCTGTTCTGCTGGACCGACGATCCGCGCGCCTGGGCGCTGCATGACGCGCTCGCCACGCAGGGCGTCTGGACGCGTTTCTTCGCGCAGGCACCGAGCCTGCGGATCGGCTTGCCGGGGATCGAGGAGGAATGGCTGCGGCTCGAGGATGCGCTGGACCATTACGCGGCTACTGCCGCGTACGGCGCAGCCGGGCGCTGATCGATGCGCGCGCAAGCCATGCTTGGTCGAAGCTTCGCTGGCGGGCTGGTCGCGGCGCTGCTTGCCGTGCCGCTCGTCGCGCCGGTTGCGGCCGCGCCTGCCTCGGTCGCCTCGGCAAGCTCGCCGGCAGTCGCATCGGCAACCAGCGCGACGAACGCCATCACCGTCATCGACGATGCCGGCCGAATCGTCACCCTGTCCGCCCCGGCCAGGCGCGTGATCAGCGTCGCGCCGCACGCCACCGAGCTGCTTTATGCAGCGGGCGGCGCCGCCGCGATGGTCGGCGCCGTGTCCTATAGCGACTACCCCGAAGCGGCGCGCGCGCTGCCGCGCGTCGGCGACAACCGCTCACTCGACCTGGAACGCATCGTCGCGCTCAAGCCGGACCTGATCGTGGTCTGGCGGCACGGCAACGCCGACCGGCAGACCGCGCAGTTGGCGGCGCTCGGCATCCCGCTCTACTTCAGCGAACCGAAACGGCTCGACGAGGTGGCCGTCTCGCTCGACAAGCTCGGCCGGTTGCTCGGCACGCGCGCGCAGGCCGACCGGGCCGCCGCCGACTACCGGCAGCGCATCGCGGCGCTGCGCGCGCGTTATGCGGCCCGGCCGCCGGTCACCGTGTTCCTGCAGATCTGGGACCGGCCGCTGACCACCTTGAACGGCGCGCAGATCGTCAGCGACGTGCTCAGGCTGTGCGGCGGCCGCAACGTGTTCGCGGCGCTGCAGCCGGTCGCGCCGACCGTCAGCGACGAGGCCGTGCTGGCCGCCGATCCCGAGGCGATCGTCGCCACCGCGCAAGGCGCCACCGCCAGCGACGCGAGCCTGCCGAGCCTCGAGCGCTGGCGCCGCTGGCCGTCGCTGGCGGCGGTCGCCCGCAGCAACCTGTTCGCGGTCGACGGCGACTGGCTGACACGGCCGACGCCGCGGCTCGCGCTCGGCGCGGAACAGGTCTGCCGGGATCTGGAAACGGCGCGCGAGCGGCGCCGCTGATAGCGGCACGGGGCGCTCAGCCGAGCGTCTCGTCCCACTGAATCAATTGCCAGCCGCGCGCATCGCGCGAGAAGCGCACCAGGCCGCCATAGGCGATCGCGCGCGTGAGCAGGCTGTCGAGCGGCACGTCGAGCCACAGCGAGGCCAGCGCGCGGATCACGCCGGCATGGGTGACGAGGATCGCGCTCGCGTCCTCGGGCAGCGACGCGGCGAACGGCAGCGCGAACGACTCCACGCGCGCCACGAATTGCGCGGCGCTCTCGCCGCCATGCTCGCGCGCGCCCATCAGGTCGGACTGCCAACGATCGAGCGCGGCCGCGCCGATCTCGTCCCAGCGCCGCATCTCCCAGGTACCGAAATCGATCTCGCGCAGGCGCGCGTCGAGCCGCACCGGACGCGCCGCGAGCACGCCGATCGCCTGCGCGACCGCGGCGCAGCGCTGCAGCGGGCTCGCCAGGATCGCCTTGGGCCAATCCACCTGCGCCGCGCGCAGCCGCGCCGCGATCGCGGCCGCCTCGACGGCTGCCTCGCCCGCAAGCGGCAGGTCGGAGGCGCCGTAGCAGATACCGGCCTCGACGGCCGGCGCCGGATGACGGATCAGGACGAGGTCCATCCGAGCACCGTGAGGTAGATCGCCAGCTCGGAAAGCTGCTGCGCGAAACCGAGGCAATCGCCGGTATAACCGCCGAGCCGGCGCCGCAGGTAACGCGCCAGCAGCGCACGCACCACCAGCAGCGCGGCCAGCGCCGCGAGGCCCGCGCGCCAGTCCGGCCAGAACAGCCAGGGCAGGCCGCACAGCGCCGCGAACCCGAAAGCGCCCGCCGACATCCGCTGCGCGACCGGCCGCGCCTTGCCTTCCTCGCGCGCGTAGTCGAGCGTCATCAGCAGGCTGACCGCGGCGACGCGGCTCGCCGCATGCGCGGCCAGCAGGGTCCAGGCCGCGCGCAGCGGCGGCAGCGCCGCGAGCGCCTGCCACTTCAGGGCCAGCGCCAGCACCAGCGCGACCGCGCCGAAGCTGCCGATGCGCGAATCGCGCATGATGCGCAGCACGTCCTCGCGCGTGTAGCCGCCGCCGAAGCCGTCGCAGCTATCGGCGAGCCCGTCCTCGTGGAACGCGCCGGTGGCCACCAGGCTGGCGGCCATCGACAGCAGCACCGCCACGCCGGGCGGCCAGATACGCGCGGCGAGCAGATACACGCCGGCGGCCAGCGCGCCCACGCAGACGCCGACCAGCGGGAAATAACGCGCCGCCCGGTCGAGATCGCCGGCCGCGTAGCCGATGCGCCGCGGCACCGGCACGCGCGTGAAATAACCCAGCGCGACGAAGAAATAACGGCATTCGGCTCGCCAGCGCATGCCTGCTCCCGGCTCAGGCATCGTCGCGGTTCGCGACGCCGGCCGCCTCGAAGCTGGCCATCTCGTCGAGGAAGGCGGTGGCCGCGCGCAGCAGCGGCAGCGCGAGCGCGGCGCCGGTGCCCTCGCCCAGGCGCAGGTCGAGCGCGAGCAGCGGCGCCGCGCCGAAATGCCGGAGCATGCGGCGATGGCCGTTCTCGTCGGAGACGTGCGAGAACACGCAGTAGTCGAGCACCGCGGGCTGCAGCGCGGCGGCCACCAGCAGCGCCGAGCTGGCGATGAAACCGTCCACCAGGATCGCCATGCGCGCCTGCGCGGCCGCCAGGAAGGCGCCCGTCATCATCGCGATCTCGAAGCCGCCGAAGGTGGCCAGCACCTCGAGCGGCGCCTGTGCCTCGGGATGGCGCGCCAGCGCCGCCTCGAGCACGGCGCGCTTGCGGGCCAGCCCCTGGTCGTCGAGGCCGGTGCCGCGCCCCACGCACTCGGCCAGCGGCAGGCCGACCAGGCGGCTCATCAGGCAGGCCGCGGCCGAGGTATTGGCGATGCCCATCTCGCCGAAGCCGACCACCGTGGTGCCGAGCGCCGCATGATGCGCGACGCGCGCGGCACCGGCCGCCAGCGCCGCGTGCAACTGCGCCTCGCTCATCGCCGGCTCCTGCGCGAAGTTGCGCGTGCCCGCCGCGACCGGCACCGCGATCAATTGCGGCGAGGCCGGCAGCGGCGTGGCCACGCCCGCGTCGACGATCTCCAGCTCGCAGCCGGCCAGCTTCGAGAAGGCATTGATGGCCGCGCCGCCGGCCAGGAAGTTCGCCACCATCTGGGCGGTAACCGCCTGCGGATAAGGGCTCACGCCCTCGGCCGCGATGCCGTGGTCGGCCGCGAACACGATCGTCACGGGCCGCTCGATGCGCGGCCGGGTGCTGCGCTGGATCCGGCCCAGTTGCAGGGCGAGTGCCTCCAGCTTGCCGAGGCTACCGGGCGGCTTGGTCTTGGTGTCGATCAGGTGCTGCAGCGAGGCGCTCAGCGTGTCGTCGAGCGCTTTGAGCTTCGGGACGGTATAGGTCGGGTTCATGCGGCGTTCTTCGGTTCGGTTGGAGGCTGGCGCGTCGGGCGCACAGCCCCGGGTGAGCGGGTCGACAGGTGGAGAGGATTCAGCGCGGCGGTGGCCGGGAGCGCGGCGGCGTGGCATGCGCGGGCCACATCGGCACCAGCGCCTCGTGGCCGTCGCGCTCGATCAGCACCAGCGGATAACCGAAGGCGGCGCTCGCCGCCTCGGCCGACAGCACCTCGCGCGCGGGGCCGGCCAGCGCGCCGCCGCGTCCGTCGAGCAGCAGCGCGTGCGTGGCGTAGCGCCGTGCGAGGTTCAGATCGTGACACGAAAAAATCACCGTGCGCGGCGCGACGCGCAACCAGGCGAGCAGCGCGTCCAGGCAGGTGGCCTGGTGCTGCAGGTCCAGGTGCGCGAGCGGCTCGTCGAGCAGCAGCAGCGGCGCATCCTGGCACAGCACGCCAGCCAGCGCCACGCGCTGGCGCTCGCCGCCCGACAGCGTGAGCACGTCGCGCGCCGCGAACTCGGCCAGGCCCAGCGCCGCCAGCGCGGCGCGCGCGGCGAGCCGGTCGGCCTCGCCTTCCCAGCCCCAGCCCCAGCCGCCCAGGTGCGGAAAGCGGTGCGCAAGCACGGTATCGAACACGCTTGCCGCGAAGGCGTCGTACTGGGCTTGCGGCATCAGCGCGCGACGCCGCGCGAGCGCGTCGGCCGGCCAGCTTGCAAGCGGCCGGCCGTCGGCCTCGACCTGCCCGGCCGCCGGCGCGTCGAGCCCCGCCAGCACCGAGATCAGCGTGGTCTTGCCGGCGCCGTTGGGGCCGGCGATGCACCACAGCTCGCCGGGCGCGAAGCGCAGCGACAGCGCCTCGACCAAAACCCGCGAACCGGCCGCGAGCCGCAGTTCGCGCACGCGCCAGTCGTCGCCGGCCGGCGTGGAAGACGGGGAGGAAGACATCGCGCTCATCGTCCCGGCCCGCGCAACAGCATCCACAGGAACACCGGCACGCCGATCAGCGCCGTCATCGCGCCGACCGGCAATTGGGCTGGCGCGATCACGGTGCGCGCCACCAGGTCGGCCGCCATCACCGCCGTGCCGCCGGCGAGCGCCGCGGCCGGCAGCAGCATGCGCTGGTCGTTGCCGAAGGCGAGCCGCAAGCCGTGCGGCACCACCAGGCCGATGAAACCGATGGTGCCGGCCGTGGTGACCGAGGCCGCGGCGGCCAGCGAGGCGATCAGGTAGAGACGCAGCCGCAGCCGCGCGACCGGCACGCCCAGCGCGGCGGCACCGAGCTCGCCGCGCAGCAGCACGTTCAGTTGCGGCGCGACCGGCAGCGCCGCGAGCAGCGCGCAGGCCAGCGCGGCCAATGCGAACCACGGCGGCGCCGCGCTGCCGAGATCGCCGGCCAGCCAGAACACCATGCCGCGCAGGCGGCTGTCGGGCGCGATCGACAGCATCAGCGTGATCAGCGCGCCCCAGCCGGCGGCCACCACCACGCCGGTGAGCAGCAGGCGCGGCGAGGCCTCGCGCACGGTATCGCGCACGGTGCCGCGCGCCGGGCCGAGCCTGAGCGAGCGATGCGCGAGGCCGAGCACCAGCGCGACCGACAGCAGCGCGCCCGCGAACGAGGCGGCATCGACCCACCACCAGGCGGCGCCCGCGATCATGGCCGCCAGCGCGAACCCGGCCGCGCCGCCCGAGACGCCGAGCACATAGGGCTCGGCCAGCGGATTGCGCAGCAGCACCTGCAGCAGCGCGCCCGCCAACGCCAGCAGGGCACCGCAGCCGAAGCCGGCCAGCGCGCGCGGCAGGCGCAGCGTGCGCACGATCTCGCCGGCCAGCGGGTCGCCGCCGGCCGGCGTGAACAGCGCGCCCAGCGCCTGTCGCGGCGAGATCGGCACGCTGCCGAGCGTCAGCGCGGCCACCAGCACCAGGGCGGCGGCCAGCGCGAGCGCGGCCCAGATCGCCCAGGCGCGGCCGCGCGTCATGCTCGCCGTGCGCGCGAACGTGTTCAAGCGGGGTTCCTCGCGAAGCTCATGCCTGCGCCGTGCGCGACCTCATGGCTGGCGCCAGCCGATCGTGACGTAGGCGCCGCGCCGCGGCGTGTTGTACCCGTAGGCAAGCTGGTAGTCCTTGTCGAGCAGGTTGTCGAGATGCGCGCTCACGTACCACGCCTTGGTGATGTCGTAGCGCGCCGTCAGGTTCACCACGCCGTAGCCGCCGAGCGTCTGCGCGCTGTCGCTGCGCGCGCCGCTCAGCAGCCACTCGGCACCGACGCGCCAGCCGCCGAACGGATGGCTGGCCGAGAACGACGCGAAGCGCCGCGCGTGCCGCAGCAGGTCCTGTTCGCCGCTCTGGTCGACCGGGTTCTGGAAGGTCGCCGAGGCGCGCACGTCAGTCTTGCCGAGATGCCCCTGCCACGAGCCCTCGATGCCCTGCACCTTGGCGCGCCCGACGTTCTGCGCCGTATAGACCAGGCCCGACGCATCGGGCTCGTACTGGATCAGGTTCGCGTAGCGCGTCTGGAACAGGCTCAGCCGCATCACGCCCAGCGCGTCCGAGGCGTATTGCAGCGCGGCCTCGATCGAATGGCTGCGCTCGGGCACCAGCGCGGGATTGCCGGCATCGGGGTAGTACAGGTCGTTGAAGGTCGGCGCGCGAAACGCATCCGAATAGCTCGCCGTGACCTTCCAGTGCTCGCCCAGGTCGTATCCGTAGCCGAGATAGTAGCTGTTCGCGCCGCCGAAATCCGAATACTGGTCGCGCCGCAGGTTGGCCTGCACCTGGCTGTCGCCGAAGCGGCCCGTGTAGCCGAGCCAGCCGGAATTCACGTGTCGCTGCGGCGCCGAGTAGACATCGGAATCGAAGGCCTGGTCGAGCCGCTCGTAGCCGGCCTGGATGGTCTGGCCGCGCGCCACCGTGAAATCGTTCTGCCAGCTGTACTGACGGTTGTCGGTGTTGAAGTGGTCGGTGTAGGCGCCGTTCAGCCAGCTCTGGCTGCGGTCGTTGCCGCTCGACACGCGCAGGTGGGTGGTCCACCAGTCGGTCAGCTTGCCCTCGGCATGCGCCGAGATCTGCTGCACGCGGCTGTAGAGCGTGTTGAGATCGGTCGTGGCCTGTCCGAAGGGGTTGTCGTAGCTGTTCTCGCCGTTCGACTGGAAGTAGTCGAGGCCCGCGCGCCAGCCGTTCGCGAAACGATGCTTGAGCGAGGCCGAGAGACTCTCGTTCAGGTTGCCGTTCGCGTTCGGATTGGCGCCCGGCTGCTGCACCGGGTCGATCGCCGAGAAGCCGTCGGTCTTGTCGCGCGACAGCGACAGCGAGAAGGTGGTGCTGCCGTCCGCGTCGAGCCGGCCCGAGACGCCGGCCTGCTGCGACTGCGTGTGATAGCTGCCGTAGCCGGCCGAGAAATAGAAGCGCGGCGGATGATTGCCGCCGTCGCGCGTGAACACCTGCACCACGCCGCCGATCGCGCCCGAGCCGTACAGCGAGGAGACGTTGCCGTTGACGATCTCGACGTGGTCGATCTGCTCGAGCGTGAGCTGGCTCAGTTGCGCGGCGCCGAGGCTGGCCGAATCGACGCGCACGCCGTCGATCAGCAGCAGCGACTGGTTCGACTGCGCGCCGCGCAGGAACAGCGAGGTGTTCGAGCCGGGCCCGCCGTTGCGCACGATCTGCGCGCCGGGTGCGAACGCAAGCAGGCCCGGAAGATCGGACGCGCTGCTGCGTTCGATGTCCTCGCGCGTGAACAGGGTGGTTTGCGGCAGCGCGTCGGCGAGCTTCTGCGCGCTGCGGCTCGCGCTCACCACCACCGAGTCGAGCGCGACCGGCGCGGCGGGATCGGCGGACGATGCGGCGCTGGATGAAGCCGTGGCGGTGGACGCAACGGCGGCGCGGTCGCTGCTTCGCGCGACGGACGGCGCGGCGGCGGAGCCGGTGGCGGCGCTGGCGGCGCTGGCGGCGCTGGCGGCGGCCATATCAGACGCGCGGGACGTGCCGGGCGCAACCTGGGCGAGCGACAGGCAAGGCAGCCCGCAAGCCGCGAGCAGGGCGGCGCGGACAAACGCGGTGGACATCGGGAACATCCTGTGGATTCGCGCGGCCCTGCCTCCCCGCAGCGCCGCCTCCGGAAGCGCGCAGGCCGCGCGCTTCCCCGCTTCGGCCGGTATCCGGGCTGGCGACCAGCCCACCCCCGCCTTCCCGCGCGAACCAGGCGCGCAGTGGCCACGGCGGCCCTCGCTCGCGTGAGGGCCGCCATCGAGGGGCGGCTTGCGCCAGGATCGCCAGCGCGATCGACGCGGTCGCTTACCGTTGCGGGGGCAGCGCAGGTTGGCATGCCGCGCGGCATCGCTCCCTGCTTCCCGTTTAACCGCGCGCGCCCTCGTCTAGGCCGTGCGCGAGCACCGAAGCGGCGCCAGTGTAGGAGCGCCCCCGGGCAGCGTCAAGAAACGCGCGTCGGACGCACGCAACGCCGGCAAAACGGCATTTCCCGTGTCACTTCGCGGCAAGAAGGGGGGTGGTTACGTCTGGATACGTTACAAAAGTCGGTACAAGGCGCTTTCCGCGCTAAAATGCCCGGTCTTTAGAGGACGCAGCAGATGCTCAACGAACTCGAAACCCTATCCCAGAACATTGGCCGCCTGATTGCGCTGAACCAACGCCATCACACGGAACGGCTCGCGCTCGAGGAGCAAGTCGCGCAATTGCGCGCGCAAGCCGAAGCCGTGCGCGTCGAGCTCGATCAGTTGCGCGACGAACGCAACGGCCTGGTCGCCGAGCGCGATGCACTGTCGGCGAAGATCGACGATGCGCAGATCAAGCTCAACGCGATCCTCGAGAAGCTGCCGCGCACGCGCCAGACCGCCGACGGCGACAGCCAGCTCGACCTGCTCGGCGGCGGCGAGGCGGCCGGCAACGGCGGCGACGACGCGGCCAGCCACGGAGAACACGCATGAGCAGCAAGCAGATCGAAGTCTCGATTCTCGGCCAGGCCTATCGCCTCGCCTGCTCGCCGGAAACCGAAGCGGCCCTGCTCGAGGCGGTCGCGCGCGTCGACGCCGAGATGTCGAAGATCCGCGCCAACAGCTCGGTGCGCGGCACCGATCGGATCGCGGTGATGGCCGCGCTGTCGCTCGCCTCGGAGTTGCTTCGCCTGCAACAGAGCGTTCGTCACGGCGAGGCATTTCCCGCGGAAGAAATCCGGCGTACAATGCGCCACATGAATGAACAGCTCGGCGCGGTACTGGCCCAGCACGAGTCGCGGTAAGCAGCGCGGCTCGGCGGACAAGCCAGCGGCTGCACCGAAGTAAGCGGTTCATGCGAATTCGTTTCACAAGATCGGATTCACTAGGTTCTCTCAGCTTCCCTGCCT
The DNA here is from genome assembly GCF_007828315.1 of Burkholderia sp. SJZ089. Taxonomy (NCBI): domain Bacteria; kingdom Pseudomonadati; phylum Pseudomonadota; class Betaproteobacteria; order Burkholderiales; family Burkholderiaceae; genus Burkholderia; species Burkholderia sp. SJZ089. Next base: position 13,494 of record NZ_VIUM01000012.1, on the reverse strand, counting down.
GGTTCGCCAAGGTCATATATTCCTTGAACCAATGCCATGTGCACGGTTGCGGAAATTTGTAGCACGGGCGCGCGCGTCACTCTGTCTGATGTACCCGAAGTGCTGCTAACTGCGACCAATTCTGAACCTCAGGTTCAGGATGCCGGCCTAGCGGCCAAGGCGGGGACCTATTCGACGGCATCGGACCAGTTCCGATGCCGTTTTCATTTGTGCTTCGATTTGTGCTTCAAACGGCTCGCGTGCCCTGGATCGGCGATCACGAGGCACGCCAGGCGATCGCATTCCCGTCTCACCCGGCAAGCGTCGTCGCGACGGCCGCTGCTCCCGCCGCGCGCGTTCACTGCCCCTTCTTTCAGCGGACCGCCCTCATGCAATTCTGGCTGATGAAATCCGAACCGGACGAGGCGAGCATCGACGATCTCGCCGCCGCGCCGAAACACACCCTGCCCTGGACGGGCGTGCGCAATTATCAGGCTCGCAATTTCATGCGCGACACCATGCGCATCGGCGACGGCGTGCTGTTCTATCACTCGAGCTGTCCCGAGCCCGGCATCGCGGGCCTGGCCGAAGTCTCGTCGACGCCCTATCCCGATCCGACCCAGTTCGATCCGGCCAGCCCCTATCACGATCCGAAGTCGAAGCGGGAAGAGCCGCGCTGGAGCCTGGTGGACGTGCGCTTCGTGAAGAAGACCCCCTTGATTCCGCTGGCCGCGCTGCGCGAGCACGACGAGCTCGCCGAGATGCGCGTGCTCGCCAGGGGCAACCGGCTCTCGATCACGCCGGTCACGCGCGCCGAATGGAAGTTCATCACCGAGAAGCTGATGAAGTGAGGCAGGTGCCGGCCGGCTTGCCGCGAGATCTGTCAGCAAAGGTAAATCGCGCGCCTGGTGCCGGAACTCGGCACGCCTTTCATCGGCCTAACGCTCGCGCGATCGGCGGAACCCCGGTTCCATTGATCGCCTCGACAAGACGCGCGGCACGATGTGGCACGGGCCGCTGGCCGCGCACAGAACAGGAGCTCATACGATGAAAAAATCCGCTGCCGTACTCGCCCTCGCCCTGGCCGCCGTGATCCCCGCGGTGCAGGCACAAGTCGCGCCCCAGCCTTCGGGCGTGCTGTCGCTGTCGGCACAGGCCAGCACCGACGTGCCGCAGGACGTGGTCGACATCACGCTGTTCTACGAGCAGGAAGCGAAGGATCCGGGCAGCCTGACGACCGAGCTCAATCGCCGCGCCGACGCCGCGCTGGCCCGCGCGCGCGGCGTGTCGGGCGTGACCGCGCGCACCGGCGGCTTCTCGGTCTACCCGAGCAACGACCGCGACGGCAAGATCGCAGCCTGGCGCGGCCGCACCGAGATCGTGCTGGAGTCGCGCGATTTCACCGCGGCCTCGAAGCTCGCGGGTGACCTCGCCAGCACCCTGCAAGTCGGCAACGTCGAGTTCTCGCTGTCGCCGGAAGCGCAGCGCGCGGCCGAGCAGAAGCTGACCTCGGAAGCGATCCAGTCATTCCGCAACCGCGCCGCCGAGGCGGCCAAGGCCTTCGGCTACAGCGGCTACGCGATCCGCGAAGTCAATGTCGGCGGCGGCCGCAGCGTGCAGCCCTACCCGCGCATGATGGCGATGGACGCCGCGCCGATGATGGCGAAGGCCGCCGCCGCGCCGATCGCCGTCGAGGGCGGCAAGTCGACCGTCACCGTCAACGTGAACGGCTCGGTGCAGATGAAGTAAATCGCGTCGATGCGCGTGCCGCCCGCCAGCGGCGTGGCGGCATGAGATGACAGAAGGCCCGACCGGCTTGCACCGGTCGGGCCTTTTTCACATCGTCGTGTCACATCGTTCGACGAGGACCGCGCGAACTCATGCCGGCGTCGCGACACGCCCCTTGCGATAGGCCCACAGCATCATCAGCACGCCGGCGATGATCATCGGCAGCGACAGCCACTGGCCCATCGACAGGCCCAGCGCGAGCAGGCCGAGGAAATCGTCGGGCTCGCGGGCGAATTCCACCGTGAAGCGCGCCAGGCCATAGCCGATCAGGAACAGCGCCGACACCGCGCCGGTCGGGCGCGCCTTGCGCGAGAAGAAGAACAGCAGCAGGAACAGCGTGATGCCCTCCAGCGCGATCTCGTAGAGCTGCGAGGGATGGCGCGGCAGCATCTGGTATTGCATGAACACCTCGTTCAGGTTCCACTTCGCGGCGAGGTCGGGATGATGCGCGAGCCAGATCGCGTCGTCGCGCGAGGCGCCGGGGAACAGCATCGCCCAGGGCGCGTCGGGGCTCGTCACGCGGCCCCACAGCTCGCCGTTGATGAAGTTGCCGAAGCGGCCCGCGGCCAGGCCGGTGGGCACCATCGGCGCGATGAAGTCCGTCACCTGCAGCCAGGTGCGCTTGCGCTGCCAGGCGAACAGCACCATCGCGGCCAGCACGCCGAGGAAGCCGCCGTGGAACGACATCCCGCCCTCCCAGACGCGGAAGATGTCGAGCGGATGCGCGAAGTAGTAGCCGGCCTTGTAGAACAGCACGTAGCCGAGCCGCCCGCCCAGCACCACGCCGAGCACGCCGTAGAACATCATGTCGTCGATGTCCTTGGCGGTCCAGCCTTGCGCGGCGACATGCGGCAGCTTGAGCCGCACGCGGCCGACGACGATCGCCGCGATGAAGCCGACGAGATACATGAGCCCGTACCAGCGCACGGCCAACGGTCCGAGATGAATCGCGACGGGATCGAAATTGGGGTGAATGATCATGAGTCGGTGTGGATGGTTGCTGAATCGACGCGGCGTTCGTGCGCCGCGCCCGCTGTTTGACGATGCGATCGCGCCTGCGTTCGCGCCGCGTGCATCAGGCCGGCGCGCCGCGCCGCACGATCTCGATGAAGCCCGCCAGCACCGGGCTGACGTCCCTGGTGCGCCAGACCAGGCCGGTCTCGACGATCGGCGTCTCGCCCGCCAGCGCACGGTAGACGACACCGGTGCGGCGCAGGTTACGCAGCGATTGCGGCACCAGTGCGACGCCCATGCCGGCCGACACGAGGCTGACGATGGTCTGCATCTGGATCGCCTCCTGGCCGATGCGCGGCGTCAGGCCCCGCGCACCATAGCAGCCCGTAATGATGTCATAAAAGCCGGGCGCCAGACGACGCGGGAAGATCACCAGCGGCAGATCGGCCAGTTGCTCGAGCCCGATCGGGCCGTCCTCGCCCGGCATCGCGGCCTCCTCGGGCATCGCCACCACCAGCGGCTCGCGCGCCACGCCGAGGTAGGACAGGCCCGCCGCGTGGCGCGGCGGCAGCGGCTCGATCACCAGCCCGGCGTCGATCCGGCCTTCGGCCAGCATCTCGACCTGCTGGTCGCTGGTGGCCTCGGTCAGTTGCAGGCGCACGCGCGGGTAGCGCGCCCCGAACTCGCGCAGCAGCGCCGGCAGCAGGCCGTAATCGGCGGTCGAGACGAAGGCCAGCGCGAGCGCGCCGGCCTCGCCGCGCGCCAGGCTGGTGGCCAGCGGCGGCAGCGCGTCGGCAGCCGCCAGCAGGCGCCGCACCTCGGGCAGCAGGGCCGCGCCGACCGCCGACAACTCCACCGAGCGCTGGGTGCGCACGAACAGCAGCACGCCGAGCGCGGCCTCCAGCGCGCGGATCGCCTGCGACAGCGGCGGCTGCGTGATCGACAGGCGCGTCGCCGCGCGGCCGAAATGACGCTCCTCGGCCACCGCCACGAAGTAGCGCCATTGCCTCAGATCGGGGGTCGGTTCGGCCACGATTGATATCCTCAGCGACTCAATTGGCCACGAATAATATATTGGACAGGTGCCGAGGGACAGCCCATGCTTGCCTGACCACGGCCGCCCTGGCGCGCGCCGGATGTCCACAACCCGGATGGAGTCCCCCATGTCCTACAACCGTCGCTCGAAAAACATCACGCAGGGCGTGGCCCGCTCGCCGAACCGTTCGATGTACTACGCACTCGGCTACCAGCAGGCGGACTTCGACAAGCCGATGATCGGCATCGCCAACGGCCACTCCACCATCACGCCCTGCAATGCCGGCCTGCAGCGCCTGTCGGACGCGGCGGTCGAGGCCGTCAAGGCGGCCGGCGCCAATCCGCAGATCTTCGGCACGCCCACCATCTCGGACGGCATGTCGATGGGCACCGAGGGCATGAAGTATTCGCTGGTCTCGCGCGAGGTCATTGCCGACTGCATCGAGACCTGCGTGCAGGGGCAGTGGATGGACGGCGTGGTGGTGGTGGGCGGTTGCGACAAGAACATGCCGGGCGGCATGATCGCGCTGGCGCGGCTGAACGTGCCGGGCATCTACGTCTATGGCGGCACGATCCGCCCGGGCAACTGGAAAGGGCAGGACCTGACCATCGTCTCGGCCTTCGAGGCGGTCGGCGAATTCACGGCCGGGCGCATGTCGCAGGAGGACTTCGACGGCATCGAGCGCAATGCCTGCCCCTCGACGGGCTCCTGCGGCGGCATGTACACGGCCAACACCATGAGCTCGTCCTTCGAGGCGCTCGGCATGGCGCTGCCCTATTCCTCGACGATGGCCAATCCCGACCAGGAGAAGGTCGATTCGGCGGCCGAGTCGGCGCGCGTGCTGGTGGAGGCCGTCAAGCGGGACCTGAAACCGCGCGACATCATCACCCGCGAATCGATCGAGAACGCCGTGTCGGTGATCATGGCCACCGGCGGCTCGACCAATGCCGTGCTGCACTTCCTGGCCATCGCGCACGCCGCCGAGATCGACTGGAGCATCGACGACTTCGAGCGGATCCGCCGGCGCGTGCCGGTGATCTGCGACCTGAAGCCCTCGGGCCGCTACGTGGCCACCGACCTGCATCGCGCGGGCGGCATCCCGCAGGTGATGAGGATCCTGCTCGACGCGGGCCTGCTGCATGGCGAGTGCCTCACCATCACCGGCCAGACGGTGGCCGAGACGCTGCGCGAGGTGCCCTCGGTGCCGCGCGCCGACCAGCAGGTGATCTTCCCGATCGACCAGGCGCTCTATCGCGAAGGCCATCTGGCGATCCTCAAGGGCAATCTCGCTGAGGACGGCGCGGTGGCCAAGATCAGCGGGCTGAAGAATCCGGTGATCACGGGGCCCGCGCGCGTGTTCGACGACGAGCAGAGCGCGCTGCAGGCGATCCTCGAGGACCGCATCCGCGCCGGCGACGTGGTGGTGCTGCGCTATCTCGGCCCGCAAGGCGGCCCCGGCATGCCGGAGATGCTCGCGCCCACCTCGGCGATCATCGGCAAGGGGCTCGGCGAATCGGTGGGCCTGATCACCGACGGGCGCTTCTCGGGCGGCACCTGGGGCATGGTGGTCGGCCATGTCGCGCCGGAGGCCTTCGCCGGCGGCACCATCGCCCTGGTCCAGGAAGGCGATTCGATCACCATCGACGCGCATCGCCTGCTGCTGCAGTTGAATGTCGACGATGCCGAGCTGGCGCGCCGCCGCGCCGCCTGGCAGCGGCCGGCGCCGCGTTACACGCGCGGCGTGCTGGCCAAGTACGCGGCGCTGGCGCTGCCGGCGAATCGCGGCGCCGTGACGGGCTGAAGCACTCGCCGCGGGCAGCAAGGAAGACGGAAGGAACGGCCTGGCCGATTCGCACGAGGGGCACGAGGGGCGCGACGAGCTCGCGCCCTCTTTGCTTCTATAATGCGCGGACAGCCAGGCCGGCCCTCGCGCCGGCGGAGACCCCGTATGAGAATCACGCTACTGCGAGCCACGCTTGCCCTGCTGCTGGCCGCGAACCTGCCGGCCCAGGCGCAGCAGCCGGCCAGCGGCCCGCTGCTCGCGCAACGCAGGAACTGCATGGCCTGCCATGCGGTCGCCGCGCCCCTGATGGGGCCGTCCTTCCACGCCATCGCCGATCGCTACATGAATCGCCCCGATGCGGCCGACTATCTGGTGCAGACCATCGTCAAGGGCAGCGTCGGCGTGTGGGGGCCGGTGCCGATGCCGGCCAACACCCAGGTGACCGGCGACGAGGCGCGCACCCTCGCGCAGTGGATCCTGACCTTGAAATGAACGCAAGCCGCGGCGAAGCGGCGGCCTGAAACAAGAAAACGCGCGAGCGCACCTGAAGTGCGCGTCGCGCGTTTGTCATTCGGGGCCGCAGCGGTCCCGCGAGCCGGGGCGCCGGATCCAGCCGCCCTGGCCGGCTTCCCTGAACGCCTCAGCGCTGCTGCCGGGATTGCGGTGCGTCGCGCCGAGCGAGCGCCTCGTCGACGGCTTCGGCCACCCAGCGCTCGAATTCGGGCGCCAGCGCCGTCACCACCTGCTGCGACACCTCGCCGACCAGCCAGGCGGCATGCTGCTGGACCGCCTCGCGGCAACGCGCGTCGATCAGGGCACGGCCCTCGCCGGACAGATAGTCGGCGACACGACCTTGCAGCCGCTCGGCGATATGCCGGGAATCGATCGGCGCCGCGGGCGGCGGCCCGGGTTCGGCTTGCGCAGCGCCGATCAGCTCGGCGGGCGGCAGCGCCTCGACATCGGCGAAACGTGCCGGCACCGGCGTCTCGGCGGCGACGGGCGACAACTGCGCGAAGGCGGCAGGCGCCAGCGTCTCGACGCGATGCAGCGCGGATTCGGTGCGCGCGGCGAGATCGTCGGGAGGGACTGGTGCCCGATGCAGTGCCTCGCCGTGCGGCGTCGCCGAGGCGGCGGCAGGCTCTTGCGAGGCGCCGTCGAGCGCATAGGCCAGCGGTGCGTTGTCGGGCGCATCGTGCTCGTCGTCGCGCGGGTCGGGCCGCGCTTCCATCTCGGCGGGAACGGCCTCGACAGGCAGCGGCTGCGGCGCCGCGGCGAATTCCTGGGGAACCGCCGGCTCGGCGGCCACGAACACGGCTTCGGCCTGAGTGGATTCGAGCGGCGCTGCCTGCGGCTCGACGAGCGGCGCGGGGCTTGCCGAGAATTCCTGAGGAATGCTCGACTCGGGCGAGACGAATGCCGCTTCGGCCGGGTCGGGCTCGCTGAAGGTGGATGCCTCATGCGACGCCGGCCACGGGTGAGGCTCGGCCGCGAATTCCGGCGGCGTCGATACCGGCTCCGGCGCGACGAACGCGGCTTCCGCCTGCGTCGGCTCGCTGAGGGCCGACGCTTCGTGCGCCTCGGGCAAGGGCTGCGGCTCGCCCGCGAATTCCGCCGGCGTCGATACCGGCTCCGGCGCGACGAACGCGGCTTCCGCCTGCGTCGGCTCGCTGGCAACCGACGCTTCGTGCGCCTCGAGCAAGGGCTGCGGCTCGCCCGCGAATTCCGGCGGCACCGTCACCGGCTCCGCCGCGACGAACACAGGCTCCGCCGGCGCCTCGGCGCCCTGCGCCGTCGCCGGCGAGGAAACCAGCCCTCGCGGTGCAAGCGCGGCCGGCTCGCCCGGCGCCAGGTGCGATGCCGGCAGCGCATCGGCCCAGGCTCCGGCCGGCGCGCCGTAGGCGGTGGACAAGCCCGCGCCCCCGCCGAGCGTCGGCAGGCCCGAAGCCGCCAGCTCGGGCGGCACCTGCGGCGGCAACTCGGGCAGGTCGGTGGCATGCGGCGCCGCCGCATCGGCGGCCTGCCAGGGACGACGTGCGAGCACGGACTTGCCGGGCACCAGCACGTCGGTCAGCACGGGAATGTCGAACTCGTTGTGGGCGTCGGGCATGTTGGCTCCAGGCGCGACTAGCCGCCTTGCTTGTAGTTGTTCAGCGCGTAGCCGCGGTCGCGGTAGAAACGGTAGCGATCGCGGCCGGCCGCCAGTTCCTCGGGCGCGTTGCCGACCACCTCGAGCAGCCGGGCGAAGCGCGCGAACTGCGCGGGCACCTCGGCGCCGAGATTGAGCAGCACGCCGTCATGCGGGGCGCGCGACAGATCGGTGGTCAGCACGATCGGCGTCTGCGAGGCCTGCGGGCTGTCGACCGAGCAATGGGGAATGAAATCGAGCGGCGAGAAGGTCCACAGCCGCTCGTCGAGCGTGCGCAGCCGTGCCGGCTCGGCGCAGACCACCACGGCCTGGCCGGCCAGGTAGGCCTTGCGCAGCAGCCGGCACGCATACGCGAGCGAGTCGCCGACGTTCGAATGGAAATCGATTCGTGTCATCGGGCGCCCCGCCGCGTCATGCCTGCCTTTTCCGACCTTGCACTCACGCGCCGGCGCGGTCGATCAGGAACTGCGAGAGCAGCGGCACCGGACGGCCGGTGGCGCCCTTGGCGGCACCGCTCTTCCAGGCCGTGCCGGCGATGTCCAGGTGCGCCCACGGATAGCTTTCCGCGAAACGCGCCAGGAAGCAGGCCGCCGTGATGCTGCCGCCCGGACGGCCGCCGATGTTGGCCAGGTCCGCGAAGTTCGACTTCAGCAGGTCCTGGTACTCGTCGTCGAGCGGCAGGCGCCAGGCCGGATCGCCCGCTTCGCGCGAGGCGTCGAGCAGCTCGCCGGCCAGCGCGTCGTCCTTCGAGAACAGGCCGCTGTTGTGGTGGCCCAGCGCGATCACGCAGGCGCCCGTCAGGGTCGCCACGTCGATCACCGCGGCCGGCTTGAAGCGCTCGGCGTAGGTCAGCGCGTCGCAGAGGATCAGACGGCCTTCGGCGTCGGTGTTCAGCACCTCGATCGTCAGGCCCTTCATGCTGGTGACGATGTCGCCCGGCTTGGTGGCCTGGCCCGAGGGCATGTTCTCGCAGGTCGGCACGATCGCCACCACGTTGAGCTTCAGCTCCATCTCGGCGAGCGCGCGCATGGTGCCCAGCACCGAGCCGGCGCCGCACATGTCGTACTTCATCTCGTCCATGCCCTCGCCCGGCTTCAGCGAGATGCCGCCGGTGTCGAAGGTGATGCCCTTGCCGACCAGCACGATCGGCGCGACCTTGGCGGCGGCGCCCTGGTAGTGCAGCACGATGAACTGCGGCGGCTCGACCGAACCGCGCGTGACCGACAGGAAGGAGCCCATCTTCAGCGCCTGGATCTGCTTGAGGCCGAGCACCTCGGCCTTCAGGCCCCAGTCCTTGGCCAACTGCCTGGCCGTATTGGCGAGATAGGTCGGGGTGCAGACGTTGCCGGGCAGGTTGCCCAGGTCGCGCGTGAGATCCATGCCGTTGGCGATCGCCACGGCCTGCTTGGCGGCCAGCTTGGCGGCCTTCTCGTCTGCCGGATCGACGCTGAACACCACGCGCTTGAGCGTGGCCGGGGCCGGTTCGGCCTTGCTCTTCATCTGCGTGAAGCGGTAGGTCTCGCCGCGCAGCGCGAGGATCGCGGCGCGCACGCTCCACTCGGCGCCGCGCTCGGCCACCGGCAGTTGCGCCAGCGTGAAGGCGACCTGGCCGACCTTGGTGGCCAGCAGCGCGCGCCAGGCGGCACGCACGGCTTCCTGGTAGGCCTTCTGGCCGAAGCCGTCCTGCTTGCCGAGGCCGACCAGCAGCACGCGGGAGGCGCCGATGCCCTCGACCTCGTGCAGGAACAGCGTCTTGCCGAGCTTGCCGTCCATGTCGCCGGCCTTGACCAGGCGCGACACCAGACCCTTGACGGCTTCATCGATGTCGAGCGCGGCGCCGGACAGCGTCTGCGACTCGAACACGCCGACCACCACGCAGTCGGACTTGCCGGTCAGGAAGCCCTTGGACGCACCTTTGCTCCAATCAAAGCCTTTTATGCTAAAGTCCATCGCGCTTGTCCTCGGATAAAATCTGGGCTATGTGGGTGAAAGCCGCAATTATCCGCTATTTTTCCTGTGGCGGCGCGCTGTATCCCTCCCCGCCCTCTTCGCCTCAAACATGATCTTCGAACGCTCCCTCCAGCGCGAGCTTGCGTACACCGCCGGCGCTGTCTTCATGGTGCTGCTCACGATCATGCTGACGTCGATGATGATCCGCATCGTCGGCTACGCAGCGTCCGGTCAGGTCAGCCCGAAGGACGTGCTCGTGCTGATCGGCCTCACCGTGATCGGCTATCTCGCGATGATCCTGGTCGGCACCCTCTTCGTGTCGATCCTGTTCGTGCTCACGCGCTGGTACAAGGACTCCGAAATGGTGGTCTGGCTCGCCTCCGGCGTGAGCCTGACGCGCCTGATCAAGCCGATCGGCGTGTTCGCCACGCCCATCATCGTGCTGATCGCCTTCTTCGCCTTCGTCGGCTGGCCCTGGTCGAACCAGCAGAGCAAGCTGATCAAGGCGCGCTTCCAGCAGCGCGACGAAGTCTCGCTGCTCGCGCCGGGCCAGTTCCGCGAGTCGCCGTCCACCAACCGCGTGTTCTTCATCGAGAAGATGTCGGCCGACCAGGCCGCCGTGCAGAACGTGTTCGTCACCACCACCGAGCAGGGCAAGGTCAACGTGGTGGTGTCGCAGACCGGCCATACCGAGACCGCCCAGAACGGCGACCGCTTCATCGTGCTGGAAAACGGCCGCCGCTACGACGGCGTGCCCGGCCAGCCGAACTTCAAGATCATGCAGTTCGAGCGCTACGGCGTGAAGATCCAGAGCAAGCAGGTGGTCACCCAGCCGACCACCACCAGCACCCCGACGCTGGACCTGCTGCGCGATCCGACCGACGAGAACCTCGCCGAATTCGCCTGGCGCGTCGGCCTGCCGCTGATCGCCATCAATCTGATGATTCTCGCGATCCCGCTGGCCTACCAGAACCCGCGGCGCGGCCGCACCGTGAACCTCGTGATGGCCGTGCTGATCTATCTAACGTATTCGAACCTGCTCAACGTGATGCAGTCGCAGATCGAGCGCGGCAAGATCCCGTTCGGCGTGGGCCTGGTGGTGCTGCACCTGGTGGTGGCCGGCATCGTCGCCTTCCTGTTCTGGATGCGCGTGCGCAACCGGCCGCTGATCTCGCGCGCCACGTTCCGCCGGGGAGCCTGACCGATGCGGCTCTACGAAAAGTACTTCGCGCGCCAGATCTACCTGACCTTCGTGTTCGTGCTGTTCGCGTTCTCGGGGCTGTTCTTCTTCTTCGACCTGATCAGCGAGCTGAACTCGGTCGGCCACGGCAGCTACAACTTCGGCTACGCGGTGCTGCGCGTGGGCCTGCAGACGCCCTCGCGCTTCTACGAGATCATCCCGGTCGCCACCCTGATCAGCGCCATCTACGTGTTCGCGCAGATGGCCGCCAACTCGGAATTCACCATCTTCCGCGTCTCGGGCCTGGCCACCAACCGGGCGCTGCGCTCGCTGCTGAAGATCGGCGTGCCGCTGGTGATCGTCACCTACCTGATCGGCGAGTTCATCGGCCCCTACACCGACCAGCTATCCGAGCGCGTGCGGCTCGAGGCGCTCGGCTCCTCGGTGTCGTCGAACTTCCAGTCGGGCGTGTGGGTCAAGGACACGCTGACGGCGCGCGACAACGGCGAGCCCGTCACGCGCTTCGTCAACGTCGGCACGCTCTCGCCCGACTCGACCATCAGCAACGTGCGGATCTACGAGTTCGACTCGAAGTTCCAGCTGCAGAACGTGCGCATCGCCAAGTCGGGGCGCTACGCGCCGCCGGGCCACTGGCTGCTGACCGACGTGACCGACACCCAGCTCTCGCCGATCGTGCCGGCGCCGAACACGCCCAAGGATGCGCTGAACCCGGTCTATCGCTCCGAGCAGGTGAGCATGCCGCAGTATTCGCTGCGCTCGGACCTCACGCCGCAGATCCTCTCGGTGCTGCTGGTGTCGCCGGAACGCATGTCGATCTTCAACCTGTTCCGCTACATCCAGCATCTGCGCGAGAACCAGCAGGACACCCAGCGCTACGACATCGCGCTGTGGCGCAAGCTGCTCTACCCGTTCGCGGTGTTCGTGATGCTGGTGCTGTCGCTGCCGTTCGCGTACCTGCACACGCGCGCTGGCGTGGTCGGCGTGAAGGTGTTCGGCGGCATCATGCTCGGCATGAGCTTCCAGCTCTTCAACACGCTGTTCTCGCATATCGGCACGCTCAACACCTGGCCTGCGCCGCTGACCGCGGCGCTACCCGGCCTGATCTATCTCGCGCTCGGCCTGTTCGGGCTCAAGTGGGTCGACCGGCACTGAGCCACTGATCACCACGGAGGGAAGATGAGCAGACACGGGATCATCCTGTTCGGACACGGTTCGCGCGACCCGCGCTGGATGGAGCCGTTCGAGCGGCTGGCCGAGCGCGTGCGCGCCAGCCATACCAGCGGCCCCGTCGCGCTGGCCTTTCTCGAGCTGATGCCGCCCGAGCTCGAGGACGCGGTGGCCGCCCATGTCACGGCGGGCTGCGCGACCGTCACCATCGTGCCGGTGTTCGTCGGCCAGGGCGGCCATGTGCGGCGTGACCTGCCCGAGATCGTCGAGGCCTGCCGCGCGGCGCATCCGGGCGTGGATATCCGCTGCGCCACGGCGATCGGCGAGGACGATTCGGTGCTCGACGCGATCGCGACATACTGCCTGCAGCAAGCGGGCGACTGAACCTTCGACCGGGATGCGCTCCCGCTCGCTGGAATACGAAACGCCGGCCTCGCGCCGGCGTTGTTCATTGCGCGGGGAATGTGCCGCTGAAATGCGAAACGCCGGCCCAAGGGCCGGCGTTGCTTCGTATCGACTGCTTGCGGGTACTGGCGGGCGCTCCGCCGACCCGCAGCTCAGGCCGCGTTGCGGACCTCGCCCTTGCCTGCCGGCTGCCCGGCGGCCTCCTCGCTACCCGGCTCCACCGCTCCCGCGCGTTCCGCGAAGGCCGCGCCGATCATCAGCAGGCTCGGCTGCGAGGGATCGAGCCAGGCCTGCGCCTCGCCCGCCGCCATGCGCGCCAGCGTCAGCGCCAGGCTGCGCTCGCGCGGCGTGCTGCAGGCCTCGACGATCGCCACCGGCGTGTCGCCCGCTCGGCCCGCGTCGATCAGTTGCCGGGCGATGCCGGGCGCGCTGTCGCGACCCATGTAGAAGACCAGCGAATCGGCCTGCACCTGCTCGCGAATCTCGTCGCTGCCGGGCGCCCGGCTCTGGGTGGCGAAGGCCACGCTGCGCGACACGCCGCGCAGCGTCAGCGAGCGCTTGAGCGCGGCGGCACTCGCCAGCGCCGCGGTGATGCCCGGCACCACCTCGTAGTCGATGCCGGCCGCCTCGAGCGCGCGCATCTCCTCGTCGGCCCGGCCGAACAGCATAGGGTCGCCGCCCTTCAGGCGCACCACCACCGCGTGCTCGCGCGCCGCGTCGATGATCTGCTTGTTGATGAACTGCTGCGCCGTGGAGCGCTGGCCGCAGCGCTTGCCGACCGCGATGCGGCGCGCGTTCGGCGCGTAATCGAGCATCGCCGGCTCGATCAGCGCGTCGTGCAGCACCACTTCGGCCTGGCCCAGCAGGCGCGCGCCGCGCACCGTGATCAGGTCGGCCGCGCCGGGTCCGGCGCCAATCAGATACACCTTGCCCATAAGCCTTTCATTGGTAGAGTGCCGCCGGCCGCGACACGCGAGGCCGACGGCGCCGGACTCACGCCGAGTAGGCGCGAATCATCCCGGCGGCGACCGTGTGATGGGTCGCCTCGTCGATCAGCACGAACGCGCCCGTGCCCGGATGCGCAT
>NZ_VIUM01000011.1:0-282160 GCF_007828315.1 Burkholderia sp. SJZ089 | reverse complement strand
CAGGCTGTAGTCGCGCTGCGTCCGCTTGATCCCTTGCCCCACTTGCCACCTCTTCGATTCGTCGAAAAAGTGTCAACCTATTTCAGGACGGGTCATGGCCAAGAAAAAAGGCGCCCCGCGGGGCGCCTTCGAGTCTGCTACGTATCGTTATTCCAAGCTTGTTCGTCAAAACTTGTGACGGATGCCGACCTGGGCGGCTACCTGGTTCGGCGTGGCCGAGGCCGTGATGTTGTTGATCGACGCGACCGCGCGGTTGCCGGTCGAATCGTAGCCGAGCGCGTGTTGATAGACGCCGATCGCATACAGATCGGTGCGCTTGGACAGGAAGTAGTCGACGCCCAGGTTCACCTGGTGATACTGCGCCGCCGACTGGCCGTTGACCTTCGAGCCGCGCGTGTAGTCGTAGGCGATACCGGCCAGCAGCGCCGGAGTCAGCTGGTACTTGAAGTTCGCTTCGACGTTGTTGAACACGGCGTCGCCGCGCAGGTTCAGCGGGTTCAGGCCCGTGCCGCCGGTCGAGCCGACCGCGTCGAAGCGCGTGTAGCTGTAGGTGACACCGAGCGTTGCCGCGCCGATCGAGTAGGCGCCGGCCGCAGCGACGATCTCGAGCGTGTTGGCCGAGGCGTAGCCGCGGTAGACCGGGCTCGTCATGTTCAGGCCCGAGGTCGAGGTGGCCGTGTTCGCGTTCGGGTTGCTGCCGAAGAACGAGTAGTTCGGGTTGCGCGCGTTCACGTAACCGACGCCCAGGGCGAGCGGGCCGTTGTTGTAGCCGGCACCGACCGAGAAGATCTGGTTGCGGCCCGGCTGGCCGGCCACGCCGCCCAGGCTGTACAGGCCGCCGAACTGGAAGCCGCCGTACACCGGGCTGGTGTACTTGACCGCGTTGTTGACGCGGTTGGCGTTGTTCATGTTGTCGAGGTCGCCCGGATGCGCGCCGATATAACCCGCCCACTGGCTGCCGGTGGCGAGCGCGCCGGTGTAGTCGACCACCGAGTCGTATTGGCGACCCAGCGTGACCTTGCCCAGCGAATCGCTCGACAGGCCGACGTAGGCCTGGCGGCCGAACATGGCGCCACCCTGGCCGAGCGCGCCACTCGAGATGCTGAAGCCGTTTTCGAGCACGAAGATGGCCTTCAGCCCGCCGCCGAGATCCTCGGCGCCTTTCAGGCCCCAGCGGCTGCCCTGCAGCACGCCGCTCGACTGTTGCCACTGCCGGGCGCCATTCGCATTGTTGTTGAAGAGAATGCCGGCATCGATGATGCCGTACAGCGTGACGCTGCTCTGCGCGTGGGCCGCGCCAGCAAACGCACTCAGCGCGACGAGCGCGAGAAGCGACTTTTTCATTCAACGATCTCCAAGGATTACAGAATGATTTTTATCTGGCGGGGCGTATGGTTTTTTCATTGATCGGGTGCCCCGCCGCACTTCTGAGTAGCCGGTCGTACTGTAGCGCAAGGCTTTTTCACGAAAAAGCAAAAGCCCCGGCGTGAGCCGACTCATGTTTCCTTTTGGCAACAATGGTTAAAATCGGGGGTTTACCGCAATGTTCGCGGCAGAATCGGTTCAGTAACTGCAACAAACAACTGACGAAATGCCTGCCGCGGGGCGGCTGACCGGAGGTAGCGAATGCTGTTCGATGAACTGATCAATGAATTCGACCGGGGCCTGCGAGCGATCGCGGGCGTGAGTCGCATGACGCGTCCCTTGCCGGTGCCGGCCGACGACACGTCGCAGGAACTGGATGCCGAGGCGCGCAAGCACGCGGCCGGGCTGATGCGCGTCAACCATGTCGGCGAGGTCTGCGCGCAGGCGCTGTACCAGGCGCAGAAGCTGTCAACCTCGTCGCCGTCGCTGAAGGCGCTGTTCGAGGAATCGGCGCGCGAGGAGGAGGATCACCTCGCCTGGACCATGCAGCGGCTGCGCTCGCTGGACTCGCGGCCGAGCCTGCTCAACCCGCTCTGGTACGGCGGGGCGCTCGCGATCGGCCTGGTGGCCGGGCGGCTCGGCGACAGGGCAAGCCTGGGCTTCATGGCCGAGACGGAGCGCCAGGTCGAGCGACACCTGGACAGCCATCTGTCCGAGCTGCCGAGCGGCGATGCGGCCTCGCGCGCGATCGTCGAGCAGATGCGTGACGACGAGGCCAAACACGGCCGCACCGCCGCCGACGCGGGCGGCGCCGAGCTGCCGATGCCGGCTCGCTGGCTGATGCGGGCCGCCTCGAAGGTCATGACGAGGACTGCCTACTATCTGTAGCATCCACGGTGGGGCGCGGCGGTTGCCGCGTCCACCGTCCCACCCCGAAAATCCGGACTTTCCCGCCCGCTGAACCCCCGCCCTCACACCGCCTTGCGCGCGACTATTCACGTATCACATTCACAAGTTGCACTAGCTCATTAATTTATAACGAGTTTTGGTTTGAGGGTCGGCTTGAGGACTTGCACGTAAGTCCTTGTTCTAACTAACAAAATTCGTCAAAAAATCGTCGGCCTCCCTTGACCGTCCCTGACCCTTCCTCTAAAGTGGGAGACAGTGTGAGAAAGTGTATTTTTGTGTGATCCAAAGAGCGGTTCCGGGTAGATTCTGAGCCAATTGGGCGGGTGCCGAGGCACCCCGATCGGGAGAGCGGAAAGTGTTCCAAGGGGCGTCGGCGCTGACGCTCGATGCGAAAGGACGGATGTCGGTGCCGTCTCGCTATCGCGAAGCGCTGCAAGGACAGGCAGAAGGACGGGTGACTGTGACCAAGCACCCGGACGGCTGCCTGTTGCTGTTTCCGCGTCCCGAATGGGAGGTATTCCGCGCCAAGATTGCCGCGCTGCCGATGGACGCGCACTGGTGGCGCCGCATTTTTCTCGGCAACGCGTCGGATGTCGATCTCGACAGCGCGGGCCGGATTCTCGTATCGCCCGAGCTGCGCATGGCAGCCGGGCTGGAAAAGGAAGTCATGTTGTTGGGAATGGGTAGTCACTTCGAGCTGTGGGATTCGCAGACCTACACCGCGAAGGAGCAGGCGGCGATGGCGCAGGGCATGCCCGATGCGCTGAAGAACTTCACGTTCTGATTGCGGTGACGGAGACGCCCGCGATGGGAAACGAATTCCAGCACCGCACGGTGCTGCTCGACGAGGCGGTGGACGCGCTCGTGACGCGGCCCGACGGCATCTATGTCGACGGCACCTTCGGTCGCGGCGGCCATAGCCGCCTGGTGCTCGACCGGCTGGCGGAAGGCGGCCGGCTGATCGCTTTCGACAAGGATCCGCTGGCGATCGAGACGGCCAGCCGAATCGGCGATACGCGCTTCTCGATCGTGCATGACAGTTTTGCGTCGCTCGGCGGCGCGCTGGCCGAACGTGGCGTGGGTCGCGTGACGGGCGTGTTGCTGGATCTGGGCGTGTCCTCGCCGCAGATCGACGATCCCGAGCGCGGTTTCAGTTTTCGCGCGAACGGCCCGCTCGACATGCGGATGGACACGACACGTGGCGAATCGGCGGCCGACTGGCTGGCCCGCGCGTCGCTGCAGGAACTGACGGAGGTGATACGAGATTATGGGGAAGAACGGTTTGCTTTTCAGATTGCAAAGGCGCTTGTTGCTCGCCGGGCAGAATCCGATCGTCTCGGGCCCCTCGACAGCACGGGCGAGCTTGCCCAAATCGTGGGTCACGCCGTCAAGACACGTGAGAAAGGCAAGGATCCGGCAACCCGCACCTTTCAGGCTATACGGATTCACGTCAATCAAGAGCTTGCGGACCTGCAGGTCGTTCTAGAGTCCGCGTTGTCGTCGTTGGAGCAAGGGGGGCGGCTGGTCGTGATCAGCTTTCATTCGCTCGAGGATCGGATCGTCAAACGTTTCATGCAGGCGCACGCGAGTGCGCCGGCGGTCGACCGCCGCCTGCCGATCCGTGCAGTCGACCTCCCTTCGCCGCCCCTGAAGCTGCTCGGACGCAAGTTCCCGGGCGAGGCCGAAGTCGCCGCCAATCCGCGCGCCCGGTCCGCCGTGATGCGCATCGCGGAGCGCGTCGCGCCATGAACCGCCTCAACATCTTCCTGCTGATCATCGTGATGGGCTGCGCCTTGTCGGTGGTCAACTCGACCAACCAGCAGCGCCAGATCTTCTTCCAGTTGCAGCGCGCGCAATCGCAGGAGCACCAGCTCCAGCAGGACTACGCGCAGTTGCAGTATCAGCAGAGCGCGTTGTCCAAGACGTCGCGTATCGAACAGCTCGCCAACGATTCGCTCAAGATGCAGCCGATCGTGACCGGCCGCACCCAGTACCTGACGCTGCCCAACGGCGCCGCGAAGGCCGTCGACGCGCCGCTGCCGAGTTCGGCCGCGGCCGGCGGCCCGGGGAGCGGACGATGAAACAGCGCCAGTCGAAGTCGAGCGCGAAATCGAGCGTCAAGTTCGCGTCGAGCCCGGTGCTGTCGGTGCACCTGCCGATGTGGCGCTCGAAGCTGGTGGTCTTCATGCTGTTCATGGCCTTCGTGGCCCTGGCCGCGCGCGCCTTCTGGATCCAGGGTCCCGGCAACGCCTTCTACCAGAAGCAGGGCGAGAGCCGTTATCAGCGCACGCTCGAATTGCCGGCCACGCGCGGCAAGATCCTCGACCGCAACGGACTGGTGCTGGCCACCAGCCTGCCGGTGCGCGCCATCTGGGCGATTCCCGAATCGGTGCCGGACGATCTCGGCGCCGACAAGCTCACCCAGCTCGGCCAGTTGCTCGACATGAGCTCGACCGAGCTGCGCCGCAAGCTGTCCGAGGACAAGAGCTTCGTCTACGTGAAGCGACAGGTGCCGATCGAGGTGGCCGACAAGGTCGCCGCGCTCGATATCCCCGGCATCTACGCCCGCAACGAATACAAGCGTTTCTACCCGGAAGGGGAGATCACGGCCCACCTGATCGGCTTCACCAACGTCGAGGACGAGGGGCAGGAAGGCGTCGAGCTGGCCGACCAGAAGATGCTGGCCGGCATCCCGGGCAGCCGCCACGTGATCAAGGATCGCGTCGGGCATATCGTCGAGGATGTCGACGAGCAGATGCCGCCGCACAACGGCACCGACGTCGACCTCTCGATTGACAGCAAGATCCAGTACATCACCTACGCGAACCTGAAGGCCGCCGTCGACAAGTTCCACGCCAAGGCCGGCGCGGCGATCGTGGTCGACGTGCGCACCGGCGAGGTGCTGTCGCTGGTCAACTACCCGACCTACAACCCGAACGACCGTTCGCACCTGACCGGCGAGCAGTTGCGCAACCGCGTGCTGACCGACGTGTTCGAGCCCGGCTCGATCATGAAGCCGTTCACGGTGTCGCTCGCGCTGGACTTGCATCGCGTCTCGCCGACCACGCTGGTCGACACCGGCAACGGCCATTTCGTGCTGGACGGCGCGCCGATCTCGGACGATGCCGGTTTCGGCGTGCTGACGGTGGGCGGCGTGATCCAGAAATCGAGCAACATCGGCGCGACCAAGATCGCCATGACGATGCGGCCCGAGGAAATGTGGAATATGTATACCAGCATCGGTCTCGGCCAGGCGCCGAAGGTCGGTTTTCCCGGCGCGGCGGCGGGCCGCCTGCGGCCCTGGAAGAGCTGGCGCCGCATCGAGCAGGCCACCATGTCCTACGGTTATGGCCTGTCGGTCTCGCTGTTCCAGCTCGCGCATGCCTACACGGCGATCGCGCACGACGGCGAACTGATGCCGCTGTCGATCTTCAAGGCCAGCGAGACCCAGCCGCCGCAAGGCCCGCAGGTGTTTTCGCCGACCACCGCGCGCGAAGTGCGCGAGATGCTGGAGAGCGTGGTCACCAAGAACGGCACCTCGCCCGACGCGGCGGTGCCGGGCTATCGCGTCGGCGGCAAGAGCGGCACGGCCTACAAGCAGGTCGGCCGCGGTTACGACCACAAGAAGTACCGCGCCTCCTTCGTGGGCATGGCGCCGATGCCGAATCCGCGCATCGTGGTCGCCGTGTCGGTCGACGAACCGACCGCGGGCAGCCACTTCGGCGGCCAGGTTTCGGGGCCCGTGTTCTCGGCGATCGTCGGCGATACGCTGCGCGCGCTGAACGTGCCGCCCAACATGCCGGTCAAGCAGCTGGTGGTGTCCGACGACACGGCGCCGGCGCCCGGCGCACCGAAATCCGCCGGCGCGCAGAAGCTGGCCGCGCTGCCCGCGAGCCATCTCAGCGTGTCGAGTTCGGCACACAATCGCCCAGGAGTCGTTCGATGAGCGCCGTCCGCAGTTCCCATCCGGCGCACTCCACCATCGCAGCCGCGCTCGCGTGGCTGCGCGCGCATGCACAGCCCGGCGCGAACCTGTATTCCGATTCGCGCGCCGTGCAGGCGGGCGACGTGTTCCTGGCCTATGCCGTGGACGGTGTCGACAACCGCTCGCATATCGCCGGTGCGCTGGCGCGCGGCGCGGCGGCCGTGCTGGTGCAGCCCGACGGTTTCGCGATCGACGCTCTCGACCCCACCGTCACGCACGCGGTGCCGGATCTCGGCGCGTTGGCCGGCGAGATCGCCAGCGGCTGGTACGGCGACCCGAGCGACGCGATGTTCGCGGTCGGTGTGACGGGCACCAACGGCAAGACCTCCTGCACGCAATGGATCGCCACCGCGCTGAGCGCGTTGCGCACCCCCTGCGCGGTGATCGGCACGCTCGGCAGCGGCATGCCGGGACGCCTGGTCGCGACCGGCTTCACCACGCCCGATGCGCCGCAATTGCAGCGCAGCCTCGCGCAACTGCGCGACGAGGGCGCCAAGGCGGTGGCCATGGAGGTGTCCTCGCACGCGCTGCAGCAGGGCCGCGTCAACGGCACCGCCTTCGACGTCGCCGTGTTCACCAACCTGACCCAGGATCATCTCGACTACCACCGGACCTTCGAGGCCTACGAAGCCGCCAAGGCGAAGCTGTTCGCCTGGCGCGGGCTGCGCCATGCCGTGGTCAATCGCGACGACGCGGCAGGCGCCCGCCTGCTCGCCACGCTGGCGGGGCGCGTGCGCACCGTCGCCTACGGCATCGACGAGCGCGCCGATGCGCCCGAGGCCGATCGCCAACTGATCGTGCACGAGGTGCGCGCGACCGCGACGGGCACGGCGTTCCGGCTCGAATCCTCATGGGGTTCGGCCGAGGTCGAGGTCGGCACGCTCGGCCTGTTCAATGTCAGTAACCTGCTGGCCGTGCTCGGCACGCTGCTGGTCGCCGACGTGCCGTTCGAGGCTGCGCTGACCGAACTGCGCAGGCTCGAGTCGGTCAATGGCCGCATGCAGCGGCTCGGCGGCCGGGTCGCCAACGACGAACCGCTGGTGGTGGTCGATTACGCCCACACGCCGGATGCGCTGGAGAAGACGCTCGAGGCCTTGCGGCCGATCGCCGAGGCACGCGGCGGCGCGCTGGTCTGCATGTTCGGCTGCGGCGGCGATCGCGACGCGACCAAGCGTCCGCTGATGGGCGGCATCGCCGAGCGGCTCGCCGATCGCGTGGTGGTGACCAGCGACAACCCGCGCAGCGAGCCGCCGCTGGCGATCCTCGAGCAGATCGTGGCCGGCATGAAGACGCCCGCCGCCGCGCTGCGCATCGAGGACCGCGCCAGCGCGATCCTGCAGGCGGTGCGAGGCGCCGCGCGCGAGGACGTGGTGCTGCTGGCCGGCAAGGGACACGAGGCAACACAGGAAATCATGGGCAAGAAGCGGGAGTTCTCGGATCAGGATCACGCGCGGCTGGCATTGGCCGCACGCGCGACGCAGGCGCATGGAGGCGGTGAATGACGATGCTGACGCTCCAGCAGGCCGCCGCGCTGATTCCGGGCGCCATCGTGACGGGCGACGGGAACGTCTCGTTCTCGCGCGTGTCCACCGACAGCCGCAGCGTGGGCGAGGGCGACCTGTTCGTCGCGCTCAAGGGCGAGCGTTTCGACGCGCACGACTTCCTGGCCGACGTGGCCGCGCGCGGCGCGAACGCGGCGCTGGTGTCGCGCGAAGGCGCGCCGGCCTCGCTGCCGCAACTGCAGGTGGCCGATACGCGCCTGGGGCTGGGCGCGCTGGCGCACGGCTGGCGCCAGCGTTTCGCGATCCCGCTGGTGGCGGTGACCGGCAGCAACGGCAAGACCACGGTCAAGGAGATGATCGCCTCGATCTTCGCGGCCGCGGTCGGCATCGACGCTCGCCTGTCGACGGCCGGCAACTTCAACAACGACATCGGCCTGCCGCTGACGCTGTTGCGCCTGAGCGCCGCACACCGGCTCGCCGTGATCGAACTGGGGATGAACCATCCCGGCGAGACGCAGACGCTCGCGAAGATCGCCGCGCCGACGGTCGCCTTGGTGAACAACGCGCAGCGCGAGCACCAGGAATTCATGGCGACCGTCGAGGCGGTCGCGCTGGAACACGCGTCGGTGATCCACGCGCTGGCGCCGGACGGCGTCGCGGTGTTTCCGGCCGACGACAAGTACGCGGGCATCTGGCGCGTCGCGGCGACCGGCAACGCGATCCTCGATTTCGCGCTGAACGACGCGGACCGAAGCACGGCTGCCGCCGTGACCGGAACCATGTCGGGCGGCGTGCTGGCGATCGAGACGCCGGCCGGCCGCGTCGAGGTGCGCCTGCAGGCGCTTGGCGCGCACAACGCCCGCAACGCGTTGGCGGCCACGGCCGCGGCGCTCGCCTCCGGCGTCGCGCTCGAGGCGATCCGCACCGGCCTGGAAGCCTTCGAGCCGGTGAAGGGGCGCCTGCAGGTCAAGCGCGCGGCCGTTGGCTCGCTGGCGGGCGCGATGCTGATCGACGACACCTACAACGCGAACCCCGATTCGATGCGGGCCGCGATCGACGTGCTGGCCCAGCAGGCCTCGCCGCGCGTGCTGGTGATCGGCGAGATGGGCGAGGTTGGCGACGAAGGGCCGGCCTTCCATCGCGAGATCGGCGCCTACGCGCGCGAACGCGGCATCGACGCGCTGTATGCGACGGGCGATGCCACGCGCGACGCCTGCGCGGCCTATGGCGACACGGCCCGGCATTTCGACGATGTCGGCGCGCTGCTCGCGGCCCTCGACGCGGCCGGCTTCGGCGCGGCGGCGACGGTGCTGGTGAAGGGCTCGCGCTATACGCGCATGGAGCGCGTGGTCGACGCGCTGACGAACCAACCCGCGCCGGGCGTGACGCCCGGCGCACACTGAGAAGGAAAGTAAGCAATGTTGCTGGCGCTGGCGCAATGGCTGCAAGGTGACGCAAGCTTTTTGCGCTTGTTCACATACCTGACGTTCCGTGCGGTGATGGCCACCATCACCGCGCTGGGCATCGGCCTGGTCTGTGGCCCCTGGGTGATCCGCAAGCTGACCGAAATGAAGGTCGGCCAGGCCGTGCGCAAGGACGGCCCGCAGACGCACCTGGTGAAATCGGGCACGCCGACCATGGGCGGCGTGCTGATCCTGATCGGCATCGCGGTCGCGACCCTGCTGTGGGGCGACCTGACCAACCGTTTCATCTGGATCGTGATGCTGGTCACCTTCGGCTTCGGCGTGGTCGGCTGGGTCGACGACTACCGCAAGGTGGTCCACAAGGACCCGCGCGGCATGTCGTCGAAGGAGAAGTATTTCTGGCAATCGCTGATCGGGCTGTTCGCGGCGGTCTACCTCGCCTTCAGCGTCTCGGAAGCCAGCAACGTGCGCGTGTTCGACCTGTTCATGGCCTGGGTGCGCAGCGGCCTGTCGATGGGCCTGCCGGCGCGCGCCGACCTGATGCTGCCCTTCCTCAAGTCGATCAGCTATCCGCTCGGCGTGTGGGGCTTCATCGCGCTGACCTACCTGGTGATCGTCGGCGCGAGCAATGCCGTCAACCTCACCGACGGCCTCGACGGCCTGGTGATCATGCCGGTGGTGCTGGTGGGTTCCTCGCTGGGCATCTTCGCCTACGTGATGGGCAGCTCGGTCTATTCGAAATATCTGCTGTTCCCGCACATCCCCGGCGCCGGCGAGTTGCTGATCTTCTGCTCGGCGATGGGCGGCGCGGGCCTCGCCTTCCTCTGGTACAACACGCACCCCGCGCAGGTGTTCATGGGCGACGTCGGCGCGCTGGCGCTGGGCGGCGCGCTCGGCACGGTGGCGGTGATCGTGCGCCAGGAAATCGTGCTGTTCATCATGGGCGGGATCTTCGTCGCCGAAACGCTCTCCGTGATGCTGCAGGTCACCTGGTTCAAGTACACCAAGCGCCGCTACGGCGAAGGGCGCCGCATCTTCAAGATGGCGCCGCTGCATCACCATTTCGAATTGTCCGGCTGGAAGGAAACGCAGGTGGTGGTGCGTTTCTGGATCATCACCCTGATGCTCTGTCTGTTCGGTTTGTCCACCCTCAAGCTGCGGTAAAGGGATAGCAAGGATGTCTGGCGAGATGTTTGGAGATCGGCAACGGCCGATGGTGCTGGTGCTGGGGCTCGGTGAATCGGGTCTCGCGATCGCGCGTTGGTGCGCGAGGCACGCCTGTCCGCTGCGGATCGCGGATACGCGCGAGGCGCCGCCGAATCTTGCCGCGCTGCGCGAGGCCGTCGCCGAGGCGGAATTCGTCGGCGGTTCGTTCTCGCCCGCCCTGCTCGACGGTGGCATCGAACTGGTCGCCCTGAGCCCGGGCCTGTCGCCGCAGGAGCCCGCCTTGGCCGCGCTGCTGGCGGCCGCGCGCGAACGCGGCATTCCGGTGTGGGGCGAACTCGAATTCTTCGCGCGCGCACTGGCGGCGCTGGCCGCGAACGGTTACGCGCCCAAGGTGCTGGCGATCACGGGCACCAATGGCAAGACCACCACCACCAGCCTGACCGGGCTGCTCTGCGAACGCGCCGGGCGCTCGGTGGCGGTGGCGGGCAATATCAGCCCGGCCATGCTCGACAAGCTGTCGGCCGCGATCGACGCGGCCGCGCTGCCGGACGTGTGGGTGCTCGAGCTGTCGAGCTTCCAGCTGGACAGCGCGGAAAGCTTCGCGCCCGACGCGGCCGCCGTGCTCAACATCACGCAGGATCACCTCGACTGGCATGGCGGTTTCGAAGCCTATGCGGCCGCCAAGGGCCGCATCTTCGGGCCGCGCACGGTACGCGTGCTCAACCGCGGCGACGCTGAAGTCATGAAGTTCGTGCCGCCGGCGGCCGCCGCCGACGCGCCGCGTGTCGTCACCTTCGGCCTGGACGAGCCGAGCCGCGAGGGCGATTACGGCCTCGCGCGCGACAACGGCATCAACTGGCTGGTGGAAGCGGTCGATCGCGACGGCAACGACGAACCGGTCTCGCCGCGTCGCCGCAAGGCCGAGGCCGCCGCCGCGCCGAACCTGGTTTCCAAGCGGCTGATGCCGGCCGACGCGCTGCGCATCCGCGGCCTGCACAACGCCGCGAACGCGCTGGCCGCATTCGCACTGGCGCGCGCGATCGAGCTGCCGCCCGCCGCCCTGCTGCACGGCCTGCGCGAATACCGCGGCGAAGCCCATCGCGTCGAGCTGATCGCCTCGCTCGACGGGGTCGACTACGTCGACGACAGCAAGGGCACCAATGTCGGCGCGACGGTCGCCGCGCTCGACGGCCTGGCGCAACGCACCGTGCTGATCGCCGGCGGCGACGGCAAGGGCCAGGCGTTCGCGCCGCTCGCGGCGCCCGTGGCGCGCTGGTGCCGGGCCGTGATGCTGATCGGCCGCGACGCGCCGCTGATTCGCGAGGCGCTCGCCGAGACCGGCGTGCCGCTGGTCGAGCACGCCACGCTCGAGGCGGCCGTGCAGGCCGCCAGCATGATGGCCGAGCCCGGCGACGTGGTGCTGCTGTCGCCGGCCTGCGCGAGCTTCGACATGTTCACCGGCTACGCGCATCGCGCCGCCGTGTTCCGCAGCGCACTCGAGGACATCGCACTCGATCGAGGTACGACGCTATGAGCTGGTCCGACCGTTTCGTCTCCCGTTTCATCGGCCAGCGCGAGGCCGGCGGCGCCGCCTCCGTCGCCCGCGCCGCCACCGGCCGCGCCGCATCGGCCGCCAGCGGCCTGGCCGCCGGCCTCGGCGGGGTGCGCCCGACGCGCTCGCGCATGCTCGACTTCGACTACTCGCTGATGTGGGTGGCGATCGCCCTGCTCGGGCTCGGCGTGGTGATGGTCTATTCGGCGTCGATCGCGATGCCCGATTCGCCGAAGTACGCCGCCTATCACGACTACGCCTTCCTGCTGCGCCATATCGTGTCGCTGACGGTCGCCTTCGTGGCGGCCGTGTTCGCGTTTCGGGTGCCGATCGCGACCTGGGACAAGTACGCGCCGCACCTGTTCCTGTTGGCGCTGGTGGCCCTGGCGATCGTGCTGGTGCCGCACGTCGGCAAGGGCGTGAACGGCGCGCGCCGCTGGATTCCGCTGGGCATCACCAACATGCAGCCGTCCGAGATCATGAAGCTCGCGGTGACGATCTACGCGGCCAACTACACGGTGCGCAAGCAGGAGTACATGCAGAGCTTCGCCAAGGGCTTCATGCCGATGGCGGCCGCGGTCGGCCTGGTCGGCATGCTGCTGCTGCTCGAACCCGACATGGGCGCCTTCATGGTGGTGGCCGCGATCGCGATGGGCGTGCTGTTCCTCGGCGGCGTGAACGGCAAGCTGTTCGGCGGCCTGGTGGCCACCGCGGTCGGCACCTTCACGATGCTGGTCTGGCTCTCGCCCTGGCGGCGCGAGCGGATCTTCGCCTATCTCGATCCCTGGGACGAGCGCTACGCGCAGGGCAAGGCCTACCAGCTCACCCACTCGCTGATCGCCTTCGGTCGCGGCGAGTGGTTCGGCGTCGGCCTGGGCGGCAGCGTCGAGAAGCTCAACTACCTGCCCGAGGCGCATACCGACTTCATCCTCGCCGTGATCGGCGAGGAGCTCGGCTTCGTCGGCGTGCTGGTGGTGATCCTGCTGTTCTACTGGATCGTGCGCCGGGCCTTCGAGATCGGCCGCCAGGCGCTCGCGCTCGACCGTACCTTCGCGGGGCTGATGGCCAAGGGCGTCGGCATCTGGTTCGGCGCGCAAGCCTTCATCAACATGGGCGTGAACCTCGGCCTGCTGCCGACCAAGGGCCTCACGCTGCCGCTGGTCAGCTACGGCGGCTCGGGCATCCTGCTCAACTGCATCTCGCTGGCGGTGCTGCTGCGCGTCGACTACGAGAACCGGGTGCTGATGCGCGGAGGCAAGATATGAGCGCCAAACCGCGCACGCTGATGGTGATGGCGGGCGGCACCGGGGGCCATGTGTTCCCGGGGCTGGCCGTCGCCCATCGGATGGAGGCGCAGGGCTGGCGCGTGGTGTGGCTCGGCAATCCAGCCGGCATGGAAGCGAGCCTGGTGCCCAAGCACGGCATCCCGATGGAGCCGGTGCGCTTCGGCGGGCTGCGCGGCAAGGGCCTGAAGACCAAGCTGACGCTGCCCTTCAACCTGCTGCGCGCCTGCGCGCAGAGCCTCGGCGCGTTGCGCCGCGTGCAGCCCGACGTGGTGCTCGGCATGGGCGGCTACATCACCTTCCCGGCTGGCGTGATGACGGCGCTCACCGGCCGCCCGCTGGTGCTGCACGAGCAGAATTCGGTCGGCGGCCTGGCCAACAAGGTGCTGGCCAAGCTGGCCCGGCGCGTGCTGGTGGCTTTCCCCGGCGCCTTGCCGAAGGCCGAGTGGACCGGCAACCCGATTCGCGACGAGCTCGCGCACTGCGCGCCGCCGGCCACGCGCTACGCCGCGCGCAGCGGTTCGCTGCGCCTGCTGGTGGTGGGCGGCAGCCTGGGCGCGGCCGCGCTCAACGAAGTGGTGCCGCGCGCGCTGGCGCTGCTCTCGCCCGAAAGCCGCCCGCGGGTGGTGCACCAGGCCGGCGCCAAGCACATCGACGCGCTGCGCGCGAACTACGACGCGGCGGGGCTCGCGGCCGGCCAGAACGTCGAGCTGCTGCCCTTCATCGACGACATGGCCGCGGCCTATGCGAACGCCGACCTGGTGATCTGCCGCTCCGGCGCGATGACGGTCTCGGAGATCGCCGCGGTGGGCGTAGCCGCCCTGTTCGTGCCGTTCCCGCACGCGGTCGACGATCACCAGACCACCAACGCCGCCTTCCTGGCCGACCAGGGCGCGGCGGTCCTCGTACAACAACGCGACCTGTCGGCCGAGCTGCTCGCCGACTGGTTGCGCGGCCAGACGCGCGACTCGCTCGCGCAGATGGCCGAACGTTCGCGCTCGCTCGCGAAGCCCGATGCCACCGATGTGGTCGCGCGCGCGTGCGCGCAGGCCGCGGGCGCGAACCTGGAATCGAAGTCATGAAACACATCGTCAAACACATCCATTTCGTCGGCATCGGCGGCGCCGGCATGAGCGGCATCGCCGAGGTGCTGGTCAATCTCGGCTACCAGGTCAGCGGCTCCGACCTGTCGCGCAATGCCGTGACCGAGCGGCTCGAGGCGCTCGGCGCGCACGTGGCGATCGGCCACGACGCGGCCAATATCGAGGGGGCGAACGCCGTGGTGGTGTCCACCGCGGTGCGCTCGGACAATCCCGAGGTGCTGGCCGCGCGCCGGCTGCGCGTGCCGATCGTGCCGCGCGCGGTGATGCTGGCCGAGCTGATGCGCCTGAAGCAGGGCATCGCGATCGCCGGCACCCACGGCAAGACCACCACCACCAGCCTGGTGGCCAGCGTGCTGGCCGCGGGCGGCCTGGACCCGACCTTCGTGATCGGCGGCCGCCTGATCAGCGCCGGCGCCAACGCGCGGCTCGGCTCGGGCGACTTCATCGTGGCCGAGGCGGACGAGTCGGATGCCTCGTTCCTGAACCTGTATCCCGTCATCGAGGTGATCACCAACATCGATGAAGACCACATGGATACCTACGGGCACGATTTCGCGCGCCTGAAGCAGGCCTTCATCGAGTTCACCCAGCGGCTGCCGTTCTACGGCAGCGCGGTGGTCTGCGTCGACGATCCGAACGTGCGCCAGATCATTCCCTTCATTTCCAAGCCGGTGGTGCGCTATGGCCTGTCGCCCGACGCCGAGGTGCGGGCCGAGCAGGTCGATGCGCGCGACGGCCGCATGCACTTCACGGTGATCCGCGACGGCCATGCGCCGCTGCCGGTGGTGCTGAACCTGCCGGGGCTGCACAACGTGCAGAACGCGCTGGCGGCGATCGCGATCGCCACCGATCTCGGTGTGGCGGACGCGGCGATCCAGCAGGCGCTGGCCGATTTCAACGGCGTGGGCCGGCGCTTCCAGCGCTACGGCGAACTCGCCGCGGCCGACGGCGGCAGCTACACGCTGATCGACGACTACGGCCATCACCCGGTCGAGATGGCGGCCACCATCGCCGCGGCGCGCGGGGCGTTCCCGGGCCGCCGGCTGGTGCTGGCGTTCCAGCCGCATCGCTATACGCGCACGCGCGACTGCTTCGAGGATTTCGTCAACGTGTTGTCGACCGTCGACGCGCTGGTGCTGACCGAGGTCTACGCGGCCGGCGAGGCGGCGATCCCGACCGCCAGCGGCGAGGCCCTGTCGCGTGCGCTGCGCGAGATCGGCCGGGTCGATCCGAGCTTCGTGGCCGGCGTCGACGAGGTCCCGGCCGCGCTCGCCCAGGTGGTGCGCGCGGGCGATGTGGTGATCACGATGGGCGCGGGGTCGATCGGCGGGGTGCCGGGCCGGATCGCGCAGCAACAGCAACAGAAGGGATGACATGAGCGGGATCGATCCGAAACGTTTCGGCAAGGTGGCGGTACTGTTGGGCGGCGTGTCCGCCGAGCGCGAGGTATCGCTGAAATCAGGCACGCTGGTCGTGCAGGGGCTGCGCGAGGCCGGCATCGACGCGCATCCGTTCGATCCGTCCGAGCGGCCGCTGGCCGCGCTCAAGGACGAGGGTTATGTGCGCGCCTTCAACGCGCTGCACGGCGGCTACGGCGAGAACGGCCAGATCCAGGGCGCGCTCGACTTCTACGGCATCCGCTACACCGGCACCGGCGTGCTCGGCTCGGCGCTCGGCCTCGACAAGTTCCGCACCAAGCTGGTCTGGCAGCAGACCGGCATCCCCACGCCGCCGTTCGAGGTGGTGCTGCGCGGCGACGACTACGCCGCGCGCGCGCCGGAAATCGTCGCGAAGCTGGGCCTGCCGCTGTTCGTGAAGCCGGCAAGCGAGGGCTCGAGCGTGGCGGTGATCAAGGTCAAGGACGCGGCGGCGCTGCCTGCCGCGCTCGACGAGGCCGCGCGGCACGACAAGATCGTGCTGGTCGAGAAGAGCATCGAGGGCGGCGGCGAGTACACCGCCTGCATCGCCGGCGACCTGGACCTGCCGGTGATCCGCATCGTGCCGGCCGGCGAGTTCTACGACTACCACGCGAAGTACATCGCCGACGACACGCAATACCTGATTCCTTGCGGCATCGAGGCCGGGCGCGAAGCCGAACTCAAGCGTCTGGCGCGCCGCGCCTTCGACGTGCTGGGCTGCACCGACTGGGGCCGCGCCGACTTCATGCTCGACGCGGCGGGCAACCCGTATTTCCTGGAAGTCAACACCGCGCCGGGCATGACCGACCACTCGCTGCCGCCCAAGGCTGCGCGCGCGGTCGGCATCAGCTACTCGGAGCTGGTGGTGAAGGTGCTGGCCATGACGCTCGAAGACTGACGGAACACGGGACGCAACCATGTGGAACAACGTTCGCCAACTCAACCTCGCGGCCAGCGCGCTCTACGCGCTGCTGCTGCTCGGTTGCGCGGCGGCGGGCTGCTACTGGCTGATCCAGCGCCCGGCGTTCGCGCTGCGGACGATCCTGATCGACGGCGACACCGAGCACATCAATGCGCCGACCGTGCGCGCCGGCGTGGTCGGCCGGCTGAAGGGCAATTTCTTCACGGTCGATCTCGACACCGCGCGCGTCGCGTTCGAGCAGATGCCGTGGGTGCGCCACGCCAGCGTGCGGCGGGTCTGGCCGAACGCGCTGGCTGTCACGCTGGAGGAGTACAAGCCGCTGGGTACCTGGGGCAGCGACCAGCTGGTCAGCACCGACGGCGAGCTGTTCACGGCCAACCAGGGCGAACTCGACGAGGAACTGCCGGCCTTCGACGGACCGGACGGCAGCGCGAGGGAGGTGGTGCAGCGCTATCGCGACTTCGCGAAGTGGCTCGCGCCGCTCGACTCGGCGCCCGAGGAGGTGAGCCTGTCCTCGCGCTACGCCTGGACGGTGAAGCTGGCCAACGGCATGGAGATCGAATTCGGTCGCGAGCGCAATGGCGACACGCTGCCGGATCGCGCGCAACGGCTGGTCGCCGCGTGGCCGGCCGTGACGCAACGCTGGGGCAAGGACATCGAGTACGCGGACCTGCGTTATCCGAACGGTTTTGCGATCCGGGCGGCGAACATGCGCTTCCTGAGCGACGCCGACAAGGCCAAAAAGTAACAAGACATCACACGCAAGAGCACTTATGAGCAAAGACTACAAGGATCTGCTGGTTGCCCTCGACATTGGCACGTCGAAGGTCGTGGCCGTCGTGGCGGAGCTGAAAGGCGAGGGCCACTACGAGGTGATCGGGCTTGGCCAGAGCGAGTCGAAAGGTCTCAAGAAAGGCGTGGTGGTGAACATCGAGGCCACCGTGCAGTCGATCCAGCGCGCGCTCGAGGAAGCCGAGCTGATGGCCGACTGCAAGATCACGAACGTGTTCACGGGGATCGCCGGCAGCCACATCCGCAGCTTCAACTCGAGCGGGATGGTGGCGATCAAGGAGAAGGAGGTCACCCAGACCGACGTGGCGCGCGTGATCGAGACCGCCAAGGCGATCAACATCCCGACCGACCAGCAGGTGCTGCACATCCTGACCCAGGAATTCATCATCGACGGCCAGGAGGACGTGCGCGAGCCGATCGGCATGAGCGGGATCCGCCTCGAGGTGAAGGTGCACATCGTGACGGGCGCGGTCAGCGCCGCGCAGAACATCGTCAAGTGCGTGCGCCGCTGCGGGCTGGAAGTGAACGACCTGATCCTGCAGCCGCTGGCGTCGTCGCTGGCGGTGCTGACCGAGGACGAGAAGGATCTCGGCGTGGTGCTGGTCGACATCGGCGGCGGCACCACCGACATCGCGATCTTCGCCGAAGGCGCGATCCGCCATACCGCGGTGATCCCGATCGCCGGCGACCAGATCACCAGCGACATCGCGATGGCGCTGCGCACGCCGACGCCGGACGCGGAGGACATCAAGGTCAGCCACGGCATCGCCAAGCAGGCGCTGGCCGACCCGGACGAGATGGTCGAGGTGCCGGGGCTCGGCGAGCGCGGCCCGCGCACGCTGTCGCGCCAGGCGCTGGCGGCCGTCATCGAGCCGCGCGTCGAGGAGCTGTTCTCGCTGGTGCAGCAGGTGGTGCGCGAGTCGGGTTACGAAGAGTTACTGAGTTCCGGTGTCGTGCTGACCGGCGGTGCTGCGATGATGCCGGGCATGGTCGAACTCGGCGAGGACATCTTCCTCAAACCGGTGCGCATCGGCGCGCCGGAATACGCGGGCGGCCTGGCCGACGTGGTGCGCAATCCGCGCTACTCGACGGCGATGGGGCTGCTGGTGGAAGGCAGCGCGCAGCGGATGCGCGGGCGCAAGGTCGCCGTGCAATCCGGTTCCGCGGGGCAGATCTTCACGCGCATGAAGGACTGGTTCCTGAGCAATTTCTAAGGGTTTTAGCGCCGGTGCCGGCGGCCGGCGCGCGGACAGGGGGTTGCCCGATCTCCTGCCGGATAACGGCCGAGCAGCTTTATCTTTCTTGACGGAGGCAACAATGGAATTCGAAATGCTGGAAACCGAGACCAACGGCACCATCATCAAGGTGATCGGGGTCGGTGGCGCGGGCGGCAACGCCGTGGCGCACATGATCAACCGTGGTGTCCAGGGCGTCGATTTCGTCGTCATGAACACCGACGCGCAGGCGCTCTCGCGCTCGCGCGCACCGAACGTGATCCAGCTCGGCAACACCGGCCTGGGCGCTGGCGCGAAGCCGGACATGGGTCGTGCGGCGGCGGAAGAGGCGCGTGAGCGCATCGCCGATTCGCTGCGCGGCGCTCACATGGTGTTCATCACCGCCGGCATGGGCGGCGGCACCGGCACGGGCGCCGCGCCGGTGGTGGCGCAGATCGCCAAGGAAATGGGCATCCTGACGGTGGGTGTCGTCAGCAAGCCGTTCGAGTTCGAGGGCGGCAAGCGCATGCGCGTGGCCGAGGCCGGCGCGCAGCAGCTCGAGGATCACGTCGATTCGCTGATCGTGGTGCTCAACGACAAGCTGTTCGACGTGATGGGCGACGACGCCGAGATGGACAAGTGCTTCCAGTGCGCCGACGACGTGCTCAACAACGCCGTGGCCGGTATCGCCGAGATCATCAATGTCGACGGCCTGGTCAACGTCGACTTCGAGGACGTGAAGACGGTGATGGGCGAGCAGGGCAAGGCGATGATGGGCACCGCGACGGTTGCGGGCGTCGATCGCGCGCGCCTGGCCGCCGAGCAGGCGGTCGCGAGCCCGCTGCTGGAAGGCGTGGACCTGTCGGGCGCGCGCGGCGTGCTGGTCAACATCACCTCGAGCCGTTCGCTGCGTCTGTCGGAAACGCGCGAAGTGATGAACACCATCAAGAGCTACGCCGCGGAAGACGCGACCGTGATCTTCGGCGCGGTCTACGACGACGCGATGGGCGATGCGCTGCGCGTGACGGTGGTCGCCACCGGCCTGGGCCGTGCCGCGAAGAAGCAGCAGACCACGCCGATGACGCTGCTGCGCACCGGCACCGACAACCAGCCGGTTGGCGCGGTCGGCCACAGCTACGCGCCGGCGCACGTGAATACGTCGGACTACGGCGCGCTCGACACGCCGGCGGTCTGGCGCAATTCGCGTGAGACGGCGGCGTCGCACGTGCAGGCGCTGCAGGAAAAGGGCGTCGACACGTACGATATCCCGGCCTTCCTGCGCAAGCAGGCCGACTGACAGGGGCAGGCCGGCCGCTCGCGCGGCCAGCCGACCTGACGGGTTGAACGCAACCGCAACAGGCCGCGTCGCTGTCGACGCCGGGCCGGGTCAGCTGCCCTCTTCGCATTCTCGAGGCGGGATGGGCCTTGCCGTCCCTGTCGGTTACGTCACCCGCAACCGCATCGCAATGAAGGACCAGTCATGATTCAAGCAGGCGACACGCTGCCCGACGCACAAGTCTTCGAATTCGTCGACGAAGCGCGCGAGGGCTGCACGCTCGGGCCGAATGCGCTCGACGTGCGTGAACAGACGGCGGGCAAGCGCGTGGTGATCTTCGGATTGCCGGGCGCGTTCACGCCGACCTGTTCGGCGAAGCATGTACCGGGTTATGTCGAGCAGTTCGACGCGTTCCGCGCGGCCGGCATCGACGAGATCTGGTGCGTGTCCGTCAACGACGCATTCGTGATGGGCGCTTGGGGACGGGATCAGCACACCGCGGGCAAGGTGCGCATGATCGCGGACGGCAGCGCAGCCTTCACTCATGCACTGGGGCTTACGCAGGATCTGTCCGCGCGCGGCATGGGAATCCGTTCCCAGCGCTACGCGATGGTGGTCGACGACGGCGTGGTCAAGACGCTGGCCGTCGAGGCACCGGGCAAGTTCGAAGTCAGCGACGCGGCAAGCATCCTGGCGGCCGTGAAGCGCTGACGCGCTTCGCGCCGCACGTTGCGTCGCGGCAACGCGTCGCATAAAAGGGTGCCGCAACACGGGCCGTCGTCCGGGAACGCCTCCGTTCCGGGCGCCGGCCCGTCTTTCTTGACCTGTGCGTGCCTTGCAGGGGTAACGTGCAGAAACAGTTGATACGACATTCGGCGCAACCCGGCCTGTCGTTTTGCGCTATACTCTCGTCTATCGAATAAAAGTCCTGATTGATAACTTCAATCAAGAAGCACAACACCATGTTGAAGCAGCGAACCATCAAATCGATCGTGAAGACCGTCGGCATTGGCGTCCACTCGGGCCGCAAGGTCGAACTGACGCTCCGTCCGGCCGCAGCGGGCACGGGGATTGTTTTCACGCGCGTCGATTTGGCCACGCCGGTCGAGATCCCGGCCAAGCCGCTGGCGATCGGCGACACGCGCCTGGCCTCGGTGCTGCAGAAGGACGGCGCGCGCGTCTCGACCATCGAGCACCTGATGTCGGCCTGCGCCGGTCTCGGCATCGACAATCTCTACGTTGACGTGACCGCCGAGGAAATCCCGATCATGGACGGCAGCGCCGCGTCCTTCGTGTTCCTGATCCAGTCGGCCGGCATCGAGGAACAGAACGCGCCGAAGCGCTTCATCCAGGTCAAGCGCCGGGTGGAGATCCGCGACGGCGACAAGTTCGCGCGACTCGATCCCTACTTCGGCTTCAAGCTCAAGTTCACCATCGACTTCCGCCATCCGGCCGTCGACAAGACCGGCCAGGAACTCGAGGTCGATTTCGGCACCACCTCGTATGTTCGCGAGATCGCCCGCGCCCGCACCTTCGGCTTCGCGCACGAGGTCGAGATGCTGCGCGAGCTCGGTCTCGCGCGCGGCGGCAGCATGGACAACGCGATCGTGCTCGACGAGTACCGCATCCTCAACAACGACGGCCTGCGCTACGACGACGAGTTCGTGAAGCACAAGATGCTCGACGCGATCGGCGATCTCTACGTGATCGGCCATCCGCTGCTGGCCTCGTATACGGCCTACAAGTCGGGCCACGGCCTGAACAACGCGCTGCTGCGTGAATTGCTCGCGCACGAGGACGCCTACGAGATCGTGACGTTCGATGACCTGAAGGCCGCGCCGCGCGGTTTTGGTTTCGAGGCGCAGACGGCCTTCGCCTGAGCGGTTTCGGCGGGTTCTAATGAAAAAGGCGGCCTTCCGGCTGCCTTTTTTGCGTTTCGGGCCGGCAGGGCGGCGATTTCAGCGCGTTGGTTTTGTCTTGGCGTGGCGCGCGGCCATCCGCGCCAGTGCGCTCTGCAGCGGCGAGGACGGCAGGCTGTCGGCCAGTTCGCGCAGTGCCTCGGCGCCGGCCGGCGTCATGCGCGCCTGCTTGATCCGCACCGGCTCGGGAGCATCCTGCGGGCGCACCCGGACCTTCAGCGTCGCCACGTGCCAGCCGCGGGCCTGCAGGTCGGCCACCAGGCGCGGCGCGACCTGCCGCAGCCGCGCGGCCAGCGCGTTGTGCCCCGCGAACAGGGTCAGCACCCCGTCCTTGATCGAGCCGGGATCGACATGATTGGTCAGGTACTCGGGCAGCAGCGCGCGCAGGTCGCGCTGCAGCGAGGCGACCTGCTCGACGCCGGCGCGCAGCGCGGCGAACGCGTCGGTGCGCTTGAGCACGTCGGCGGCGACCTGCGGCCGCGCGAAGCCTGACGGATGGGCGTACCTGGAGGAGCGGTTCATGGACGGACAGGCGGGAGCAATGGCCGGATTGTACCGCGCGCAACGGCGGCCGGCGGCCGTTTCCACGGGGCCGGATCGTTTTGCGGCGGGTCCCGCGATGACCCTGCGGTCGCCCCTCGCCATGTCCTCGCGGCGCCTCTTGCGGTGGCGCCGATCCGCCCGCATATCGATGGCGGCGCGGGCAGCTTCGGCCCGGGCGTCGCGGCCCGCGAAGTCGGTGCCGGCGCGACACCGGCTTGCCTAAATGCGCGTGCTAAAATTCCCCGTTTGAATTCACTCATACGCTAAGCCGCCAAGGCTCGGCGCGCCGGGGCCGGCGTCATCCGCTCCGGGGCCGTTGCTGCGACGCAGACCCGATCGATGACAACCGGTTTTCTCCAGAAGATTTTTGGCAGCCGCAACCAGCGGCTAGTCAAGCAATACCAAAAGACCGTCACGGCGATCAATGCGCTCGAATCGCAATTCGAGCAGCTGACGGATGACCAGTTGCGCGGCAAGACGGGTGAATTCCGGCAGCGTGTCGCGGCCGGCGAGTCGCTCGACAAGCTGCTGCCGGAGGCGTTCGCGGTGTGCCGCGAAGCCAGCCGGCGAGTGCTGAAGATGCGCCACTTCGACGTGCAGCTGATCGGCGGCATGGTGCTGCATTACGGCAAGATCGCCGAAATGCGCACCGGCGAGGGCAAGACCCTGGTGGCGACACTGCCGGTCTACCTGAACGCGCTGTCGGGCCGCGGCGTGCACGTGGTGACCGTCAACGACTACCTGGCGCAGCGCGATGCCGAGTGGATGGCGCGCCTCTACAACTTCCTCGGGCTGTCGGTCGGCATCAACCTGTCCGGCATGGAGCACGAGCAGAAGCAGGAAGCCTACGCGTCCGACATCACCTACGGCACCAACAACGAATTCGGCTTCGACTACCTGCGCGACAACATGGTCTACGAGACCGAGGCGCGCGTGCAGCGGGCGCTGAACTTCGCGGTGGTCGACGAGGTGGACTCGATCCTGATCGACGAGGCCCGCACGCCGCTGATCATCTCGGGCCAGGCCGAGGACCACACCGAGCTCTACGTGCGCATGAACGCGCTGCCGCCGCTGCTCGAGCGCCAGATCGGCGAGGAGAAGGCCGACGGCACCGGCGTCGAGAAGCCGGGCGACTACACGCTCGACGAGAAGGCGCGCCAGGTGTTCCTGACCGAATTGGGTCACGAGAAGGCCGAGCGCCTGCTGTCCGAGTGGGGCCTGATCGCCGAGGGCGAGAGCCTGTACGCGCCGCAGAACATCACGCTGATGCACCACGTGTACGCGGCGCTGCGTGCCCACACGCTGTTCCATCTCGACCAGCACTACGTGGTGCAGAACGGCGAGGTGGTGATCGTCGACGAGTTCACCGGCCGCCTGATGGCGGGCCGCCGCTGGTCCGACGGCCTGCACCAGGCGGTCGAGGCCAAGGAGCACGCGAAGATCCAGAGCGAGAACCAGACGCTCGCCTCGATCACCTTCCAGAACTACTTCCGCATGTACGCGAAGCTGGCCGGCATGACCGGCACGGCCGATACCGAAGCGTACGAATTCAACGAGATCTACGGCCTCGAGACGGTGGTGATCCCCACCAACCGTCCGCCCAAGCGGATCGACAAGCAGGACCAGATCTACAAGAGCGCGAAGGAGCGCTACGACGCGGTGATCCGCGACATCCGCGACTGCTACGAGCGCGGCCAGCCGGTGCTGGTCGGTACCACTTCGATCGAGAACTCTGAACTGCTCTCGCACCTGCTCAAGCAGGCCGGGCTGCCGCACGAGGTGCTCAACGCCAAGCAGCATGCGCGCGAGGCGGCGATCGTCGCCGAGGCCGGCCGGCCCAAGCGGATCACGATCGCCACCAACATGGCCGGTCGCGGTACCGACATCGTGCTGGGCGGCAACGCCGAGAAGCAGGCCGCCTTCCTCGAGGCCGACGAGGCGATCCCGGCCGAGGAGAAGGCCGCGCGCATCAAGCAACTGCACGACGAGTGGGAGACGCTGCACGAGCAGGTCAAGGCCGCTGGCGGCCTGCACATCATCGGCACCGAGCGCCACGAATCGCGCCGGATCGACAACCAGCTGCGCGGCCGTGCCGGCCGCCAGGGCGACCCGGGTTCCTCGCGCTTCTACCTGTCGCTCGACGATCCGCTGCTGCGCATCTTCGCGGGCGACCGCGTGCGCGCCATCATGGACCGCCTGAAGATGCCCGAGGGCGAGGCGATCGAGGCCGGCATCGTGACGCGTTCGATCGAATCGGCGCAACGCAAGGTCGAGGCGCGCAACTTCGACATCCGCAAGCAGTTGCTCGAATACGACGACGTCTCCAACGACCAGCGCAAGGTCATCTACCAGCAGCGCAATGAACTGCTCGAGGCGCACGACATCGCCGAGACGATCGGCGCGATGCGCCACGGCGTGATCACCGAGGTGGTCCACCAGTTCGTGCCGCAGGGCAGCATCGAGGAGCAATGGGACCTGCCCGAGCTCGAGGAAGCGCTGCGCAACGACTGGGGGCTCGACCTGGCGATCCAGGAGATGGTCAACGAGTCGCAGTCGATCAGCGTCGACGAGATCCTGGAGGCTGTCGTGACGGCCGCCGACGAGCATTACGAGGCCAAGGTCGCGATGGTCGGCCGCGAGGCCTTCAGCTCCTTCGAGCGCTCGATCATGCTGCAGACGCTCGACCGCCTCTGGCGCGAGCACCTGGCCGCGCTCGACCACCTGCGCCAGGGCATCCACCTGCGCGGTTACGCGCAGAAGAACCCGAAGCAGGAATACAAGCGCGAGGCCTTCGAGCTGTTCGCCGCGATGCTCGAGGCGACCAAGCAGGAAGTCACGCGCATCGTCATGAACGTGCAGATCCAGTCGCCCGAGCAGCTCGAGGAAGCCGCCGAGCAGATCGAGGAAGCGGGTGGCAATCTCGACAACGTCGAGTTCCGCCACGCCGATTTCTCCGATGCGGGCGCGGCCGCGGCCGGCGTCGCGGTGGCCGCGGCGGCCGCCACCGATGCCACGGCCGAGCTGGTCGGCGATGCGATGGCGGGCAATGCCGTGGGCGAGGTGCCGCGGGTCGGCCGTAACGATCCCTGCCCCTGCGGCAGCGGCAAGAAGTACAAGCAGTGCCACGGCAAGCTGAGCTGATCCCGGCGGCGGCCGACGCGGCATGCGATCCATGCCGCGCACGGTCGCCGTTTCGTCACTTGCGTACTGCAAGATGAATCCGCGGCGGCCCGCAGCAATGCGCGCCGCCGCTTCGTTCGAATCCATCGATGCCGGCAGGAGCCGGCATTTTCCTTCCGGCAGGTGTCTCCATGGCTGTCAATTTCCCTTCGATCGATCCCGCGCAACTGCATCCCGTCGCCGGCGTCACGCTAGGCTGGGCCGAGGCCAACATCCGCAAGCCCAACCGCAAGGACGTGCTCGTCATCTCGGTCGAGGAAGGCGCGACGGTGGCCGGCGTGTTCACCGAGAACCGCTTCTGCGCGGCGCCCGTGATCGTTTGCCGCGAACACCTGGCCGCGGTGCGTGCCGGCGGCCCGGCGATTCGCGCGCTGGTGGTCAATACCGGTAACGCGAACGCCGGCACCGGCGAGCCGGGCCTGGCGGCGACCCGCGCGACCTGCGACGAGCTCGCGCGCCTGG
Source organism: Burkholderia sp. SJZ089 (assembly GCF_007828315.1). NCBI lineage: Bacteria > Pseudomonadati > Pseudomonadota > Betaproteobacteria > Burkholderiales > Burkholderiaceae > Burkholderia > Burkholderia sp. SJZ089. The sequence continues at coordinate 256,144 of NZ_VIUM01000011.1, read as the reverse complement.
CCGGCCTGCAACCCTCGCAGGTGCTGCCGTTCTCCACCGGCGTGATTCTCGAGCCGCTGCCCGTCGATCGCCTGAAGGCCGGCCTGCCGGCCGCGCTGGCGAACCGGGCGGCCGCCAACTGGTTCGACGCCGCGCAGGCGATCATGACCACCGACACGCTGCCCAAGGCCGCCTCGCGCCAGGTCACGATCGACGGCCACACGGTCACGCTGACCGGCATCAGCAAGGGCGCCGGCATGATCAAGCCGAACATGGCCACCATGCTCGGCTACCTGGCCTTCGACGCCAAGGTCGCGCAGCCGGTGCTCGACCAACTGGTGAAGGAAGTCGCGAACCGCTCCTTCAACTGCATCACGATCGACGGCGACACCTCGACCAACGATTCCTTCATCCTGATCGCCTCGGGCAAGTCGAGCCTGCCGGCGATCGATTCGGTGGACTCGCCCGCCTACGCCGCGCTGCGCGAGGCCGTCACCGAGGTGGCGCAGACGCTGTCGCAACTGATCGTGCGCGACGGCGAGGGCGCCACCAAGTTCATGACGGTGCAGGTCGAGGGCGGCCGCGACGTTGCGGAATGCCGGAAGATCGCCTACGCGATCGGCCATTCGCCGCTGGTGAAGACGGCGTTCTACGCCTCGGACCCCAACCTCGGCCGGATCCTGGCCGCGATCGGCTACGCCGGGGTGGGTGATCTCGACGTCGGCAAGATCGACCTCTACCTCGACGACGTGCTGGTGGCCAAGGCCGGCGGCCGCAACCCCGCCTACCAGGAAGCCGACGGCCAGCGCGTCATGAAGCAGAGCGAGATCACGATCCGCGTGCTGCTGGGCCGTGGCGAGGCCAGCGCGACGGTGTGGACCTGCGACCTGTCGCACGACTACGTCAGCATCAACGCCGACTACCGCTCCTGAGCCGGTGCATGGCGCGCCCGGCGCGCCGTGCCGCCGCCGAATTCGAATCACCCGATTGCTGGAAAGTGGATGGACAAGCTCGAACAGTTTCTCGACCGCGCGGAAGCCCTGCTGGGCCGTTTCGAAGCCCTGCTGCCGCCGGCGCCCGCCGACGTCGACTGGAATGCCGCGACGGCATTTCGCTGGCGCAAGCGCCAGGGGCGCGGTTACCTGCAGGCCGTGCCGGCCATCTCGCAGATCGCGCTCGATGACCTGCACAACATCGATCGCCAGAAGGGGCTGATCGAACAGAACACGCGCCAGTTCGTGACGCGGCGCCCCGCCAACAACGTGCTGCTGACGGGCGCGCGCGGCACCGGCAAGTCCTCGCTGATCAAGGCCTGCCTCAATGCCTTCGCGGCCGACGGCCTGCGGCTGATCGAGGTCGACAAGGACGACCTGCATGATCTCGGCGATATCGTCGATCTGATCTCGGCGCGGCCGGAGCGCTTCATCGTGTTCTGCGACGATCTCTCCTTCGAGGACGGCGAATCCGGCTACAAGGCGCTGAAGGTGGCGCTGGACGGCTCGATCTCGGCGCAGTCCGACAACGTGCTGATCTACGCGACCTCGAACCGCCGGCACCTGCTGCCGGAGTACATGAGCGACAACGAGAGCTACAAGCACCTGCCCGACGGCGAGATCCATCCCGGCGAAGTGGTGGAGGAGAAGATCTCGCTGTCCGAGCGTTTCGGGCTGTGGGTCAGCTTCTACCCGTTCAAGCAGGACGACTACCTCGCGATCGTCGGGCACTGGCTGCGCCATTTCGGCTGCGACGAGGCGCAAGTCGAGGCCGCGCGCGGCGACGCGCTGGTCTGGGCGCTCGAACGCGGCTCGCGTTCGGGCCGGGTGGCCTGGCAGTTCGCGCGCGACCGTTCCGGTCGTCAGGAGAACGTATGACGGTGAACGCCGAAACCGCGGCCGGCGGCACGGCGCCGCGCAAGGTCACCGAGGTGGCGGTCGGCGTGCTGGTGCAGCCCGACGGCCGCTACCTGCTCGCGCAGCGCCCGGCCGGCAAGCCCTATGAAGGTTACTGGGAGTTTCCCGGCGGCAAGCTGGAGCCGGGCGAGAGCGTGGAAGCGGCGCTTTCGCGCGAGTTGCACGAGGAACTGGGGATTCACGTCACGGCCTGCCATCGCTGGCACACGCTGGAGCATGATTATCCGCACGCCTATGTGCGGCTGTTCTTCTGCAAGGTGACGGGATGGGACGGCGAGCCGCACAGCCGTGAAGGGCAGGCCTTCGTCTGGCAGCAATTGCCGGTGGAGGTCGATCCGCTGTTGCCGGCGGCCCTGCCGGTGCTCGAACTGCTGGCACGCGAGGCCGAGGCGGGCTGATCGCTTCTCGGCCGTAATTTTTCCGCCCGGTCGTTCGGCCGGGCGGCACCGCTTCCCCGTTATATCGCGTCGAATTCAGGACGCCGCGCTCGCGGCAGCCTGGGGAAAGTGACCGCTCAGTCGTGACGGCCGGAGCCGCCTTCCGGCTCCGCGTCCGACGACGGCTCCTCGTCGGTGCCGCCGATCCGATAGCGCTCGGCAGCCCAGGCGCCGAGATCCATCTGCTTGCAGCGGGCCGAGCAGAACGGGCGGAAGGTATTCTCCGGAACCCAGCGGACCTGTTTTCCGCAGGCCGGGCATTTGACGGCAAGAGTCACGATTTCAGAGATTACAGAGCGTCAACTGGAACGGCACGTCGATGTCGACCGCGCGCGGCCGCACATCGCCGTCCTGGACAGTGAAGCGCACCCACAGCATGTACTTGTTGGCGCTGGCTTCGGGGATCACATGGAGTTCGGGCGGCACGCGCACCTGCATCAACTGGTAGGTGCGCCCCGACAGCATCTGCTGGTAGCTGCCCTGCATCGCCATCACCTTCGAGGCCTGGCCCGATTCGCGCGCCAGGCGCAGCACGATGGTGGCCGCGTCGCGCAGCGGCAGCAGGGGCATCGCCCACTTGGTGATGTCCTGGCGCCGCTGCTCGGCGGGCCATTGCTGCCAGGCGTAATACGAGGGCAGGTCGAACTTGCAGGTGCCACCCGGGATCACGGCGCGACTGCGAATACTGCCCAGCCATTCGTTGTCGAGCAGGTGCTGGCCGGTCTTGCCCTGCATCTGGCCGAGATTGGCGAGGGTCTGCTCGATTTCGCCGAGCACCGCCTCGAGCGCGTTCTGCTCGATGCCGGGGTTGCCGCGAAACGGCGCGAGCGTCTGCCGCTGGCGTTCCAGTTCCTTCATCAGGTCCGACTTGAGATCCGCCCGGCCCGCGACTTCCGCGATTTCGAACAGCGTCGTCAGCGCCACGTGATGCTCCCTCGGATCTTCCTGCGACAGGAAGAACGCCAGGCGCTCGAACAGGTCTTCGAGGCGCAGCAAGGTGCGGATGCGTTCGTTGAACGGATACTCGTAAAGGATCAAGCGCGCTCGCCTCGGGCGTTGGGACAAAGGACCGGAATTGCTGGACATTCTAATGCCCACGCTCAGGCGTCGCAATCGCGCCTTGCGCAGGGATTCGCGCGGGCGTGGCGCTTGCTCGATCCCGCGCGGGCCCGGCCCGGCGGGCCCGGGAACGTTCAGGACTTCGATGCGGCCAGCGCGAGGTAATGCGCGTGCAGCGCGTCGATGCGGGTATCGAGCGCCGCGTCGGGCGCGGCCTCGTTGACGATCACGTCGTCGGCCGCCGCCAGGCGGGCTTCCCGGGTGGCCTGGCGTGCCACGATCGCCTCGACCTGCTCGCGCGCGAAGCCGTTCCTCTGCATGACGCGCGCGATCTGCGTCTCGACCTCGCAATCGACCACCAGCACGCGATCGACGCGGTTGCGCCAACTGCCCGATTCGACCAGCAGCGGTACCACGAAGATCACATAAGGGCCATTCGCTCGCGCGGCCTGCTGCTCGGTCTCGGCGCGAATCAGCGGATGTGTGATGGCCTCCAGCCGCTTGCGCGCGGCGTCGTCGCCGAACACCAGCGCGCGCATTCGGGCCCGGTCGAGCGACCCGTCGGCGGCCACGAAGGCCGGGCCGAACGCGGCGGCGATCGCCGGCATCGCGGCGCCGCCGGGCGCGGTGACCTGGTGCGCGATCGCATCGGTGTCGACCAGGGTCGCGCCGCGCTCGCCGAAACGGTTCGCGACCGTGGTCTTGCCGCTGCCGATACCGCCCGTCAATCCCACCGAGAACATGGGGTCAGCCTCCGATCGCCAGGTAGAACGGCGTGCCGTGCAGCAAGGTGAGGATGCCGCCGAGCGCGAGGAACGGCCCGAACGGCAGCGGCTCCTCGTAGCGCATGCGGCCGCGCCACATCGCCAGCAGGCCGACCGCCGCGCCGCTGAGGGCCGCGATCAGCAGCACCTGGGGCAGGGCGATCCAGCCGAGCCAGGCGCCGAGCGCGGCGAGCAGCTTGAGGTCGCCATAACCGATGCCCTCGATGCCGCGCAGCAGCTTGAACAGCCAGAACACGCACCAGAGGAACAGGTAGCCGGCGATCGCGCCGATCACGGCTTCGCGCAGGTCGACGAAATTGCCCCACAGATTGACGAGCAGCCCGGCCCACAGCAGGGGCAGGGTCATCGAATCGGGCAGGTAGCCGGTCTTGATGTCGATCAGGCTCATCGCCAGCAGCATCGCGCAGAGGCCGAAGGCGGCCAGCGCGGCCGGAACGGGACCGAACACGGCCAGCGAGGCGACCGCCAGCAGGCCGGAAACCAGCTCGACCAGCGGGTAGCGCGGGCTGATCGGCGCGCGGCACCGGGCGCAGCGCCCGCGCAGCGCCAGATAGCTCAGCACCGGCACGTTTTCCCAGGTGCGCAGCACGTGGCCGCAGTGAGGACAGGCGCTGCGCGGCGCCCACAGATCGTAGCGCGGCGGCAGCCCGTCGTCGGGCGCCGGGTCGCCGCCGGTGGCCTCGGCGAGTTCGGCCTGCCAGGCGCGCTGCATCATGATCGGCACGCGATGCGCGACCACGTTCAGGAAGCTGCCGATCACCAGCCCGAGCACGGCCGCGAACACGTAGCGGACGGCGGCCGGCAGCGCGGCGAACGCGAGCGACGGATCGGCAAGGGCGAAAGACGAGATCATCGGGAAGGCTGGAAAAAGGAATTCGGGAGGAATCGGCGAGAGTCGGAACCGGGAGCGATGCTACACCACGTTGCCGAGCTGGACGATCGGCAGGTACATCGCGACCACCAGGGCGCCCACCAGCACGCCGAGCACGATCACCACCAGCGGCTCGCAGAGGCTCGTCAAGGCGCCGATCCGCTCGTCGACCTGCCGCTCGCAGAGCGAGGCGATGTCGGCGAGCATCGCGTCGAGCGTGCCCGATTCCTCGGCGACCGCGATCGGCTGGACCACCTCGGCCGGGAAGCAGCCGACCGCGCGCATCGCGGCGGCGAGCCGCTCACCGTGCAGCAGGCGTGTGGCGATTTCACCGGTCGCGCGATCGAACACCGGATTGCCGGTGGCCTGGGCGAGCGCGTCGAAGGCGTCGGCAAGCGGCGTGCCGGCGCGCAGCAGGGTGCCGAGCGTGCGGCTCCAGCGCGCGGCAGCGAGCGTGCGCAGCAAGGGGCCGGCGAGCGGCAGGCGCAGCGCGAGGTGCCCGGCCTGGTGGCGTGCCTCGGCCGAGCGGCGCAGCAGAAGCGCGACGCCCGCGCCGGCGGCGAGCATGCCCAGCGCGGCAGGTGGTCCGAAGACCATCAGGCCGTCGGACAGGGCAAGCACGAAGCGCGTCGGGGCCGGCAGGGTCGCGCCGAAACCCTCGAACACCTGGGCGAAGGTCGGCACGACCCAGGCCAGCAGCGCGACCGTGATGAGCAGGGCGAAGCCCAGCACGGCGAGCGGGTAGGCGAGGGCTCCATGCACCCGCGCGCGTTGCGCGGCGCCGCGCTCGCGATCCTCGGCCAGGCGCGCCAGCAGGGGCGCGAGCTGGCCGGATGCCTCGCCGACCGCGATCAACTGCCGGAACATCGGATCGAACTGGCGCGGGTAATGCCGCATCGCTTCCGACAACTGGCGCCCGGCGCCGATTGCGCGCGCCAGCCCGGCGGCGATGCGGCCGAGGTCGCGTCGGCCGCCCGCCTCGGCGAGCAGGTCGAGGGCCGGCGCGAGCGGCAGCCCGGCGCGCAGCAGGCCGCTCAGCTGTTGCGCGAAGCGCGTGATCTCGCGGCTGCCGGCCGCCGGCGCGCGGGCCGGGCCTTGATCGGCCAGTTCGAGCACGGTGATGCCGGCGCGCCTGAGCTGGCGGCGCGCCGCTGCGCCGTCGATGGCGATGAGCTTGCCGCGCCGCTGCGTCCCGTCGCGTGTCGCGCCGGCCCAGCGAAAGCGCCGTTCCCCCGAGGCGGGCGTACTCATCCGGCCTCGGCGACCGCGCAGGCCTCGTCGAGGCTGGTGCTGCCGTCGTGCACGCGAGCCAGGGCCGCCTCGCGCAGCGAGCGCATGCCGTCGGCCTGCGCCTGGCGCGTGAGCGCGAGGCTGCCCGCGCGGGCGACGATCCGCTCGCGCAGCGTGTCGGAAACCGCCATCACCTGATGCACGCCGATCCGGCCACGATAGCCGATACCATGACAGGCCTCGCAACCGGCCGCGACGAAGGGGCGCCAGCCGTCTTCGAGCCGGGCCGGATCGAGGCCGGCCGCGAGCAGGGCCGGGATCGACTCGCGCGAAGGCCGGCGACATGCGACGCAGAGCCGGCGCACCAGGCGCTGGGCGGTGACGATTCTCAGCGCCGCGGCGATGTGATAGGGCGCCACGCCGATGTCGAGCAGGCGCGCGATCGCGCCCGGCGCATCGTTGGTATGCAGCGTCGACAGCACCAGATGGCCGGTCTGCGCGGCCTTCAGCGCCACGTCGGCGGTTTCGGCGTCACGGATCTCGCCGACCATGATCACGTCCGGATCCTGGCGCAGGAAGGCGCGCAGCGCGACCGCGAAGCTCAGGCCGGCCTTGTCGCGCACATTGACCTGGTTGAGCCCGTCGAGCTGCAGCTCGGCCGGATCCTCGATGGTGCAGAGATTGCGCGAGGCGAGATTGAGCCCCTGCAAACAGCAATAGAGCGTGACGGTCTTGCCGCTGCCGGTCGGCCCTGTCACCAGAACCAGCCCGTGCGGTGCGGCGACGGCCGCTTCGAGCGCGCCGGCCTGCCGCGCATCGAAGCCGAGCGAGGACAGCGACAGGTTGGCCGGCAGCGTGTCGAGGCGACGCAGCACCAGCTTCTCGCCGTGCAGCGTGGGCAGCGAGCTGACGCGGTAGTCGCCCGTCAGGCCCGGCGCGAGGGCGATGCGCAAGCGGCCATCCTGCGGCACGCGCCGCTCGGCGATGTCCAGGCGCGACAGCACTTTCAGGCGCGTGACCACGCCGTCGCGCAGGTGCGCAGGCGGCGCGGCGAACGGATGGAGTGCGCCATCGATGCGCAATCGCACGCGCCAGCCGTGCTCGGCCGGTTCGATATGGATGTCGGAGGCATCGCGCGCGGTGGCGGCCTTGAGGATCTCGTTGACCAGCGCGACTACCGGCGCGTCGCCGGCCGCGGCCGAGGAGGTGGCGTCGGCGGCAAGGGGAGGAAGCGGTGCCAGGGGCGGCAAGGGAGTGGACATCGGGGACCGGCCTCGCGGCCGCCTGCGAATCACGATGAAACGATCATCGCGCGGCCGGGCGGGGCGCGGCAGTCGGCCGGATGGCCAGTGCGCGGCGGCGTGACCGCTGGCGAGAGAGCCCGGCGCCGCTGCTCACGGCGGCGCGGGCCGGCTTCAGCGCAGCAGGGCGCGCGCGCCGCGCGTGGTGCGCGGCTTGAACAGCTTGACGGTGCGCACCGCCTGGTCGTCGCTGCGCATCACCTCGAGCATCACGTCGCCGATCTTCATGCAGACGTCGCCGTCGGGAATCTCCTCGAGGATCTCGAGGATCAGCCCGTTGAGCGTCTTCGGCCCCTTGGTCGGCAAGCTCAGGTGCAGCCAGCGGTTCAGTTCGCGCAGCGGGATGCTGCCGGCGACGATGCATTCGCCGCTGGCGTTCCAGCCGCCGCGCGAGCTGCCGCCGTTCGGCGTGGAGGTGGTGAACTCGCCGATCAGCTCCTCGATGATGTCCTCGGGCGTGAGCAGCCCTTCCAGTTCGCCGTATTCGTTGACCACCAGCGCGGTGCGCTGTCGGCTCTCCTGGAAATACTGGAGCTGCTGGAACACCGGCGTGCCCGAGGGCACGTAATAAGGCTCGGCCAGCAGGCCGCGCAGCGTGTCGCGGTCGAGTTCCTGGTTGTGCAGCGCGGTCAGCGTCTTGCGCACGTGCAGCACGCCGAGCACCTGGTCGATATCGCCCTGGTAGACGATCAGCCGGTTGTGATAGCAGGTCTCGAGCTGGTGGAGGATGTCGTCGAGCGGGGCGTCGAAGTTCAGCGACTCGATCTGGCGGCGCGGGATCATCACGTCGTCGACGGTGATGTTCTCGAGGTCGAACAGGTTCAGCAGGATGCTGCGGTGCTTGGTCGGCATGAAACTGCCGGATTCGAGCACGATCGAGCGCAGCTCCTCGGGCGAGAAGCGCTGGTCGCGATCGCCCTGGGTATTGATGCGCAGCATGCGCAAGATGCCGTTGGCGAGCTGGTTGACGAACCAGATCACCGGTTTCATGACGCGCATCAGCGGCGCGATCACCAGGCTGGCCGGCAGCGCGATGCGTTCGGGATAGGTCGCGCCGACGATCTTCGGCGTGATTTCCGCGAACACGATGATCAGGAAGGCGACGATGCCGGTCGCGATCGACAGCACCAGGTTGTCGTGGCCGAAGGTGCGCAGCGCGATCGAGGTGGTCAGCACCGGGATGATGGTGTTGAACAGGTTGTTGCCGATCAGGATCACGCTGAGCAGCGTGTCGGTGCGCGACAGCAGGCGCTGGGTGGTCTTCGCGCCGAGCGCGTTCTGGCCGGCGAGCAGTTTCAGCCGATGGCGGTTGAGCGCCATCATGGCCGTTTCAGAGATCGAGAAGAAGCTGGAGCAGAGGAGCAGGACAAAGACGGCGCAGATTTGCGCCCATAAGGGAATGTGGTCCACTCGGATCGGGGTCGGTCAGGGTCAGGAATGGGAATGACTATAGCAGAGGGGCGGGTGCCGCTCGTGACGGGCCGGCTGCCGTGCTTCGCCGGCGACAGGCGAAAAAAAACCGCGCAGTGACTGCGCGGTTTTTGCAATTCTGGTCGGGGTGAGAGGATTCGAACCTCCGGCCTCTACGTCCCGAACGTAGCGCTCTACCAGGCTAAGCTACACCCCGAATTGGACTCTTCTGCCACTTTTGTCTCTTTCAAGACTTTCGTGTCGTCGAGTAAGAACATAATTCTAGCAGCGAGTTTTTGAAAATGGAAGAGGGAAACGAAAAAATTGCACCGGCCGCGGCCTGGGCTTCCTGACGCGCGCATTCCAGCGTGTGGTCGAGCGCCCCCGAACGCGTGATCGCCTCGAAGATCGTCTCGAAGCGATCGGTGCCGCCCTGCTCGATGGCCTCGCGCGCCAGCGCCTGCTGCTCGGGCGTGCCGTGCTCGAGCAGGTGGATCAGCGGCAGCGTCGGCTTGCCTTCGCGCAGGTCGTCGCCGGCGTTCTTGCCCATCGATTCGGCGGTGCCCGCGTAGTCGAGCCAGTCGTCCATGATCTGGAAGGCGGTGCCGATGCGGCGGCCGTACTCGGCGGCGGCGGCCTCGGTGCTCGCGTCCGCGCCGGCCAGCACGGCGCCCAGCCGCGCCGAGGCCTCGAACAGCTTGGCCGTCTTGTAGCGGATCACCTGCATGTAGCGCGATTCGTCGACGTCGGCGTCATGCATGTTGAGCAGTTGCAGCACCTCGCCCTCGGAGATGATGGTGGTCGCCTCGGAAAGGATCTCCATCACGCGCATCTTGCCGACGCCGACCATCATCTCGAACGAGCGCGAGTAGAGATAGTCGCCCACCAGCACGCTGGCGGCGTTGCCGAACAGCGCGTTGGCGGTCTTGCGGCCGCGCCGCAGTTCCGATTCGTCGACCACGTCGTCGTGCAGCAGCGTCGCGGTGTGGATGAACTCGACGACGGCGGCCAGCGTGTGGCGATGGCTCGAGCCGTCGCCCAGCGCGCCCGCGACGAGCAGCAGGAGGGCAGGCCGCAGCCGCTTGCCGCCCGCGCCGATGATGTATTCCGCGATCTGGTTGATCAGCAGCACGTCGGACGACAGGCTGTGCCGAATCACGCGGTTGACCTGCTCCATATCGTCGACGATCGGGGCCAGCAGTTGGGCAGCGCTCAGGGAAGGGGAGGCAGTGGACGACATGATCATGGAATTGGGTAGTGCGCCGGATTATAAGGCGATTCGGCGCCGCGCCGGGCCGGCGCCTGCCGGATGGCCGGTTTTGCGCGCCGATGTGTGGTGCGATCGCGGCGCGCGGGGCGCGCGTCGGCGACACCCGACGAGACCGCGCCGCATCGGGTGACACGAGCCCCGGCGCCTTGCTCGGCGGGCCGCGAGGGGCCGCTGCCGGCTACAGGGCCGCATCGAAGCGAGGACACGCCCGGGCTGCGAATCCACCGCCGGAAACGGGCCCGCGAGTCGCATCGACGATAGGTTTTGACCTGACTGCTAACTCTCTGTATAATCACGCGTTTTCCGTGCGCGGTGCATGGAAAAACAGATCCAGAGTGAGGTTCTCAATGTACGCGGTCATAAAAACCGGTGGCAAGCAGTACAAGGTTGCCGTCGGCGAAAAACTCAAAGTAGAACAGATACCGGCAGACATTGACGCAGAAATCACGCTCGACCAGGTTCTCGCGGTAGGCGAAGGCGAATCGATTCAGTTCGGTACGCCGCTGGTCAGTGGGGCTTCCGTCAAGGCTACCGTTGTCTCCCACGGTCGTCATGCCAAGGTCACCATCTTCAAGATGCGTCGCCGGAAGCACTACCAAAAGCACGGCGGCCACCGCCAGAACTACACCGAACTGCGCATCGACGCGATCAACGCGTAAGCGCCAAGACGGTAAAGGAGCTATCAAATGGCACACAAAAAGGCAGGCGGGTCTTCCCGCAACGGCCGCGACTCCGAATCGAAGCGCCTCGGCGTGAAGGTTTACGGCGGCCAGGCAATCAATGCCGGTGGCATCATCGTCCGTCAGCGCGGCACGCGCATGCACCCGGGCGAAAACGTCGGCATCGGCAAGGACCACACGCTGTTCGCGCTGGTCGATGGTCACGTGAAGTTCGCGACCAAGGGCGCAGCCCGCAAGCACACGGTTATCGTCGTTCCGGCCGCTGCGTAAGTTTTCGCCGGTTCGGGCTTCATAGCCTCAAAGGCCCCGCGGAACACGCGGGGCCTTTTTCATTTGCGCGATGGCGCGCGCGGCCTGGCCGGTCCGGTCCGGTCCGGCTCGACCTGGCCCCCGGGGCGGATTGGTCAAGCGCGGCGGCACGCGGCACAATATTGGTTCAAATTCTGGGCGGAGCAACGGATGAAGTTCATTGACGAAGCGCGAATCGAAGTCATCGCCGGGAACGGAGGTGATGGCAGCGCGTCGATGCGCCGCGAGAAGTTCGTTCCGTTCGGCGGGCCGGACGGCGGCGACGGCGGCCGCGGCGGCAGCGTCTACGCGGTCGCCGATCGCAACATCAACACGCTGATCGACTACCGGTTCGCGAAGAAACACCTGGCGCGCAACGGCGAGAACGGGCGCGGCTCGGATTGCTACGGCAAGGGCGGCGACGACATCACGCTGCGCATGCCGGTCGGCACCGTGATCACCGACATGGATACCGGCGAGCTGATCGCCGACCTGACCGAGCATGAGCAGAAGGTGCTGGTGGCCGAAGGCGGCGCGGGCGGCCTCGGCAACCTGCACTTCAAGTCGAGCACCAATCGCGCGCCGCGGCAGAAGACCGACGGCAAGCCCGGCGAGCGCCGCATGGTGAAGCTCGAGCTGAAGGTGCTGGCCGACGTCGGCCTGCTCGGCATGCCCAACGCGGGCAAGTCGACCTTCATTTCCTCGGTGTCCAACGCCAAGCCGAAGATCGCCGACTACCCGTTCACCACGCTCGCGCCGAACCTCGGCGTGGTGCGTGTGGGCCCGAGCAAGAGCTTCGTGATCGCCGACATCCCGGGGCTGATCGAGGGCGCCGCCGAAGGCGCGGGCCTCGGCCACCAGTTCCTGCGCCACCTCCAGCGCACCGGCGTGCTGCTGCACCTGGTCGACCTCGCGCCCTTCGACGAGAACGTCGATCCGGTCGCCGAGGCGACGGCCATCGTCGGCGAGCTGCGCAAGTACGACGAATCGCTCTACGAGAAGCCGCGCTGGCTGGTGCTGAACAAGCTCGACATGGTGCCCGAGGACGAGCGCGCAGAGCGCGTCGCGGATTTCGTCCGCCGCTTCGGCTGGGATGGCCCGGTATTCGAGATCTCGGCGCTGACCGGGCAGGGCTGCGATAACCTCGTCTACGCCGTCTACGACTATCTCACCGAGCATTCGGATGCGCATCGCGCCTCCGAGGCCGAGGACCTGGCCGCCGACGTGCGTTTCCGCGAGACGCCGGGCGGCGCCGCGCCGTCGAAGTCCGACGCGGACTGAAGGCCGCCGGCGGCGCATGCCGCCGCCGTGCCCGGCTCGGGCGACGGGCTCGCGCCCGTCGCATCCCGATTTGGATTGCGCTTCACTGACAGGAGTTAGCGCACGATGCGTTCGATCATCGCCGATTCGAAGCGATTGGTTGTGAAGGTGGGTTCCAGCCTCGTCACCAACGACGGGCGCGGGCTCGATCATGCGGCGATCGGCCGTTGGGCGGCGCAGATCGCGGCCCTGCGCGAGGCCGGCAAGGAGGTCGTGCTGGTCAGCTCGGGCGCGATCGCCGAGGGTATGCAGCGGCTCGGCTGGAGCAAGCGGCCACGTGAGATCGACGAGTTGCAGGCTGCGGCCGCGGTCGGCCAGATGGGGCTCGCGCAGGTCTACGAGAGCCGCTTCGCCGAGCACGGCATCCGCACCGCGCAGATCCTGCTGACCCACGCCGATCTGGCCGACCGCGAACGCTACCTCAACGCGCGCTCGACCCTGCTGACGCTGCTGCGCCTGGGCGTGGTGCCGATCATCAACGAGAACGACACGGTGGTCACCGACGAAATCAAGTTCGGCGACAACGACACGCTCGGCGCGCTGGTCGCGAACCTGATCGAGGGCGATGCGCTGGTGATCCTGACCGACCAGTCGGGCCTGTTCACCGCCGATCCGCGCAAGGACCCGGCCGCCACCCTGGTGCAGGAAGCCGATGCGGGCGCGTCCGAGCTCGAGGCGATGGCCGGTGGCGCCGGCTCGAGCCTGGGCCGGGGCGGCATGCTGACCAAGATCCTGGCCGCCAAGCGTGCCGCGCACAGCGGCGCCAACACGGTGATCGCGAGCGGCCGCGAGACCGAGGTGCTGGTGCGGCTGGCCGCGGGCGAGGCGATCGGCACCCAGCTGATCGCGCGCACCGCGCGCATGGCCGCGCGCAAGCAATGGATGGCCGACCACCTGCAGGTGCGCGGCCACGTGGTGATCGACGCCGGCGCGGTCGAGAAGCTGACGGCTGGCGGCAAGAGCCTGCTGCCGATCGGTATCGTCGCGGTGCAGGGCGTGTTCGCGCGCGGCGAGGTGATTGCCTGCGTCAACGATGCCGGTCGCGAGATCGCGCGCGGCCTGACGAACTACAGCAGCGCCGAAACCAAGCTGATCCAGCGCAAGCCGAGCGGCGAGATCGAGACGGTGCTCGGCTACATGCTCGAGCCCGAGCTGATCCATCGCGACAATCTAGTCCTGGTCTGAGGCAGCTCGCGCCCCAGTAAAAAAGCCCGCGCGGGATATCCCGCGCGGGCTTTTTCATTGAGCAAGCGGTAGTCGCTCGATCGGCAGTATCTCAGCGCACCTGCTGGTTCAGGATGGTGCGATGGGCGCGCAGGTTGTCGATGATGGTGCTGGTCTTGGCGGCCGGCATCTTGTTCGAGCAGAAGTAATCCTGGTAGAGCGCGGCGCGATAGGCATTCAGATTGCCGTTCTCGATGCGCTGCCAGTCGGTCTCGACGGTGCGGTCCCAGCCGTTGTGGTCGGCGTTGAGCGCCGCGTACTGGCGCCATTCGTAGGTGTCGCAGCGGATTCCTTCGTAGATCACGTTGCGCGCGCCGGCCGGGCTGGTGATCACCGAGGTGTAGCGGACGATGCCATCGGTGCCCACGCTCAGCGAGCTGGCATCGACGAAGAACTTCAGCGGCGTGTTCTGGGAGACCTCGAAGGGCAGCAGGTTGGACGGCTGCGGCAGGGGCGGGAGCGTATCGACCGTGTTTTCCTTCCAGCTGGGCTGGCGGTCGAGCAGGTAGACGAACGCGCTGTCGTCCTTGTTGGACGGCTCGCTCGATGTCTTGGAATGGGCGCAGCCGGCCAGCACGGCAACCGCGGCGAGCGACGCCGCGGCGAAAGCGAACGATTTCAAATTGCACACCTCGAAAAAAGGGCGCGGCAAACGCTGCCGCGCCCGGACATGCCTCGATTCCTACCCCGGTCGGCCGGGATCAGTCGCGCAGCAGGAAACCGCCCGGCGTCTCGTCGAGCGCGCTGGCGCCCGGCTCGACTTCGGAACAGACCTGCGAAGCGTCGAACGGCTGGGAGCCGATCACGCGAGGATAGCGCGTCGCCCGCAGGGCGCGCACCTTGTTGCTGTCGGGCCGCTGCGCCGGCCGGCGCAGGAAGCGCGACAGTTCCGTCAACGCCAACTGATACACATCCCGCTTGAACTCGATCACCGCGTCGAGCGGCACCCAGTACTCGTTCCAGCGCCAGGCGTCGAACTCCGGGTGGTCGGTGGCACGCAGACAAATGTCGCAGTCGCGTCCGACCATCCGCAGCAGAAACCAGATCTGCTTCTGTCCGCGATAATGCCCGCGGACTTCGCGCTTGATGAACTTGTCAGGCACCTCGTAACGCAACCAGTCGCGCGTGCGACCGATGATCTTGACGTGCTCGGGGAGCAGGCCGGTTTCCTCATGCAGTTCCCGGAACATCGCCTGCATCGGGGTCTCACCATACTTGATGCCCCCTTGCGGAAATTGCCAGGAATGCTCACGAAGCCGTTTGCCCCAAAACACCTCATTGTGCGCGTTCAGCAGGATGATGCCGACGTTCGGGCGAAAGCCTTCACGATCCAGCATACAACCACCTTCGAATCCTTTAAAATTGCTTTGATTATAAACAGATAACGGGCGCCGCGCACCGCAACGGACCGAATCTCGGCGAGCTGCGTCAGCTACACTGTCCCTGATTAGTCTGCTAAGTCGTCTGTGCCGCAAGCGCCTGCTGGTCGCTCGTCGCGCATGATCATCCACCCCATTTCGTCTTTTTCTGGCGGCCCGGATTGGGCCGTCGTTTCTGGAACTGTCCGCATGAAAGCCTCCCGTTTCTTTATCGGCACCCTGAAGGAAGCTCCCGCCGACGCCGAGATCGTCAGCCACAAGCTGATGGTGCGCGCCGGCATGATTCGCCGCGTCGCCGGCGGCATCTACAACTATCTGCCGATCGGCCTGCGCTCGATCCGCAAGGTCGAGGCGATCGTGCGCGAGGAGATGAACCGGGCGGGCGCGATCGAACTGCTGATGCCGGCGGTGCAGCCGGCCGAGCTCTGGCAGGAATCGGGGCGCTGGGAGCAATACGGCCCCGAGCTGCTGCGTATCAAGGACCGCAAGGACAACGACTTCGTGATCGGGCCGACGCACGAGGAAGTGGTCACCGACATCGCGCGCAACCAGATCAAGAGCTACCGGCAGATGCCGGTGAACTTCTACCAGATCCAGACCAAGTTCCGCGACGAGATCCGTCCGCGCTTCGGCGTGATGCGCGGGCGCGAATTCATCATGAAGGACGCCTATTCCTTCGACAAGGACCAGGCCGGCCTCAAGGAGTCGTATCGCAAGATGTACGACGCCTATGTGCGCGTGTTCACGCGCATCGGCCTGGAGTTCCGCGCGGTGGCGGCCGACAACGGCTCGATCGGCGGCAGCGGCTCGCATGAGTTCCACGTGATCGCCGACACCGGCGAGGACGCGATCGCCTACTGCCCGAGCTCGGAGTTCGCCGCCAACGTCGAGGCCGCCGAGGCGTTGCCGCTGATCGCCAGCCGCGCGGCGCCGGCCGAGGCGATGGCCAAGGTCGCCACGCCCGGCAAGGCCAAGTGCGAGGCGGTCGCCGAGCTGCTCGACATCCCCCTGGCACGCACCATCAAGTCGATCGTCGTCGCCACCGAGAACGAGGGCGCCGAGCCCACCATTTGGCTGCTGATGCTGCGCGGCGACCACGATCTCAACGAGATCAAGGCCTCCAGGCTGCCGGGCCTGGCCGGCTACCGGATGGCGACCGAAGCCGAGATCGTCGAATGGTTCGGCACGCCGCCGGGTTACCTGGGCCCGATCGGTACCCGGAAGCCGGTCAAGGTGATCGCCGATCGCACGGTCGCCAACATGAGCGATTTCGTGGTCGGTGCCAACGAGGTCGATTACCACATCGCCGGCGTGAACTGGGGCCGCGACCTGCCGGAACCGGAAGTCGCCGACCTGCGCAACGTGCAGAAGGGCGATCCCTCGCCGGACGGCAAGGGCGTGCTCGACATCTGCCGCGGCATCGAGGTCGGCCACGTGTTCCAGCTCGGCACCAAGTATTCGAAGGCGATGGGCTCGACCTTCCTCGACGAGGGCGGCAAGCCCCAGCCGATGGAGATGGGCTGCTACGGGATCGGCATCACGCGGATCCTCGGCGCCGCGATCGAACAGAACTTCGACGACAAGGGCATCATCTGGCCCGAATCGATCGCGCCGTTCGAGGTGGTGCTCTGCCCGATGGGCTATGACCGCAGCGAGGCGGTGCGCAATGCCGCCGACCAGCTCCACGCGGACCTGCTCGCGGCCGGCATCGACGTGATCCTCGACGATCGCGGCGAGCGCCCGGGCGTGATGTTCGCCGACTGGGAGCTGATCGGCGTGCCGCATCGCCTGGTGATCGGCGAGCGCGGCCTGAAGGACGGCAAGATCGAGTACCAGGGCCGCCGCGATACCGAAGCCAGCCTGTTGCCGGCCGAAGGCGCCGCCCTGACCGTCATCGAGAAGGTCCGCGAGGCGCTCGCGCGCTGAAGCGGCGCCCGCGCCGTCGCGGCGCGCAGCCGGAGTCAAACATGGAATACAACTTCGTGTCCGCGACGGTGCTGCTGATCCTGATCACGGATCCGCTCGGCAATATCCCGCTGTTCATCGCCGCGCTGCGTCATGTGCCGGGGCCGCGCCGCGTGCGCGTGATCCTGCGCGAGATCGCGATCGCCTTCACCATCCTGCTGCTGTTCATGGTGGTCGGCGACCGCTTCCTGCGGATGATGAGCCTGACCGACCTGTCCCTGCGCATCGGCGGCGGGATCGTGCTGTTCCTGATCGCGCTGCGGATGATCTTCCC
Source organism: Burkholderia sp. SJZ089 (assembly GCF_007828315.1). Lineage (NCBI taxonomy): Bacteria > Pseudomonadati > Pseudomonadota > Betaproteobacteria > Burkholderiales > Burkholderiaceae > Burkholderia > Burkholderia sp. SJZ089. The sequence continues at coordinate 238,762 of NZ_VIUM01000011.1, read as the reverse complement.
GCATCCGGACGGCGCCTTCGGCAATGATCCGCGCGGCGCCGAGCCCTTCATCGTGCCGCTCGCGATTCCCGCCCTGGCCGGCCCCTCGGCGCTGGCCACCGTGATGCTGCTGACCTCGCAGGCGCCCGGCAAGACCATGGAGTGGGTCGGCGCGCTGACGGTGACGATGCTGGTCTGCGCGATCGTGCTGGTGCTGGCCGAGCGCATCCAGCGCTGGCTGGGCGAGCGCACCGTGATGGCCTTCGAGCGGCTGATGGGGCTGGTGCTGGTGGCGATTTCGGTGGAGATGATCCTGGCCGGCATCCGCGCCTTCGTGCACCAGTTGTAGATCGCGCCCGAGGCGCGTCGCGGTTGCGCCTGGAATGAAAAACGGCTCGCGTGAAAACGCGAGCCGTTTCGTTTTGCGGCGCGAGGCGCCTGCGCGCCGCTCAGAACTGGGCGGTCAGCGCGCGGATCGTCGGCAGGTTGCGCCAGTAGCCCTTGGCGTCCATCCCGCAGCCGAACACGTAGCGATCCGGCACCGAGAAACCGCAGAAATCGGGATGCAGCGGCTTGGCCTTGGCCAGCGTCTTCTCGCAGAGCACCGCCGACAGGAAGCGCTTGGCGCCCATGTCGAGGATCCGGTCGCGGATCGCTGCCATGGTCTCGCCCTCGTCGAGGATGTCGTCGAGCACGATCACGATGCGGTCCTTCACCGATTCGCGCGGCGCTACGCGCCAGTGCATCTCGGGGCTGCCCTGGGTGGTGTTGCGGTAGCGCGTCAGGTGGATGTAGTCGAACTCGAGCGGGAAGTCGAGATGGGGCAGCAGCATGCCCGTGAACACGGCCGCGCCGCCCATCACCGACAGCACGAGCGGGAACGCGTCGCCGATCTCGGCGCGGATCGCCGAAGCCATCCGGTCGATCGACGCGTTGACCTCGTCGGCGGAGACGATCTGTTCGGAGTGTTGGAATATCTGGAGAGCTTCTTCGCGGTTCATGTGTTCTGAGGTGCGATCGGAAAAATCGGAAACGGCCCGGCGGGGTCGCATGCGGGCCGTCCGGGGCGGCCCGCGCTCGGGCCGGCGGGCGATGCGCTAATAGGATATACCGCGCATCGCGCCGCGTGGGGGCGGGAAAGTATCAGCGCAGGCCCGGCATCATGCCCTTCAGGCCGCGCATCATCTTCTGCATGTTGCCGCCCTTGAGCTTCTTCATCATGGTGCGCATCTGGTCGTACTGGTTCAGCATCCGGTTGACCTCCTGCACCGGCACGCCGGCGCCGGCGGCGATGCGGCGCTTGCGGGTGGCCTTGATCAGCTCGGGCTTGGCGCGCTCGGCCGGCGTCATCGAGTTGATGATGCCCTCCATGCGGCGGATCTGCTTCTCGGCCTGGCCCATGTTGGCGCCGGCCGCGGCCTGCTGGAACTGCGCCGGCAGCTTGTCCATCAGCGAGGACAGCCCGCCCATGTTCTTCATCTGCGAGATCTGCGCGCGGAAATCGTTGAGGTCGAAATCGCCGCCCTTCTTGACCTTGTCGGCGAGCTTCTGCGCGGCCTTCATGTCGACGCCGCGCTGCGCCTCCTCGACCAGGGCGAGGATGTCGCCCATGCCGAGGATCCGGTTCGCCATCCGGTCCGGGTGGAACACCTCGAGACCGTCGAGCTTCTCGGCCACGCCGACGAACTTGATCGGCTTGCCGGTGATGTGGCGCACCGACAGCGCCGCGCCGCCGCGCGAATCGCCGTCGAGCTTGGTGAGCACCACGCCGGTGAGCGGCAGGGCGTCGTTGAAGGCCTTGGCGGTGTTGACGGCATCCTGACCCAGCATCGCGTCGACCACGAACAGCGTTTCGGCCGGGTTGATCGCCGCGTGCAGCTCGGCGATCTCCTTCATCATCGCCTCGTCGATACCGAGGCGGCCGGCCGTGTCGACTATCAGTACGTCGTGGTAGTGGCGCTTGGCCCAGTCGAGCGCGGCGCGCGCGATCTCGACCGGCTTCTGGTCCGGGGTGGAGGCGAAGAAGTCGGCGCCGACCTGTTCGCTCACCGTTTTGAGCTGGGCGATCGCGGCGGGACGGTAGACGTCGCAGGACACCGTCAGCACCTTCTTCTTCTGCTTGTCGCGCAGCAGCTTGGCGAGCTTGCCGACCGTGGTGGTCTTGCCCGCGCCCTGCAGGCCCGCCATCAGGATGACGGCCGGCGGCGTGACGGCCAGGTTCAGCTCGGCGGCCTTGCCCTCGTAGTCGCCGCCGATCACGGCGGTCAGTTCCTTCTGCACCACGGCGACCAGCGCCTGGCCCGGCGACAGGCTGCTGAGCACCTCCTCGCCGAGCGCCTTCTCCTTGACCTTGGCGATGAATTCGCGGACCACGGGCAGCGCGACGTCGGCCTCGAGCAGCGCGAGCCGGACCTCGCGCAGCATTTCCTGCGTGTTCGCCTCGGTGAGACGGGCTTCGCCGCGCAGCGTCTTGACGACGTGCGCCATCCGTTGGGTGAGATTGTCGAGCATGGGGAGCGATGGACAGTGGGGCCCGAAGGCGCGCGTCGGCTATATTGACAGCCGTCGCAGGCGAGGGGCCTAGTGTAAACTTCGAACATGGATATTGTACTGTATGCCCTCACCGCGCTCCTGTACGGCGGCCTGTCCGTCGCGGGATGGCGGGCGCACCGTTCCGGCCTGGCGCAGCCGCTGGTCGCGAGCGTGCCGGCCGTGCCGCGCGAGACGCGTCCGTCCGCTGCGTCCGGGGTGAGCGGAACCGGCCGCGCGCTGCTGTTCGCGGCCCTGGTCTCGCACGGCGTGCTGCTGCACGCCACCATCTTCCCGCACGACGCGATGCTGTTCGGCTTCGCGTTCGCGCTCTCGGCGATGTTCTGGCTCGGTGCCGGCATCTACTGGATCGAGAGCTTCTTCTTCCCGCTCGACAGCCTGCGCCTCTTGGTGCTGCCGCTGGCCTGCGTGGCCTCGCTGCTGCCGCTCGGCTTCGGCGGCGTGCGCGTGCTGCCCTATGCGGCCGCGCCATTGTTCAAGATGCACTTCCTGATCGCCAACATCGCCTATGGATTGTTCGCGATCGCGGCCCTGCACGCGGTGCTGATGCTGATGGTGGAGCGTCGCCTGCACGCGCTGCGCCAGGGCAGCCGGATCGAGTCGGCGGGTTTCCTGGCCGGCTGGCTGGAGACGCTGCCGCCGCTGCTCACGCTCGAGAAGCTGCTGTTCCGCCTGATCGGCGCCGGCTTCGTCCTGCTCACGCTGACGCTCGCCTCGGGCATCCTGTTCAGCGAGCAGGTCGACGCGCGCGCGCTGCGCTTCGACCACAAGACGGTGTTCGCGATCCTCTCGTGGTTCATGTTCGGCGGTATCCTCGTCGCGCGCCGGCTGTCCGGCTGGCGCGGACGCGGTGCCGCGCGCTGGGTGCTCGCCTCGTTCGGCGCGCTGTTGCTCGCCTATGTCGGCAGCCGCTTCGTGCTTGAGGTGCTGCTGCACCGTTCCGTGGTCTGATGGCCTGATTCCGATGCGTAACCTTCTTCTGCTGATCCTCCTGTTCTTCGCCGGTTCCTGGCTCGCGCGCAAGCTGCGCCAGGCGCAGGAGCGCACCGGGCGCGACGGCGCCGCCGCCGGCTCCTCGGCACGCGGTGCCGGCGGGCCAGGCTTCGGTGGCGGCGCGCAGCCTGCGGCCGGGCGGCCCGCCTCGCTGCCCGAGCCGATGGTGCGCTGCGCCGTGTGCGGCGTCCACACGCCCAAGGGCGAGGCGATCGCGGCGGCCGGCGAGTACTTCTGCTGTCCCGAGCACGCGGCGCGCCAGACCAGCTCGGCCGGCCGCGACGCGTCGTGAGCGACACGCTGCGGGTCGGCGCCGACGGCTGGGTGAGCGGCGCGCGCCACGCACCCTCGCCGAACCACGAGGCGCGGCCCGCGCACGGCGTGCCGCCCACCCTGCTGGTGGTGCACAATATCAGCCTGCCGCCCGGCGAATTCGGCGGCGACGCGATCGAGGCGCTGTTCCAGAACCGGCTCGACTGCGACGCGCATCCGTGGTTCGACGCGAACCTGCGCGGCCTGCATGTCTCGGCCCACTTCCTGATCCGCCGCGACGGCGAGCTGGTGCAGTTCGTGTCCTGCGACGCGCGTGCCTGGCATGCCGGCCCGTCGAACTTCCTCGGCCGCGAGCGCTGCAACGATTTCTCGATCGGCGTCGAGCTCGAGGGCACCGACGAGCGCCCCTTCGAGGCGACCCAGTACGCGACGCTGGCCACGCTCACGCGCGCGCTGGCGGCGCGCTATCCGATCGAGGCGATTGCCGGCCACGCCGACATCGCGCCGGGCCGCAAGACCGATCCCGGCCCTTGCTTCGATTGGCAACGCTACGCGAGCGATGCCGGACTTTCGAGCGCATCGTTTCCTTACCTTCGTTAAGCGCGGGGTCTTCCCGCGCGCGTCGCACTGACGCGCCGCAGCGCGATCGGGGCCGATCCCAATCCCCGTCTGCACTCGCTCGATGTCAAGCGGGAAGGGCGCAATTTCTGTCGAATTTTCCATTTTGAGATCGTTCGATCGTCCACTATACTTGGTGCCAGTTGAAGGGTTTCTCACTAGATATAGTGTTAAGAGAGCGGGCACCACCAGGGCGATCCGCTCCAGCCGGCAGCGAATGCCGGAGGAATTCTCAGCGCGGCGTCCGTCCAGGCACGGCACGCCGCGACAGCGCAGACACAGGCGGCAAGGGGGCGCGATACGCATGACGAAAACAGACGTCGACTTCTCGGTATCGCGCGGCCCATGCCGCTTTTGCGTTCTGCTGCCCGCGCCCCGCACTGCGCGTTAATCGTTCAAATCCGCGGATCCCTCCGCACCATCCAGCACCAGGAGCTTTGCACATGCAAACGACCGACACCGGGACGTCCCAATTCGAGAGCGCCCAGAGCCGCCCTCTTGGCACGGCTTCGCAGAGCGCGCCCGCGCTCGCGCCGCAGGCGACGTTCGCCGACTACAAGGTGATCCGCCGCAACGGCAGCGTGGTGGCGTTCGAGCCCTCGAAGATCGCGATCGCCGTCACCAAGGCCTTCCTCGCGGTCAACGGCGGCCAGGGCGCCGCGTCGGCTCGGGTGCGCGAGCTCGTCGAGCAACTGACGCAGAGCGTCGTGCGCGCGCTGCTGCGCAGCCGCCCGAACGGCGGCACCTTCCATATCGAGGACATCCAGGATCAGGTCGAGCTCGCCCTGATGCGCGGCGGCGAGCACAACGTCGCGCGCGCCTACGTGCTGTACCGCGAGAAGCGTCACCTCGAGCGCGCCCATAGCGACGCGCCGGTCGAGACGCCGGCCGGCAGCTCGGGCCTGACCGTGACCGACAAGGGCGTGAGCCGCCCGCTCGACATGAAGGCGCTGCACGGCCTGGTCGCCGCCGCCTGCGAGGGCCTGGGCAGCGCCGTCCATCCCGATCCGATCGTCGCCGAGACGGTGAAGAACCTGTACGACGGTGTGCCGCTGAGCCAGGTCTACGATTCGGCCATCCTGGCCGCGCGCACCATGATCGAGAAGGACCCGGCGTACAGCCAGGTGACGGCACGCATCCTGCTGCACACGATCCGCCGCGAGATCCTCGGCGAGGAAGTCGCGCAGGGCGAGATGCAGGCACGCTACGCGGAATACTTCCCGCAGTTCCTCAAGCGCGGCGTCGAAGCCGAGCTGCTCGACGACAAGCTGCTGCAGTTCGATCTGGTGCGCCTGGGCGAGGCGCTCGACGCGAGCCGCGACCTGCAGTTCGGCTACCTCGGCCTGCAGACGCTGTACGACCGCTACTTCCTGCACGTCGAAGGCACCCGCATCGAGATGCCCCAGGCGTTCTACATGCGCGTGGCGATGGGCCTGGCGCTCAACGAGATCGACCGCGAAGCGCGCGCGATCGAGTTTTACAATGTGCTGTCGAGCTTCGACTTCATGAGCTCGACGCCGACCCTGTTCAACTCGGGCACGCGCCGCTCGCAGCTCTCGTCGTGCTACCTGACCACGGTCGCCGACGACCTCGACGGCATTTATGAAGCGCTGAAGGAAAACGCGCTGCTCTCGAAGTTCGCGGGCGGCCTGGGCAACGACTGGACGCGCGTGCGCGCGCTGGGCTCGCACATCAAGGGCACGAACGGCAAGTCGCAGGGCGTGGTGCCGTTCCTGAAGGTGGTCAACGACACGGCGGTGGCCGTGAACCAGGGCGGCAAGCGCAAGGGCGCGGTCTGCGCGTACCTGGAATCCTGGCACCTCGACATCGAGGAATTCCTCGAGCTGCGCAAGAACACCGGCGACGACCGCCGCCGCACCCACGACATGAACACGGCGAACTGGATTCCCGACCTGTTCATGAAGCGTGTCATGGAAGGCGGCGACTGGACGCTGTTCTCGCCCTCGACCTGCCCGGACCTGCACGACAAGTTCGGCGCCGAGTTCGAGGCGGCCTACCTCGGCTACGAGGAGAAGGTGGCGCGCGGCGAGCTGAAGCTGTTCAAGAAGATCCCGGCGGCGCAACTCTGGCGCAAGATGCTCGGCATGCTGTTCGAGACCGGTCATCCGTGGATCACGTTCAAGGATCCCTGCAATATCCGTTCCCCGCAGCAGCACGTCGGCGTGGTCCACTCGTCGAACCTCTGCACGGAAATCACGCTCAACACCAGCGACTCGGAAATCGCGGTCTGCAACCTGGGTTCGGTCAACTTGGTCGCTCACCTCGCCAAGCAGGCGGACGGCAGCTACGCGCTCGACCACGACAAGCTCAAGCGCACCGTGAGCGTGGCGATGCGCATGCTCGACAACGTCATCGACATCAACTACTACGCGGTCGCCAAGGCACGTAACTCGAACCTCAAGCACCGTCCGGTCGGCCTGGGCATCATGGGCTTCCAGGACTGCCTGCACCTGCTGCGCACGCCGTTTTCGTCGGACGCGGCGGTCGAGTTCGCCGATCGCTCGATGGAAGCGGTCTGCTACTACGCCTACTGGGCGTCGACCGAGCTGGCCGAGGAGCGCGGCCGCTACTCGAGCTACAACGGCTCGCTGTGGGATCGCGGCATCCTCCCGCAGGACACCCTGAAGCTGCTGGAAGAGGCGCGCGGCGGCTACGTCGAGGTCGACATGAGCGAATCGCTCGACTGGACCTCGCTGCGCGGCCGGATTTCGGTCCACGGCATGCGCAACTCGAACTGCATCGCGATCGCGCCGACGGCCACCATCTCGAACATCATCGGCGTCTCGCCCTGCATCGAGCCGACCTTCCAGAACCTGTTCGTGAAGTCGAACCTGTCGGGCGAGTTCACGGTGGTCAACGAGTACCTGGTGCGCGACCTGAAGGAGCGCGGCCTGTGGGACGAGGTGATGGTCGCCGACCTGAAGTACTTCGACGGCATGCTCTCGCGCATCGACCGGATCCCGGCCGACCTGCGCGCGATCTACGCGACCGCCTTCGAGGTCGACCCGAAGTGGCTGGTCGAGGCGGCTTCGCGTCGCCAGAAGTGGATCGACCAGGCGCAGTCGCTCAACATCTTCATGGCGGGCGCCTCGGGCAAGAAGCTCGACGAGATCTACAAGCTCGCCTGGGTGCGCGGCCTGAAGACCACCTACTACCTGCGCACGATGGCGGCCACCCACGTCGAGAAGTCGACGGTGGCGCACGGCGCGCTGAACGCGGTGCCGAGCTCCGGCGGCATGGGCGGCGGCTCGGCGGGCGGCGCGCAAGGCGCCGGCAGCTTCGGCGCAGCGGGCGGCGCGGCGCCGACGGGCGCGCTCAGCGCCGCACCGATCGAGGCCGACGGCCCGGTCTGCACGATGCGTCCGGGCGACCCGGGCTTCGAGGAATGCGAGGCCTGCCAGTAACACGCGGCATCACGCAGTGAAGCGAAGGCGGCGCGCGATGACATCGATGGTTGAACTGCGCGCCGACCTCGACTACAAACGGATAAGGAATCCGTATCTTGCGAACCCGGCGACGGGTTCGCGAACGCCCCCGACAGGAAGATCGAGCCGGCTCGATCGCAACGTCGACGCGCATCGCGCGATCTTCCGGACACACGGCATCACTCGCGATACACACATCGCGATCGATCGCGCGCCTCGCAAAGTGTTGTATCGAGGTCGCAACGCGAATCGAAAACAGGATTTTTCGTGAGCGAACCCTTTTATCGCTCAGGAAAAGATGGTACAAACCGTTCTAAATTGATGGTGAGAATTTATGCTCAACTGGGATGACGAGAAGGCGGCCGTAACTCCCGCGAGCGGAGCGCAGCAAAACACGATGCGCTCCCCCGCCGGAATGGCCGTCGGTGTGCAGGCCGCAGCGTCTGCCGCTCATCAGGCTCCTTCGGTGCGCGACATTTTCCAGGGCGACCTCGCGGTCGCTCCGTATGCACCGGCGCAAGCGAGTGCGGCCGGCTCGCAGGAGCGAGTCAATATCGCCGACAAGCGCATCATCAACGGCAAGACCGACGTCAATCAGTTGGTGCCGTTCAAATACAAGTGGGCGTGGGAGAAGTATCTGGCGGGCTGCGCGAACCACTGGATGCCGCAGGAAATCAACATGTCCCGCGACATCGCGCTGTGGAAGGATCCGAACGGCCTCACCGAGGACGAACGCCGGATCGTCAAGCGCAACCTCGGTTTCTTCGTGACCGCCGACTCGCTGGCCGCCAACAACATCGTGCTGGGCACCTACCGCCACATCACGGCGCCCGAGTGCCGGCAGTTCCTGCTGCGCCAGGCCTTCGAGGAAGCGATCCACACCCATGCCTATCAGTACATCGTCGAATCGCTCGGCCTGGACGAAGGCGAGATGTTCAACGCGTACCACGAGATCACCTCGATCCGCGACAAGGACGAATTCCTGATCCCGTTCATCCACACGCTGACCGATCCGGCGTTCGTGACGGGTACGCCGGAAGCGGACCAGAAGTTGCTGAAGTCGCTGATCGTGTTCGCCTGCATCATGGAAGGCCTGTTCTTCTACGTCGGCTTCACGCAGATTCTCGCGCTCGGCCGCCAGAACAAGATGACGGGCGCGGCGGAACAGTATCAGTACATCCTGCGCGACGAGTCGATGCACTGCAATTTCGGCATCGACCTGATCAACCAGATCAAGCTCGAGAACCCGCATCTGTGGACGCCGGAATTCCGTGCCGAGATCCGCGAACTGTTCAAGCACGCGGTCGAGCTTGAATACCGTTACGCCGAAGACACCATGCCGCGTGGCGTGCTCGGCCTGAATGCCTCGATGTTCAAGAGCTACCTGCGCTTCATCGCGAATCGCCGCTGTCAGCAGATCGGTCTCGACGCGCTGTTCCCGAACGAGGAAAACCCGTTCCCGTGGATGAGCGAGATGATCGATTTGAAGAAGGAGCGGAACTTCTTCGAGACGCGCGTGATCGAGTATCAGACGGGCGGCGCGCTGTCCTGGGAATGACCGGGCGCGACATCGCGAGCAAGGATGTATCCGCCGGGCGCGAGCCCGGCCCAAGGTTTAGGAGCAAGAACGCCTGATGCAAAGGATGGCCTGCGCCGGTGCGGCGCACAGACATGACAGGCACTTTGCGAACCCTTCAGTGGGATGGGCAAACTTCCCTCCGGAAAAGGCGGCAGGCCAGGGGCCTCCCGCCTTTATCAAGCGATTCGGGGCGACGGCGCGAGGCGCGCCGGCTGCCGACTTGATCTGGCGCGCGGTGCCGCAGGGCACGGCGCGCCTTACCGTATTCATTAGCGTAAGCGCGATTGCGAAGCGTACGCCGATGAATAGCCCGCTTCGTAGCGCGCGTTCTGAACACACGTCCGCGAGAAACGGGTTTTGACGAAGGGTGTAGTTTGAACTGACTCTCATCTGAACCTGAAGGAGAAAATGATGGCAACTGCCAAGAAGAAACCGGCTGCCAAGAAGGCAGCAGCGAAGAAGGCCGCACCGGTCGCGAAGAAGGCTGCACCGGCGAAGAAGGCAGCCGTGAAGAAGGTCGCGGCGAAGAAGGTCGCAGTGAAGAAGGTTGCTGCGAAGAAGGCAGCACCGGCCAAGAAGGCTGCTGCGAAGAAGGTTGCAGCGAAGAAGGTCGCGGTGAAGAAGGTTGCCGCGAAGAAGGCAGCACCGGCCAAGAAGGCAGCGGTGAAGAAGGTCGCCGCCAAGAAGGCGCCGGCAGCCAAGAAGGCCGCAGCGAAGAAGGTTGCGGTCAAGAAGGTTGCCGCCAAGAAGGCAGCACCGGCGAAGAAGGCAGCGGTGAAGAAGGTTGCCGCGAAGAAGGCCGCGCCGGCGAAGAAGGCTGCTGCCAAGAAGGCTGCGCCGGCGAAGAAGGCCGCGCCCGCCAAGAAGGCTGCCCCTGCCAAGAAGGCTGCTGCGAAGAAGGCCGCCGCTGCTCCGGCGACGACGACCGCAACGGCATCGGTGGCTCCGGCTTCGGGCGCGAAGACCGCGCTGAACCCGGCAGCGGCCTGGCCGTTCCCGACCGGCAGCCGTCCGTAATCGACCTTCGCGTCGATACGACACAAGCCGTAGTCATGCAGTATCGGGTCGATGCCTCGGCCCGCTCGAATCCCGTTACCGGTTTCCGGTGGCGGGATTTTTTTATGCGTGTTTCCCGGGGAGGCCTTCGCCATTCAGTACGGCGCCGGTTTCGCGCGCGCATAAAAAAACGCATACGCGAAACGAATCGCGTATGCGCTGGATATCGCGGCTGTCGCCGCGCGCTGAGGTCTCCTCGCTCAGTGCGTGACGCGAGTCACGCCGCCGCTCGACAGCAGTCGGACGCGATCGCCTGCACGGAACACTTCCGGCGTGGCGGCCTGCGTGATCGAGCGCAGATCGCCGTTATCGAGGCGCACGGTGATTTCCACACCGTTGGCCGAACTCATGCCCTGGCCGATCGCGTTGCCTGCGACCGCGCCGGCGAGGCCGCCGGCGATCGCGGTCAGGATCGAGCCCTTGCCGCCGCCGATCGCGCTGCCGGCCACGGCACCGAGCGCGCCGCCACCGAGCGTGCCGAGTGTCGAGCCGGCGCCGGTATCGCTCTCGATGCGCACCGCGCGCACACTCTCGATGGTGCCGAGGCGCACCGTCTGTTCGCGCTGCGCCTGGCTGGCGCTATAGACATCGGCGGAACCCGGCGGCGTGAAACAGCCTGCGAGCGATACCGAGGCGGTGATCATCGCGGCGAGCGTGAGGGTTTTCCTGGTCAGCATGTGTGGTTTTCTCCAACAAATCTCATTCGATACTGTAGCCGAACGCGGTCTTGAAGCGGGACAGGATTTCCGCGCGGCCCAGCGTGTACGTCTGCGGGCCCGAGTGAGCGATCTTGATCGATCCCATCAGGCTCGCGAGGCGGCCGGTGGTCGCCCAGTCCAGTCCCTTCTCGATCCCGTACAGCAGGCCGCCGCGGAAGGCATCGCCGCAACCGGTCGGATCGACGATCTTCTCGGCTTGCACGACCGGGATCTGCTCGGTGCCGTCGCGGTGACGAATCGTGGCGCCATGTTCGCCGCGCGTGATGATCAGGGCCTGGACCCGGCTCGCGATCTCGTCTTCGGACCAGCCCGTCTTGTCGCTCACCAGTTTGGCTTCGTAATCGTTGACAGCCAGATAGGTCGCAAGTTCAATGCTGCGCCGCAGCGTGTCGCGGTCGAACAGCGGCAAGCCCTGGCCCGGATCGAACACGAAGGGCACGCCGGCCTTGGCGAGTTCCTCGACGTGCTGGACCATGCCCTGGAAGCCGTCCGGGCCGACGATCGCGAGCTTGATGCCCTGCGCCTCGCCGGCGTGGTTCAGGTGCGACTGCATCATCGCGCCCGGGTGGAAGGCGGCGATCTGGTTGTTGTCCAGGTCGGTGGTGATCATCGCCTGGGCCGAATGCGTGTCGGGCACCACGCGTACGAACTGGCGCGACAGGCCGAGCGAGTCGAAGCGGTCGAGATAGAGCTGCGCGTCGATCGCGCCGACCGTGCCCATCACGCGGGCCTCGCCGCCCAGCGCGTGCAGGGCGTAGCCGATGTTGCCGGCGCAGCCGCCGAACTCGCGGCGCATGGTCGGCACCAGGAAGCTCAGGTTGATGAGGTGAACCTGATCGGGCAGGATGTGCTCCCGGAACCGCCCTTCGAAGGTCATGATGTTGTCGTAGGCGATCGAACCGCAAATCAGCGTAGCCAAGGTCGTTCCTGTTCAGTGGTTGGGACTGCTGCAGATGAGAGTGACGCGCGCCGTGCCGAGGCAGGGCGCGCGTACGGCCGGATCCGGTGGCAGAACTTACTTCAGCGCGGCAAGCGCGGCCTCGTAGTTCGGCTCGTTCTTGATCTCTTCGACGAGTTCCGTGTAGACGACCTTGTCGTTCGCGTCGATGACCACCACCGCGCGCGCGGTCAGGCCGTTCAGCGGGCCGCTGGTGACGTCGACGCCATAGGCGTTGGCGAAGTCGCGGCCGCCGCGGAAGGTCGAGGCGGTCGACACGTTGGCCAGGCCCTCGGTGGTGCAGAAGCGCTTGGCCGCGAACGGCAGGTCGCCCGAAACCACCACCACCGCCGTGTCGGCGAGCTTGCTGGCGGCTTCGTTGAACTTGCGCGTCGAGGTCGCGCAGGTCGGCGTGTCCAGGCTCGGCACGATGTTCAGCACCTTGCGCTTGCCGGCGAAGCTCGCCAGCGTCAGCTCGCCGAGATCCTGGCCGACCAGCTTGAAGTCGGGGGCTTGCGAGCCGACGGCCGGAAAGCTGCCGGCCAGCTCGATCGGGTTGCCGCCCAGGGTGACTTTGCTCATATTCGTACTCCGAAGAGGGGGCGTCGCGAGGACGCCGAGGTTGAGGCCGGCGCGCCTCTCGCGGCGCGCCGTGCGCTTACGGGTAGAAAATCTGTACGCGGAAATTCGAGGCGGCGATGCCGGGCGCGCCGTCGGCCGCGCCCGGCGCTGTGTCGATGCGCACGAACAGCGTCTCGGTGGCGCCGGCCGCCAGGCCCGCGCCGAGCGGCGTGCCGGGGCGCACGTAGTCGGCGGGCGGCAGCACGCGGCGCGCGGCGACCTGGTTCGAGGCATCGAGCAGGGTCAGTTCGATCGACGGCCAGGCCAGCGCGATGCTCGCGTGATTCGACAGCGGTACCTTCAGTTCCAGCACGCGTGGCCCGTCGAGCTGGCGCAGGTCGGAGGCGCCCAGGCGCAGCCCGTCGATCGCGCGCGGCGGCTCGAGGGTGCAGCCGAGCGTGGCGCAGGCCTGCGCGAACAGCGGTTGCGCGGCCGGCCAGCGCGCCAGCAAGGGCTCGCGCAGCCACCAGGCCAACTGGCCCAGGAACAGGACCAGCAGCAGGCCGGCGAGGAAACCGCCCAGCACCTGCCGGCCGAAGCTGCCGCGCGCGGCAGCGGGCGATTCGCGCGTCATGGCGAAATGGACGCGGCCGTCCGCCTCCGGTTCGGCGGCGAAGGGTTCGGCCTCGTGCGGCGTGGCGCGGCGCGGCGCGAGGTGGACCCGGACATCATCGGCTTGCGGTTCGGTCAGGTCGGTATCGACGGGCGAGGGCGCCGCGCCCAGCGAGGGCTCGGCCGCGTCGCGCGGCAGGGCGGCGACCAGCGCGGCGATATCGGCGGCGCTGGCCGTGTGCGCGGGAGCGAGCGTCGCGCGCGCGGCGGCGTTCGCCTCGGCATGGCCGGCGGGATCGTCGATCGCGGCCGCGGCGGGGCCGGCCGCCGGCGCGCCGCGCATCAGGCCCGCCTCGCTGGCCGGCACCTCGCCCGCGGGCACGGCCGCGATCGGCACCAGCGGCGTGGCGTCGGTATTGCCGCTGTTGTGGCGTAGCCTGGGATCGATGCCGCCGTCGAGCCAGGGCGCCCACATGTCCCAGGCGCCCGGCGTGAAATTGCCGTCGGCGGCCTGCGCGGGCGTGGCTTGCGGCGCGGTGGCCGAGAACACGCGCGGTGGTTGCGGCGGCGTGCCCGCGGCGGCGGGCGTGGTTTCGACGATGGCCGGGGCCAGCTCGGGATCGGGGTCGACCAGCGAGTGCGCGGCGTCGAACACCTGCTGGCAGTGTCCGCAACGCGCGAGCCCGCCATGCAGCGTCAGGTGCTCCGGCTGAATCCGGAAGACGGTTTCACAGTGGGGGCAGCGCGTCGCGAGTGGCATGGTCAGCCGGGCAGCGGGGCCGGAGTGATGGACAGCGCCTATTCTAATGGCTTTCCCGCCGGGTTCCGGCGAGGCATACCCAACCTTCGTGCTCGCGCCAGACCGAGATGTCGACATAGCGCGCATAGACGGCGGCGACTTCCTCTGCCTGCCGCGCCAGCACGCCCGACAGGGCGATGCGCCCGCCCGGCCTGACCTTGGAGGCGAGCATCGAAGCCATCAGCTTGAGCGGGTTCGACAGGATGTTGGCGACCACGATGTCGAATTCGCCGGCCGGACAATCGTCGGGCAGGCCATAGCTGACCTCGGCGCGATTGCGTTCGCTGTTGTGGCGCGCCGACTCGACCGCCTGCGGGTCGATGTCGATGCCGATCACCCGGCCCGCGCCGCACTTCTTGGCGAGGATCGCCAGGATCCCGGAGCCGCAGCCGTAGTCGAGCACCGACTGGCCGGCCTCGACGGTCTGCTCGAGCCATTCCATGCAGAGCCGCGTGGTCGGGTGGCTGCCGGTGCCGAAGGCCAGGCCCGGATCGAGTTCGAGCACCAGCGCATCGGGATCGGGCGCGTCGTGCCAGGAGGGCACCACCCAGATCCGCTCGCCGATCGGGATCGGGTCGAACTGCGATTGGGTGACGCGCACCCAGTCCTGCTCTTCCACCTCGCGCACCGCATGCGCGGGCGCGGCGTCGAGCCCGATCTCGTTGGCGGCGGCCGCCAGCAGCACCGCCGGGTCATGCGCCTGGGCGATCAGCGCGATCACGCGCGAATGCTGCCAGGCGGTGCGCTCGGGCGTGAGGCCGGGTTCGCCGAACAGCGGCTGCTCGTCGGGCGTGTCGGCATCGGCGTCCTCCACCGATACCGACAGCGCGCCGAGCTCGATCAGCGCATCGGAGAGCGCTTCGGCATGCTCGCGCGCGAGCTCGACGACGAGTTCCCGGTAGCTCATGCTCAGGCCTCTTCCGGCGCGACCTGCTGCTTCGCGGCGAGCCGGCTTTCGAGATAGTGGATGCTGGTGCCGCCTTCCACGAACTTCGAGTCCAGCATCAGCTCGCGGTGCAGCGGGATGTTGGTCTGGATGCCCTCGACCACCATTTCCGACAGCGCGATGCGCATGCGCTGGATCGCCTGTTCGCGCGTGGCGCCGTAGGCGATCAGCTTGCCGATCATCGAGTCGTAGTTGGGCGGCACGAAATAGCCGTTGTAGGCATGCGAATCGACGCGGATGCCGGGGCCGCCCGGCGTGTGCCAGGAGGTGATGCGACCCGGCGAGGGCGTGAACTTGAACGGATCCTCGGCGTTGATCCGGCACTCGATCGCGTGGCCGCGGAACTGGATGTCGCGCTGGCGCAGCGTGAGCTTCTCCCCGGCGGCGATCTTGATCTGTTCCTGCACGATGTCGACGCCCGTGATCAGCTCGGTGACCGGGTGCTCCACCTGCACGCGCGTGTTCATCTCGATGAAGTAGAACTCGCCGTTCTCGTAGAGGAACTCGAAGGTGCCGGCGCCGAGGTAGCCCATCTTCTTGCAGGCGTCGGCGCAGCGGTCGCCGATCCGGTCGATCAGGCGGCGCGCGATGCCGGGCGCCGGCGCTTCCTCGATCACCTTCTGGTGGCGGCGCTGCATCGAGCAGTCGCGTTCGCCGAGCCAGAGCGCGTTCTTGTGCGCGTCGGCCAGCACCTGGATCTCGATGTGGCGCGGGTTCTCGAGGTACTTCTCCATGTAGACCTGCGGGTTGCCGAAGGCCCGGCCGGCTTCCTCGCGGGTCATGTTGACCGCGTTGACCAGCGCCGCTTCCGTGTGCACCACCCGCATGCCGCGCCCGCCGCCGCCGCCCGCCGCCTTGATGATGACGGGATAGCCGACCGCGCGCGCGATCTTGACGATTTCCTTCGGATCTTCCGGCAGCGCGCCTTCCGAACCCGGCACGCAGGGCACGCCGGTGCGGATCATGGCCTGCTTGGCGGACACCTTGTCGCCCATCATGCGGATCGTGTCCGGACGCGGGCCGATGAAGGTGAAGCCCGACTGCTCGACGCGTTCGGCGAAGTCGGCGTTCTCCGACAGGAAGCCGTAGCCGGGGTGGATCGCTTGCGCGTCGGTCACCTCGGCCGCGCTGATCAGCGCCGGCATGTTCAGGTAGCTGAGGTTCGACGGGGCCGGGCCGATACAGACCGCCTCGTCGGCTAGCTTCACGTACTTGGCTTCCTTGTCGGCTTCCGAGTACACGACGACCGTCTTGACGCCGAGTTCGCGGCACGCGCGCTGGATGCGCAAGGCGATCTCGCCGCGATTGGCAATGAGGATTTTTTCAAACATAGCGGGTATTCGTCTTTCCGGTGACGCGCTCTGGCGCGGGGCGGCGCACTCGGCCTTAGCCGATCACGTACAGCGGCTGGCCGTATTCGACCGCCTGGCCGTTCTCGACGAGGATTTCCTTGACGACGCCCGCCTTGTCCGACTCGATCTCGTTGAGCAGCTTCATCGCTTCGATGATGCAGATGGTCTGGCCTTCCTTGACCGTGTCGCCGACCTGCACGAACGGATCGGCGCCCGGCGAGGGCGCGCGGTAGAAGGTGCCGACCATCGGCGAGGTGACCACGTGGCCCTGCGGCGCGGCCGGGGCGGGTGCCGCCGCGGCTGTCGGGGCGGCGCCTTCGAGCGGGGCCGCGGCTGCCGGCGCGGGGGCGCCCACCTGCGGAGCGTAGCCGCTGGCAGGCTGCACGTAGACCGGCGGCGCGTTCTTGACGATGCGCACCTTGCCTTCGCCTTCCGTGACTTCCAGCTCGGAGATGCCGGATTCGGAGACGAGGTCGATCAGGGTTTTCAGCTTGCGAAGGTCCATCGGGAGTTCCCCTTGTCTAGTCGTGAAGCGCCGGACTGGCCGGCGGCAATTCGGATTCTTGAAACAGATCAGCCGCGCGGCGCGCCCTGCAGCTTGTCGAGCGCGTGCTCGAGCGCATACAGGTAGCCCTTCCAGCCGAGGCCGCAGATCACGCCCTCGGCCTGGTCGGAGAAGTACGAGTGATGCCGGAACGGTTCGCGACGATGCACGTTCGACAGGTGCACCTCGACGAACGGGATGCCGACGCCGGCCAGCGCGTCGCGGATCGCGACGCTGGTATGCGTATACGCGGCCGGGTTGATCACGATGAAATCGGTCTGCTCGTCGCGGGCGGCCTGGATGCGATCGACCAGGGCGCCCTCGTGGTTGCTCTGGAACGAGGCGAGCTCGGCACCTGCCCGGCTCGCGCGCTCGGCCAGCGCCCGATCGATCTCGGCCAGCGTCACGCGCCCATAGACCTCCGGTTCCCGGGTACCGAGAAGATTGAGGTTGGGGCCGTGCAGTACCAGCAAACGTGTCATGGTCGCTTCAATTTCTGCGGAATTGGGCGCACTTTATCGCCGATTCGAGAAATTTGTCCAGTTTTGCCGCGTGCACGGCGCGCGGCGCGCGGAAGGTTTTGCTCGGCGTTGCGCGAAGATCGTGATATTTGCCGTCAACCTGCCGCGAACCGGAGGCCAACCGCCGGCAACGCGAGTCGTGGAAAGCCTGGACGCTCAGAGCGTATCGAGGGTCTTTTTCAGCTCGCCGACCTGGATTTGACCTAATTTTGTCACGCGTACCCGGCCGTTCGCATCAATTACGACGGTAAACGGCAGGGCGCCGGCGGTATTGCCGAAATTGCGTGCCAGATCCGCGCCGGCATAACCGCTGACCACCACCGGGTAGTCGACCTTGACCTTCTGCAGGAAGGCCTGCACGTTCTTGTCCGAATCCACGGCCACGCCGACGAAGCGAATTCCGCGGCTCTTGTATTCGTGCGAGAGCTGGACCAGTTCGGGCATTTCCTGCACGCAGGGGCCGCACCAGGAAGCCCAGAAATTGACCACGACCTTCTGGCCCTTGAAGTTGGCGAGCGACTGCGGCTTGCCTTCGGTGTCGGTGACCGAGGCGGCCCAGAGCGCCGCGACCGGGTCGGCGGCCTTGGCGGTGGCGGCCTGGGCGCTGCTTTCGAACACGTCGCCGCGTACCCAGTGGCCGGCGGCCAGGCCGCCGGCAATCGCGACTGCGGCCACCACGGCCACGGGGAGGAGTCGTTTACTGTTCATCTTCGCTTCGAATCGAGGTTGAAGGACTGGCGGGGTTGGCCGGCGCGGCCATCAGGGCGCGCAGCGCCGCCGCGTCGGCGCGGGCCAGCCGGCCGCGCGCGTCGGCCCTGAGCGCGCCGCGCAGGTCGTCGCTGTCGTAGAGCGCCACATGGATGCCGATCGCATCGCTGTCGCGGCGTTCGCGCCAGAGGAAACTAAGGGTCTCGACGTCGCCGCGGCCCGCGAAATGGCGCGTCTCGGACACGTCGTACTGGATGTTCTGGTTCAGCAGGTAGATCGCGACCTCCTTCTGGTTGTCCGAGAAGGTCTGCAGATGGATGTCCGAATGCGCGTTGGCGGTACCGTTGAGCACCGCGCCGGCCAGGTAGGGCGAGAACGGCGCGAGCCGCTCCATCCAGTCGAGCGCGATGTGCCGCAGCCGCTCCAGCTCGGCCGGCTGCGTGTCGCCCTGGAACAGCGCCAGGTATTCGTGCAGTTCCGCCTCGATCAGGTCGTTATCGGGCAGCCATTCGCCGGCAATCCGGCTTTCGCCGAGCAGTTGGCGGGCGGCCTTGCGCTTGGCCGAGGCATAGTCGAGCCCGTCCTCGGCGATGAGGCGGGCGGCGGCCAGCGCGATTTCCTCGCGCACGCGCCGCGGGTCGAGCAGGGGTTTTCGAGGCATGATCCGGCAATCATACTCGATCGGCGCGGCCCGCCCGGGCGGCCGCGCGAGCGCCCGGGCGCGACCGGACGGCTCAGTTACAATGACAGCCTTTCTTCCGGCGCCGGTCGCCATGGTGCTTGCGTGCGCGTCGGCGCAGGCCGGCGCGGCGCCGGCCCGCCGCTTTCGAATCGCGACTTCGCAGGCGCCCGCGCGGCGCGACAGTTCTCTATGCACATCCATATTCTTGGCATCTGCGGCACGTTCATGGGCGGTCTCGCCGTGCTTGCCCGCGAGGCAGGCCATACCGTGACCGGATGCGACGCGGGCGTCTATCCGCCGATGAGCACCCAGCTCGAGGCACAGGGTATACAGCTGATCGAAGGCTATGGCGCCGAGCAGATCGATCTGGCCCCGGACCTGTTCGTGATCGGCAACGTGGTCTCGCGCGGCAATCCGCTGATGGAGGCGATCCTCGATCGCGGCCTGCCTTATGTATCCGGGCCGCAATGGCTGGGCGAGCACGTGCTGGCCGGCAAGTGGGTGCTGGCGGTGGCCGGCACGCACGGCAAGACCACCACCAGCTCGATGCTGGCCTGGTTGCTCGAGGACGCGGGCCTGAACCCCGGTTTCCTGATCGGCGGCGTGCCGCTGAACTTCGGCGTGTCGGCGCGGCTGACCGATTCGAGCTTCTTCGTGATCGAGGCCGACGAATACGACACGGCCTTCTTCGACAAGCGCTCGAAGTTCGTCCATTACCGGCCACGCACGGCCGTGCTCAACAACCTCGAATACGATCACGCCGACATCTTCCCCGATCTGGCTGCGATCGAAACCCAATTCCACCACCTGGTGCGCACCGTGCCCGGCATCGGCCGGATCGTCAGCAACGGCCGCGAGACCGCGCTCGAACGCGTGCTCGCGCGCGGCTGCTGGAGCGAGGTCGAGCGCTTCGGCGTGGAGGGCGGCTGGCAGGCGCTGCCGGCCGAGGACGGGGTGCCGGTCGACGAGCGCTTCGCCGTCTACTGGCGCGGCGAGCGCATGGGCGAGGTCGAGTGGACCGTGCAGGGCGAGCACAACCGGCAGAACGCGCTGGCCGCGATCGCCGCGGCGCGCTCGGTGGGCGTGCCGCCCGCGCAGGCGGCGCGGTCCTTCTCGGCGTTTCGCAACGTCAAGCGCCGCATGGAGATTCGCGGCAGCGTCGACGGCGTGACCGTCTACGACGATTTCGCCCATCACCCGACCGCGATCGAGACCACCATCGCCGGCCTGCGTGCGCGGGTCGGCCGCGAGCACACGCGGATCCTGGCCGTGCTGGAGCCGCGCTCGAACACCATGAAGCTCGGCACCATGAAGGCGCAGCTACCGGGCAGCCTGGCCGATGCCGACCTGGTATTCGGCTACGGCGCTGCCGCCGGGCGCGACGCGCTGGGCTGGAGCCTGGCCGACGCGCTGCTGCCGCTCGGCGCGCGCGCCCAGGCTTTCGACGACCTCAACGCGCTGGTCAAGGCCGTCACGGCCGCCGCGCGCCCCGGCGACCAGATCCTGGTGATGAGTAACGGCGGCTTCGGCGGCGTCCACCAGAAGCTGCTCGACGCGCTTGGCGCCCGCCAGGGGAGCGGCGCGTGATCCTGTACCTGCACGGCTTCCGCTCCTCGCCGCAGTCGTTCAAGTCGCGCCTGCTGGCGGGCCGCCTGGCCGAGCTCGGCCGTGCCTCGGAATGGCGCTGCCCGAGCCTGTCGGTGTCGCCGCTCGAGGCGATCGAGCTGGCCGAGGCCGAGGTGGCCGGCGTCGCGGCGCAGCAGGTGACGGTGATCGGCAGCTCGCTGGGCGGCTACTACGCCACCTGGCTGGCCGAGAAGCACGGCTGGCGCGCGGTGCTGCTCAATCCGGCCACCCAGCCGCAGCGCGACCTGGCGCGCTACCTGGGCGAGCAGCCGCTGTGGCACGGCGGCGGCAGCATCGTGGTCGAGCCGCGCCATCTCGGCGAGCTCGACGCGCTGCGCGTGAACGCAATCACGCGCCCGGAACGCTACTATCTGATCGCCGCGACGGGCGACGAGGTGCTGGACTATCGCGAGATGCTCGCGCACTACCCGGGCGCCCGGACCCGCGTGATCGACGGCAGCGACCACGGCATCAGCGAATTTGCCGACTATGCCGACGAGGTGCTCGCCTTCTGCGACGCCGAGCGGTTGCGCTGAACCCGGCCGGGGTGCCCCGGCGGACGAACGAATTCAATCCCAAGCTGGACGAGGCGCTGCGTGACGGCGCCGGACAGTCTCAACGAGAGTCAGACGAGTGAACGTTTTTTTCGAGGAATCGGGCAGTTTCAAGGCAGGCAGCGTGCTGTCGCGCCAGGGCGACGCGTTTCAGGTCGAGTTGCCGGGCGGACGGCGCGCCAAGGTGCGCGCCAAGGATGTGCTGATCGAATTCGACAAGCCCGCCGCCGGCGAGCTGATGCAGCAGGCCGACGCGGCCGCGCAGGAGATCGACCTGGATTTCCTGTGGGAATGCGCGCCGGATGAGGAATTCGCCTACGGCGTGCTGGCCGACGAGTATTTCGGCAGCAGCTACGGCCCGGTCGAGCGCGCGGCGCTGGTGCTGCGCATGCACGGCTCGCCGGTCTACTTCCGCCGCAAGGGGCGCGGCCAGTACCAGCGCGCGCCCGAGGAGCAACTGAAGATGGCGCTCGCCTCGCTGGAGCGCAAGCGCCAGCAGGCGCTGGTGCAGGTCGGCTACGAGGACGAGCTGAAGGCAGGCCGGCTGCCGGCCGCGTTCGAGGGCAAGGCGCTGGCCCTGCTCACGCGCCCGGACAAGAACTCCATCGAGTACAAGGCGCTCGACGCGGCGGCGATCGCGCTGGGCGTCTCGCAGGCGCGGCTGATGCTCAACTGCGGCGGCATCGCCTCGCCGCGCGCGCTGCACGAGGCGCGTTTTCTGGTCGAGCATTTCCCGCACGGCACCGGTTTCCCGCCCGTCACGGTGGGCCCGCTGCCCGAGGACCTGCCGCGCGCCAAGGTCGACGCCTTCTCGATCGACGACGTGACCACCACCGAGATCGACGATGCCTTCTCGGTCGAGCACCTGCCCGAGAACCGCGTGCGGATCGGCGTGCACATCGCGGCGCCGGCGCTGGGCATCACGCGCGGCGACGAGGTCGACGCGATCGCGCGCGCCCGGCTGTCGACCGTCTACATGCCCGGCGACAAGATCACCATGCTGCCCGACGACGTGGTCGAGGTGTTCACGCTCAAGGAGGGCGACTTCCGCCCCGCGCTGTCGCTCTACATCATCGTCGATCGCGAAACCCAGGACATCGTCGCCAACGAGACGCGCGCCGAATACGTGTTCGTGAAGAGCAACCTGCGCCACAACACGCTCGACGAGCTGGTCACCGAGGACACGCTGGCGGCCGGCAGCGGCGACTACCCGCACAAGGACGACATCGCCGTGCTCTGGCCGCTGGCCCAGGCGCTGTTCGAGAAGCGCCAGGTGGCGCGCGCCGGCTACGGCCTCAAGCGCGAGGTGCAGCGCAATACCGACTACAACTTCTACGTCGAGGGCGAGCACATCTCGATCACGCCGCGCCGGCGCGGTTCGCCGCTCGATTTGATCGTCTCGGAGCTGGCGATCCTCTCGAACTCGACCTGGGGCGCCTTCCTGCACGACCACACGGTGCCGGGCATCTACCGCTCGCAGCGCGCGCTCGGCGTGCCGACCGGCCCCAAGCGCACCCGCATGCAGACCTCGGCTGCGCCGCACGAGGGGCTGGGCGTGGCGCAATACGCCTGGAGCACCTCGCCGCTGCGCCGCTACGTCGACCTGGTCAACCAGTGGCAACTGCTGGCCTGCGTGCAGCACGGCGTGACCGCCAAGCTGGCCGCGCCCTTCAAGCCCAAGGACGCGGATCTCTACGCGGTGGTGCAGGGCTTCGACGACACCTACACGGCCTACGCCGATCACCAGCGCCGCATGGAGTATTTCTGGTGCCTGCGCTGGCTGCGCCAGGAGAATCGCCGCCAGGTGGTCGCCGCGGTGGTCAAGGGCGACCTGGTGCGGCTCGAGGAAGTGCCGTTGCTGCTGCATGTGCCGGGGCTCGGCGTGCATGCGCGCGGCACGCGCGTGCTGCTCGACGTGATGTCGATCGACGAGCTGACCATCGAGGCCTCGGTGCGGCTGCTCAACGTGCTGGACGCGCCGACCGTGTCGAGCGGCGAGACCGCCGACGAGGACGAGGGCGCCGACGAGGCGGCCGGCGACGACACCATCGTCGACGCGCCCGACGCCTCGGCCGAGAGCGAGGCGGAAGCGCTCGCCGAGGCCGACGGCGAGGAAGCCGCCCCAGCCGCGGGAGACAGCGAGGAGAACCCGAAATGAGCGGGCCGCGCAATCCGGCCGAGGCCGTCGCGCGCGAGCGCTACGCGGTGTTCGGCAATCCCGTGGCGCACAGCAAGTCACCGTTCATCCACGCGCGCTTCGCCGAGCAGACCGGCCAGGCGATCGACTACACGCCCCGGCTCGCGCCGCTCGACGGCTTCGCGGCCGCGGTGCGCGAGTTCATCGCCGCGGGCGGGCGCGGCGCGAATGTCACCGTGCCCTTCAAGCTGGAGGCGCATGCGCTGGCCGACACGCTTTCGCCGCGCGCGGCCGCCGCCGGTGCCGTCAACACGCTGCGCTTCGAGGCCGACGGCCGGATCCACGGCGACAACACCGACGGCGTCGGCCTGGTGCGCGACATCGAGCAGAACCTCGGCGTGTCGCTGGCCGGCGCGCGCATCCTGCTGCTCGGCGCGGGCGGCGCGGCGCGCGGCGTGGTGCTGCCGATGCTCGATCGCGGCCCGCTCGCGATCAGCATCGTCAACCGCACCGCCAGCAAGGCCGAGGAACTGGTCGGCCAGTTCACGCAGGCCGCGCACGATGCCGGCTGCGCGCTGGCCGGCGGCGGCGCGGCGCTGGTCGAGCGGCATCCCTACGACGTGATCGTCAACGCGACCGCCGGCAGTCTCGACGCGGCGCTGCCCGAATGCGACCCGGCCGCGTTCGGCGCCGGCACGCTGGCCTACGACATGATGTACGGCGCCCAGCCGACGGTGTTCATGCGCCATGCCGAATCGCTCGGCGCGCGCGCCGCCGACGGGCTCGGCATGCTGGTCGAGCAGGCGGCCGAATCCTTCCATCTGTGGCGCGGCGTGCGGCCCGACGGCGCGCCCGTGCTGGCGGCCCTGCGCGATGCGCTGGCCGCCGCGGTCTGAGCGGAGCGCCGGCAGCTTCGCCGGCCCTCGCGCATGGTGATCCCGCTCGGCGCCGGCAAGGCCCGCCCCGGCCGCGAGGCGCGGCGGCGCGGCCTGGCGCGCTGGGCCGTTTATGTGGCGGCGGTGCTGGCCGGCGCCTGGCTGGTCACGCAGCTCTACTACTTCACGCAGATCGCGCTCTGGAGCGTGATCGATCCGGGCTCGACCGCCTTCATGCGGGCCGACGCCTGGCGCCTCAAGGGCGACACGCCGCCCGTGGCGATCCAG
Source organism: Burkholderia sp. SJZ089 (assembly GCF_007828315.1). Taxonomy (NCBI): domain Bacteria; kingdom Pseudomonadati; phylum Pseudomonadota; class Betaproteobacteria; order Burkholderiales; family Burkholderiaceae; genus Burkholderia; species Burkholderia sp. SJZ089. The sequence goes on along the minus strand of NZ_VIUM01000011.1, from coordinate 214,407 downwards.
CACCAGTGGGTACCCTACGCGCAGATCTCGCGCAATCTCAAGCGCGCCGTGATCGCCTCCGAGGATGCCGATTTCGCCAGCAACAACGGCTATGAGGTCGACGCGATCCTGCAGGCCTGGGAGAAGAACCGCGCGCGCGGACGCATCGTCGCCGGGGGGTCGACCATCTCGCAGCAGCTCGCGCGCAACCTGTTCCTGTCGAGCCAGAAGAGCTACCTGCGCAAGGGGCAGGAGCTGATCATCACCTGGATGCTCGAGACCCTGCTCGACAAGGAGCGGATCTTCGAGATCTACCTGAACTCGGTCGAGTTCGGTCGCGGCGTGTATGGCGCCGAGGCGGCCGCGCGCTATTACTACCGGGTGCCCGCCAGCCAGCTCACGGCCTGGCAGGCCGCGCGGCTCGCGGTGATGCTGCCCAACCCCAAGTTCTTCGACGCGCATCGCAATTCCCCGTATCTCGCTCAACGCACGCGCGTGATCGCGCGGCGCATGGGCGCCGCCGAGCTGCCGGCCTCGCAATGAGGTGACGAGAGGAGCGGCGCCGCCGTTCGCCCTCTCGCAACACCTGCCTCCCTTCCCGATATCGCGTGCCGCGGCCTCGACCGGCCCTTGCCGCGTTCGACCCGCATCGTCGCGCATCTTCGAGAAACCGGTTCCGCCCTCGCGCCGTCTTCTGCGAATATCTCAATATTTGGGCGATGCATTCAAATATTGGAGATGGCAGGGGCGGCCTCTACAATCGGCAACCAATCGATATGCACCGGAGCGAGATCCGAAGCAGGGATCCGCAGCCGCGGCAACCAGGAGACAAGCGATGAAGCCGATTCAACAGTTCGCCGTTCCGCGTGCCTTGGTCCGTTCCCGGGCCGTCTAGGCCTGCCGCTTCGTGATCGCCCATTCCAGCGACCCGAGCCATCCATGAACAAGACACCGATTTCCCTCGCGCCGAATGCCGGCGCCTCCGCCTCGAACGGCGCCTCGCACGACGCGCGCGCCTCCGGCGCCGCGCTCGACGCCTTGTCCGACAGCATCGGCGCGACCGGTTCGCCGCTCGACCTGGCGGCCCAGCAGGCCGGCACGCAGACATTGCTGCGCGGCCTGGCGATCCTCGAGGCGATCGCCGGCGGCGCGCGCGACATGCGGGCGATCGGCGCGGCGCTCGGCACCACCCGCAGCACCACCCACCGTCTGGTGAGCAGCCTGGTGCAGGCGCGCTACCTGCGCCAGGTGCAGGGCGGCTACCTGCTGGGCCCGAAGCTGATCGAGCTGGGCACCATCGCGCTGGAGCAGATGCCGCTGACGGCGGTGGCGCGCCCGCATCTCGAGGCGCTGGCCGACGCCACGCTCGACACCATTCACCTCGGCATGCGCGACGGCGACGACGTGCTCTACATCGACAAGATCCCCGGCACGCGCGGCCTGGAGATGCGCTCGCGGATCGGCCACCGGATGCCGCTGGCCTCGACCGGGATCGGCAAGGCGATGATGCTGGACCTGCCGCCGGACACCTGGGCCTCGCTGTTCGAGGCCTCGCGCCGCTCGCTGGCCGGCGTCAGCTTCAAGCCCGACCGCCGCCCCGACGCGACCACCTTCCTGCAGCGCATGGCGCATTACGCGGCCGGCGGCTACACCTTCGACCTGGAAGAGAACGAGGCCTCGATCCGCTGCGTGGCCGCGCCGGTGCGCGACGCCTCGGGTGCGATCGTGGCGGCCGTCTCGGTGGCCAGCACGATTCCCTACATGCCGCTCGACCGCATGGACGAGCTGATTCCGATCGTGCAGCGCGAGGCGCGCGCGATCTCGGCGGAGCTCGGCTGGAGCGCGCCGCAAACGACCCGCAGGATCAAGCGATGACGATGGACCGACCGAACCCCGCCACGCCGGCGCTGATCGCGATCGACTGGGGCACCACCTCGATGCGGGCCTTCCTGTTCGCGGCCGACGGCAGCGTGCTGGAGGCCGGCGCCCACGCGGCCGGCGTGATGAGCCTGCCGCGCGCGGGCGGCGCGGCGGCCTTCGACGCCGCCTTCGAGACCGCCTGCGGCGCCTGGCTGGACCGCTGGCCCGAACTGCCGGTGCTGGCCGCGGGCATGGTCGGCAGCGCGCAGGGCTGGCGCGAGGCGCCCTACGTCACCACGCCGGTGGATGCCGACGCGCTGGCGGCCGGCCTGATCCGCGTCGAGTCAGCGCGCGGCGTGCCGGTGGCGATCGTGCCCGGCGTGCTGGAGGCGGGCACGCTGCCCGACGTGATGCGCGGCGAGGAAACCCAGATCGTCGGCGCGCTGGCCGACGATCCGGCGCTGGCCAGCGGCGCGGCCGGCGCGCTGATCGGCCTGCCCGGCACGCATGCGAAATGGGCCTGGGTCCGCGCCGGGCGCATCGAGCGCTTCCGCACCTACATGACGGGCGAGCTGTTCGCCGTGCTGCGCGACCACACCATCCTGGGCCGCACCATGCGCGCCGGCGAGCATGCCGATGCCGAAGCCTTCCGGCGCGGCGTGGCGGTGGCCCGCGAGGGCCGCGAGGCGGGCCTGCTGGCCACCATCTTCAGCACCCGCACGCTGGGCCTGACCGGACAGCTCGCGCCCGAGTCGCAGGGCGACTACCTGTCGGGGCTGCTGATCGGCCATGAACTGAACGCGCTGGCGGCCATGCTGGCCGGCGTCGGCACCACGCTGGCCGCCCAGCCGCCGCGCCTGATCGGCGACGCCACGCTGTGCGCGCGCTACCTGAGCGCGCTGCGCGAATTCGGCTGCGACGGCGCGCGCCTGGTCGAGCGCGCCACCGAGCGCGGGCTCTGGCGCATCGCCACGCAGGCCGGCCTGATCGGCGCGGCCGCCTGCACGCCGGGCTGAGCCCGGCCCACCGAATCGAGGAGATCGACACGATGTCATCCGAACTGACGCTGCCCGCCCCCTATGCCCCGCACGAGGGCCTGGCGCGCGCCTTCGCGGCCTGCCCGCTGATCGCGATCCTGCGCGGCCTGCGGCCCGAGGAAGCGGTCGAGCACGGCACCGCCCTGGTCGAGGCCGGCTTCCGGCTGCTGGAGGTGCCGCTCAATTCGCCCGATCCGTTCGCCAGCATCGCCGCGCTGCGCGCCGCGCTGCCGGCCGAGGTGCTGGTCGGCGCGGGCACCGTGCTGCGTCCCGAGTATGTCGACGAAGTGTCGCGTGCCGGCGGCGAGCTGATCGTGATGCCGCATGCCGATGCCGAGGTGATTCGCCGTGCCAAGGCGCTGGGCATGGCCGCCGCGCCCGGCGTGGCCACCCCGAGCGAGGCCTTCGCCGCGCTGCGCGCCGGCGCCGACGTGCTGAAGATGTTCCCCGCCGAGCAACTCGGCCCGGTGGCCGTGAAGGCCTGGCGCGCGGTGATCGACAAGCGTGTGCCGCTGGTGCCGGTGGGGGGCGTCACGCCCGACAACATGGGCCCTTACCTGTCGGCGGGCGCCAACGGCTTCGGCCTGGGTTCGGCGCTCTACAAGCCGGGCCAGGACGCGGCCACCACCGCGCGGCATGCGCAGGCCTATGTGAAGGGCCTGGCGATCGCGCGCGGCGGGGCCGGGAAATGAATCGGCTGGCCGGCAAGACGGCGCTGGTGACAGGCGCCGGCCGCGGCATCGGCGCGGCGATCGCGCTGGCCTTCGCGCGCGAGGGCGCGGCGGTGCTGATCGCCGAACTCGACGAGCGCGCGGGCCACGAGGCGGCCGCCGCGATCGCCGCCGAGGTGGACGGCGCGCGCGTGCTCGCGCATCGCACCGACGTGACCGAGCCGGCCTCGGTGGCCGAGGCCGTGGCGCTGGCCGAGCGCGAGTTCGGCGCGCTCGACGTGCTGGTCAACAACGCCGGCGTGAACGTGTTCTGCGATCCGCTGACGATGCGCGACGAGGACTGGCGGCGCTGCTTCGCGGTCGACCTGGACGGCGTCTGGAACGGCTGCCGCGCGGCGCTGCCGGGCATGGTCGAGCGCGGTCGCGGCAGCATCGTCAACGTGGCCTCGACGCATGCCTTCCAGATCATCCCGGGCTGCTTCCCGTATCCGGTCGCCAAGCACGGCGTGCTGGGCCTGACGCGCGCGCTCGGCATCGAATACGCGCCGCGCAACCTGCGCGTCAACGCGATCGCGCCCGGCTACGTGGAGACCCAGCTCACGCACGACTGGTGGAATTCGCAGGCGGATCCGGCCGCGGCGCGCGAGGCGACCCTCGCGCTGCAGCCGATGAAGCGCATCGGCCGGCCTGACGAAGTGGCGATGACGGCGGTGTTCCTCGCCTCCGACGAGGCGCCCTTCATCAACGCCACTTGCATCACGATCGACGGCGGGCGTACCGCGCTCTACCACGATTGAGGCCGGCGCCCGCCAGGCGGGCCGGCGGCAAGCAGCATTCGCAGCAAGGCAGCACCCGCAGTATCTCGGAAAGACCGCAGCACGCGACGGCCGCGCGCGTGCCGCGGCACAGAACCAGGCGGCCGGACCTTGAATGGCATCACAGGAGACGACACAGATGAAACGCAGAACCTTTGTCACGCTCGCGGCGGCAGCGGCCGTGCTGGCAGGCGCCCCGTTCGCCCAGGCGGCGGACCCGGTGAAGATCGGCTTCCTCGTCAAGCAGCCCGAGGAACCGTGGTTCCAGGACGAGTGGAAGTTCGCCGAAATGGCCGCCAAGGCCAAGGGCTTCACGCTGGTGAAGATCGGCGCGCCCTCGGGCGAAAAGGTGATGAGCGCGATCGACAACCTCTCGGCGCAGCAGGCGCAGGGCTTCATCATCTGCACGCCCGACGTCAAGCTCGGGCCGGGCATCGTCGCCAAGGCCAAGTCGCACAACCTGAAGATGATGACGGTCGACGACCGCCTGGTGGACGGCAGCGGCAAGCCGATCGAGTCGGTGCCGCACATGGGCATCTCGGCCTACAACATCGGCAAGCAGGTCGGCGACGGCCTGGCCGCCGAGATCAAGAAGCGCGGCTGGAACATGGCCGAGGTCGGCGCGATCGACATCACCTACGAGCAACTGCCGACCGCGCACGACCGCACCAGCGGCGCGACCGACGCACTGGTGGCGGCCGGTTTCCCGAAGGCCAACGTGATCGCGGCGCCGCAAGCGAAGACCGATACCGAGAACGCCTTCAACGCGGCCAACATCGCGCTGACCAAGAATCCGCAGTTCAAGCACTGGGTGGCCTACGGCCTCAACGACGAGGCGGTGCTGGGCGCCGTGCGCGCCGCCGAGGGCCGCGGCTTCAAGGCCGACAACATGATCGGCATCGGCATCGGCGGTTCGGACTCGGCGCTCAGCGAGTTCAAGAAGCCGCAGCCGACCGGCTTCTACGGCACCGTGATCATCAGCCCGAAGCGCCACGGCGAGGAAACCTCGGACCTGATGTACGCGTGGATCACGCAGGGCAAGATGCCGCCGCTCTTGACGCTGACCACCGGCATGCTGGCCACGCGCGCGAACGTCGGCATGGTGCGCACCGAGATGGGCCTGGCCTCGAAGTAAGCGCGATTCGCGTAGTGGCTTGAAGTGAAAGCGGGCCGTCGCGTGCTGCGGCGGCCCGGCAACGAAGTGGAGGCGAAGTTGGCTGCGGTTCTGCGTTTCGACAATATCGGCAAGGTCTTCCCCGGCGTGCGGGCACTCGACGGCATCTCGTTCGACGTGCACGGCGGGCAGGTCCATGGCCTCATGGGCGAGAACGGCGCGGGCAAGTCCACGCTGCTGAAGATTCTCGGCGGCGAGTACCAGCCCGATTCGGGCAGCGTGCTGGTGGACGGCCAGCCGGTGCGCTTCGCGAGCGCGGCGGCCTCGATCGGCGCCGGCATCGCGGTGATCCACCAGGAGCTGCAATACGTGCCCGACCTGACGGTGGCCGAGAACCTGCTGCTCGGGCGCCTGCCGAACGCGCTCGGCTGGGTGCGCAAGGGCGATGCGCGCCGCCACGTGCGCGAGCGCCTGCAGGCGATGGGCGTCGATCTCGATCCGCAGGCCAAGCTGCGCAAGCTGTCGATCGCGCAGCGCCAGATGGTCGAGATCTGCAAGGCGCTGATGCGCAACGCGCGCGTGATCGCGCTCGACGAGCCGACCAGCTCGCTCTCGCATCGCGAGACCGAGGTGCTGTTCAAGCTGGTCGAGGACCTGCGCGCCGAGGGCCGCGCGCTGATCTACATCTCGCACCGCATGGACGAGATCTACCGGCTCTGCGACGCTTGCACGATCTTCCGCGACGGCCGCCGGATCGCCTCGCACGCGGTGCTGGCCGAGGTGCCGCGCGAGCAGCTGGTGAGCCAGATGGTCGGCCGCGAGATCAACGACATCTATCACTACCGGCCGCGGCCGCTCGGCCAGACGCGGCTCGAGGTCAAGGCGCTGGCCGGCGACGCGCTCAAGGCGCCGGCCGATTTCTCGGTGCGCGCGGGCGAGATCGTCGGTTTCTTCGGCCTGGTCGGCGCGGGGCGCAGCGAGCTGATGCGCGTGATCTACGGCGCCGATCGCAAGCGCGGCGGCGCGCTGATGCTCGACGGCAAGCCGATCGAGATCCGCCGCACCGGCGACGCGATCCGCCACGGCATCGTGCTGTGTCCGGAGGATCGCAAGGAGGAGGGCATCGTCGCGATGGCGACGGTCGCCGAGAACATCAATATCAGCTGCCGCCGCCATTCGTTGCGCGCCGGCATGTTCCTGAACGGACGCAAGGAAGCCGAGACGGCCGAGCGCTTCATCAAGCTGCTCAAGATCAAGACGCCGAGCCGCCGGCAGAAGATCCGCTTCCTGTCGGGCGGCAACCAGCAGAAGGCGATCCTGTCGCGCTGGCTGGCCGAGCCCGACCTGAAGGTGGTGATCCTCGACGAGCCGACGCGCGGCATCGACGTGGGCGCCAAGAACGAGATCTACCAGGTGATCTACGAGCTGGCCGAGCGCGGCTGCGCGATCGTGATGGTGTCCTCGGAGCTGCCCGAGGTGCTCGGCGTGTCCGATCGCATCGTGGTGATGCGCCAGGGCAGGATCGCGGGCGAGGTCACGCGCGAGGGGGCGAACGAACAGGTGGTGCTGAATCTGGCGCTGCCGCAGGGGCCGGCCGAGCAGGCCGCTTGAAGCGGCGCGCTCACGGACGAAACGAGTTAGGGAGACGGCGCGGCGATTCCGCGCCCATGCAGGGAGCGACACGATGCAAGCCAGGGAAAATCTCACGCAGGCAGCCGCCAAGACCGCGGCCGAGGCCTTGATTCCGCAGAAGAACGACAAGCAGAAGTGGTGGCAGCAGGTCACCGACTACAGCCTGATCGTGATCTTCGCGGTGATGTTCGTCACCATGTCCGTGACGGTCGATCATTTCTTCTCGATCGACAACATGCTGGGTCTCGCGTTGTCGATCTCGCAGATCGGCATGGTGGCCTGCACCATGATGTTCTGTCTCGCCTCGCGCGACTTCGATCTCTCGATCGGCTCGACGGTGGCCTTCTCGGGCGTGCTCTGCGCGATGGTGCTCAACGCCACCGACAACACCTTCATCGCCATCGTCGCGGCGATCGCCGCCGGTGCCGCGATCGGCTTCGTGAACGGCGCGGTGATCGCCTACCTGCGCATCAACGCGCTGATCACCACCCTGGCCACCATGGAGATCGTGCGCGGCCTGGGCTTCATCGTCTCGCACGGTCAGGCGGTGGGCGTGTCCTCGGATACCTTCATCGCGCTGGGGGGCTTGAGCCTGTTCGGCGTGTCGCTGCCGATCTGGGTCACCCTGCTGTGCTTCATCGTGTTCGGCGTGCTGCTGAACCAGACCATCTACGGCCGCAACACGCTGGCCATCGGCGGCAACCCTGAAGCTTCGCGGCTGGCCGGCATCAACGTCGAGCGCACGCGCGTGTGGATCTTCCTGGTGCAGGGCGCGGTCACCGCGCTGGCCGGCGTGATCCTCGCCTCGCGCATCACCTCGGGCCAGCCGAACGCGGCCGAGGGCTTCGAGCTGAACGTGATCTCGGCCTGCGTGCTGGGCGGCGTGTCCCTGCTCGGCGGGCGCGCCACCATCTCGGGCGTGGTGATCGGCGTGCTGATCATGGGCACGGTCGAGAACGTCATGAACCTGCTCAACATCGACGCGTTCTATCAGTACCTGGTGCGCGGCGCGATCCTGCTGGCGGCGGTGCTGCTCGACCAGTTGAAGAACCGCGGTTCGCGCGACTGACGCGGCGGAGGACAGGCAGATGAATCAAGCGATCACGGCCGATGCCGCGCAGGGCGCGCGCTACCCGAGCCTGACCGACCGCGCGGTGCTGATCACGGGCGGCGCCACCGGCATCGGCGCGGCCTTCGTCGAGCACTTCGCCGCGCAGGGCGCGCGGGTGGGTTTCCTCGACCTCGACGCCGAGGCCGGCGTGGCGCTGGCCGAGCGCCTGGCGCAGTCGCGCCACGCGCCGGTATTCGTGGCGGCCGACATCACCGACATCGACGCGCTGCGGCGCGCGATCGCCGAGCTGCGCGCGCGCACCGGCCCGATCGCGGTGCTGCTCAACAACGCGGCCAACGACAAGCGCCACAGCATCGAGGAAGTCACGCCCGAGTCGTTCGACGCGGCGATCGCGGTCAACCTGCGGCACCAGTTCTTCGCCGCGCAGGCCGTGATCGAGGACATGAAGTCGCTCGGCGGCGGCTCGATCATCAACCTGGGCTCGATCAGCTGGATGCTCAAGAACGGCGGTTACCCCGTCTACGCCACCTCGAAGGCCGCGATTCAGGGGCTCACGCGCACCCTGGCGCGCGACCTCGGCCCGTTCGGGATCCGCGTCAACGCGCTGGTGCCGGGCTGGGTGATGACCGACAAGCAGCGCCGGCTGTGGCTCGACGATGCGGGCCGCGCGGCGATCAAGGCCGGGCAGTGCATCGATGCCGAGCTGCTGCCCGACGACCTGGCGCGCACGGCGCTGTTTCTCGCCGCCGACGACAGTCGTATGATGACGGCCCAGGACGTCGTCGTCGACGGCGGCTGGGCCTGATCCGGCACCCGCATTGCCGCGCGCGACGCGCACAGGAGCAACGACCATGACGAGCTCGACACTGGGCAGTTCTTCCTCGCCGGCCGCCGCGCGCACGCGGCGCGCGCGCCTGGCGGCCGCCGCGCAGCCGGTCAGCCCCGGCCCGCAGACCGCGAGCATCGCGCAAGGCGTGCTGGCGGCGGCCGACGCGGCCGTCACGCTGGCCAGCCCGGAATTGCGGCTCGACGTGGTGCCGCACCTGGGCGGCGGCATCGCGCGCTTCGACTGGCGCGGCGACGGCGCCACCACGCCGATCTTCCGCGGCTGCGAGCACGTGGAGGCGGGCACCGACCCGAACGCGCTCGGCTGCTACCCGCTGCTGCCTTATTCGAACCGGATCGGCGCGGGCGCCTTCGATTGCGAGGGGCGCCGCGTGGAGGTGCCGTGCAACCGCAGCGGCGAGCCGTTGCCGATCCACGGCGACGGCTGGCTGTCGCGCTGGCAGATCGACGATCTCTCGGCCACCGAGCTGCAACTGTCGCTGGATCGCCGCCAAGGCAGCCCCTATGCCTATCGCGCCACCCAGTCCTACGCGCTGGACGGCGCCAGCCTGACGATCGCGCTGGCGATCGAGAACTGCGGGCCCGAGCGGCTGCCGTTCGGGCTCGGCGTGCATCCCTTCATCGTGCGCGACGAGCGCACCGAGCTGGCGGCAGCCGCCAACGGGCTGTGGCTGTCCGGCCCCGACTGGCTGCCGCGCCGCCATGTGAACGTGCCGCCGGCCTGGCAGTTCGGCATCGCCTATCCGCTGCCCTCGACCCTGGTCAACCATGCCTTCACGGGCTGGGGCGGGCGCGCCACGGTGGCCTGGCCCACGCGCGGCCTGAGCATGGCGATCGAGTCGGATGCCGACTGCTACGTGCTCTACACGCCGCCGGGCGAGCGCTTCTTCTGCTTCGAGCCGGTCGATCACCCGATCAACGCGGTGAACCTGCCGGGCGGCGCCGACGCGCACGGCATGACGCTGCTCGGGCCCGGCGAGCGCCTGACGCGGCGCTTCCGCTTCACGGTGGAGCGCGCCGATCCGCGCGCGGGCGCGCCCAAGGCGGCTGAGCAGGGCGCCGAAAAAACGGCTGGAAAAGCGGCCGAAACCCGCTGAAACGGCGGCACGCGCCAGAGGCAAGCGGGCGCTGCGGGTAAAATACGCGCCATTCCTCAAACGACCCGCCGCGAAACATGTCCGCTCCGCTGACCTTCATCGATACGCTGCGCGCCGCCTGGCAGCGCACGAATTCCCTGCTCTGCGTCGGTCTCGATCCCGAACCGACGCGCTTTCCCCCCCAGTTCGCGAACCGCCCCGAGGCGATCTTCGATTTCTGCCGCGAGATCGTCGACGCGACCGCGCCCTACGCGAGCGCCTTCAAGCCGCAGATCGCCTACTTCGCCGCGCATCGCGCCGAGGACCAGCTCGAACGGCTGATCGCCCACATCCATCTGCAGCACCCGGGCCTGCCCGTGATCCTCGACGCCAAGCGCGGCGACATCGGCAGCACCGCCGAGCAATACGCGCGCGAGGCCTTCGAGCGCTACCGGGCCGATGCGGTGACGGTCAATCCCTACATGGGCTACGACTCGATCGAGCCCTACCTGGCCTACGAGGACAGGGGCGTGGTGGTGCTGTGCCGGACCTCGAACCCGGGCGGCTCGGACCTGCAGTTCCTCGAGACCGGCGGCCGCCCGCTCTACCAGGTGGTGGCCGAGCTGGCCGCCACGCGCTGGAACGCGAAGACCGGCCAGCTCTCGCTGGTGGTCGGCGCGACCTTCCCGAAGGAGATCGAGATCGTGCGCGGCATCGTCGGCGAGATGCCGCTGCTGATTCCCGGCATCGGCGCGCAGGGCGGTGACGTGCAGGCGACGGTGGCCGCCGGCCGCACAGCCGACGGCGGCGGCATGATGATCAACTCCTCGCGCGCGATCCTCTATGCGAGCAAGGACGAGGACTTCGCCGAGGCCGCCGCGCGCGTCGCGCAGACCACGCGCGACACCATCAACGCGCATCGTTGAGCGATGCGCCGGCCGGCAGACGCGCCAACCACGCAGACAGCAAAAAGCGCCCCGTGGGGCGCTTTTTTCATGGGCTCGACCGGGCCGCCAGGCGGCTTCAACGCTCGCGCTCGTCGAGCAGCTTGAGCAGGCCGCGCAGCGCATGCGTGGCGGCCTGCACGCGGATCTGTTCGCGATCGCCGCGGAACACCAGGGTCTCGACCTCGGTATGCAGGCGGTTGCTCCAGCCGAACGAGACGGTGCCGACCGGCTTGAGCTCCGAGCCGCCGCCCGGGCCGGCGATGCCGGTCACCGACAGCGCGACCTGGGCGCGGCTGTTGCGCAGCGCGCCTTCGGCCATCGCGCGCGCGACCGGCTCGCTGACCGCGCCGTGCCGCTCGATCAGCTCGGGCGGCACGCCGATCATCTCGCTCTTGGCCTGGTTCGAGTAGGTCACGAAGCCGCGCTCGAACCAGCCGCTGCTGCCGGAGATGTCGGTGATCGCGGTCGCGATCATGCCGCCGGTGCAGGACTCGGCGGTGGCGAGCATCAGGTGTTCGTCGCGCAGCTTGTTGCCGGCGCGGATCGCGAGCTGGTGGACGACGGAATCGGTCGGCATGCGTAGTGGTATCCGGGAAAATCAGCCAGGGGTGGAAAACACCGCGTGCCAGGTCGCGATCGCGAGCAGGGTGAGGAACGCGGCGACCAGGTCGTCGATCATGATGCCAAAGCCAGCTTTCAAACGGTGATCGACGCGAGGGTCGAAGCGGCGGTCGAAACGACGCATCGGCGGCGGCCTGAGCCGCAGTACCAGGCGCAGCAGCACGAAGGCGGTGAGTTGCTGGCCGAAGCTGGCCGGCGTGACCAGCAGCATCACGATCCAGGTGGCGAGGATCTGGTCCCAGACGATCGCGCGCGGCTGCCCGCCACCGAGCGCGCGGGCCGTGTAGTGCGTGGCGACCAGGCCGAGCGCGAAGCCGGCGGCGATCAGCACGAGCCAGCGGGCCGGGCTCAGGTGCGGCGCCAGCGCGACGAAGCTGAGCCAGCCGAACAGCGAACCGACCAGGCCGGGCGCGAAAGGCGCGAGGCCGGTGCCGAAACCGAGCGAGACCAGGTGCAGCGGATGCGAGCGCATGAAGGGCGCGCTGGCGCGTCGCGGGGCCGGCCGCGCGTCGTCGTGGATTTCGCGAATCTCGTGGATGTCGTGGACGTCCCGCGCCTCGTGGATCTCGTGCAGGGCGGGGCCGTCGTCAAGGTCTGGGGCGCGATCCGGCCGGCGAGCGCGATCGCGAGTCTCGCGCGAATCCGGCGCCGCGTTCGATTCATCGGCCCCGAGCCCGGGCGGCGGCTCGGATGCTGCCGGGATCAGCGGCAGGGCGGCGGGGCGGCCGTCGTCCCCGGTCGGCGGCACCGGCCGCGCGTGAGGGTCATTGCTCGTCATGGAAGTGGTCGAAGCCATGCAGGGTCAGCGACAGCGGCGCGCCCTGGCCGTCGCGCCAGTGGATCCCGGGCGCCTCGCCCGTGGCCAGCGCGCGGATCGTGCCGATCCGCGTGACCGGCACGCCGGCCGTCTCGGCAGCGGCCAGCACGGCCGAGTGCGCCCCGGCCGGCGCGGTGAAGCAGAGTTCGTAGTCGTCGCCGCCGGCCAGCGTGCAGGTGCGCTGCAACTCGGGCGCGAGCGTGGCCAGTGCCGCCGAGCGCGGGACCGCGTCGACGTCGATCTCGGCCGCCACCCGCGAACGCTCGAGGATGTGGCGCAGGTCGCCGGCCAGCCCGTCGGAGAGATCCAGCGCGGCATGCGCCACGCCGGCCAGCGCCAGGCCGAGCGCGACGCGCGGCTCGGGCCATTCGAGTGCGCGGCGAAATGCCGCAGCCTCGGCCTCGCCGGCCGTCCATTCGCCGCGCGCCACCCCGAGCCCGGCGCGCGCGTCGCCGAGCGTGCCCGAAACCCAGACCTCGTCGCCCGCGCGCGCCGCGTCGCGGCGCAGCGCGCGATCGGGGCCGACGTCGCCGAACACGGTCACGCAGAGATTGAGCGGCCCGCTGGTCGTATCGCCGCCGACCAGCTCGCAACCGTGGCGATCGGCGATCGTAAACAAACCGTCGGCGAACGCGTCGAGCCAGTCGGCATCGGCGCGCGGCAGCGCGAAGGCGAGCGTGAAGGCGCGCGGCTGGGCGCCCATCGCGGCGAGGTCCGAGAGATTGACGGCCAGCGTCTTGTGGCCGAGCGCACGCGGCGGCACATCGGGGAAGAAATGGCGGCCTTCCACCAGCATGTCCGTCGAAATCGCCAGCATCGTGCCGGGCTTGGGGGCCAGCAGGGCGCAATCGTCGCCGATGCCGAGCACGGCGCGCGCGCCGGAGCGCTGCGCGCGGCGCGCGAAATAGCGGTCGATCAGGGAGAATTCCGACAACGGGGAGGCGGCCACGGCGAACGGTTCCGGCGAGCAGATGAAGGGCGGATATTGTAAGGCGGCGGCTCGGCCTTACGCGCATTCCGGTTGCGGCAGTTGTCACCGGAATCGAAAAATCCGGCGGGGGATTGGCGCTACAATGTGGGCCGAACAGGTATTCTAATCCCGCCTCTCTCGACTCATGTCCACCAAGTCCTCCCCCAAAGCCGACCTGCGCGCCGCCGCCCTCGATTACCACGAATTCCCGACGCCGGGCAAAATCGCCGTCCAGCCGACCAAGCAGATGATCAACCAGCGCGATCTGGCGCTGGCCTATTCGCCGGGCGTGGCCTTCGCCTGCGAGGAGATCGTCGAGAACCCGCTGAACGCCGCGCGCTTCACCTCGCGCAGCAACCTGGTGGGCGTGGTCACCAACGGCACTGCCGTGCTCGGCCTGGGCAACATCGGCCCGCTCGCCTCGAAGCCGGTGATGGAAGGCAAGGCCGCGCTGTTCAAGAAGTTCGCCGGCATCGACGTGTTCGACATCGAGCTGAACGAATCCGACCCGCACAAGCTGGTCGACGTGATCGCCGCGCTGGAGCCGACCTTCGGCGGCATCAACCTCGAGGACATCAAGGCGCCGGACTGCTTCATCGTCGAGCGCGAGTGCCGCAAGCGCATGAAGATCCCGGTGTTCCACGACGACCAGCACGGCACCGCGATCGTGGTGGCGGCGGCCGTCACCAACGGCCTGAAGGTGGTCGGCAAGGACATCAAGCAGGTCAAGCTGGTCGCCTCGGGCGCCGGCGCGGCCGCGCTGGCCTGCCTGGACCTGCTGGTCGACATCGGCCTGCCGCTCGAGAACATCTACGTGACCGATCTGGCGGGCGTGGTCTACAAGGGCCGCGCCGAGCTGATGGACCCGGACAAGGAGCGTTTCGCGCGCGAGACCGACGCGCGCACGCTGGCCGAGGTGATCGACGGCGCGGACATCTTCCTGGGCCTGTCGGCCGCCGGCGTGCTCAAGCAGGAGATGGTCAAGGGCATGGCCGAGCGCCCGCTGATCCTCGCGCTGGCCAACCCGACGCCGGAAATCCTGCCCGAGGTGGCCCATGAAGTGCGCCCGGACGCGATCCTCGCGACGGGCCGCACCGACTACCCGAACCAGGTCAACAACGTCCTCTGTTTCCCGTTCATCTTCCGCGGCGCGCTGGACGTCGGCGCGACCACCATCACGCGCGAGATGGAAATCGCCGCCGTGAACGCGATCGCCGAACTGGCCCAGCAGGAGCAGAGCGATATCGTGGCGACCGCCTACGGCATCGAGGACATCTCCTTCGGCCCCGAATACCTGATCCCGAAGCCCTTCGACCCGCGCCTGATCGTCAAGATCGCGCCGGCGGTGGCCAAGGCGGCGATGGAAGGCGGCGTGGCCACGCGCCCGATCGAGGACATGGACGCCTACGTCCAGCATCTGCAGCAGTTCGTCTACCACAGCGGCAACACCATGAAGCCGGTGTTCCAGGTGGCGCGCAGCGCACCCGCCGAGAAGAAGCGCGTGGTGTTCGCCGAGGGCGAGGAGGAGCGCGTGCTGCGCGCGGTGCAGATCCTGATCGACGAGAACGTCGCCAGGCCGATCCTGATCGGCCGCCCGAACGTGATCGAGAACCGCATCAAGCGCTTCGGCCTGCGCATCACGCCGGGCGTCGACTTCACGATCGTCAACACCGAGCACGACGAGCGCTACCGCGATTTCTGGCAGACCTACTACCAGCTGATGGCGCGCAAGGGCATGGGCCAGCAGCTCGCCAAGCTGGAGATGCGCCGCCGCACCACCCTGATCGGCGCGATGCTGGTCAAGAAGGGCGAGGCCGACGGCATGATCTGCGGCACCATCAGCACCACGCACCGCCACCTGCACTTCGTCGATCAGGTGATCGGCAAGCGCGAGGGCTGCAGCGTCTACGCCGCGATGAACGGGCTGGTCCTGCCGGGTCGCCAGATCTTCATCGTCGACACGCACGTCAACGTCGATCCGACCCCGGAGCAACTGGCCGAGATCACCATGATGGCGGCCGAGGAAGTGCGCCGCTTCGGCATCGAGCCGAAGGTCGCGCTGCTCTCGCACTCGAACTTCGGCACCAGCAACGCGCCGACCGCGGCAAAGATGCGCGAGACGCTGGCGATCCTGAAGGAACGCGCGCCGGGCCTGGAAGTGGACGGCGAAATGCACGGCGACGTGGCGCTCGATCCGGTGCTGCGCAAGGAAATCCTGCCGGATTCGACGCTCGAGGGCGAGGCGAACCTGCTGGTGCTGCCGAACATCGACGCGGCCAATATCGCCTACAACCTGCTGAAGACGGCAGCCGGCAACAAC
Organism: Burkholderia sp. SJZ089; assembly: GCF_007828315.1. Taxonomy (NCBI): domain Bacteria; kingdom Pseudomonadati; phylum Pseudomonadota; class Betaproteobacteria; order Burkholderiales; family Burkholderiaceae; genus Burkholderia; species Burkholderia sp. SJZ089. Next base: position 198,630 of record NZ_VIUM01000011.1, on the reverse strand, counting down.
ATCGCGATCGGGCCGATCCTGCTCGGCGCGGCGCAGCCGGTGCATGTGCTGACCGAATCGGCGACGGTGCGCCGGATCGTCAACATGGCGGCCCTGCTGGTGGCCGACGTCAACGCGACGCGCTGAGCGCACGAGGCAGGCGGCGCCCGCGTCGCGGCCTCATGATCAAAGACGCCCGGGCCTGGCCCGGGCGTCTTTCATGGTATCGGCCTTGTTCTCCTGCGTAAGCGACGGCTTCTGTATTCAATTCCCACAGGAAAAGCGGCGTGCCTCGTTGCGAGGCACGCCGTCGGGCATGGCCAGGGACCGTCCCAAGGTCAAACGACAACATCGCCGGGCCGCCGGCAACCGACGAGGAGGCAAGAACTCGTCAGTCGATGTTGCCGAGGCGCAGTTTATCCTGACAGAGATAAAAAATTCTTGATGAAGCGAAGAAAATGCGCCAAATGTGTCAAATAGCCGCAAATGGCGCTTTCAATTCCCGGACGAACATTGATTCTGCTCGTCATTAGCGCTACGCTTACGCCTTTCCTGGTCGTCAACTTGTTGATTTAACAGCGGGAACCCCGGTTCATGACACGCAAGTGGCTCCGCAACGGCGCGCTCGCGTCCGTCTTCGCGCTCATCGCACTGGGTAGCGCCGGCTTGCCGGCGGGCGGTCCGGTTTCTTCCGCCTACGCACGGGAAATCGCGCCCACGGGCGCGGCGGTCGGTACGATCGCGACCTCCGCGCTGCCGCGCGAAGCCGTGACGACGCTCGGGCTGATTGCTTCAGGCGGCCCCTATCCGTATTCGAAAGACGGCGTCGTGTTCGGCAACTTCGAGCGCATCCTGCCGAAGATGCGGCGCGGCTATTACCATGAGTACACGGTGCCGACGCCCCGCGCGCGCAATCGCGGCGCGAAACGGATCGTCTGCGGCGGGCCGCTGCGCCGGATCGACAACTGTTACTACTCCGACGACCACTACGCCAGTTTTAAACGTATTGTTGAATGATTTCGGGATGATCGGCATGAGCGACACCACCTACGCGCACGATACGTCGGCTGCGGCGGACCTGTTCGCAGCCGGCGACGGCAACCTGTTCCAACGTGTGATGCAGCTGCGCGCGGTCGCCCAGGGCGATGCCGCGCCGCAGGCGGCATCCTTGCGGCCGGACTGCCCGGAGCTTTCATCAACCGAGGAGCCTATGAGTCTTTTCGCGACCGTGCGACCCAATCTCGTGCAGTCGATCCGCGCCTTCCGCGTGCAGGATCTCGCGGACGAGGCCGCCCGGCTGGGCCAGCATTTCCTGTTCGCCTATTGCGGCACCGCGCAGTCGAAGCAGGAAGTGCTGGAAACGATCGCGACCTCGTTCCTGTTCCCCAAGCATTTCGGCAAGAACTACGACGCGCTGTACGACAGCCTGACCGACCTGGTCCACAAGGCCGGCGAGCAGCCGGGCTTCGTGATCGTGCTGGAGGCGCTGCCGATCGCGCAGAAGTTCGACAAGGAGGGCCGCGAGACCCTGCTCGACGTGTTCCGCGAGGCCGCCGAGTTCTGGGCCGAGCGCAAGATCGCGTTTCGCGTGTTCTACTCGTTCGCCTGAGCGGGCGAATCGAGTTTGCCGGACGCAGCGGCCGGGACCGAGGTTCCGGGGTCGCCCAGCCAGTGGTGAGAAAGCCCGCCGAGCGCGGGCTTTTTTGCATCCGCCGATGGCCTCGGGCATGCTCGGGCGGGTTGCCATCTCCTTTTCCTGCTTTTGCCCGGTTCCAGGGCCATCACTCCATGATTCCCATGCAGATCCCGCGCATCCTGTCCCGCGTCGTGCTGGCCTTGGCCGGCGCGATGCTGATCGCGGCCGTGCCCGCTCGCGCCGCGCCGTTGTCGCCGAGCCAGACTACCGAATTGCTGCTGGCGCTGTTCGTCAACGGAGATTTGGCGCACGGCCAGCAGTACAACGACACCATGCGCGACATCGCGGGCGGCCGCGATGCGATCGATCTCCAGGCCTATGCGCAGGCGCGGGCGGAAAACCCGCGCCATCTGGCGGAGCGGCTCACCGAATCGATGCCGCCGGCGCAGCGCGAGGCCTTGAGCGAACCCTTGCGCGCGATGTTCGCGGCGGTGGCGGACGCGATCGCGCGTTCGCGCTGCCGCGTCACGGGCGAGACGCGTGAGGCCGATTCGGGCGGCGACGGGCCGTCGAGCGCCCAGGTCGCCTATGTCTGCGAGGTGGCGAACCTCGCGCCGGTGATGGAGCGGCTGCGGGTGGTGATGCCGCGCCAGGTCGTCAGGTCGGAGCAGGCTGCCGTCGAGGCTCGCGCGGCAATGGCCACCAAGCTGGCCGGGATGATTCCCGCCGCGCCGATCGAGTTGCCGGTCAGCGGCACGCTCCAACTGAGCGGCAGTGACCTGCAAGGTTGGCGCGCGACGGATCCCGGCACGCTGCTCGAGACGGTATCGAAGCCGATCCTCGAGACGCTGGGCATGCCGACGCAGATGCGCGGAGATTGAGCGGATTTGGCGGCAGTTCGGCGCGCAAGCCACGACAAGCCCGTTGGCCGGGCCGCCTCGAGTTCCTGCCCGCCGCCTACCAGCCTCCCCAACGCGCGGCCAGCGCCGCCAGCATCGCCATTCCGGCCGTTTCGGTGCGCAGTACGCGCGCGCCCAGCACGATGGCCTGGAAGCTGCATTCGCGCGCGGCATCTTCCTCGGCCGGCGACAAGCCGCCTTCGGGGCCGATCAGCAGGCGGATCTCGCCGGTCGGCGCTTGCTCCGGCAACTCGGCGAAGGCGATGCTCGCTCGCGGCGACAACATCAATCGCACTTCACCCTCGACCGGCGGCGGCAACGCCGCCAGCCAGGCCGCGTAGTCGGACACGGCAGCCACCGCCGGCACGCGATTGCGCCCGCATTGCTCGCAGGCGGCGCGCACCACGCCCTGCCAGTGCGCCACGCGCTTGTCGGCGCGTTCGCCGGAAAGCCTCACCACGCCGCGCGAGGTCGATAGCGGCGCCACGCCGGCCACGCCCAGCTCGACCGCCTTCTCGATCAGCCAGTCCATCTTGTCTCCGCCGGCGATGCCCTGCGCGAGCGTGATCCGGTATGGCGCCTCCAGCTCGCGCGCCTCGAAGGCCAGCGTGCGGGCCACGGCCGTGCGCTTGCCGATCTCGACCAGTTCGGCGCGATACTGGCCGCCGCTGCCGTCGAACAGCGTCAGCGCATCGCCGGGCTCCAGACGCAGCACCTGGACATGGCGCGCGACCTCGGCGGGCAGCACGATGCTGGCCTGGTCGGCCAGCGGGACATCGACGAAAAATCGCGGAACCGCGGAAGTGCTGCTGCCGTTCATGCCTCGATGCGCCTCGCCAATGCCCAGCGGTAGCCGTCCAGGTCCTCGACCTGGGCGAAGCGGTCGCCCCAGAACTGGTCGCAGGGCGAGGTCAGCGACTTGCCGCCGGCCGCGAGCGCGCGCTGGTGCGCGGCATCGACGTCGTCGACATACAGGTAGAAGGATTGCGGCGCCATGCTGTCGGCGCTGCGCGGCGTGCGCGCGGTCGAGCCGAACGCGCCCTCGGGCGCGAACATCAGGATCAACTGGCCGTGGTAGCTCATCTCGACGTGCATGATCGCGCCGTCTTCGTCGATCAATTCACGCGTTTCGAACCCGAATGCGTCGCCATAGAAGCGGATCGACGCCTGGGCGTTGCGAACGGCCAGATAGGGCGTCAACCAGGGCACGTTGGCCGGACGTGGGTCGGTCATCAAACAGTCTCCTGCGGGATGGGGGACGATGGGCGCCGATCAGCGCCGTAGGCCGAGTGTATCGCGCAGCGTGCGACGCAGGGTGAACAAGGCCGGATGCAGCTCGGCATCGTAGAAGCGCAGCCCCGTGACGCCACGCTCGGCCAGCCGCTCCCCGACGTCGTGGGCGAACAGCGCGCCCGCGTCGAGCGTGTCGCTGGCCACCGCCATCAGCCATTCGCCGCCGTACAGCGGCACCGGCGCGGCCAGCGGGGCGACCACCGCGAAGCTGGCGCGCAGCTCGGCCACCAGCGCGGCGATCCGCTTCGCGTGGAAGCCCGGCGCGCCCAGGTGCATCGAGAGCGCCGCGCAGGGCGTCAGGATCCGCTTGAGCCGCGCCAGGAAATCGCGCGTGTAGAGGCCGGCGGCCGGCGAATCGGGCGGCGTCAGGTCGAACACCACCAGGTCGAAGTGGCAACTGCTGCGCGCCACGTACTGCGAGGCGTCGCCGATCACCAGCTCGACGCGCGGATCGTCGAGCGCACCCTCGTGCACCGCGCCGAGGTGGCGGCGCGCCATCTCGACCACGGCCGCGTCGAGTTCGGCGATCACCACCCGCTCGATCGAGGGATGCTTGAGCAACTGGCGCGCGGCGCCGCCGTCGCCGCCGCCGAGCACCAGCGCCCGGCGCGGCTGCGGATGGGCCAGCGCGGCCGGGTGCGTCATGCATTCGTGATAGACGTATTCGTCGCCGACGGAGGTCATCGGCCGGCCGTCGAGCGTGAACAAGCGGCCGAGCTGCGGCGTGTCCCAGACCTCGATGCGCTGGTGCGGCGAGGCGAGCGCCTCGAGCCGCCGCGCGTTCGGGAAGCCGTAGGTCGCGTCGGGGGACGGATGGAAGAAGAGCGTCGTGTTCACGGGGTGGGGCGAGGGCAGGGCCGATGCCGGGAATTATAGGAGGCGAGCGCGCGGCGAGTGGAACGCGGCGAGGCAGGAAGCGGCCCGCTGGCTCCGGCGGCGGCTTGCGGCGCCGCAAAAATCACGCCCATGAGAAGATGCGGCGACGCGGTTTCGCCGTTCAGCCCGGTCGCGAAGCCGTTTTAGCCGGGGCGCCGGCCGGGTCTCTGTTAAAATGACCGGCTTTGCAGCCTCCCGTCTGATTGCTCGTCCGCTTCGCGTCCTGATGGCGCCGCATCGCGCGCCGGGGTCGGCTGGCCCGCGAGCTTCCGGACATGCCGTGCCCCGTTTTTCTCGACTCGTTCTCCGGACTCGACATGACGACCTCGTCTCCCGCCAACACCTCCCTGATGGCCAACGCGATCCGCGCGCTCGCGATGGATGCCGTCCAGCAAGCGAACTCCGGCCACCCCGGCATGCCGATGGGCATGGCCGAAATCGGCGTCGCGCTGTGGTCGCGCCACCTGCGCCACAACCCGACCAACCCGCATTGGGCCGACCGCGACCGCTTCGTGCTGTCCAACGGCCATGGCTCGATGCTGCTGTACTCGCTGTTGCACCTGAGCGGCTACGCACTGCCGATCGAGGAGCTGAAGAACTTCCGCCAGCTGCACTCCAAGACGCCGGGCCACCCCGAATACGGCATCACGCCGGGCGTCGAGACCACCACCGGCCCGCTCGGCCAGGGTCTGGCGAACGCGGTCGGCATGGCGCTCGGCGAGGCGCTGCTGGCGGCCGAGTTCAACAAGGCCGACGCGAAGATCGTCGACCACCACACCTACGTGTTCGTCGGCGACGGCTGCCTGATGGAAGGCATCTCGCACGAGGCCTGCTCGCTGGCCGGCACGCTCAAGCTCAACAAGCTGATCGCGCTGTACGACGACAACGGCATCTCGATCGACGGCGACGTGGTCAACTGGTTCCACGACGACACCCCGAAGCGCTTCGAGGCCTATGGCTGGAACGTGATCCCGGGCGTGAACGGCCATGACGTCGACGCGGTCGACGCGGCCATCGCAAAGGCCAAGCAATCGGATCGTCCGACCCTGATCTGCTGCAAGACGGTGATCGGCAAGGGCGCGGCCACCAAGGCCGGCGGCCACGACGTGCACGGCGCGGCGCTCGGCGCCGAGGAAATCGCCAAGACGCGCGCCGCGCTGGGCTGGAACTGGGAACCCTTCGTGATCCCGCAGGAAGTCTATGCGGCATGGGATGCCAAGGCCGCGGGCGCCAAGTTCGAAGCGCACTGGCAGGGCGCGTTCGACGCCTACCGCGCCAAGTACCCGGCCGAGGCGGCCGAGTTCGAGCGCCGCGCGGCCAACAAGCTGCCGACCGACTGGGCCGAGAAGGCCGCCGCCATTGTCGCCGGCGCCAACGAGCGCGGCGAGACGGTTGCCACCCGCAAGGCCTCGCAGCAGACCATCGAGGGCCTGGCCGCGGCGCTGCCGGAACTGCTCGGCGGCTCGGCCGACCTGACCGGCTCGAACCTCACCAACTGGAAGGCCTCCAAGCCGGTGCGCGCCGGCGAGCACGGCATCCAGTGGGGCAACCACGTCAACTACGGCGTGCGCGAATTCGGCATGAGCGCGGCCATCAACGGCCTGGTCCTGCACGGCGGCTACAAGCCCTTCGGCGGCACCTTCCTGACCTTCTCCGATTACAGCCGCAACGCGCTGCGCGTGGCCGCGCTGATGAAGGCCCCGTCGATCTTCGTGTTCACCCACGATTCGATCGGCCTGGGCGAGGACGGCCCGACCCACCAGTCGATCGAGCACGTCGCCAGCCTGCGCCTGATCCCGAACCTCGACGTCTGGCGCCCGGCCGACACGGTCGAGACGGCGGTGGGCTGGACCGAGGCGATCGCCGCCCAGCGTCCGTCCTGCCTGATCTTCAGCCGCCAGAACCTGCAGTTCAACACGCGCAGCGAAGCCCAGATCGCCAATGTCGCCAAGGGCGGCTACGTGCTGCGCGACTGGCAGGAAGACGTCGTCGCGCGCAAGATCATCCTGATCGCGACCGGCTCCGAGGTCGAGCTGGCGATGAAGGCCGTCGAGCCGCTGGCGCAGCAGGGCATCGCCGCGCGCGTGGTGTCGATGCCGGCCACCACCGTGTTCGACCGCCAGGACGCCGAGTACCGCGAGCGCGTGCTGCCGGCCGGCGTGCGCCGCGTGGCGATCGAGGCGGGCGTGAGCGACTTCTGGCGCAAGTACGTCGGCCTCGAGGGCGGCGTGGTCGGGATCGACACCTTCGGCGAATCGGCGCCGGCCGGCGTGCTGTTCAAGTACTTCGGCTTCACCGTCGAGAACGTGGTCGAGACGGCGAAGAAGGTGCTCGCCTAAGTGATACCAGGCGCGCTCCTCTGCCTCCCCGGGCGCGGAGCGCGCCGCCGTGAAGCTGCACGAAACGTATTTTTTTCAGCCATCAGGAGATAGACCATGACGATTCGCGTTGCAATCAACGGTTACGGCCGCATCGGCCGCAACACGCTGCGCGCTTTCTACGAAAACGGCAAGAAGCATGACATCGAGATCGTCGCGATCAACGACCTCGGCGATGCCAAGACCAACGCGCACCTGACGCAGTACGACACGGCGCACGGCCGCTTCCCCGGCGAAGTGTCGGTCGACGGCGACTACCTGATCGTCAACGGCGACCGCATCCGCGTGCTGGCCAACCGCAACCCGGCCGAACTGCCGTGGGGCGAGCTCGGCGTCGACGTGGTGTTCGAGTGCACGGGCTTCTTCACCACCAAGGAAAAGGCCAGCGCCCACCTGAAGGGCGGCGCGAAGAAGGTGATCATCTCGGCGCCGGGCGGCAAGGACGTCGACGCGACCATCGTCTACGGCGTCAACCACGACGTGCTGAAGGCCGAGCACACCGTGATCTCGAACGCATCGTGCACCACCAACTGCCTGGCGCCGCTGGTCAAGCCGCTGCACGACAAGATCGGCCTCGAAACCGGCCTGATGACGACGATCCACGCCTACACCAACGACCAGGTGCTGACCGACGTCTATCACGAAGACCTGCGCCGCGCCCGTTCGGCCACGCACAGCCAGATCCCGACCAAGACCGGCGCGGCCGCCGCGGTCGGCCTGGTGCTGCCTGAACTGAACGGCAAGCTGGACGGCTACGCGATCCGCGTGCCGACCATCAACGTGTCGATCGTCGACCTGTCCTTCATCGCCAAGCGCGATACCACGGTCGAGGAAGTCAACGCGATCATGAAGGAAGCGTCGGAAGGCGCGCTCAAGGGCATCCTGGCCTATAACGACCAGCCGCTGGTGTCGGTCGACTTCAACCACAACCCGGCCTCGTCCTCGTTCGATTCGACGCTGACCAAGGTGTCGGGCCGCCTGGTGAAGGTGTCGAGCTGGTACGACAACGAGTGGGGCTTCTCGAACCGCATGCTGGACACGGCAGTCGCGTTCGCCAACGCAAAGTAAATCGGCTCGGGCGCGGCCGGCTGGCCGTGCCTGTTGCGATTCAGTTGCAAAAACCCGCCGTCGCGCCCCGTGCGCGGCGGCGGGTTTGTCTTTCTGGGGCGGGTGGGGGAGCCGGCTTCAACCGCTCGGCGTCGGGAAGAACACGCCGGCACGCTGCGCGGCGCTCTCGATATGGATCTCGATGGCCCGGCCGGCCGCGGCCGAGTCGCGCGCGGTGAGCGCGTCGACGATGGCGCGATGCTCGTGCCAGGTCGAGAGCATCAGCTCGCGCCGGTAGAAGGGCATGCGCTGGCTTTCCTTCATGATGTCGGCGCTGTTGCGCAGCACCGATTCGATTGCCGCGTTGCCGGCCAGCGCGAGGATCCGCATGTGGAATTCGAAGTCGAGCTGGGCGGCGGCGTCCAGCGCGTTGTCGACCAGCGCCACGTGCAGCGCGGCCAGGTTCTCCTCGAACCAGGCGAGGTCGGTGTCGCTGATCGCCAGCGCCGCCATGCGCGCCGCGAAACCCTCCAGCGCATAACGCATCTGGTAGGTATCGGGCGGCGAGGATTGCGCCGCGAAGCGCCAGGGATGGCCGGCCGCGGCCTGCGCGCGCTCCACGTAGACGCCCTTGCCGGGCCGGATCGTCAGCATGCCGAGCGCCTCCAGCGTCGACAGCGCCTCGCGCAGCGAGGCACGGCTGATCTCCAGTTCCTCGGAGAGCTGGCGCTGCGCCGGCAGCAGGCTGCCGACCGGGTAGGCGCCGGTTTCGATGCGGGCCTGGATGGTCGCCACGGCGGCGTCGGTAACGGTTTGGGGCAGGTTCTTCATGACTACATGCGGGGCCGGTCAGACCGGCATTGTAATCCGCCCATCCATGCCGCGCCGCCGGCGCCCGACCCGCTGTCGCGTATCGGGTAATCCCGGTTTTTGACACGGTTGACGCGCGTATATCGGCTTCCTACACTTCGCCATAACCTAACTGGTATGACCAGTCAGAACAGTAAGATCCACGACAAGCGCGGTGACGGGAGGTGTGATGGCGAGGTTTCTGAATTCCTTGTTCGGGCGCGTGGTGATCGCGCTGGTGATCGGCGTGGCGCTCGGCGCCGCCTTTCCGCACGCGGCGCAGTCGCTGCGCCCGCTCGGCGACGGCTTCCTGAAGCTGATCAAGATGGTGATCGGGCCGATCGTGTTCTGCGTGGTGGTGGGCGGCATTGCGAATGCCGGCGACTTGAAGAAGGTGGGGCGCGTCGGCGTGAAGGCGATCGTCTACTTCGAGCTGATGACCACGCTGGCGCTCGGCATCGGCCTGTTGCTGGCGGTCCTCACGCGGCCCGGCGCCGGCATGAACGTCGCGCTCGGCTCGCTCGACGCGGCCTCGCTGGCCGACTACGCGAAGAACGCGCAGAGCCTCAAGGACACCGCCGGCTACCTGCTCAAGATCATCCCCGACACGGCCTTCGATGCCTTCGCCAAGGGCGACATCCTGCAGATCCTGGTGTTCGCGGTGCTGTTCGGCTCGGCGCTGTCCCTGCTCGGCGAGCGTGCCAGCCGCATCAGCGGCATCATCGACGAGTTCTCGCAGGTCTGCTTTCGCGTGATGGGCTTCATCATCCGGCTCGCGCCGCTGGGCGTGCTCGGCGCGATCGCCTTCACCACCGGCAAGTACGGCGTGGCCTCGCTCAAGCAGCTCGGCCTGCTGGTGGCGGTGTTCTACGTGAGCTGCGCGCTGTTCGTCGCGGTGGTGCTCGGCACCGTCATGCGCCTGGCCGGCTTCAGCGTGTTCAAGCTGATCCGCTACCTGCGCGAGGAGCTGATGATCGTGCTCGGCACCGCCTCCTCTGACGCGGTGCTGCCGCAGGTGATGCGCAAGCTCGAATGGATGGGCGTGAAGGATTCCACCGTCGGCCTGGTGATCCCCACCGGCTACTCGTTCAATCTCGACGGCTTCTCGATCTACCTGACGCTGGCCGTGCTGTTCATCGCGCAGGCCACCAATACACCGCTGTCCGCGCACGACCTGATCATCGTGCTGCTGGTCTCGCTGGTCACCTCAAAAGGCGCGCACGGCATCCCCGGCTCGGCGATCGTGATCCTGGCCGCGACGCTCTCGGCGATCCCGGCGATTCCGGTGCTCGGCCTGGTGCTGATCCTGCCCGTCGACTGGTTCGTCGGCATCGCGCGCGCGCTCACCAACCTGGTCGGCAATTGCGTGGCCACCGTGGTGGTGGCGGTCTGGGAGCACGACATCGACGTCGCCCGCGCGCGCCGCGTGCTGAACCGCGAGCTGCGCTACGTGCCGGTCGAGGAGGAGCATGGCGAGGCCGGTGCCGCGCCCGGCAAGCTCGCCGGCGGCGAGCACGCGCACGTGCTCTGAGGGTGCCGCGTCACCACCGCGTCCCTTTCGCGCCTGTTCCTCGCTTCCCCGCTTTCCCTGCTTTCCCGATTCGCAGTCCGGCACCGCGCCGGGCCTCTCACCCGACTGGAGACATCATGGCTGCACCGATCCTCGATCCCGACGCGCCCGCCTTCACGCGCCGCTACATGAATCTCGCCGACCCGCGCCTGGGCGCCAAGGCGCTGGCCTCCAGCGACGACTTCTTCGCGCCGATGGAGCGCATGCTCAACCCCGAGCCGGCCGTCTTCATCCCCGGCAAGTACGACGATCACGGCAAGTGGATGGATGGTTGGGAAACGCGCCGCAAGCGCGTGGCCGGCCACGACTGGTGCATCGTCAGGCTGGCGCGCCCCGGCGTGGTCCACGGCGTCGATCTCGATACCAGCCATTTCACCGGCAACTTCCCGCCGGCCGCCTCGATCGAAGCCTGCGCGTTCGACGGCGAGCTGCCGCCGGAGCAGGCCGACTGGCAGCCGCTGGTGCCGGCCACCACGCTGCAGGGCAATCGCCATCACTACGTCGCCGTCGACGCGCCGCGCGTGGTCACCCACCTGCGCGTCAATCTCTATCCGGACGGCGGGCTGGCGCGGCTGCGCGTGTACGGCCAGCCGCAGCGCGACTGGAGCCGCGCCGCCACGGGCGAGCTGGTCGACCTGGCCGCGATCGAGAACGGCGCCTACCTGGTCGCCGCCAACAACCAGCACTTCGGTCCCGCCTCGCAGATGCTGATGCCTGGGCGCGGCGTGAACATGGGCGACGGCTGGGAGACGCGGCGGCGCCGCGAACCCGGCAACGACTGGGCGATCGTGGCGCTGGCACGCCCGGGGATCATCCGCCGCGTCGAGGTCGACACCGCGCACTTCAAGGGCAACTATCCCGATCGCTGCTCGCTGCAGGCCGCCTCGGTGGCCGGCGGCACCGACGATTCGCTGGTCACGCAGGCGATGTTCTGGCCGGAGCTGCTCGGCGAGCAAAAGCTGTCGATGGACAGCCTGCACGTGTTCGACAGCGGCCTGGCCGCGCTGGGCCCGGTCACCCACGTGCGCTTCAACATCTTCCCCGACGGCGGTGTCTCGCGCCTGCGTCTGTGGGCCGAGCCGGCGTGAGCGGGAGGCGATCATGAACCAGCCGCCCCTGCTGCAAGCGCTGCCGCTGGAGCCGCTCACGCGTGCGGCCTTCGCGCCGTTCGGCGACGTGATCGAGCTGGAGGGCGCGCGTCATTTTCCGATCAACGGCGGCACCACCGAGCGCTTCCACGACCTCGCCAGCGTCGATGTCGGCGAGGCGGGCGGCCGCCCGCTCGTCAACCTGTTCCGCGGCCAGCCGCGCCGCTGGCCGATCGAGATCGCGATGATGGAGCGGCACCCGCTGGGCAGCCAGGCCTTCGTGCCGCTGGCCGAGGTCGGGCGCTACGCGGTGGTGGTCGCGCCGGCCGGCGAATTCGATCCGGCACGGCTGCGCGCCTTTCTCGCCGAGGGCTGGCAGGGCGTCAATTATGCCCGGGGCGTCTGGCATCACCCGCTGCTCGCGCTCGATCGCGTCAGCGATTTCGTGGTGATCGACCGCGGCGGCAACGGCGAGCCGAATTGCGACGAGATCGTGCTCGATACGCGGCGCCTGCTGCTGTCGCCGGAGCCGGGCGCGCGGCAGGGCGCGGCGTGAATTCGGCGCCCGTTTAAGAACTGGCGCGCGCCATTCGTCAGGAAACCGAAAGACGAGCCGGCCGATGCCCGAAAACGATCCGGCCCGGCAAGGCTTGCGCCTTGTCGGGCCGGATTGCCTGGCGGGCCGGCGCGATGCCGGCCGATCAGTGCTTGCGGTGCGGGCAGTTCTCGGTGGTGCAGGAACCGTACATCGCCAGCGAGTGCTCCTGCAGCTTGAAGCCGCGCGTCTTGGCGATCGCCTGCTGGCGGTTCTCGATCTCGGCGTCGAAGAATTCCTCGACGCGGCCGCAGTCGAGACAGACCAGGTGGTCGTGATGCGAACCCTCGTTCAGCTCGAACACCGCCTTGCCCGATTCGAAATTGCTGCGCGTGAGCAGGCCGGCCTGCTCGAACTGCGTCAGCACGCGGTATACCGTGGCCAGGCCGATGTCGAGTTGTTCGTGCAGCAGGTTGCGATAGACGTCCTCGGCGGTCAGGTGCCGGACTTCGCTCTGCTGAAAGATTTCCAGAATCTTGAGGCGCGGTAGGGTGGCCTTGAGCCCGATATTCTTCAGCTCGGTCGGATTGGTCATGGCTAGGCGTCCCTAGAGTACAATGCAGGGTTCCAATAGTACCGGCTTTTCGCCCTGTCAGTCATCTGTGACCCGAGTCGCGCGGCCCGCCCGGCAGATCGGCGCAGTGACGGACAAGTTTCCCGTATCCCGTTCGCAACATTCAGAGGACCCGCATGCGGAGTGCCATCACTGCTGCCGTCGTTGTCGCCGTCGTCACGCTGGCAGGCTGTTCGTCTTATGACAGCGTCACGCAACGAATCGCGCAGAGCATCACGCCTTACCGCATCACGGTCGTCCAGGGCAATTTCGTCTCACAGGAAAAGGCCTCGCAACTGCAGGCCGGCATGACCCGCGAACAGGTCCGCGCGCTGCTCGGCACGCCGCTGCTGGCCGACATGTTCCACGCGGACCGCTGGGATTACCTGTTCTACTTCAAGCGCGGCTCGACCTCGGTGGTCCAGCAGCGTGACCTGGTCGTCCACTTCCAGAACGACCGCCTGGCGAGCTGGAGCGGCGCCGAGAACCTCCCGTCCGAACTCGACCTGCTGGCCGACATCGACGGCGACCGTCGCGGCAAGAAGAAGGCGAAGGCCGCCGCAGCGGCGCCGGCATCGGCCGCTTCGGCCAGCGCGGCGGCTTCTGCCGGTGCCGCGGCCCCGGCCGGCACGCCGGTGCCGCCGGACCTGGCACCCGCCGCCGCTGCCCCGGCCAACCCGGCGCCGCCGGCTTCGGCCAGCCAGGTCGGCCAATCCGACGCGAATACCGAGGCCGCGCGCGCGGCCAACCGCGCCACCGCCCAGGTATCGGGCCAGGGCTCGCAGGCCAGCCGCTTCCGGCCGTCCTCGCAGACCGCGCCGTCCGCGCCGACGCCGGGCGGCCTGCCGCCGGGAGCGAGCCCGGCGATCCAGCCGCAGTTCCAGTTCCATCGTCCGCCGCAGCCCACCGCGCCGAGCGACGGCAGCCAGCCGGTCGGCCCGCAGGGCTCCGACCAGTTGCCGAACCAGCCGCTGACGGCGCCGCCGGCCGATATCTCGGCGCCGCCGAACTCGAACTGAGCGGGCAGACTACCCAGACGGGCGGCTTCGGCCGCCCGGTTCGTTTCCGCCCTCGCCGGCGCTGGATCCGGCGGTCGCGCGAAGCCTTCACGTTTTCAAGCTCATCAAGCAGATACGCAACACGACCATGAAAATTGCCATTGCCGGTGCATCGGGCCGTATGGGCCGGATGCTGATCGAAGCGGTGCTCAACGACGCCGACGCCACCCTGGTCGGCGCGCTCGGCCGCCCGGGTTCGGCCCACCTGGGCCAGGACGCGGGCGCCTTCCTCGGCAAGCCGACCGGCGTCGCCATCACCGACGACGTCGAGCGCGTGTTCGCCGAGGCCGACTGCCTGATCGACTTCACGCGGCCCGACACCACGATCGGTTACCTCGACGCGGCGCGCCGCCACGGCGTCAAGCTGGTGATCGGCACCACCGGCTTCAGCGAGGCGCAGAAGGCGCTGCTGCGCGAGGCGGCGAGCCAGGTCGGCATCGTGTTCTCGGCGAACATGAGCGTGGGCGTGAACGTCACGCTGAAGCTGCTCGAATTCGCCGCCAGGCAGTTCGCGCAGGGTTACGACATCGAGATCATCGAGGCGCATCACCGCCACAAGGTCGATGCGCCCTCGGGCACCGCGCTGATGATGGGCGAGACCGTGGCCGCCTCGCTGGGTCGCAAGCTCGAGGATTGCGCGGTCTACGACCGCCACGGCGAGACCGGCCCGCGCGATCCCTCGACGATCGGCTTCACGGCGATCCGCGGCGGCGACATCGTGGGCGACCACACCGTGCTGTTCGCCGGCATCGGCGAACGCATCGAGATCACCCACAAGTCCTCGAGCCGTGTCTCGTATGCGCAGGGATCGATGCGCGCGGTGCGCTTCCTGGCCGACAAGCCGGCCGGGCTGTTCGACATGCAGGACGTGCTCGGCCTGCGCTGAGCCGCAACCCCGGGAGGCGCGCATGGCGACGGAAACCGGCGTAGTCCACTATCTGGCGAGCGGCGATGCCGTCACGCACGGCGTGGCCTGGCTGCTGTTCGCGATGTCGGTCGCGAGCTGGTGCTTCCTGCTGGTGAAGGCCTGGACGCTGGCGCGCGCGAAGCGCCAGGGCCCGGGGGCGATCGCCGCGTTCTGGCGCGCCGGCTCGTTCGACGAGGGGCTGGCCGCGCTGCGCTCGGCTGATCGCGAGCGGGTGTTCGCGCCGCTGGCCGAGGCCGCGCGGGAGGCGGCCGACGCCGCGCCCAGCCTGCTCGGGGCGCGCGTGGAGCGCGGCGAACGCGTGCTGCGCGCGGTGCGCCAGGCGATGCGCGGCTCGCAGCGCCGGCTCGAATTCGGCCTGGTGCTGCTGGCCTCGATCGCCAGCACGGCGCCCTTCGTCGGGCTGCTCGGCACCGTGTGGGGCATCTATCACGCGCTCGGCAGCATCGCCGAGAGCGGCCAGGCGCAGATCGGCAACGTGGCCGGGCCGGTCGGCGAGGCGCTGATCATGACCGCCTTCGGCCTGGTGGTGGCGATCCCGGCCGTGCTCGCCTACAACCTGCTCGGGCGCCTGGTGCGCCAGCTGAGCGAGGATCTCGACGGCTTCGCGCGCGACCTGCATGCCACGGCGGGCGGCGAGCCCGGCGGCGCAGCGGGCCAATCAGCCGGCGACGGCGCCTGACACGGGAGGCGAGATGGCATTCGGCGGACTCGATCACCAGGAAGCGGCCGCGCCGATGGCGGATATCAACATGACGCCGCTGATCGACGTGATGCTGGTGCTGCTGGTGATCTTCATCATCACCGCGCCGCTGCTCACGCACGCGATCCGGCTCGACCTGCCGAAGGTCGCCTCGGCCAGCGCGCGCGAGCTGCCCGACACCATCACGCTGTCGATCGACGCCGACGGCCATCTGTTCTGGGACGCGACGCCGCTGAGCCAGGACGCGCTGGTGGCACGGTTTCGCGCCGCCGCCGCGCAGCCGCAACCGCCCGAGCTGCATCTGCGCGCGGCCGCCTCGGCCCGCTACGAGGTGATCGCGCGCGTGATGGGGGCGGCCCAGGCGGCGGGCCTGTCGCGCATCGGCTTCGTCACCGATCCCGATGCGGCGGCAGCGCCGCCCGCGCGCGGCGCGGCTACGCCCGCAGCTCCCGCAGCGGGCAGGCCGAGCGGCGGCTGAGCCACCCGGCGAGGCGCCTTCGCCAGGCCCGCGCCCGCGCCGGCTGCCCCGGCCGACGGGCGTCGCCGCCCCACGCCGCGCGCGATGGCCTGAGGGGCCTGAGCGGGCGGTATAATCGACCCTTTCCCCGCGATCCGGGGAGTGCGACTTTCGATCCACTCCAGCCTGCGCGCGCGTCGCGCGTGCCGACAGCCTAGCCGAACCACACCATGCAAGAACGATACGTACCCGCCGACGTCGAAGCCGCCGTCCAGCGCGATTGGCGCGATACCGACGCCTACCTGACGAAGGAAGATTCGCAAAAGCCGAAGTTCTTTTGCGTGTCGATGCTGCCTTACCCGTCCGGCAAGCTGCACATGGGTCACGTACGCAACTACACGATCAACGACGTGATGTACCGCTATCTGCGGATGAACGGCTACAACACGCTGATGCCGATGGGCTGGGACGCGTTCGGCATGCCGGCCGAGAACGCCGCGATGGCCAACGGCGTGCCGCCCGCGAAGTGGACCTACGACAACATCGCCTACATGAAGGGCCAGATGCAGTCGATGGGCCTGGCGATCGACTGGTCGCGCGAGATCGCCACCTGCAAGCCCGACTACTACAAGTGGAACCAGTGGCTGTTCCTGAAGATGCTCGAGAAGGGCATCGCCTACAAGAAGACGGGCACCGTCAACTGGGATCCGGTCGACCAGACCGTGCTGGCCAACGAGCAGGTGATCGACGGGCGCGGCTGGCGCTCGGGCGCGCTGATCGAGAAGCGCGAGATCCCGATGTACTACCTGCGCATCACGCAGTACGCCGACGAACTGCTCGACGACCTCGACGGCCTGGGCTGGCCCGAGCGCGTCAAGATCATGCAGCAGAACTGGATCGGCAAGAGCTTCGGCGTGAACTTCGGCTTCCCGTATGAACTCGACGGCGAGCAGAAGCTGCTGCGCGTGTTCACCACGCGCGCCGATACCATCATGGGCGTGACCTTCTGCGCGGTGGCGGCCGAGCATCCGCTCGCCACGCGCCTGGCCGAGGGCCGTCCCGAGCTGCTCGCCTTCATCGAGGAGTGCAAGCAGGGCGGCGTGGCCGAGGCCGACATGGCCACCATGGAGAAGAAGGGCGTGGCCACCGGCTTCTCGGTCAAGCACCCGCTCACCGGCGAGCCGGTGCCGGTGTGGATCGGCAACTACGTGCTGATGAGCTATGGCGAAGGCGCCGTGATGGGCGTGCCCGCGCACGACGAGCGCGATTTCGCGTTCGCCAACAAGTACGGCCTGCCGATGCGGCAGGTGATCGCCGTCGAGGGCGAGACCTGGTCGCGCGAGGCCTGGCAGGAGTGGTACGGCGACAAGTCGAAGGGCGTCAACGTCAACAGCGGCAAGTACGACGGCCTGGGCCACGAGGCGGCGGTCGACGCCGTGTCGGCCGACCTGAACGCGGGCGGCTTCGGCGACAAGCAGGTCACCTGGCGCCTGCGCGACTGGGGCGTGTCGCGCCAGCGCTACTGGGGCACGCCGATCCCTATCATCCACTGCCCGTCCTGCGGCGACGTGCCGGTGCCCGAGGCGGACCTGCCGGTGGTGCTGCCCGAGGACCTGGTGCCGGACGGCACCGGCAACCCGCTGGCGAAATCCGAAGCCTTCCTGAACTGCAGCTGTCCGAAGTGCGGCGCGCCGGCCAAGCGCGAGACCGATACCATGGACACCTTCGTCGACTCGTCCTGGTACTTCTCGCGCTACACGGCGCCCGACGCGACGACCATGGTCGACGCGCGCACCGATCACTGGATGCCGATGGACCAGTACATCGGCGGCATCGAGCACGCGATCCTGCACCTGTTGTACTCGCGCTTCTGGACCAAGGTGATGCGCGACCTGGGCCTGGTGAAGTTCGGCGAGCCGGCCAAAAACCTGCTCACCCAGGGCATGGTGCTCAACGAAACCTTCTACCGCGAGGACGCGAACGGCAAGAAGAGCTGGTTCAACCCGGCCGACGTGACCGTCACGCACGACGACAAGGGCCGCCCGGTCGGCGCGGTGCTCAACGGCGACGGCCAGCCGGTGGTGCTGGGCGGCATCGAGAAGATGTCGAAGTCGAAGAACAACGGCGTCGATCCGCAACTGCTGATCGACCAGCACGGCGCCGACACGGCCCGGCTGTTCACCATGTTCGCCGCGCCGCCCGAGCAGCAGCTCGAATGGTCGGGTGCCGGTGTGGAAGGCGCGAGCCGCTTCCTGCGCCGCGTCTGGGCCTTCGCCTCGGCCAATCGCGAGGCGCTGGTGACGCGTGACGCGCTCGACGCCGCCGCGCTCGACGAGACCGCCAAGGCGCTGCGCCGCGAGATCCACGCCGTGCTGAAGCAGGCCGATTTCGACTACCAGCGCCTGCAGTACAACACCGTGGTGTCGGCCGCGATGAAGATGCTCAACGCGATCGAGGGTGCCAAGGGCGCGCCGGGCGCGGTGCTGCGCGAGACCTACGGGATCCTGCTGCGCGTGCTGTACCCGGTGGTGCCGCACCTGACCTTCGCGCTGTGGCGGGAACTCGCCTATGCCGACGAATTCGGCACGCTGCTCGACGCGCCCTGGCCGAAGGTCGACGAGGCCGCGCTGGAGCAGGCCGAGATCGAGCTGGTGCTGCAGATCAACGGCAAGGTGCGCGGCGCGGTCAAGGTCGCGAAGGACGCCAGCCGCGAGGTGATCGAGGCGGCCGCGCTCGCCGACGAGGCATTCGCGAAGTTCGGCGAGGGCAAGCCGGCGAAGAAGGTGATCGTCGTGCCGGGCCGTCTCGTCAACGTGGTGGTCTGACGCGCAGTACGAACCAAGGAGCGAAGGTGATCCGCAGATCGTTTTTGATGGCCGTGGGCAGCGCGGCGCTGCTGTCCGCATGCGGCTTCCAGTTGCGCGGCACGCAGGACTACGCGTTCAAGCACCTGCTGATCGTGGGCGCGCAGCCGGCGGTGGCCGCGCGCCTGACGCGGATGGTCGAGGGCGGCAGCGATACCAGGGTGGTCAAGACCCAGGCCGATGCCGACGCGATCCTGCGCGTGTCCGAGGCGCGCGGCACCGGCACGCTGACGCTGGACGAGTTCGGCACGGTCGAGGAATACCAGCTCAACTATTCGCTGAGCTACACGCTGACCACCAAGGACGGCGCCCTGCTGATCGCGCCGAGCGTGATCTCGCTGAACCGCGCCATGACCTACAACGCGCAGTTCGTGCAGGCCAAGGCGCAGGAAAGCGACATCCTGTTCGCGGACATGCAGAACGACGCCGTCGACCAGCTCACGCGCCGCCTGTCGGTGGTGCACACGCTGACGCCCAGGCCGGGCGAGGTGGCGCCGGGCATCGCGCCGCGCGCGCCGCTGCCGCCGCCGCCGCTGTGATGCGCGGCGGCTTGTTCGAATCCGTTTGTCCTGACTGCTGAGCGTTCGAATCGATGCAATTGCGACTTGAGGCGCTGGAGCCGCACCTGGCGAAGGGGCTCGCCGGCCTCTACACCGTCTACGGCGACGAACCGCTGCTGGCCCAGGAGGCCTGCGACCGGATTCGTGCCGCCGCGCGCGCGGCCGGTTTCACCGAACGCTCGGTGTTCACGGTCGAGCGCAGCTTCGACTGGAGCTCGCTGCTGGGCGCGAGCCAGGCGATGTCGCTGTTCGGCGAGCGCCAGCTGATCGAGCTGCGGATTCCCTCGGGCAAGCCCGGCAAGGAAGGCGCCGACGCGTTGAAGACGCTGGCGGGGGCGGGCAATCCCGACATGCTGATGCTGGTCACGCTGCCGCGGCTCGATGCCGCCACGCAGAAGTCGGCCTGGTTCACCGCGCTGGGCAACGGCGGCGTCGCGCTGAAGATCGACCCGGTCGATCGCGCGCAACTGCCGAACTGGATCGGCCAGCGGCTCGCCGCGCAGGGCCAGCGCGTGGCCGCCGGCGACGATGGCCGGCGCGCGCTGCAGTTCATCGCCGAGCGCGTCGAGGGCAACCTGCTGGCCGCGCACCAGGAGATCCAGAAGCTCGGGCTGCTCTATCCGTCCGGCACGCTGGCCTTCGAGCAGGTGCAGGATGCCGTGCTCAACGTGGCGCGCTACGACGTCTTCAAGCTCAACGAGGCGATGCTGGCCGGCGACGCCGGCCGGCTGGCGCGCATGATCGACGGGCTGAAAGGCGAGGGCGAGGCGCTGGTGCTCGTGCTGTGGGCCGTGGTCGAGGAATTGCGCACGCTGCTGCGCATCAAGCGCGGGATCGAGGCCGGCAAGCCGCTCGCCGTGCTGGTGCGCGAGAACCGCGTCTGGGGGCCGCGCGAGCGTTTGATCGGGCCGGCCCTGTCGCGCGTCACGGAGCCGGTGCTCGAAAAAGCGCTGGCGCTGGCCGCCAGGCTGGACCGCCAGGTCAAGGGCCTGTCCGGCGCCACGCCGGGCCTGCCGCGCGCCGACGAGCCGCCGCCCGATCCCTGGGACGGGCTGTTCCAGCTCGCCATGACGGTTGCCGGCGCGCAGGGCGCGTCGCGTTCGCCGGCCGGCCCGCGCGGCCCGGCGGCGCGGCAGCAGGCTTCAGGCTCGTTCGCGGGCGCAGGTTCGGTGTCGCGTCGCCCTGGCTGATCCCGCCGCGCCCGACGCTCGCGCGCGCAGGCGCATACAATCGTTCACTCGCCGCCGCCCGCGGGCCGGCCGGCGATCACTCCAACGGCGTTTCGCCGCCCGCGCGCGGCTGCCTTTCCGGATTCGGGTTTCATGATGGATATCGATCAGTACATGACGGACGTCGGCCGCCGCGCGCGGCAAGCCTCGCGCACGATCGCGCGGGCCGACACGGCGGCCAAGAACGCCGCGCTGGCCGCGATCGCCACGGCGATCGAACGCGAGGCCGCCACGCTGAAGTCCGCCAACGCGCGCGACGTCGAGCGGGCGCGCGCCAACGGCCAGGACGCCGCCTTCATCGATCGCCTGACGCTGTCGGACAAGGCGCTGAACACCATGATCGAAGGCCTGCGCCAGGTCGCGGCGCTGCCCGACCCGATCGGCGAGATCTCGAACCTGAAGTTCCGCCCGAGCGGGATCCAGGTCGGCCAGATGCGGGTGCCGCTCGGCGTGATCGGCATCATCTACGAATCGCGGCCGAACGTGACGATCGACGCGGCCGCGCTGTGCCTGAAGTCCGGCAACGCCACCATCCTGCGCGGCGGCTCCGAGGCGCTCGAATCGAATACGGCGCTGGCGGGGCTGATCGGCGAGGGGCTCGCCGCGGCGGGGCTGCCGGCCGAGGCGGTGCAGGTGGTCGCCACCGCCGATCGCGCGGCGGTCGGCAAGCTGATCACCATGACCGAGCATGTCGACGTGATCGTGCCGCGCGGTGGCAAGAGCCTGATCGAGCGGCTCATGAAGGACGCGCGCGTGCCGATGATCAAGCACCTCGACGGCATCTGCCACGTCTATGTCGACGATCGCGCCGATCTCGCCCGCGCACTGACCGTCTGCGACAACGCCAAGACGCATCGCTACGGCACCTGCAACACCATGGAAACGCTGCTCATCGCGCGCGGCATCGCGGCCGCCGTGCTGCCGCCACTGGGCCGCCTGTATCGCGACAAGTCGGTCGAACTGCGCGTCGACGCGGCCGCCCGGGCCGTGCTGGCCGAGGCCGGCGTCGCGCCGCTGGTCGATGCCACCGAGGAAGACTGGCGCACCGAGTACCTGGCGCCGGTGCTGGCGATCAAGGTGGTCGACGGCATCGACGCGGCGATCGAGCACATCAACACCTACGGCTCCGCGCATACCGATGCGATCGTCACGGAGGACCACGACCGCGCGATGCGTTTCCTGCGCGAGGTCGATTCGGCCAGCGTGATGGTCAACGCCTCGACGCGTTTCGCGGACGGTTTCGAATACGGCCTGGGAGCCGAGATCGGCATCTCGAACGACAAGCTGCATGCGCGCGGCCCGGTAGGGCTCGAGGGCCTGACCTCGCTGAAGTACGTCGTGCTCGGGCACGGCGAGGGCCGGCAGTAATCACGACACGGAATAAAAAGGGGCCGACATGCTGACGAAATTGCGTGTAAAGGGATTCAAGAGTCTCAACGATGTTTCGGTCAATTTTGGTCCCTTTACCTGTATTGCCGGAGCCAACGGCGCGGGTAAGTCCAACCTGTTCGATGCGATCATGTTTCTGCGAGATTTGGCCGACATGCCGATCATCGCAGCGGCACATCAGGTGCGCGACAGGGCAGGGCGGCGCTCCGGATCGGTCGGTTCGATCTTCACGCGGCACAAGAGCGGCATCGTGCCGGAAATGTTGCTGGAGGCCGAGTTGCTCGTGCCAAACGAGGTCGTCGATGACTTCAACCGAAAGGGTGAGCCTCGTGTAACGCATTTGCGATATCGATTGGTGCTGATGTATGTGCTCGACGAGCGTTCAGGTAGCGAGCGCATTGTATTGCGGGAGGAGTCACTCGCGTACATTCCCAAGCGAGAGTTCAGCAAGAATTTGTTCCCTCATAGTTCGGAATTTTGGGAGTCGGTCAAAGGGGGCGTGAAGACCACCGATTTCATTTCGACCAGCGATGAACCACATGATGGGGGGCCGACTGTCAGCATTCACCAAGATAGCGGCAGTAGCGGACGACCTGAACGGATTCCTGCGAGTGGCATGGAGCGCACTGCATTAAGCGGTATCAATACCATTGATCGTCCTACTGCGTTGGCTGCTCGACGTGAGATGCAGTCATGGGCCCTGCTTCAGCTTGAACCCTCAGCTTTGCGTCAGCCTGATGATTTCACGACGCCGGCCGATATTCACGTGGCGCCGTCGGGGGCACATATGCCGGCTACCTTGCGAGGCCTCGACAAGGATGCGGATGTTGCGAATCGATTGGCCGAGTTGATTCCTGACGTCGCCGAGTTGAGTGTCGAGGTGGATGAAAAGCGGCAGCTCAAGACGCTTTATCTGACGAATCGTGACGGCATTCGTTACCCAGCCAAAGCACTTTCTGATGGCACGCTTCGCTTTCTTGCACTTGCCATCATTCACGCCGACTCTGGGTCTGGCGGTGTGATCTGTCTGGAGGAGCCGGAGAATGGAATTCATCCCTCTCGAGTCGAAGCTATGGCGAGGCTTTTGCGTGACATGGCTGTCAATCCGAATGAGCGGGTTGATGAGGGTAATCCGCTTCGACAGGTGATCATCAATACACATTCTCCGTTGCTGGTCAGGCAACTAATCAGTAGGGATCTTGTTGTGTGTCGCCAGCGTCGACAGAATGGTGCGCCATTCAGTGCATTTGAGTTTCTCGCCGATACATGGCGAAGCAACGTCTCTGACGAGCGCCCGACATCGTTGGGCGTATTGATGGCGTATTTGGACAGTGATGATGCTGACGATTCCTCGAAGGAGCGAACGGTTGGCGCTTTGCTGCGTGATCAGCTAAAGCTCTTTAATTGACGGATGTCGTCGCAATGTTCATTCGCTATACATTGCTTGCCGATGGAAGTTCCGATGGTGTTTTGCTACCCATCATCAGATGGGTAATCGAATCGAATTTCCCCGAGATCGAGATGGAGGGGCAGTTGGCTGGCCCGGGTATTCCCCCGGCGAAAGCCGGATTGCCGAAGCGAGCGCAAGCAGCAACTGCCCTCTACGAATGTGATGTGCTGTTTGTTCATCGCGATGCGGAGCGTGATGGCTATGCGTTGAGGCGAGCACAGCTCGACGAAGAACTGGCAGCCCTCCGGCAATCGTGGGTTGCCGTCATTCCGGTGCGCATGACCGAGGCCTGGCTGCTAGGGAACGAGCGTGCAATTCGAACCGCTGCGGGGAATCCCAACGGCAACACTCGGCTGACGATACCGCTTCGACAGCGTTGGGAAACGCTGCCCGATCCAAAGGCGGACCTATTCCGCCTCTTGCACACCGCGGCAAATCGACCAAAGCGCCGTCCGATAAATGAAGGTCAGTGCCGGATGCGCGTCGCTGAGCTGACTACCGATTATTCGCACCTGCGTGAATTGCCATCATTCGATGCATTCGAAGCCGATGTTATTCGCGTTTTCAATGAAATCAGGGACGACGCATGACATACCTCTGGGTCAAGACCTTCCACATCGTGCTGATCGCCGCGTGGTTCGCCGGGCTGTTCTATCTGCCCCGCATCTACGTGAACCTCGCCATGGAGACCGATCCCGGCGCGGTGCGCCGGCTGCTGACGATGGCGCGCAAGCTGTTCCGCTTCATGAGCTTCATCGCCGTGCCGGCGCTGGCCTGCGGGGCCTGGCTCTGGCTGGTGGCCGGGGTCGGGCGCGGGCAGGGCTGGATCCACGCCAAGCTGACGATCGTGCTGCTGCTGATCGTTTATCACGCCTACTGCGGGCATCTGCTGCGCGTGTTCGAGCGCGGCGAGAACCGCCGCAGCGACCGCTGGTACCGCTTCTTCAACGAGCTGCCGGTGCTCGGCATGCTCGGCGCGGTCGCGCTGGCCGTCATCAAGCCCTTCTGAATCCACGACGCGCCGCGGCACATTGGCGTGCCGCGGCGCGTCGCCTGCCTTCAGGCGCCTTGGCGCGCCGTCCCTGTTTTCCTCACGATTGCTCCGATTCGCCGCGCGCGATTTCGCGTGCCGTCTCGCGGCCCTCCTCGCGTCCTTCCTCGCGCGCCCCCCGGCGCTCGCCGCCGCGCTCGTCCGGGCCGATGCGGCGCCGCACGATCGCGGCCTTGGCGCGGCCGAGCCGGTCCACCAATTCGGGGCCGCGCTGCAGCGCCACGCCGACCGCCAGGATGTCGCCGATCGCCAGGTGCGACATGCGCGAGGTCATCGGCGAGAACACGTCGGTTTCCTCGGCGATGTTCGAGGCCAGGTTGACCGAGGCGAGCTGGGCCAGCGGCGAATGGCTGTGGGTGATCGACACCACCTTGGCGCCGCAGGCCAGCGCCGATTTCGCGGCCTCCACGATGTCGCGCGTGCGACCCGTGTTGGAGATCGCCACCACGATGTCCTGCTGGCCCAGCAGGGCGGCCGACATCGAGAAGGTATGCGGGTCGGAATAAGCCACGCTCGGCACGCCGAGCCGGAAGAACTTGTGCTGGATGTCCTGCGCGGCGATACCCGAGCCGCCCGCGCCGTAGAACTCGATGCGCGAGGCGCGCGAGAGCAGGGCGATGGCCTCGGCCACGCTGCCGGCCGACAGGCTGTTGCGGACCTCGATCAGCGCGCCGATGGTGCGGTCGAACACCTTGCCGATGATGCCGGGCGCCGGCTCGTCGGGCTCCACGTCGCGATACACGGAAGGCACGCCCGGCGCGACGCTCTGCGCCAGCCGGATCTTGAATTCGCGGAAACCGCTGCAGCCCAGTGCCTGGCAGAAGCGCGCGATGGTGGGCTGGCTGACGCCGGCGCGCGCCGACAGGTCGGTCATCGACAGATCGAGGATCTCGCGCGGCGCGGCCAGCACGTATTCGGCGAGTTTCTGCTCGGACGGGCGCAGTTGCGCGCGCAGCGCTTCGATTCGAGGGAGCATCGGCGGCTCGTGGCGGAAAAGCGGGATTGTAGTCTTGCGCAGGTATTGTAGAAAAACTACAGAAAATTCCCAGCACATTTCTGCCCGAGGATCGGTCGACATTAGGGTTTCTACTGATGTCAAGACCATATGTAGCAAGCTTTGTGCGACATTGAAGAATGGGCATGCTGCGGCGCAGGATTGCGGTTGTGTAGTTTTTCTACTAGACTTTGCCGCGATCGGTCGGTCAATCCGGCCAGACCTCCCCACGATTCCAGCCGCCGGCGCCGCCGGCCACAGAGGAGCCGCCCGCATGGCCTCGCTGCATCCCACCCTGCTCAACGTGACCGAGCGCGTGATCGCGCGCAGCCGTCCCACCCGCACCGCCTATCTCGATCGCATCGCCGCTGCCCAGGGCCGCTTCCCGGCACGCGGCGCGCTGTCCTGCGCGAATCTCGCGCACGGCTTCGCCGGCATGGAAGGCAACGACAAGTTCGTGATCAAGGCGATCCGCGAGCCGAACATCGGCATCGTGTCCTCGTACAACGAGATGCTGTCGGCTCATGCGCCGTACCTGAACTACCCCGACATCATCAAGGCGGCCGCGCGCGAGAACGGCGGCGTGGCGCAGTTCGCGGGCGGCGTGCCGGCGATGTGCGACGGCGTCACGCAGGGCAATCCGGGCATGGAGCTGTCGCTGTTCTCGCGCGAGACGATCGCGATGAGCACCGCGATCGCGCTGACGCACAACATGTTCGACGCCGCGCTGTGCCTGGGCATCTGCGACAAGATCGTGCCGGGCCTGCTGATCGGCGCGCTGCAGTTCGGCCACCTGCCGACCATCTTCGTGCCGGCCGGCCCGATGACGAGCGGCCTGTCGAACGACGACAAGGCCAAGATCCGCCAGCAGTTCGCCACCGGCCAGGTGGGTCGCGACGCGCTGCTCGAATCCGAATCGGCCGCCTATCACGGCCACGGCACCTGCACCTTCTACGGCACCGCCAACAGCAACCAGATGCTGATGGAGGTGATGGGCCTGCACCTGCCGGGCTCGGCCTTCGTCCATCCGCATACGCCGCTGCGCGACGCCCTGACGGCGGCCGCCGCGCGCCGCGTGCTCGACCTCACCGTCGAGCGCGGCAACTACACGCCGATCGGGCACGTGGTCGACGAGAAGGCGGTGGTCAACGGCATCGTCGCGCTGCTGGCCACCGGCGGCTCGACCAACCACACCATGCACCTGGTGGCGATCGCGCGCGCGGCCGGCATCCTGATCGACTGGGACGATTTCGACCAGCTCTCGGCGGTGGTGCCGCTGCTAGCGAAGATCTACCCGAACGGCAAGGCCGACGTGAACCACTTCCATGCGGCCGGCGGCGTGGCCTTCCTGGTGCGCAACCTGCTCGAGGGCGGCCTGCTGCACGAGGACGTCAATACCGTGGCCGGCAAGGGCCTCGCGCACTACACCCTCGAGCCGAAACTGCTCGACGGCAAGCTCGAATGGGTGCCGGGCGTGGCAGAGAGCGGCGATGCCAAGGTGCTGCGCCCGATCGGCGAGCCGTTCGCCCCCGACGGCGGCCTGCGCCTGATGCAGGGTCGCCTGGGCCGCGGCGTGATCAAGATCTCGGCGGTGGCGCCCGAGCACCGCAAGGTGGTCGCGCCGGCCATCGTGTTCGAATCGCAGGAAGCCGTGCAGGCCGCCTTCGACGCGGGCGAGCTCAAGCGCGACTTCGTCGCCGTGGTGCGCTTCCAGGGCGCCCGCGCCAACGGCATGCCCGAGCTGCACCGTTTGACGCCGCTGCTCGGCGTGCTGCAGGATCAGGGCTTCCATGTCGCGCTGGTCACCGACGGCCGCATGTCGGGCGCCTCGGGCAAGGTGCCGGCGGTGATCCACGTCTCGCCCGAAGCGCTGCTCGACGGTCCGCTGGCCAAGGTCCGCACCGGCGACACCATCGTGATCGACGCGCAGGCCGGCGTGCTCGACGTCGAGATCGACGCTGGCGAATGGGCCGCGCGCGAGCTGGCGCGCCCGACGCACCAGGCCGACAACGAGGTCGGCTTCGGCCGCGAGCTGTTCGGCGTGTTCCGCGCCGCGGCGATGCCGGCCGAGGCGGGCGCCTCGGTGTTCGGCGCGCTGGTCGGCGAAACCACGCATGTCGGCGTGGGCGTGGCGCACTGAGCGCCCACTGATATCCTCGCGAACCGCAACGAGACGAATCCAGTTACAGGAGAAGCAGCAGATGAAGACGATCCACGACATCGTGAAACTCGGCCCGGTGATTCCGGTCCTCGCGTTCGAGACGGTCGAGCAGGGCGAGCACGTGTCGCGCGCGCTGCACGCGGGCGGCGTGAAGGTGCTGGAGATCACGCTGCGCACCGAGGCGGGGCTGAAGGCGATCGAGCGCGCCAGCCAGCTGGCCGACGACATCGTGGTCGGCGTGGGCACCATCACGCGTCCCGAGCATTGCGCCCTGGCCAAGAAGGCCGGCGCACAGTTCGGCGTCTCGCCGGGCCTGACGCGCGACATGCACCAGGCTGCCAAGGACGCGGGCCTGCCGCTGCTGCCCGGCGTGATGACGCCGACCGACATCATCGCCGCGCTCGAGCTCGGCTACGAGGTGGTGAAGTTCTTCCCGGCCCAGCAGGCCGGCGGCATCCCGATGCTGCAGGCCTTCCACGGCCCGTTCCCGACGCTGAAGTTCTGCCCGACCGGCGGCATCAGCGCGCAGAGCGCGCCCGACTTCCTCAAGCAGCCGAACGTGGTCTGCGTCGGCGGCTCGTGGCTCACGCCGAAGGCGGCGCTGGCCGCGCAGGACTGGGCCGAGGTCACGCGCTTGGCCCAGGCGGCCAGCCAACTGCCGCGCTGAACGTTCGCGCGCGATCCGCGCGGCCGGGCGACATGCCCGCGGCGGCCGCGCGGGAGCGCTGCTTGCATGGGCCGGGCTCGCCTGCCGCGTGATCATCACGCCAGGCCGCACCGGCCCGGCTTGCCTGCCGCCGATCCCATGTTCCCGGCTTGCCGGCGAGCCGCGGCCTGTCTCCATCCATTCCCCGCTTCCCCTATCATGATCCGCGCCAGCGTGAGCTCGCTGCAGGCCCGTCCGGCATCGCGTACGATTCCTCAGACTTGCCTGCTTTTATAGGGGTTTTTGCGCATGGAACCGGTTCTATCGCGCACCGCGAAACGAAAGTAGAATTCAGCGTCCTGTAGGGCGCCGGCGGCGTGCCTGCAGGCCCATTGAAGAAGGCCGGGCGTCGTTGCTCGCCTGCCCGGTGCCAACAATCCAAGGAGGAGTCCATGGGGGCTGTTCAAGGCAGCATGCTGCTGGTTTGCGCGCTGATCGCGATCGTCTTGCTGATCGTCATGATCGCGCGCTACAAGATCTATCCGTTCCTGGTACTGATCATCGTCTCGCTCGGCCTCGGCCTGGTGGTCGGCATGCCGATGGACAAGATCGTCAAGTCGTTCGAGACCGGCAACGGCAACACGCTGGGCCACATCGCCATCGTGGTCGGCCTGGGCACCATGCTCGGCAAGATGATGGCCGAATCGGGCGGCGCCGAACGGATCGCCGTCACCCTGATCGGCTGGTTCGGCGAGAAGAACATCCACTGGGCGATGATGTTCGTCGCGATCATCATCGGCTTGCCGGTGTTCTTCGAGGTTGGCTTCGTGCTGCTGATCCCGATCGCGTTCAACGTCGCCAAGCGCACCGGCAAATCGCTGCTGCTGGTCGGCCTGCCGATGGTGGCGGGCCTCTCGGTGGTGCACGGCCTGATTCCGCCGCACCCGGCCGCGCTGCTCGCGGTCCAGCAATACGGCGCCGACATCGGCAAGACCATCGCCTACGGCCTGATCGTCGGGATTCCGACCGCGATCATCGCCGGCCCGCTGTTCGCGCTGGTGATCCACAAGTACGTCAAGCTGCCGGAGAACAACCCGCTGGCCGCGCAGTTCATCGACTCGGGCGACCAGGCCAAGCGTGACCGCGAGCTGCCGAGCTTCGGCATCACGCTGTTCACGATCCTGCTGCCCGTCGCGCTGATGCTGATCGGCAGCTGGGCCGACCTGCTGTTCGCGCCCAAGACGCTGCCCAACGACCTGCTGCGCTTCGCCGGCACCTCGGACGTGGCGCTCCTGATCGCCGTGCTGGTCAGCTTCTGGACCTTCGGCGCGAAGCAGGGCTTCAACCGCGAGCAGATCCAGAAGTTCTGCGGCGACTGCCTGGCGCCGATCGCCGGCATCACGCTGATCGTCGGCGCGGGCGGCGGCTTCGGCGGTATCCTGCGCGACAGCGGCATCTCGCAGCAGATCGTCGCCACCGCCACCCAGGCCCACCTGTCGCCGCTGCTGCTGGGCTGGTTCGCCGCCGCGCTGATCCGTCTGGCGACGGGTTCGGCCACGGTCGCGATGACCACCGCCTGCGGCATCGTCGCGCCGATCGCGGCGGCCGCCGGTGGCACGGTCAAGCCCGAGCTGCTGGTGCTGGCCACGGGCTCCGGCTCGCTGATCTTTTCGCACGTGAACGACGGCGGATTCTGGCTGATCAAGGAATATTTCGGGATGACCGTGGGTCAGACGTTCAAGACCTGGACGGCGCTCGAAACGCTGATTTCGCTGCTCGGCCTCGCGTTCACGATGGTGCTCGCCACCGTTCTGTAACAAGCAAGGGGTAGTCAATGATTTTGATCGCAATGGGCGTCTCGGGCGCCGGCAAGACGCGCATCGGCGAATTGCTGGCGGAGCGTATCGGGTGTACGTTCACCGACGGCGACGCGTTCCACAGCGCCGCCAACAAGGAGAAGATGCACCACGGGATCCCGCTTACCGACGACGACCGCTGGCCGTGGCTGCAGTCGATCCGCGCGGCGATCGAGGAGAAGCAGCGTGCCGGCGAGACCGCCGTGTTCACCTGCTCGTCGCTCAAGCGCTCGTATCGCGACGTGCTGCGTGGCAAGGATGCCGATGTGCGCTTCGTCTACCTGCACGGTACCGTCGAGGTGCTGAGCGAGCGCCTGAAGACGCGCACCGGCCACTTCTTCGATCCTTCGCTGCTGAATAGCCAGCTCGACACGCTGGAAGTGCCGGGCGAGGACGAGGCGGTGCAGGTCAGCATCGATCAGACGCCCGAGCAGATGGTCGACGAGGTGCTGGCCAAGCTGAAGCTGCCGGCGGTGAAGTCCTGAGTCGCCCTTGCGACCAGACGGGCCGGCGGCAGCCGGCCCGCATCAACCGAAAGGCATGAAAAAAGGCGCCCGGCGGCAACAAGCCCCGGGCGCCTTTGCTTTTGTCCGCATCGCGCGCGACGGGCGCCGCGCGCGATGTGGCGATGCGTCTTACGCGATCCGCTTGGCCAGCTCGACCGCCTTGCCGATGTACGAGCCCGGCGTCATCGCCAGCAGCAGGTCCTTGGCGTCCTGCGGGATCGCCAGGCCGCCGACGAACTGCTGCAGCGCCTCGCGCGTGATGCCCTTGCCGCGCGTCAGTTCCTTCAGTTGCTCGTAGGGGTTCTCGATGCCGTAGCGGCGCATCACGGTCTGCACCGGCTCGGCCAGCACTTCCCAGCAGTTGTCGAGATCCTCGTTCAGGCGCGCCGGGTTGACCTCGAGCTTGTCGATGCCGCGCGTGAGCGCGTCGTAGGCGAGCAGCGAGTAGCCGAATGCGACGCCGATGTTGCGCAGCACGGTGGAATCGGTCAGGTCGCGCTGCCAGCGCGACACCGGCAGCTTCTCCGAGAGGTGGCGCAGGGTGGCGTTGGCCAGGCCCAGGTTGCCTTCCGAGTTCTCGAAGTCGATCGGGTTGACCTTATGCGGCATGGTCGAGGAGCCGATCTCGCCGGCCTTGGTCTTCTGCTTGAAGTAGCCCAGCGAGATGTAGCCCCACACGTCGCGGTCGAGGTCGAGCAGGATGGTGTTGGCGCGGGCCACCGCGTCGAACAGCTCGGCCATGTAGTCGTGCGGCTCGATCTGGATCGTGTAGGGGTTGAAGCTCAGCTTCAGGCGGTTCTCCACCACGTCCTTCGAGAAGGCTTCCCAGTCGAAGCCGGGATAGGCCGACAGGTGCGCGTTGAAGTTGCCGACCGCGCCGTTCATCTTGCCGAGCAGCTCGACCTTGGCGATGCGCTCGATGGCGCGCGCCAGACGCGCCGCCACGTTGGCGATTTCCTTGCCGAGCGTGGTCGGGCTGGCCGGCTGGCCATGCGTGCGCGAGAGCATCGGCTGCTCGGCCTGGGCGTGCGCGAGCGCGACCAGGCGCTGGTGCACGGTGCGCAGCGCGGGGACGATCACGTTGTCGCGCGCGCCGGCCAGCATCATGCCGTGCGAGGTGTTGTTGATGTCTTCCGAGGTGCAGGCGAAGTGGATGAATTCGCTGGCGCGTTCGAGTTCGGCCTGGCCCTTCACCGATTCCTTGAGCCAGTATTCGACGGCCTTCACGTCATGGTTGGTGACGCGCTCGATCTCCTTGATGCGCGCCGCGTCGTGCGCGGTGAAGCGCTCGACCAGCTGCAGCAGGAACTGTTCGGAGGCGTCCGAGAAACGCGGCACCTCGGCGAAGCCGGCACGCGACAGCGCGATCAGCCAGTGGACCTCGACGGTCACGCGGTGGCGCATGAACGCGGCCTCGGAGAGCCAGTCGCGCAGGGCTTCCGTCTTGCTGGCGTAGCGGCCGTCGAGCGGCGAGAGCGCGGTGAGGGCGAAAAGGGTGTCGGGGCGGGTGTCGGACATGATGGGGCTGCCGGTCGGGCGTGGAGAGAGTCAACCCGGAATTTTACCATCGGCGCTGGCCGGTCCCGGCGCGGTGGTTGGCCGGCGATGACGTGGCCCGGATGGCGAGAGGGGCCGGCGTGCCGGCTGCTCGTTGGTGGGCGGGAGGTACCGGCTTCGGCAGGCCTTGCCCGGCGGCCCGTCTTGCCGCTCGATCGGGCGCTCCGGGTTGCCGCTTCGACGCCGCGCTCGGAAGCTTGGCTTCGAATCGGGACGGTTCGGCCTGGCCGCTCGCATCACGGCTGGCTCCGCTGCCGGCCCGGCAGCGGAGCCAGCGCCGGCTCACTCGGTGGCGTGCGCGGCATGCAGCGCCACGCCCGCCGGGGCGCCGGCGCCGGCGGTGCTGGCCCAGCCGAGCCATTGCGAGCGCAGCATCACCACCAGGCCGCAGGCGACGGTGGCCAGCGCGCCGAAGGTCGCGAAGCCGAGCTGGTAGCTGCCGGTGCTTTCCTTGGCGATGCCCATCACCACCGGCAGGTAGAAGCCGCCGATGCCGCCGGCCGCGCCGACGATTCCCGAGAGCAGCCCGGTGCGGCCGTGCCAGCGATGCGGTACCAGCTGGAAGGTCGAGCCGTTGCCCAGGCCGAAGGCGAGGTAGAGGCACACCAGCAGCGCGATGCCGCCCGCCAGCGGCGGCATCCAGGCGGCGAACGCGAAGTCGGCCGCGGCGATGATCGCCAGCAGCACGATCAGCGCGCGCACGCCGGTCACGCGGTCGGCCAGGTAGCCGCCGAACGGCCGCACGATCGCGCCGAGGAAGGCGAGCAGGGACATGAACAGGCCCGCGTCGATCTTCGGCATCTGGTAGAGGTTGGTCAGCAGCAGGCTCACGTAGGAGGACATCCCCACGAAGCCGCCGAAGGTGATGCTGTAGACCAGCATCACCACCCAGGTGTCGCGCTCGGCCAGCACCGCGCGATAGCGGGCCGGCAGCACCGCGATGGCCAGCAGCGCGCCGAGCACCGGCAACAGCAGCACGCCGGTCTTGCCGGCGCCGAACAGGCCGGCATGGACCGTCAGCACCAGCGCCACCAGGCCCGCCAGCGAGACCAGGAAGGCCGCCATCGCGCGTCGCGTGCTGCCCGACTTCTCGCCGCGGTCCTCGGCCCAGGCGAACAGCGCGAAACCGGCGATCGCCAGCAGCGGCAGGGCGGCCGCCGTCGAGAACTTCCAGCCCAGCGCCTGCGCGATGTGGGGGAACAGGAAGCCGTCCAGCACCGCGCCGATGTTGCCGGCCGCCGCCAGGCCCAGCACCAGGCCCTGCACCTTGGGCGGATAGCTGCTGCCGGCCATCGGCAGCGCCACCGCGAAGCTCGCGCCGCCGATGCCGAGGAACACGCCCAGCACCAGCAGCAGCGTGTAGGAGGGCGTGCCCGGCACGAAGGGCAGCACCACCGCGGGAATCGCCGACAGCAGCACGCCCATCAGCGCGATGCGGCGCCCGTCGGTCGACTGGTAGAGGTTGCCCAGCGTCACGCGCAGGATCGCGGCGGCCAGCACCGGCACCGCGACCAGAAACCCCTGCTGCGCGGCCGACATGACGATGTCCTTGCCGATGAAGGGCGCGAGCGGCCCGTACAGCACCCACACGGTGAAGCCCGTGTCGAAGTAGAGGAAGCAGGCGAGCAGCGAGCGCCAGTTGCCGCTCGAGAGCGAGGCACGGAGGGGGATCATCGAGGAGCTCCGGGGAATCCATGCGTGGTGGGGCGGATCGATGCACGCGGAGGCCGCCGCCCGTTTCCCGGCCGTCCGCGGCACGCCTTCCGCAAGCTTCATGCCATTGCCGCGCATGTTTTCGTGCCCGGCTTCGCGCCGATTTCGGGCGCTCGGCGGGATCGTGCGCCGGGCGCGGTTTCCGTCCTGGCGCGGGCGGATGCGGCGCGCGCCCGTGGAGCTCGGCGCGGCGCCAGGCGCCGCTGCTCGCGCACCGCTCGCAGGCGGTGCCTGCCCGGCGGCGGCGCGCATGCGGCACCGCACAAGTGCATCCGGATCGGATCGGTGCGCGCCCCGGCGGCGGCAGGTGGCGATACGGCTGGCGGGGCGCCGCCGCGGCTACAATGCGGGCTTCACAATCGCCGCGCGCAGCAAGGGGCCGCATGGAACTGAAATGGCTGGAGGACTTCGTCTCGCTCGCGGAGACGCGCAGCTTCAGCCGTTCGGCCGAATTGCGGCATGTCTCGCAGCCGGCCTTCTCGCGCCGGATCCAGGCGCTCGAGGCCTGGCTCGGCACCGAGCTGATCGATCGCTCGGTCTACCCGACCCGGCTGACCCAGGCCGGCCAGGTGTTCCTCGAACAGGCGCTGACCATGCTGTCGCAGGCGCACGAGGCGCGCACGCTGCTGCGCGGCCACGCGGCGGCGCCGGTGCCGACCATCGAGTTCGCGGTGCCGCACACGCTCTCGCTGACCTATTTCCCGTTCTGGCTGCAGCGCATCGAGGCCAAGCTGGGCCCGGTGCATACGCGGCTGCGCGCGCTGAACGTGCACGACGCGGTGCTCTCGCTGGTGGAGGGCGGCTGCGACCTGGTGATGGGCTACCACCACCCGAGCCACCCGGTGGCGCTCGACCCGGCCCGCTACGACATGCTCACGCTCGGCATGGAGCCGATCAGCCCGTTTTCGGCACCGCTGCGCCCGGGCCGGCCGCGCTACGCGCTGCCCGGCGCTGCCGACGCGCCGGTGCCCTATCTGTCCTACACGCCGAACGCCTATCTCGGGCGCATGACCGAGGTGATCATCGCCAACGCGCGCGAGCCGCTGTTCCTCGACCGCGTCTACGAGACCGACATGGCCGAGGGACTCAAGGCGATGGCGCTGGCCGGCCATGGCGTGGCCTTCCTGCCGCACAGCGCGGTGGAGGACGCGGTGGCCGGCGGCGAGCTGATCCGCCTCGACCGGCCGGCGCGCGAAGGTGGCGCGCAGCCCTTCACGCTGAACATGGAGATCCGGCTCTATCGCGACAAGCTCGCGGTGCATGGCGACGAGGCCCGGCAGGCGCTGGTGCGCGAGCTGTGGGACGCGGTGGTCGAGGAACTGGCGCAGCGCGCCGGCTGAGGACGGAGCGGCCTGCAGCCCGGTTGCGGCCAATTCCGACTCGCGGGTGAGGTTAATTGGCGCGCTCGATCACCGGCATGCGCCTCGTGTTGAGCCCGGTGCAACCATTGGTGGGCCTTGCCCAGCAAGGCTTCCGGCCGATCTTTTGCAGTTTCGGGTGGCGCCGCCCGGTGCGCCGGCGCTACTCGCTCGCGTCGCTGAAAAGGCATGGCGATTGCTACCGTTCACGCGCGGAACGCGCGCTTTGCCCAGCAATAGCGCGATCATGCAAGAAACGCATAATCGAATAATCAAACGGCATTGGATTTCGAAAATGCGTTTTTCGACAATGTGCGTCATTCGCTGACCGTTGGAGAATCCATGTCTTCGCAACCGCAGTCCACGTCCCCCGTGCAATCCGTGCCGTCCTACCTGAACGCCGAGGCGCTCGGTCCCTGGGGCAACTACCTGCAGCAGGTCGATCGCGTCGCGCCGTACCTCGGCTCGCTGTCGCGCTGGCTCGAAACGCTCAAGCGCCCGAAGCGCATCCTGATCGTCGACGTGCCGATCGAGCTCGACAACGGCACGGTTGCCCACTTCGAGGGCTACCGCGTGCAGCACAACGTCTCGCGCGGCCCGGGCAAGGGCGGCGTGCGCTACCACCAGGACGTGACGCTGTCGGAAGTGATGGCCCTGTCGGCCTGGATGTCGGTCAAGAACGCGGCCGTCAACGTGCCGTACGGCGGTGCCAAGGGCGGTATCCGCGTCGACCCGCGCAAGCTCTCGCGCGGCGAGCTCGAGCGCATGACGCGCCGCTATACCAGCGAGATCGGCATCATCATCGGGCCGAACACCGACATCCCGGCGCCCGACGTCAACACCAACGAACAGGTGATGGCGTGGATGATGGACACCTATTCGATGAACCAGGGCCTGACCGCCACCGGCGTGGTGACGGGCAAGCCGATCTCGCTCGGCGGCTCGCTCGGCCGTCGCGAGGCGACCGGCCGCGGCGTGTTCGTGGTTGGCTGCGAGGCCGCCCAGAAGAAGGGCGTCGAGATCAAGGGCGCGCGCAT
Source organism: Burkholderia sp. SJZ089 (assembly GCF_007828315.1). NCBI lineage: Bacteria > Pseudomonadati > Pseudomonadota > Betaproteobacteria > Burkholderiales > Burkholderiaceae > Burkholderia > Burkholderia sp. SJZ089. The sequence goes on along the minus strand of NZ_VIUM01000011.1, from coordinate 162,353 downwards.
CGCGGTGCAGGGCTTCGGCAACGTCGGCGGGATCGCCGGCAAGCTGTTCCAGGAAGCCGGCGCGAAGGTGGTGGCGGTGCAGGATCACACCGGCTCGATCTATCAGCCGGCGGGCCTGGACGCGGTCAAGCTGCTCGACCACGTGGCGCGCACCGGCGGCGTGGCGGGCTTCGAGGGCGCCGAGCCGATGGCCAACGACGAGTTCTGGACCGTCGAGACCGAGATCCTGATCCCGGCCGCGCTGGAAAACCAGATCACCGAGAAGAACGCGGGCAAGATCCGCACCAAGATCGTGGTGGAAGGCGCGAACGGCCCGACCACCACGGCCGCCGACGACATCCTCACGGCCAACGGCACGCTGGTGATCCCCGACGTGATCGCCAACGCCGGCGGCGTGACGGTTTCGTACTTCGAGTGGGTGCAGGATTTCTCGAGCTTCTTCTGGACCGAGGACGAGATCAATCAGCGCCTCGAGCGCGTGATGCGCGAAGCCTTCGCCGGCGTGTGGTCGGTGGCGGAAGAGCACAAGGTGTCGGTGCGTACCGCGGCCTTCATCGTGGCCTGCAAGCGCATCCTGATGGCGCGCGAAATGCGCGGTCTGTATCCCTGATCGACGCGCGAGCGAGCGATCGACACGGCATCGCGGCCTACCGGCCGTGACGCCAGCGCCTGGCGGGCGCCACCGGATTCGGTGGCGCCCGCTTCGCGCATCCGGATCAAGCTTCGGATGCGCACCCACCGCGGCCGACAGAAGCCGTGGCGCCGGAAGAACAGCGGGTTAATAATAATTTCTTTCAAAAAAGTTACTTTGCTAGACTGCCAAAGCTTAGCCCTAGGAGATACCAGATGAATTTCAATAAAGCGCTGCTGCTGGCCGCTGCTCTCGCCACGTTTGCCGGCGGCGCCATGGCGCAGGAAACGGGAACGCTGAAGAAGATCAAGGACACCGGCGTGATCGCGCTGGGCCACCGCGAGTCGTCGATCCCGTTTTCGTACTACGACCAGAATCAGAAGGTGATCGGCTACGCGCGTGACTTCCAGATGAAGGTCGTCGACGCGGTCAAGAAGAAGCTGAACCTGCCCAACCTGCAGATCAAGGACATTCCCGTCACCTCGCAGAACCGCATCCCGCTGGTGCAGAACGGCACCGTCGACATCGAATGCGGCTCGACCACCAACAACCTCGAGCGCCAGAAGCAGGCTGCCTTCTCGACCACCTACTTCGTGATCGGCACGCGCCTGATGACGTCCAAGGATTCGGGCATCAAGGACTTCGCCGACCTGAAGGGCAAGACCGTGGTGACCACCGCCGGCACCACCTCCGAGCGTCTGCTGCGCGCGATGAACAACGACAAGCAGATGGGCATGAGCATCATCAGCGCGAAGGATCACGGCGAATCGTTCCAGACGCTGGAGACGGGCCGCGCGGTCGCGTTCATGATGGATGACGCGCTGCTGGCCGGCGAACGCGCCAAGGCGAAGAAGCCCGACAACTGGGTGATCGTCGGCACGCCGCAATCGGAAGAAGCCTACGGCTGCATGATGCGCAAGGACGATCCGGCCTTCAAGGCGGTGGTGGACGGCGCAATCACCGAGCTCGAGAAGTCGGGCGAGGCCGCCAAGCTCTACACCACCTGGTTCGAGAAGCCGATCCCGCCGAAGGGCCTGAACCTGAACTTCCCGCTGTCGGATTCGATGAAGAAGCTGTACGCGAACCCGAACGACAAGGCGCTCGACTGAGTTTCGCGGGTCACCACCCCACGCTCTCACGCAACGGAAGAGGCATGTGCTTCTTCCGTTTCTTTTTGCCGGAGTCTTGTCCATCATGTCTTACCACTGGAACTGGGGCATCTTCCTGAGCCCCGTTTCGACGGGCGAGCCGACCACCTATCTCGGCTGGCTGCTGTCGGGCTTCTGGGTGACGATCAAGGTCTCGCTCGCCGCCTGGGTGATCGCGCTGATCGTCGGCTCGCTGTTCGGCGTGCTGCGGACGGTGCAGGATCGCCGCCTGTCCGCGATCGGCACGCTGTATGTGTCGATCTTTCGAAATATCCCGCTGATCGTGCAGTTCTTCGTCTGGTACCTGGTGGTGCCCGAGCTGCTGCCCGCCTCGATCGGCACCTGGATCAAACAGTTGCCGCCGGGCACGCAGTTCTTCACCGCCTCGATCGTCTGCCTGGGGCTGTTTACCGGCGCGCGCGTGTGCGAGCAGGTGCGCTCGGGCATCAATGCGCTGCCCAAGGGCCAGCGCGCGGCGGGCCTGGCGATGGGCTTCACCGAATGGCAGACCTATCGCTACGTGCTGCTGCCGGTGGCCTACCGGATCATCGTGCCGCCGCTCACCTCCGAGTTCCTGAACATCTTCAAGAATTCGGCGGTGGCCTCCACGATCGGCCTGCTCGACCTGTCCGCGCAGGCGCGGCAGCTGGTCGACTACACCGCGCAGACCTATGAGTCCTTCATCGCGGTGACGCTCGCCTACGTGATCATCAACCTGGTCGTGATGGCCTTCATGCGCTGGGTCGAGGCGAAGACGCGCCTGCCCGGCTATATCGGAGGCAAGTGATGCACGATTTCGACTGGAGTGGAATCCCGGGGGCGCTGCCCTCGCTGTGGACCGGCGCGATCGTCACCCTGCAGATCACCGTGCTGGCGATCGTGGTCGGCATCGTCTGGGGTACCTTGCTGGCCCTGATGCGGCTCTCGGGGGTGAAGCCGCTGCAATGGTTCTCGCGACTCTACGTCACGGTGTTCCGCTCGATCCCGCTGGTGATGGTGCTGCTGTGGTTCTTCCTGATCGTGCCGCAGGTGCTGCAGGGGGTGCTCGGGCTGTCGCCGACCATCGATATCCGGCTCGCCTCGGCGATGATCGCGTTCTCGCTGTTCGAAGCCGCGTATTATTCCGAGATCATCCGCGCCGGCATCCAGGCGGTGCCGCGCGGCCAGGCGAATGCGGCGTTCGCGCTCGGCATGAGCTACGGGCAGGCAATGCGTCTCGTGATCCTGCCGCAGGCCTTCCGGGCGATGGTGCCGCTGCTGCTCACGCAGGCGATCGTGCTGTTCCAGGACACCTCGCTGGTCTACGTGATCAGTCTCGCGGACTTCTTCCGCACCGCCACCAACATCGGCGATCGCGACGGTACCAGCGTCGAGATGGTGTTGTTCGCGGGCGCCTGTTATTTCGTCGTGTGCGTGCTCGCCTCCGCGCTCGTCAAGGGTCTCCAGAAAAAGGTCACAAGATGATTTCCATCAAGAATGTTTCGAAGTGGTACGGCCAGTTTCAGGTGCTGACCGACTGCACGACGGAAGTGAAGAAGGGTGAGGTGGTGGTGGTGTGCGGGCCCTCGGGCTCGGGCAAGTCCACCCTGATCAAGACCGTGAACGGTCTCGAGCCGTTCCAGCAGGGCGAGATCCTGGTCAACGGCGAATCGGTCGGCGACAAGCGCACCAATCTCTCCAAGCTGCGCTCGAAGGTCGGCATGGTGTTCCAGCACTTCGAGCTGTTCCCGCATCTGTCGATCACGGAAAACCTGACGCTCGCGCAGATCAAGGTGCTCGGCCGCGGCAAGGACGAGGCCAACGAGAAGGGCCTCAAGCTGCTCGACCGCGTCGGCCTGAAGGCGCATGCGCACAAGTTTCCCGGCCAGCTCTCGGGCGGCCAGCAGCAGCGCGTGGCGATCGCGCGCGCGCTGTCGATGGACCCGATCGCGATGCTGTTCGACGAGCCCACCTCGGCGCTCGACCCCGAGATGATCAACGAGGTGCTCGACGTGATGGTCGAGCTCGCGCAGGAAGGCATGACCATGATGTGCGTGACGCACGAAATGGGCTTCGCCAAGAAGGTCGCCCATCGCGTGATCTTCATGGACAAGGGCGCCATCGTCGAGGACGACCGCAAGGACGAGTTCTTCGCCAATCCGAAGTCGGATCGCGCCAAGGACTTCCTGGCGAAGATCCTGCACTGATCGATCGCGGCCGCGGTCGCCACAAGCGGAACGCCCGGCTTCGTGCCGGGCGTTTTTTCGTTTCGGCGCCGGAATCGACGCGATCGCGTGGGTGGCGGAGAAGACGGGAAGCGGGCAGGGCGCGGCCCGGGCCGCGCGGTACTCAGAAATCGGTGGGATCGTCGCCGGCCGCGACTTCGGCGGCGGCCGCCGCGAGCGTGACGTCGCCCAGCGCGGTGCTGGCGGCAACCGCGGCGGCACGCTGGCAGTTCTGCGAGGCGGAAGGGTCGAGCGAGGGATTGCGCAGCTTCTCCAGTACGATCTCGGGCACCTTCACGCGCGTGCTGGCGGCCACGTCGCCGCACTGGAACATCATCAGTTGGCCCGGCTCGAAGGCGGTCCAGACCTCGTCGTCGGTCAGCGGCTGGGTGGCGATCACGGCGACCCGATCCTCGGGCGTGGTGTACTTGGCGAAATCGATCGAGAGATCCTCGTCGATCAGGTGCGCGGTCGAGAACGGCCAGCGGCGCACCAGGTAATGAAGGCGTGTGGAGCAGTGCGCGAACAGCGCCTGCCCGTTGGACAGCAGGAAGTTGAACACGCCGTGCGAGGTGATCTCTTCAGTCAGCTCGGCGAGCCGCTCGAACAGCTCGGGCAGCGGCGGCTGGGCACCCGGGAAGGTGTCGCGCAGGCCCTGCATCAGCACGCAGAAGGCGCGCTCGCTATCGGTGGTGCCCACCGGCTGGTAGACGCCGTCCTCGAGCGTGGGCGCGTAGCCGGGCAGGTCCCCGTTGTGCGCGAAGATCCAGTGCCGGCCCCACAGCTCGCGCATGAAGGGATGGCTGTTCTCGAGCAGGATCGCGCCCTGCGTGGCCTTGCGGATGTGCGCGATGGTGTTCTTCGACTTGATCGGATAGCGCTTGACCATCTCGGCCAGCGGCGAGGTGGCCGATGACTGATGGTCGAGGAACAGGCGGCAGGCCTTGTCCTCGAAAAACGCGATGCCCCAGCCGTCCTTGTGATGATCCGTGAGCCCGCCGCGGGCCGCGAACCCGGTGAACGAGAAGGTCACGTCCGTGGGCTCGGCACAGTTCATTCCGAAGAGTTGGCACATAGGTGTTGCGGCAGGTCAGGCAGGGGGGACACCGGGCGGAACCGGTACAATGACGGATTCAAGCATATCACCGAGCCCCGGGCGGCTGAAGCGGAACCCGCGTGCGCACGGCCCCGTGTTGCGGTTTTCCGTCACTCCCGACGGCCACGGGGCACGAACGCGGCCGCCGCCGGCCCGCCGCCCGTCCATCCCTACGACGCCCCATGACCGCTCCGAACGCCGCTCCCGCCGTGTCTCCCGTTTCCTCGCTGACCCTCGCCCGCCCCGACGACTGGCACCTGCACGTGCGCGACGGCGCGATGCTCGCCGCGGTGCTGCCGCATACCGCGCGCCAGTTCGGCCGCGCGATCATCATGCCGAACCTGAAGCCGCCGGTCACCACCACCGCGCAGGCCGAGGCCTATCGCTCGCGAATCCTCGCCGCCGTGCCGGCCGGGATGCGCTTCGAGCCGCTGATGACGCTCTATCTGACCGACAACACGCCCGGCGACGAGATCCGCCGCGCCAAGGCGAGCGGCTTCGTGCACGGCGTGAAGCTCTATCCGGCCGGCGCCACCACCAATTCCGATGCCGGCGTGACCGACCTGCGCAAGTGTGCCGGCGCGCTCGAGGCGATGCAGGAAGTCGGCATGCCGCTGCTGGTGCACGGCGAGGTGACCAATGCCGAGATCGACCTGTTCGATCGCGAGAATGTCTTCATCGACCGCGTGATGACGCCGCTGCGCCGCGATTTCCCGGCGCTCAAGGTGGTCTTCGAGCACATCACCACCAAGGACGCGGCCGACTACGTGCGCGATGCGGACGCCGCGCCCGGCACGCTGGGCGCCACCATCACGGCCCATCACCTGCTCTACAACCGCAACGCGATCTTCACCGGCGGGATCCGGCCGCATTACTACTGCCTGCCGGTGCTCAAGCGCGAGACCCATCGCGTGGCCCTGGTGGAGGCGGCCACCTCGGGCAATCCGCGCTTCTTCCTCGGCACCGACAGCGCGCCGCACGAGAAGAACGCCAAGGAAGCCGCCTGCGGCTGCGCCGGCTGCTACACGGCGCTGCACGCGCTGGAGCTGTATGCCGAGGCTTTCGACCAAGTCGGCGCGCTCGACAAGCTGGAAGGTTTCGCGAGCTTCTTCGGCGCCGATTTCTACGGCCTGCCGCGCGCCAGCGAGACAGTCACGCTGCGTCGCGAGAGCTGGCAACTGCCGGCCACGGTCGAGGCCGGCGACACCTCGGTGGTGCCGCTGCGCGGCGGCGAGTCGATCGGCTGGCGTCTCGCGTGAACGCGGGGGGCGGCGGCGCACGCGCGGCCGCGCCCGGCTTCGATGCGATCGACTGGGCCGCGCCGTGGCTCGCGCCCTTCGCGGCGCGCGGCCCGCGCTGGCAGGCCGCGGCGCTGGCCGGCGAGGCCGACTGGCTGGCGGCCCTGGGCGGGGATGCGGCCGCGGCCGGCATCGCGACCGGGCGCGGCCGGCCGCTGCGCTTCATCGCGCAGTCCGAGCTGCCGCCCGGCGTCGCCTACGAGACGCAGATCGCCGCCACCGGCGGCGTGCCCACCCGTCATAACCTTCACGATTTCTTCAATGCGCTGGTCTGGTTCGCCTACCCGCGCTTCAAGGCTGCCATCAACGCGCGGCAGGCCGAGGCGATCGACACGCTCGGCGTGGGCGGCGCGCGTGGTGGGCTGCGCGACGCGCTGACCCTCCTCGACGAGAACGGCGCGCTGTTCGTGTGCGCCGATCCCGCGCTCGGCGAGGCGCTGCGGTGCTTCGGCTGGCAGGCGCTGTTCGTCGAGGCGCGCGCGGCCTGGGGCCGGGCCTGCGAGTTGCGGCTGGTCGGCCATGCGCTGCTCGAGAAGCTGGTGCAGCCCTACAAGGCCTGCACCGCGCATGCCTGGATCGTCGCGGCACCGCCCGCCTATTTCGATTGGGACGAGGGCGCGCGGCGCGGCTGGCTCGATGCCCATGTCGCCGCCGGTTTCGACGCGCGCCTGCCCTCGAGCCGCGGTTTCGCGCCGCTGCCGGTGCTCGGCGTGCCGGGTTGGTGGCCGGCCAACCAGGATCCGCGCTTCTACGAGGACGCGCAGGTATTCCGCCCCGGGCGGCGCCAGCCGGCCTGAGCGCGACGTCCGGCCCGGCCGGCCGCGGCGGGATTGCTGGGCGATTCGACCCCGATCGATCAGGCTGCAATCACGGCGACTTCCCGACGCGAAACGGCCACGTCTGCCATCCCCGGCTCGCGGCGCGACCCCGTCGATGCTAGAATCCGCCTCGCAAAGTGGGCCAGGCAGTCGCGGCCTGCGCGGTTTCGGCCGCGCGGGGCGAGGAAAGTCCGGACTCCGCCAGGGCAGGGTGATGGCTAACGGCCATCCGTGGTGACACGCGGAACAGGGCAACAGAGAACAGACCGCCGATGGCCCGGCGCAAGCCGGGATCAGGTAAGGGTGAAACGGTGCGGTAAGAGCGCACCGCGGCTGCGGCGACGTATGCCGGCACGGTAACCTCCACCCGGAGCAATTCCAAGTAGGCAGGCGCGCATCCTCGCGATGCAGGACGGTGCCCCCGTTTCGCCTGCGGGTAGGAAGCTTGAGCGCGTCAGCAATGGCGCGCCTAGAGGAATGACTGCCACGCCTTGCGCGTCCTGGACGCGCGAGGTGCACAGAATCCGGCTTATCGGCCCGCTTTGCCGCTGGATCGAAAAAGGCCGGCGCCCCGCAAGGGCGCCGGCCTTTTGCTTTGGCGCGTGGGTTTTCGGCGCGCGGGCGCGCCGGCCGGCCTCAGTCGGCGACGATGTCGAACGAATGCGTCAGCTCGGCCGTCTTGGCGATCATGATCGAGGCCGAGCAGTACTTGTCGTGCGACAGGTTGATGGCGCGCTCGACCGTGGTCGGGTTCAGGTTGCGGCCCTTCACGGTGAAGTGGAAGTGGATCCTGGTGAACACCTTGGGATCCTCGCTGGCCCGCTCGGCCTTCAGCGACACCGAGCAGCCCGTCACTTCCTGGCGGCTCTTCTTGAGGATCAGCACGACGTCGTAGGCGGTGCAGCCGCCGGTGCCGAGCAGCACCATTTCCATCGGGCGCGCGGCGAGGTTGTGGCCGCCGCCCTCGGGGGCGCCGTCCATCGTCACCAGATGGCCGCTGCCCGTCTCGGCGACGAACGCCATGCCATCCTGGCCCATCCAGCTAACTTTGCATTCCATGCGTGTGCTCCAGCGTTTGCCGATTCGATTGCGAACCGGCATTGTAGCCCGCGTCACCAGGCTCGGCTGATGCGCTGCGGGAACGGCGGCGGTCTCGTCGCGTCGCCCGAGCTTGTCCTCCGGACGGTGGCGCGCCCTGGTCCTGGAGATGATGGCTAAGGGGCTGATTTCAATGGAGATTGCGGAAACGGCAACGATCTTTATGAGAATTTCATATTATGGTTGGCGTTTTCACTATATAGATTTGCTTGTGTTGCGCTGCCCAGGTTCCTATAATTTTCCTCATCGATTGTCGCGCTGCGGCAATCCCGGCATGTCTCCTCCACCCTCCTCCAAAGGTGGATTAAGCCCGAACGATGGTTCGGGCTTTTTTTCGTCCATTCGCCCGCTGCCGCCGGACGTGCAGGCGAAGGCGGCTTTCGACCCGTCCCCGGACGCTGGTTCGAACCGCGAGAAACGGGGCTCGATACGAGCCGATCTTGCCTCATCGAGGCGTCTCGAGCCGGTTCCCGCGCGAGACCTTGATTTCTTTGACCGCTCCCGCAGATTTCCTTTATAATTCAGGGTTTTCCGCATTCATGCCCGCGGAGAAGACCAGGGAGAGCCTGCACAGCGCCCAGAGCGCAACCAATCCAAGCAGGAAAAAACAAGGGCAGCAGTCATTATTTTTGGATCGATCATGAAGACGTTTTCCGCAAAAGCCCATGAGGTGACGCGCGAATGGTACGTGATTGACGCGACGGATAAGGTTCTCGGCCGTGTCGCCAGCGAAGTGGCACGCCGTCTGCGCGGCAAGCACAAGCCTGAGTTCACCCCGCACGTCGACACCGGTGATTTCATCATCGTCATCAACGCGAGCAAGTTGAAGGTCACGGGCAACAAGGTTCTCGACAAGAAGTACTACCGTCACTCGGGCTACCCGGGCGGCATCTATGAAACGACGTTCGGCAAGATGCAGGAACGCTTCCCGGGCCGTGCGCTCGAGAAGGCGGTCAAGGGCATGCTGCCGAAGGGCCCGCTCGGCTACGCGATGATCAAGAAGCTGAAGGTCTACGCAGAAGCGACGCATCCGCATTCGGCACAACAGCCGAAGGCGCTCGAGATCTAAGGGGACCCACATGATCGGTAACTGGAACTACGGTACGGGCCGCCGCAAGAGCGCAGTCGCTCGTGTCTTCATCAAGGCTGGCAAGGGCGACATCATCGTCAACGGCAAGCCCATCGCTGACTACTTCTCGCGTGAAACCTCGCTGATGATCGTGCGCCAGCCGCTCGAGCTGACGAACCACGGCCAGACGTTCGACATCAAGGTCAACGTCACGGGCGGCGGTGAGACGGGTCAAGCCGGCGCAGTGCGTCACGGCATCACTCGCGCGCTGATCGACTACGACGCGACGCTCAAGCCGCAACTGTCGACGGCCGGCTTCGTGACGCGCGATGCGCGTGAAGTCGAGCGTAAGAAGATGGGTCTGCGCAAGGCACGTCGCGCCAAGCAGTTCTCGAAGCGTTAAGCGCTTCCGGCAGCTCGCCCCAGGGCGATGCGCCGACGAAAACCGCCAGTCATCGACTGGCGGTTTTTTTATGGCCGGAACCGGTCGAGGAGCGTGCCCGCGGCGTGTGAATGAGGGCGCGAACCGCTTGATTTCGCGGACTTCGGCACGATCTTCGGAACCGCCCTACAATAGCGGCTAGAGTTTTCTGGAGAGTTCGCAATGAACGCTGTCACCGAATCCGCGGTTACCACCGCCACCGAAATGCCGCTGCCCTTCGTCTTCACCGACTCGGCGGCCGACAAGGTCAAGCAACTGATCGACGAAGAGGGCAACCCCGAGCTGAAGCTGCGCGTGTTCGTGCAGGGCGGCGGCTGCTCCGGCTTCCAGTACGGCTTTACCTTCGACGAGGAAGTCAACGAGGACGACACCGTGATGGTCAAGAACGGCGTCCAGTTGTTGATCGACTCGATGAGCTACCAGTACCTGGTCGGCGCCGAGATCGACTACAAGGACGACCTGAACGGCGCGCAGTTCGTGATCAAGAACCCGAACGCGACCACCACCTGCGGTTGCGGTTCGTCGTTCTCGGTCTGAGCCGGCTCGACTGAGCGGTTCGCGCGGGCGCCGTCGCGGCGGCCCGTGCATGCAGAACCCCACGCCGTGCGTGGGGTTTTTGTCGTTTCCGCGCCGTACAGAAACGGCTCGGCGGGATTCAGCGTGGATACAGCGCGCCGAGCACGCGCTCGCCGGCGGCGCCCGTCACGCCGGGGATGTTGCCGGCCAGGCGCGCCGTGAAGCGATAGGCCAGCCAGGCGAAGGCGATCGCCTCGACCTGCTGCGGCGGCACGCCGAGCGCCGCCGTGGTGTCGAGCGAGGCGCTCAGCCCGGCGGCGGCCAGCGCATCGCCGAGCGCGCTCATCAGCACCGGGTTGCGCGCGCCCCCCCCGCACACATAGACGGCCCGGCAATCGGGCGCATGTCGCGCGATCTCGCGCGCTACCGTGACGGCCGTGAGTGTGGTCAGGGTGGCCTGCACGTCCTCGGGGGCCGCCTGGGCGAAGGCCTGCAGGCGAGCCTCGAGCCAATCCGGATTGAACAGGTCGCGCCCCGTGCTCTTGGGCGGCGGCAGGTCGAAATAGGGCTCGGCGAGCAACGCGGCGAGCAGGGCCGTATCGGTCTTGCCGCGCGCGGCGAAGCGGCCGCCCTCGTCGTAAGGCTTGCCGAGGTGGCGCAGTGCCCAGGCATCGAGCAGGGCATTGGCGGGGCCGCAGTCGAAGCCACGCACGCCGGCGTTGCCGTGCGCGCCCTGCGCCGGCAACAGCGTGATATTGCTGATCCCGCCGAGATTGCAGACCACGCGCGTTTCCTCGGGCGAGCCGAACAGCGTGGCGTGGAAGGCCGGCGCGAGCGGCGCGCCCTGGCCGCCGGCGGCGATGTCGCGGCTGCGGAAATCCGCGATCACGTCGATATGCGTGAGTTCGGCGAGCAGGGCCGGGTTGTTGGTCTGGCGCGTGTAGCCGCGCTCGGGGCGGTGCCGCACGGTCTGGCCATGCACGCCGATCGCGTGCACGTCGGCGGGGCCCAGGTTGGCGGCGCGCTGCAGCTCGTGGCAGCAGACCGCGTAGCGCGCGGCCAGCGCATTGGCGGCCAGCGATTCGCGCTCGATCTCGTCGCTGCCGGGCTGCTGCAGCGCGAACAGCGCCTCGCGCAGCGAATCGGCGAAGCCCACGAAGGCTTCGGCCAGCACGGCAGGCGGCTCGCCGGCCGCGAAGCGCACGGCGATGCCGTCGCAGCCGTCCATGCTGGTGCCGGACATCAGCCCGAAATAGACGCCATCGGCGGGATGGCCCGGCTGGGTGCGCTTGGCTGGATTGGACGCCACGGTTTCGCTCCTGTCGTGATGCGCGCGGGCGACATGCCCGGCCGCGGGTGTCCCGATTATCCGCGCAAGCGAGCGCGCCGTTAAGCGATACCGGTCCGCGCGCGAGTTATGGGAAAATCCCGGTTTTCCCGACTAACCTCGTTCCCGCCCCCGATGAGCCAAGATTCCCAAACGAAGCCGGCACTGCCGATCACCGACGGCGTGCGCGAAGCGCTCGCGATCACGAAACGCGGCGTCGACGAGCTGCTGATCGAGGACGAGTTCGCGCAGAAGCTGGCGCGCAGCGAAGCCAGCGGCACGCCGCTGCGGATCAAGCTGGGCCTGGATCCGACTGCGCCCGACATCCACATCGGCCACACCGTGGTGCTCAACAAGATGCGCCAGCTGCAGGACCTGGGCCACACGGTGATCTTCCTGATCGGCGACTTCACCTCGCTGATCGGCGATCCCTCGGGCCGCAACGCCACGCGCCCGCCGCTCACGCGCGAGCAGATCGAGGCCAATGCCAAGACCTACTTCGAGCAGGCCGCGCTGGTGCTCGACCGCGAGAAGACCGAGATCCGCTACAACAGCGAATGGTCGATGCCGCTCGGCGCCGACGGCATGATCAAGCTGGCCTCGCGCTACACGGTGGCGCGCATCCTCGAGCGCGAGGATTTCACCAAGCGCTTCCAGGGCGGCGTGCCGATCTCGATCCACGAATTCCTCTACCCGCTGATGCAGGGCTACGACTCGGTGGCGCTCAACGCCGACCTCGAGCTCGGCGGCACCGACCAGAAGTTCAACCTGCTGGTGGGCCGCGAGCTGCAGAAGCAGTATGGCCAGGAGCCGCAGTGCATCCTGACCATGCCGCTGCTCGAGGGCCTGGACGGCGTGGAGAAGATGTCGAAGTCCAAGGCCAACTACGTCGGTATCAGCGAGAAGCCCACCGACATGTTCGGCAAGCTGATGAGCATCTCGGACGTGCTGATGTGGCGTTACTTCGAACTGCTGTCGTTCCGCCCGATGGCCGAGATCGCCGGGTTCAAGGCCGAGATCGAGGCGGGCCGCAACCCGCGCGACTTCAAGGTGCTGCTGGCGCAGGAGATCGTCGCGCGCTTCCACTCGCAGGTCGACGCCGAGCGCGCGCTGGAGGACTTCAACCACCGCGCCAAGGGCGGCGTGCCCGACGATATCCCGGCCGTCACGCTGGGCGGCGCGCCGCTCGCGATCGGCCAGTTGCTCAAGCAGGCAGGGCTGGTGCCCTCGACCAGCGAGGCGCTGCGCAACATCGAGCAGGGCGGCGTGAAGATCGACGGCGCCACGGTGTCCGACAAGGGCCTCAAGGTCGAGGCCGGCGAGTACGTGGTGCAGGTCGGCAAGCGCCGCTTCGCACGCGTCACGCTCGGCGCATGATCGCGCTGATCCAGCGTGTGCGGCGCGCCGAGGTGCGCGTCGGCGAGCGCGTCACGGGCGAGATCGGCGCGGGCCTGCTCGCGCTGGTCTGCGCCGAGCGCGGCGATCACGAGGCCGCGGCCGACAAGCTGCTGACCAAGCTGCTCGGTTATCGCGTGTTCAGCGACGCGGCCGGCAAGATGAACCTGCCGCTCAGCAACCTCGACGGCACGGGTCGGGCGGGCGGCTTGCTGCTGGTCTCGCAGTTCACGCTGGCGGCCGATACCCACAGCGGGATGCGGCCCAGCTTCACCCCGGCCGCGCCGCCCGAGGAAGGCGCGCGGCTGTTCTCGTACTTCGTCGAGGCCGCACGCGCGCGTCACCCGATCGTCGAGACCGGCGAGTTCGGCGCCGACATGCAGGTCTCGCTCGTCAACGACGGCCCCGTCACCTTCTGGCTGCAGGTGCGCCCGTCCTGAGGGCGGCGCAGCGACGGCCCGTTTCACGCTTCGCGACATCGATGACCACGCAAATCCTCTTCATCCGTCACGGCGAGACGCCGTGGAACCGCATCAAGCGCATCCAGGGGCATATCGACATTCCGCTCGCCGAGACCGGCGTCGAGCAGGCGGCGCGCCTGGCCGAGCGGCTCGCGCGCGAGGCCGGCGAGGGCGCGCGGCTCGACGCGATCTATTCGAGCGACCTGCAGCGCGCGCGCCAGACCGCGCAGCCGAGCGCCGACGCGCTGGGTTTGCCGGTGGCCCTGGGCGAAGGGCTGCGCGAGCGCAACTACGGTGCCTTCCAGGGCCACGACAGCCGCGAGATCGCCGAGCTGTTTCCCGATGCCTACGCGCACTGGCAGACGCGCGACCCGGGCTTCGAGCCGGCGGGCGGCGAATCGCATCGCGCCTTTCATCACCGCGTGCTGGCCGCGATCGCGCCGATCGTGGCCGCGCATCCGGGCGGGCGCATCGCGATCGTCACGCACGGCGGCGTGCTCGACTGCGTCTATCGCCGCGCGGCCTCGCTGCCGCTGGAGGCGCCGCGCCAGTACGCGCTGCTCAACACCAGCATCAACCTGGTCGAATTCGACGGTGACGCGCCGCGCATCCTGCGCTGGGCCGATGTCGACCATCTCGGCGGCGAGAGCGACGACGACGGCTACCGCAAGGTGCTCTGAAGCGCGTCCGCGAAGGCAAACGGCCCCGCTCAGGCGGGGCCGTTTGCATTTGGCGCGCGGTTCTTACCGGATGCCGTGACGCGTCTTGTAGTCGAGCGTGTAGGCGAGCTTGCCGGGCTTGGAGGCCGTGATCGGCGCGATCAGGTCGCCGAAGGTGCCCTTGCCGTACTTCTTGCCCGCGTTGATCTGCGCGAGGCGGCCGAGAGCGGCGCCGCTCTTGCCGTCGATCACCGGATCGGTGGTGGCCACCATCTTCAGCGAGGCGTTCCAGGTCGCGTTCAGGTAGCCCGTGTCGGCCGTGGCCGGATCCGGGTCGGTCGCGCCGAGCTTGCCCAGCGTGTAGCCCGACAGCGGGAAGTTCGCGCGCAGCCAGTCGGCCCAGTAGAACTCGAGGAAGTCGGTGGAGGGCGTCGGCTTGCTGTAGCCGATGTCGCGCGTGAAATAGACGAGCGAGCGATAGACGTCGTCCTGCATGCCGAGCTTGAGGCCCAGGCCGGTGGGCAGTTGCGCCGGCGTGATCGCCGCGCCCCTGGCGTCCTTCAGGCGCGTGTAGCCGCGGCTTTGCATCTCGGCCCAGAACGCGCTGCCGCTGTAGCCGCTCAGGTTGTCCTTGACGATCACATGCACATGCAGCGCCGCGCCGCCGTCCGGCACCTCGTAATAGGTCGACAGGCCGTGGTGGCCGTCGGTCAGGTAGAGCGTGTCGCCGTTCGGGCCGATCACCACCGGGTTCAGCACGCTGGTGTCGCGCTTGCTCGCGTCGCTGGTGCTGCAGGCATAGCTGCTCGCGTCGCTCAACTTGGAGCCTGCGCCCGAGCTGCCCGAGACCAGGCCGCCGAGGCCTTCGTCGGCGCAGAAGTCATCGAACTTCTTGGTCGGGTCGAGTTCGTAGCGGCCGAGCTTGTAATAGATCTGGTCGTAGCCGAGCGCGGCCTGGGTCGGGTGCAGCTCGCCGAGCGCGACGTCGAGCATCTGGCCGGCGCTGGCCGATTGCCATTTGCCGGGCGTGGGAGCGGGCGTGGCCGGCGTGGTGGAGGTCGACGAGGCCGGTGCCGGCGCGGCGGCGAGCGAGGGCGTGGCTGCCGTGCCGTCGCCGCCGCAGGCGGCCAGCGCGAGCAGGGACGAGAACGATGCGGCCAGGGCGAGACGGCTGAGCGAGACAGGCATGGTGTGAGCGGTCGGTGAGAGTGACGGCGGCGCGGCACGGGCGGCGCGCGAAAAGGCGCCAGCTTGCCGGTTCGATGTGACAGCGATTTGAAATGATGTCGATCGCGATCGCAAGTCTGTCGACAGCAGGCGGTAAGGCGTGAGGCGCGCGAGCCTGCCTTGCGGATCTAACGCGAGGACGGGCCGGTTTCGGTGCGTGGATCCGCGGCCTGGCCGGGCGGCTCGCCGCCGGTCGCGGCCGGGGCGGCGCCTGCCGCCACGCGCCTTCGCGCGCGCCGCGAGGCGCCGTTGACGAGCGCCCAGCGCAGCACCGGGGCGACCAGCCTCACGCCCGGTCGCGCGACCACGCGCCGGACCGGTGCCAGCGAAGCGAGCCCGAGCTGGACCTGCGCCCAGTCTGGCAGCAGGTCGACGCCGGCATGGAACAGCAGGCGCAGCGCCGGCCGCATCGAGGGGCGCGGCACCGGCGTGTCGCGTAGCACGCGGATCACCTCCCGGGTGCGCTCGCTGGCGATCAGCTCGCCGCGCATCCGTTCGAGATAGGCGCGGATCCCGGCGCGCGAGACCGGCACCTGCCCGGCCCCCAGCAGCATCGCGATGCGCGCCGTCTCGGCGTAGTAGCGGTCCTGTTCCTCGCCGCCCAGGGCGGGGTTCACGTAGCGCAGGTGCGCGGCCATGAAGCTCGACACCTCGGCCACGTGCACCCAGGTCAGGAGAGCCGGGTCGCTGGCGCGATAGGGCCTGCCGTCCGGGGCGGTGCCCGTCACGCCGTCGTGGATCGACCTGACGCGCGCGATCAGGCCCAGCGCGTCGGCCTGGCTGCCGAAGGTGGTGCCGGCGACGAAGGTTGCGGTGCGACGCAGCCGGCCGAGGATGTCGGTGCGAAAGCTCGAATGGTCCCAGACGCCGGCCAGCGCCAGCGGATGCAGGGCCTGCAGCAGCAGCGCGGCGATGCCGCCCGCCATCATCGAGGTGAAGTCGCCATGCACGCGCCAGCAGACGGCCTCGGGACCGAACAGCCCCGGATCGCCGGGCGGGGAGGAAAAATCGATGCTCGGGCCGCCGCCGCCCGAGGTGAGCAGGGTGATGCCGTCCGCGAGATGGCGGCGCAGCCGCTCGGCGAGCCGATGTCCGGGGGCGCTGGTGCTGGGTTCACGCGGCGGCTCGGACATCTCTTGGCTCCCGTTGCCCGGCTAGCGCGGCTGGTCGGCGTCGGGCACGCCATGCGCGGGACTGCCGCTATCAGGCACCGGCAGGCCGAAGTGCCGGTAGGTCAGCAGGGTGGCAACCCGCCCGCGCGGCGTGCGCTGCAGGAAACCCTGCTGGATCAGGTAGGGCTCGAGCACGTCCTCGATGGTGTCGCGTTCCTCGCCGATCGCCGCGGCCAGGTTGTCGACGCCGACCGGGCCGCCGTCGAACTTGTGCAGGATCGCCTCGAGCAGCTTGCGGTCCATCAGGTCGAAGCCGACCGGATCGACGTCGAGCATCGCCAGCGCCGCATCGGCCACCTCGGCGGTGATCGCGCCGTCGGCCTTGACCTCGGCGTAGTCGCGCACGCGGCGCAGCAGGCGGTTGGCGATCCGCGGCGTGCCGCGCGAGCGGCGCGCGATCTCGAGCGCGCCTTGCGGATCGATGCGGGCCTGCAGCAGCGAGGCCGAGCGCTGGACGATCCGCGACAGTTGCCCTGCGTCGTAGAACTCCAGCCGCGCGACGATCCCGAAACGGTCGCGCAGCGGATTGGTCAGCATGCCGGCGCGGGTGGTCGCGCCGACCAGGGTGAAGGGCTGCAGGTCGAGCTTGACGCTGCGCGCGGCCGGCCCCTCGCCGATCATGATGTCGATCTGGTAGTCCTCGAGCGCCGGGTACAGGATTTCCTCGACCACCGGCGAGAGCCGGTGGATCTCGTCGATGAACAGCACGTCGTTGGCTTCGAGGTTGGTGAGCAGGGCGGCCAGGTCGCCCGGGCGCTCCAGCACCGGGCCCGAGGTCTGTCGCAGGTTCACCCCCATCTCGCGCGCGATGATGTGCGCGAGCGTGGTCTTGCCCAGGCCCGGCGGGCCGAACAGCAGCACGTGGTCGAGCGCTTCCGAGCGGCGCTTGGCGGCCTCGATGAAGATCTCGAGCTGGCCGCGCACCTTTTCCTGGCCGACGTATTCGTCGAGCTGGCGCGGGCGCAGCGCGCGTTCGAACGCCTCCTCGTGCGACGAGGCGGGCGTGGCGGCGATCACGCGTTCGCCGGCGAGTTTGTCGGTTTCGATCATGGGCGCATTGTACCGCGCGGCCTGCCGCCCAAGAATCGGCCGAACGGCCGACCCGCGCGCCGCCGCCGACGCCGCGAAGCCGTGGATTCGCGCCGCCGCCTCAGGCCTTCGAGAGCGCCTTCAGCGAGAGCTTGATGCCGTCGGACACGCCGGTGCCGGCCGGCACGTTCTTGATCGCGGCCAGCGCTTCCTTTTCCGAATAACCGAGCGCGAGCAGCGCGTTGAGGATGTCGGCCGCGTGGTCCGACTGCGAGGCCTGGCCGGCCAGTTCGCCGAGATCGGCGCCGAGCTTGCCCTTGAGCTCCAGCAGCAGGCGCTCGGCGGTCTTCTTGCCGATGCCGGGCAGGCGCGTGAGGCGCGCGCTGTCCTGCAGGGTGACCACCTGCGAGAGCTCCTGCACGCTCATGCCGGAGAGCACGGCCAGCGCCATGCGCGCGCCGATCCCGCTGATCTTCAGCAGCTCGCGGAAGGTGGTGCGCTCCTGCGGCGTCAGGAAGCCGTACAGCAGGTGGGCATCCTCGCGCACGATCAGCTGGGTGAGCAGCACCACGCGCTCGCCCGTGTGCGGCAGGTTGTAGAAGGTGCTCATCGGCACGTCGAGCTCGTAGCCGACGCCGTTGCAGTCCACGAGCAGGTGGGGCGGATTCTTTTCGAGCAGGGTGCCGGCAATGCGACCGATCATGGCGAGGACGGGAACGAGGAGGGACGGAAAGCGCGAGTGTAGCGCAGGCACGGGCGCGGTACGCGCCGCGGCGGCTTCAGCCGACCAGCCGGCCGCGCCGCACGCGATAGCCCTTCTTGCCGAGCGCCGGGGCCAGGCCGCCGAGCGTGGCTAGCGCGTCGCCGGCATTCGCATGGCAGATCGCCATGCCCAGCGCGTCGGCCGCGTCGGTGCCGGGCAGGCCCGACAGGCCGAGCAGGCGCACCACCATCTGCTGCATCTGCTCCTTGGTTGCGCGGCCGTAGCCGACCACCGCCTGCTTCAACTGGGTGGGCGTGTACTCGGCCACCGCCATGCCGCCTGCCACCAGGCCGCAGATCGCCGCGCCGCGGGCCTGGCCGAGCAACAGGGTGGATTGCGGATTGACGTTGACGAACACCTTCTCGATCGCCGACTGGTCGGGCCGGTACTCGCGTACCAGGGTCGAGACGCCGTCGAAGATGGTGCCCAGGCGCACCGAGAGTTCGGCGCTCGGGGTGCGGATCACGCCGCTCGTCACGTAGGCGAGCCGGCTGCCCTGCACGTCGATCACGCCGAAGCCGGTGACGCGCAGGCCGGGGTCGATGCCGATGATACGCATGAAGAACCGATGGGAGCGGGAGGAAAGGCCGTGGATGGGGCGATGGTACAACGATCGCCGGCACGGCAGGCGAATGGCCGTCGGCCGGGCATGAAAAACGGCGGCGGGGCAGGGCCCGGCCGCCGTTTCGTGCCTCGGCGCCAGTGCGCCGGGCGGGCGCCCGAAGGCGCGCGATCAGTGGCGGAAGTGGCGGATGCCGGTCAGCACCATCGCGATGCCGTGTTCGTCGGCCGCTGCGATCACTTCGTCGTCGCGCATCGAGCCGCCCGGGTGGATCACCGCGGTCGCGCCGGCGGCCACCACCACGTCGAGGCCGTCGCGGAACGGGAAGAAGGCGTCCGAGGCGACTGCCGAGCCGGCCAGCGTGAGGCCCGCGTTCTGCGCCTTGATGCCGGCGATGCGCGCCGAGTCGACGCGGCTCATCTGGCCGGCGCCGACGCCGAGCGTCATGCCGTTGCCGCAGAACACGATCGCGTTCGACTTGACGAACTTGGCCACGCGCCAGGCGAACAGCAGGTCGCCGAGTTCCTTCGGGGTCGGCTGGCGCTTGGTGACCACGCGCAGTTCATCGGGCTGCACGTTGCGCGAGTCGAGCGACTGCACCAGCAGGCCGCCGCCGACGCGCTTCAGGTCGAAGGCATTGAAGCCGTCGCCCAGCGCGATCTCGAGCAGGCGCACGTTCTGCTTGGCGGCGAACACCTGGCGCGCCGCGGCCGAGAAGGACGGCGCGATCAGCACTTCGACGAACTGCTTGGCCACCGCCTGCGCGGCGGCTTCGTCCACTTCGCGGTTGAACGCGATGATGCCGCCGAAGGCCGAGGTCGGATCGGTCTGGAAGGCCTTGGCATAGGCCTCGGCCGCATCCGCGCCGAGCGCCACGCCGCACGGGTTGGCGTGCTTGATGATCACGCAGGCCGGGACGTCGAAGGTCTTCACGCATTCCCAGGCCGCGTCGGAGTCGGCGATGTTGTTGTAGGACAGCTCCTTGCCCTGCAACTGGCTGTAGTTCGCGAGCGACCCGGCCGGCGCGGCCAGGTCACGGTAGAACGCGGCGCTCTGGTGCGGGTTCTCGCCGTAGCGCAGGTCCTGCACCTTGTCGAAGGCCAGGTTCAGCGTGGCCGGGTAGGGCTGGCGCGTGGCGTGCTGCAGCTCCTCGGTCAGGCTGGTCAGGTAGTTGGTGATCGCGCCGTCGTATTGCGCGGTATGCGCGAACACCTTGGTGGCGAGACGGAAGTTGGTCGGGTAGCCGACCGTGTTGCCGTTGGCCTTCATCTCGTCGAGCACCACGGCGTAGTCGGCCGGGTCGACGATCACCGTCACGTCGCGATGGTTCTTCGCGGCCGAGCGCAGCATGGTCGGGCCGCCGATGTCGATGTTCTCGATCGCGTCGGCCAGCGTGCAGTCGTCCTTGGCGATGGTCGCGACGAACGGGTACAGGTTCACCACCAGCAGGTCGATGGTCGGGATGCCGTGCGCGTCGAGCGCCTGCATGTGCTCGGGCAGGTCGCGGCGCGCCAGGATCCCGCCGTGCACCTTCGGGTGCAGCGTCTTCACGCGCCCGTCGAGCATTTCGGGGAAGCCGGTGTAGTCGGCCACTTCGGTCACCGGGAGGCCCGCCTCGGCGAGCAGTTTCGCGGTGCCGCCCGTCGACAGCAGCTTGACGCCCTGCTGCGAGAGGGCCGTCGCGAATTCGACGATGCCGGTTTTATCCGAAACGGAGAGGAGCGCTTGCTTGATCATGATGGGGAGCACCAGTAGCCAATAGCCAGGAAAACGGGAACGAAGCGGCCGCGCGAGCGAGCCCGCCGGACTACAGCAGCCCGTGCTGCTGCAGCTTCTTGCGCAAGGTGTTGCGGTTGATGCCGAGGTACTCGGCGGCGAGCGACTGGTTGCCGCCCGCCTGTTCGAGCACCACCTCGAGCATCGGCTTCTCGACGCAGGACATCACCATGTCGTAGACATCATGCGGATTGGAGCCGTCGAGATCCCGGAAATACACGTCCAGGCTGTCGCGGACACATTGTTCGATGTTGTGCTTGCTCATGCTGCTATTGAATAGGGTCGGTTGCGCTGTCCTCGTCGTCGACATAGACGAGATGATCGGACAGGGCGCGCTGCGCGTCGAAGTAGTCGTTGACGGCGGCAAGCTGTTCGCGTGTGGTATCGAGCGTGTTCATCCGGTGCCGGAATGCGTTGGCGCCCGAAAGGCCGCGAGTGTACCAGCCGATGTGCTTGCGCGCAGTACGTACGCCGGTAAATTCACCGTAGAACGCGTAGTGATCCTCGAGGTGCTCGTTGAGCAGTTGCTGGATCTCGTCGACGCTCGGCGCCGGCAGGGTTTCGCCGGTTTGCAGGAAATGATCGATTTCGCGGAACAACCAGGGCCGGCCTTGCGCGGCGCGACCGATCATCAGCGCGTCGGCGCCGGTGGCGTCGAGTACGGCGCGTGCCTTGCGCGGGGAGGTGATGTCGCCGTTGGCGACCACCGGGATCTTCACCGAGGCCTTCACGGCGGCGATGGTCTCGTATTCGGCCTCGCCGCGGTAGAGGTCGGCGCGGGTGCGGCCGTGCACGGTCAGCATCGAGATGCCGGCCTCCTCGGCCAGGCGCGCGATGGTCAGCGCGTTCTTGTGGTCGCGGTCCCAGCCGGTGCGGATCTTCAGCGTGACGGGCACCGCGTCGGGCCCGCTGCCGACCGCCGCCACCACCGCCGAGACGATCCGCACCACCAGCGGCTCGTTCTGCAGCAGGGCCGAGCCGGCCGCGACGTTGCAGACCTTCTTGGCCGGGCAGCCCATGTTGATGTCGATGATCTGCGCGCCGTTGGCGACGTTGTAGCGCGCCGCCTCGGCCATCATGGCCGGATCGGCGCCGGCGATCTGCACGGCGATCGGCTCGACCTCGCCGGCGTGGTTGGCGCGTCGCATGGTCTTCTCGCTCTTCCAGAGCTGCGCGTTGGAGGCGACCATCTCGGAGACGGCGTAGCCGGCCCCGAGCCGCTTGCAGAGCTGGCGGAACGGGCGGTCCGTGACGCCGGCCATGGGGGCGACGAACAGGTTGTTGCGCAGGACGTGAGAGCCGAGAACGGGCATCGCAATGGCAGCGCCCGCGCGTGGACGCGGGCCGGGATCGGGCGGAGGGAAAACGCGCATTTTACCGTAAGCGGGCGAGGGGCCGGGCGGGCGTAATTGTCGACTAACGTCAAATCGCGATGAAGCTTTGATGAAATCGCGGTGACGGCGCGCGATGGCGGGCGGCGAAAGCCGCGCTGCGCGCGCGGCCGAAAAATCGGGGCGGATCCACGCCGGGCGGCCCGCCGCGCCGCGCATGGCCCTGCATGGCCCCGTCGCGGGTTCAGCGCCGCTGGCCGAACATCATCTGTCGCGCGATCGCCGTCTTGAGCGGCGGCACGAACTCGAGCGCGCTCAGCGCGGCGCCGCGCAGCGCCCCGAGCGCGCGCGATTCGACCGTAAACAGGCGCGCCAGCGTATCGGTCGCGCCGATCGTGAGGCGGCGGTCGAGCGCGCGGCGCGTGTTGAAGGCGGCCAGCGCGAGCGGCGTGGCGCCATGCTCGGAGATCGTGTCCACCAGCGTGTGCGCGTCGCGCAGGCCCAGGTTCAGGCCCTGGCCGGCCACCGGGTGCAGCGTCTGGGCGGCGTTGCCGACGATCGCGATGCGGCCCTTGACCAGGGTCGGCGCGGCGGCCAGCCCGAGCGGGAAGGCCGCGCGGCCGACGATGCGCGTGAAGCGGCCCATGCGCTCGCCGAAGGCGATGCCCAGTTCCTCGAGGAAGGCCTCGTCGGGCATCGTCGCGCGGCGCGCGGCCTCGGCGGGCGAGCAGCACCAGACCAGCGCGTAGTCGGCCTGGCCGGCGCCGCCGGTGGGCAGCAGCGCGAGCGGGCCTTCGGCGGTGAAGCGCTCCCAGGCCACGTTCGGTTTCGGCGCCGAGACGCTCACCGTGCCGACGATCGCCGTTTGCGCGTAGTCGCGGCGATGGCGCGTGTCGCCGGCCTCGTCGCGTGGCGTGTCCTGGAACAGGCCGCCCTCGGCGTTGACCAGCGCGCGCACACGCAGCACGCGCTCGCCTTGCGGGGTGTCCAGCGTGACCGTCACGCCCTCGGCGTCCTGCCGCGGCGCGCGCGCGCTGGTCGAGGTCAGCCACTGCACGCGGGTGCCGCGCACCGCGCGTGCCAGCGTGTCGACCAGCGAGCCGTAGCGCGCCACGTAACCGAGCGCATCGACGCCGTGTTCATCGCGGTCGATCAGGGTGCGGCCGAAGTGGCCGCGCTGCGAGACGTGGATATGGCGGATCGGCGTCGCGTCGGCGGGCCAGCCGAGCGCGCCGAGCAGCACGCGGCTGCCGTGCGAGACCGCGATCGCGCGCGGGTCGCCGAGGCTCGCCGAGGGATCGCGCGCATCGACCAGCACCGTCGACAGCGCCTGCGTCGCGCTGCGCCGCGTCAGCCAGCCGGCCAGCGCGAGCCCGACCGGGCCCGCGCCGACGATGGCGATATCGGCGTCGAACGGCGCGTGGGTGGTGGAAGCCGGCGTCATCGCGCGAGCGTGCCCGAGTTGCTGCGGGCGTCGCGCATCAGCGCCTCGATCTCGTCGGCCGCCACCGGCACCTCGCGCGTGATCAGCTCGCAGCCGTCGGCCGTCACGAAGGCGTCGTCCTCGATGCGGATGCCGATGTCGTGGAATTCGGCCGGCACGTCGTCGGCCGCGCGCACGTAGAGGCCCGGCTCGATGGTCAGCGCCATGCCCTCGCGCAGCGCGCGCCACGGCAGCATGCCCTGCGCGTCGCGTTCGGCGTCGCGCTGTCGGTAGTCGCCGCAATCGTGCACGTCCATGCCGAGCCAGTGGCCGGTGCGATGCATGTAGAAGCGCGCGTAGGCGCGCTCGGCGATCACGTCGTCAACGCTCGCGAAGCGCGACTTCGGCACGATGCCGGTGTCGAGCAGGCCCTGCGCGAGCACGCGCACCGCCGCCTCGTGCGGCGCCTCGAAGGGCACGCCGGGGCGCGTGGCGGCGGCGGCGGCGGCCTGCGCGGCCAGCACGATGTCGTAGAGCGCGCGCTGCGGGCCCGAGAATTTGCCGTTGGCGGGGAAGGTGCGGGTGATGTCGGAGGCGTAGCCCTCCAGTTCGCAGGCCGCGTCGATCAGGATCAGGTCGCCGTCGCGCGCCACCGCGTTGCCGGCCGGGTAGTGCAGCACGCAGGCATTGGCGCCGGCCGCGACGATCGAGCCATAGGCGGGACCGGCCGAGCCGTGGCGGCGGAATTCGTGCAGCAGCTCGGCCTCGATCTCGTATTCGCGAATGCCGGGGCGCGTGGCCGCCATCGCGCGCCGATGTGCGCTGGCCGAGATGCTGGCGGCGCGGCGCATGATGGCCTGCTCGTGGGCGTCCTTCACCAGCCGCATCTCGTCGAGCAGCGGCGCGAGATCGTGGGCGGAGGCCGGCGCGGCCACGCCCGAGCGGGCCTTGGCGCGCACCGCGTCGAGCCAGCCGGCGAGCTTGCGCTCGAGCTCGGGCGAGGCGCCGAAGCGGTAGTGCACCGCGCCCGCGTCGGCCAGCAGGCGCGGCAGCTCGGCGTCGAGCGCGTCGTTGGGGAAGGCGGCGTCGAAGCCGAAGGCCTCGCGCGCGGCTTCGGGCCCGTAGTGGAAACCTTCCCAGATCTCGCGCTCGGGATGTTTCGCACGACAGAACAGGATCGATTGCGGCTCGCCCTCGGCGGCGCTCGCGTCGAGCACCAGCAGCGCGTCGGGTTCGCAGAAGCCGCTCAGGTAATAGAAGTAGCTGTCGTGCCGGAACGGGTAACCGGCATCGCGGTTGCGCATCACTTCCTGGGCGGTGGGGACGATCGCGACGCCGCCGCCTGCCGCGCGCAGCGCGGCGAGCACGCGCGCACGGCGCTGGCGGTAGACGTCGGGGGCGAGGGCGGTTTCGGTGGTGGCGTTCATGGCGCGATTGTAGCGCTGTGGCGGGCGCCGCGCCCGCTCCCCGGTACCGCCGCGCGGGCCGCCGAATGGCGCCCGGCGGCTGTTGCATCCGATCCACAGGCCGGATGGCCGACTTGGCGGACAGCCGGCAGGCCCGGTTATGATCGCCGACGACGTATACTCTCGGGCGCTATTTACATTTCAGGCAGGATGATGAAACTCATCGGTTCGCTCAGCAGCCCTTACGTGCGCAAGGCGCGTATCGTGCTCGCCGAAAAGAAGATCGACTACAAGCTGGAACTCGAGAACGTGTGGGCAGCCGACACCACGATCCACGCCGCCAATCCGCTCGGCAAGGTGCCGTGCCTGGTGATGGAGGACGGCGCGGCCGTGTTCGATTCGCGCGTGATCTGCGAATACGTCGACACGCTGTCGCCGGTCGGCAAGCTGATCCCGGCCTCGGGCCGCGAACGCGTCGAGGTGCGGTGCTGGGAGGCGCTCGGCGACGGCGTGCTCGACGCCTCGGTCGGGATCCGCATCGAGAATGTGCAGCGCACCCCCGAGCAGCGCAGCGAGGCCTGGATCGCGCGCCAGCAGCGCAAGATCGACGACGGCCTGGTGGCCATGTCGCAGGGCCTCGGCGGCAAGCCGTGGTGCGCCGGCAACCACTACACGCTGGCCGACGTCACGCTCGGCTGCGCGCTCGGTTATCTCGATTTCCGCATGCCGGAGCTGGGCTGGCGCGAACGTCATCCCAATCTCGACAAGCACTACCAGAAGCTGTCGCAGCGCCAGACCTTCATCGACACGGTGCCGCAGGACTGAGTCGCGAGCTGGCCGGCCGTCAGCAAGAACGCCCCGCCGGGATCAGCCGGCGGGGCGTTTTTTTCATGCATGCGCGGCAGCGCCGACGCTCGAGGCCAGCGCTGGCCGAGGCTCAATCGTAGGCCGCGTAAGCGGCGTCGCCGATCGTGAAGGTATCGCTGCGCGACACCGGCCACCAGGTGTCGTAGAGCGTGAGGCCGAGCTTCTCGCCGCCGAGCAGCGCGCCCGGCTTCACATACTTGAGCAGTTGCGACATCAACCGGACCTCGTGCGGCGCGATACGCTGCACGATGTGATGCGCCCGCAGGTCGGCCGGATGCGCGAGGCCGGCGGCCTGCACCAGTTCCTGCAGCGCATGCAGCGTGTTGCGGTGGAAGTTGTAGACGCGCTCGGACTTGTCGGGCACCACCAGCGCGCGCTGGCGCACCTCGTCCTGGGTCGCCACGCCGGTCGGGCAGCGGCCGGTATGGCAGGTCTGGGCCTGGATGCAGCCGACCGCGAACATGAAGCCGCGCGCCGAGTTCACCCAGTCCGCGCCGATCGCCAGCGTGCGCGCCACGTCGAAGGCGGTGATGATCTTGCCGCTCGCGCCGATCTTCACGCGCTCGCGCAGGCCGATCCCCACCAGGGTGTTGTGCACCAGCAGCAGGCCTTCCTGCAGCGGCACGCCCACGTGGTCGGTGAATTCGAGCGGTGCCGCGCCGGTGCCGCCCTCGGCGCCGTCCACCACGATGAAGTCGGGCACGATGCCGGTCTCGAGCATCGCCTTGGCGATGCCGAAGAATTCCCAGGGATGGCCGATGCACAGCTTGAAGCCGGTCGGCTTGCCGCCCGAGAGCGTGCGCAGCCGCTCGACGAATTCGAGCAGGCCGCGCGGCGTCGAGAACTCCGAATGGGTGGCCGGCGAGATGCAGTCCTTGCCCATCGGCACGCCGCGTGTCTCGGCGATCTCGGGGGTGATCTTGGCGGCCGGCAGCACGCCGCCGTGGCCCGGCTTGGCACCCTGCGAGAGCTTCACCTCGATCATCTTGACCTGCGGGTCGGCCGCCTGCTTGGCGAACTTGTCGGGATTGAAGCTGCCGTCGTCGTTACGGCATCCGAAGTAACCGGAGGCGATTTCCCAGATGATGTCGCCGCCGTGCTCGCGGTGGTACTTCGACAGCGAGCCCTCGCCGGTGTCGTGCGCGAAACCGCCCTTCTTCGCGCCCAGGTTGAGCGAGCGGATCGCGTTGGCCGACAGCGAGCCGAAGCTCATCGCCGAGATGTTGAAGATCGAGATGTCGTAGGGCTGGGCGCGGCTCGCGCCGACGCGGATCCGGAAGTCGTGGTTGGCGAGCTTGGTCGGCGCCAGCGAGTGGCTGATCCATTCGTGCGCGGTGGCCTTGACGTTGAGCTCGGTGCCGTAGGGCCGGTTGTCGGCGACGTTCTTGGCGCGCTGGTAGACCACGCTGCGCTGCGCGCGCGAGAAGGGTTTCTCGTCGGTGTCGTCCTCGACGAAGTACTGGCGGATCTCGGGGCGGATGAACTCGAACATGAAGCGGAAGTGGCCCCAGAGCGGGTAGTTCCGCAGGATCGCGTGATGATCCTGTTTCAGGTCGTAGAGGCCGAGCGCGACGAAGGCGGCGGGGATCAGGCACCAGGGCCAGGCGATCAGGTGGGCCGAGGCGAGGACGACGAGCAGCACGAGCGCGAGCGTCGCGCACCACATCGCGAGATAACGTCTTGCAAACATGGGGGGATTCCTTGTTCTTCGGTTGGCCGCCATGCCGCCGGCGGCCGGGTGCGGCTGGCGGCGCGCGAGGCAGGCCGCCGGTGGGGCTGCCACCGGTCGGCGACCGATTGTCGCGTGCCGCAAGTCTAAACCGAGAATGTGTCGGCGCGCCTCGAAGCGTGCCCTCTTTGAAGGCGATTGAAAGCTTGGCGCTTTCCGTGCAGGCGCTGCCGGCCCTGGTTGCCCGGGGCGGCCGGCGCGGCGCTCAGCTCGCCAGTTCGTGCGTGCGCGCCGCGGCGACCGCCTCGGCCGAGCCCGGCTGGCCGGTCGCGACCGATTCGATGATGCCGCCGCCCAGGCAGATCTCGCCGTCGTAGAGCACCGCCGACTGGCCCGGCGTGACGGCCCATTGCGGCGTGTCGAAGCCGAGCGAGAAGCGCGCCCCGCCCGCTTCGCCGGCCTTCGCGCGGGCGAAGGAGCAGGGCGCGTCGGCCTGGCGGTAGCGGGTCTTCGCGCCGCAGGCGAAGCCGTCGGCGGGCGGCTCGCCGGCCACCCAGCTGACATTGCCCGCCACCAGCTCGCGCGACAGCAGCCAGGGATGCTCGTGGCCCTGCGCGACGTAGAGCGTGTTCGAGGCGATGTCCTTGCCGGCCACGAACCAGGGTTCGCCGCTGCCGTCCTTGCTGCCGCCCAGGCCGATGCCCTTGCGCTGGCCGAAGGTGTAGAAGGCCAACCCGATATGCTCGCCGACGCGCTTGCCCTCGGGCGTCTTCATCGGCCCCGGCCTGGTCGGCAGGTAGCGGTTCAGGAAATCGCGGAACGGCCGCTCGCCGATGAAGCAGATGCCGGTCGAATCCTTCTTCTTCGCGTTCGGCAGGCCGATCTGCTCGGCGATCTCGCGCACTCGCGTCTTCGGCATCTCGCCGAGCGGGAACAGCGTCTTCGACAGCTGCGCCTGGTTCAGCCGGTGCAGGAAGTAGGACTGGTCCTTGGTGTGGTCGAAGGCCTTGAGCAGCTCGAAGCGGCCCTCGCGTTCGCGCACGCGTGCGTAGTGGCCGGTGGCGATGGTCTCGGCGCCCAGCGACATGGCGTGGTCGAGGAAGGCCTTGAACTTGATCTCGGCATTGCAGAGCACGTCCGGGTTCGGCGTGCGCCCGGCCGAGTACTCGCGCAGGAACTCCGCGAACACGCGGTCCTTGTATTCGGCGGCGAAGTTGACGGCTTCCACGTCGATGCCGATCAGGTCCGCCACCGACACCACGTCGATCCAGTCCTGGCGCGTCGAGCAGTACTCGCCGTCGTCATCGTCTTCCCAGTTCTTCATGAACAGGCCGACCACGTCGTAACCCTGTTCCTTGAGCAGCCACGCGGTGACCGACGAATCGACACCGCCCGACATGCCGACCACGACACGTTGCTTCTTCATTTGCTGACAGCCTGATGTTCGGGCGTCGCGCGATAGGGCGCGACGGAATGCGTATGGACGAACTCCAGCGGCACGCGGCGACCGGCGAGGTAGTCGTCGACGCAGCGCATCACCGCGGGCGTGCGATGGCGGTTCTCGGCGGCGCGCAGCTCCTCGGCCGTCATCCACAGCGTGCGGACGATGCCCTCGTCGAGCGCAAGCCCTGCGACGGCCTCGCCGGCCCGCCCGCAGAAGGTGAAGCGCAGGTAGGTCGCGCCGCCCTTGGCGGGCCGCTCGAAATGCGTCTGGTAGACGCCCACCAGCGCCTGCGGCTCGAACGGATGCGCGGTTTCCTCGAGGGTTTCGCGGATCACGGCGTCGACCAGCGTCTCGCCGGCCTCGAGATGGCCGGCCGGCTGGTTGAGCCGCAGGCCGCCCGAGGTGTGTTCCTCGATCAGCAGGAAACGTCCGTCGCGCTCGACGATCGCGGCCACCGTGACGTGCGGGGTCCAGAGTTCGGGTTTCATGGGCGTGCATTTTACCGGTTGGCGGGCGCGGCTGCCGAACCCCGGGGCGAGCCTTGCGCGGCGCGTTCCCGCCGATGCGGCGCGGCGCCCGTCGCCGGCCCGCGCCCGGCATCGATGCCGCCCCGTTTTCAGCGCCGCGCGCCGTGCCTGGACGATCCGGCACGGTTTGTCCACCGGGAAAGGGCCGGATCTCGGCGCGCCCGGCGCTTTCGGGTACATTGGCGCGTGGAATCTGCCGTTGCCTTCGAGCCGGTCGTCGCTTCCCCGGCTCGCCTTGCCGTCGAAACCAAGAATCAGAACGCAAGCTGGAGGGATCACGATGCTTATCGGAGTGCCTGCCGAGACGCGGGCGAACGAGGCGCGCGTAGCCGCGACGCCGGAAACCGTGAAGAAATACGTGGCGGCCGGCCACTCGGTGTGCGTCGAGCGCGGCGCCGGGGCGGCCGCCAGCTTCCCCGACGAGGCCTATGCCGCGGCCGGCGCCACGCTCGGCGAGCGCGCCGCCGCCTATGCCGCCGAGATCGTGCTGAAGGTGCAGGCGCCAGACAGCGACGAATTGCCGCAGATGAAGCGCGGCGCGGTGCTGGTCGGCATGCTCGATCCCTTCAATGCCGAACAGGCCGCGCGGCTCGCCGCGGCCGGCGTGACCGGCTTCGCGCTGGAGGCCGCGCCGCGCACCACGCGCGCGCAGAGCCTGGACGTGCTGTCCTCGCAGGCCAATATCGCCGGCTACAAGGCGGTGCTGGTGGCCGCCGCGCTCTATCCGCGCTTCCTGCCGATGCTGATGACCGCCGCGGGCACCGTGAAGGCCGCCCGCGTGCTGGTGCTCGGCGCCGGCGTGGCGGGCCTGCAGGCGATCGCCACCGCCAAGCGGCTGGGCGCCGTGATCGAGGCTTCCGACGTGCGCCCGGCGGTGAAGGAGCAGATCGAGTCGCTCGGCGCGAAGTTCGTCGACGTGCCCTTCGAGACCGACGAGGAGCGCGAGGCCGCCCAGGGCACCGGCGGCTACGCGCGGCCGATGCCGCCGTCGTGGCTGGCGCGCCAGGCGGCCCTGGTGCACGAACGCGCGAAGCAGGCCGACATCGTGATCAGCACCGCGCTGATCCCGGGGCGGCCCGCGCCGACCCTGATCCAGGCCGACACGGTGGCCGCCATGAAGCCGGGCGCGGTGATCGTCGACCTGGCCGCCGGGCGCGGGCCCGAGAACGCCGACGGCCGGCGCGGCGGCAACTGCCCGCTGACGGTGGCCGACCAGGTGGTGAAGGTGCACGGGGTGACCATCGCCGGCCACACCAATCTCGCCGCGCAGGTCGGCGCCGACGCCTCGGCGCTCTACGCGCGCAATCTCGCCGACTTCCTCAAGCTGATCGTGACGAAGGAAGGCGCCTTGAACATCGACATGAACGACGACATCGTCGCCGCGACGCTGCTGTGTCGCGACGGCGAGGTCGTGCGCAAGTAAGGGGAAGGCCGCGATGGAATTGATCAATCACACGGTGATCAACCTGATCATCTTCGTGCTGGCCGTCTATGTGGGCTACCACGTGGTCTGGAACGTGACGCCGGCGCTGCACACGCCGCTGATGGCCGTCACCAACGCGATCTCGGCGATCGTGATCGTCGGCGCGATGCTGGCCGCGGCGCTCACGGTGGGCACCACCGGCAAGGTGTTCGGCACGGTGGCGGTGGCGCTGGCGGCGGTCAACGTGTTCGGCGGCTTCCTGGTCACCCGGCGCATGCTGGAGATGTTCAGGAAGAAGGAACCGAAACGCGCGGCCGGCGAGGGCAAGGAGGGCGCGCGATGAGCCTGAACCTGGTCACCCTGCTGTACCTGCTCGCCTCGGTCTGCTTCATCCAGGCGCTCAAGGGCCTGTCGAACCCGAAGAGCGCGCGGCGCGGCAACCTGTTCGGCATGGTCGGGATGGCGATCGCGATCCTCACCACGGTCGCGCTGATCGCCAGGCAGGCCGCCTGGCTCGGCGCCAACCTGCCGCTCGGGCTGGCCCTGGTGCTCGGCGCGCTAGTGGTCGGCGGCGCGGTGGGTGCCTACGTGGCCGCGCGCGTCGAGATGACCAAGATGCCCGAGCTGGTGGCCGCGATGCACTCGCTGATCGGCCTGGCGGCGGTCTGCATCGCCTATGCCGTGGTGGCCGAGCCGGAAGCCTTCGGCCTGGTGCCGCAGGATGCGGTCGCGGCCAACTTCATCCCCTACGGCAACCGCATCGAGCTGTTCATCGGCACCTTCGTCGGCGCGATCACCTTCTCCGGTTCGGTGATCGCTTTCGGCAAGCTCTCGGGCAAGTACAAGTTCAGGCTGTTCCAGGGCGCGCCGGTGGTCTACGCCGGCCAGCACCTGATCAACCTGATGCTGGCGATCGGCATGCTCGGCTTCGGCGTCCTGTTCTTCCTGACGCAATCCTGGCTGCCCTTCATCGTGATGACCGTGATCGCCTTCGCGCTCGGCGTGCTGATCATCATCCCGATCGGCGGCGCGGACATGCCGGTGGTGGTGTCGATGCTCAATTCGTACTCCGGATGGGCCGCGGCCGGGATCGGCTTCTCGCTGAACAACCCGATGCTGATCATCGCCGGCTCGCTGGTCGGCTCGTCGGGCGCGATCCTGTCCTACATCATGTGCCACGCGATGAACCGCTCCTTCTTCAACGTCATCCTCGGCGGCTTCGGCGGCGAGGCCGGCGGGGCCGAGGCGGGCGGCGCGAAGGAGCAGCGGCCGGTGAAGTCGGGCTCGGCCGACGACGCCGCCTTCATGCTCGGCAATGCCGAGACGGTGGTGATCGTGCCCGGCTACGGGCTGGCGGTGGCGCGCGCCCAGCACGCCCTCAAGGAGCTGACCGACAAGCTGATCGCCAAGGGCATCGACGTGCGCTATGCGATCCATCCGGTGGCCGGGCGCATGCCGGGGCACATGAACGTGCTGCTCGCCGAGGCCGAGGTGCCCTACGACCTGGTCTACGAGATGGAGGACATCAACAACGAGTTCGGGCAGACCGACGTGGTGCTGGTGCTAGGCGCCAACGACGTGGTCAACCCGGCGGCGAAGAATGATCCGAAATCGCCGATCGCGGGCATGCCGATCCTCGAGGCCTACAAGGCGCGCACCGTGATCGTCAACAAGCGCTCGATGGCTTCCGGCTACGCCGGGCTCGACAACGAGCTGTTCTACATGGACAAGACCATGATGGTGTTCGGCGACGCCAAGAAAGTGGTCGAGGACATGGTGAAGGCGGTCGAGTAGGGCGCGCCGGGCGCTACCGTCGTGGCCGGCCTTATCCGGCCCGGCCGCCGCGCCGGGCCTTGCCGTCCAGATCCTGCCCGCATTCGCGATGGGCGATGCGCAGGAAATCGGCCAGCCGGCGTCCGTCGAGATCGGGATGGACCTCGTGGACGCTCGGCTCCCGGATGCGGGCCACGTCGAAGTTGCGGAAGTCGCCGCGCAGCTCGCACCAGGCCGACAGCGTCCACTGGCCGCCCCAATACACCAGCCCGAGCGGCCAGATGCGCCGCTCGCTGGCCGCATCCTGCTTGTCCCGGTACTGGAAATGCACCACGCGCCGCTCGTCGAGCGCGCGATGCAGCACGTCCATGGTTTGCGAATAGGTGGCGTCCACGCGCTGCGAGGGCGCGAACACCGGCAGCCGGTCCAGCACGATGCGCTTGTCGGCCGGCATCGCCGAGGCGATCTTGGCCAGCGCCGAGCGGGCGCCGCCGGCGAAGCGCGCGCCGCCCCAGGATTCGAGCATGCGCGCGCCGGCCGCCAGCGCGGCCAGCTCGTCGGCCGTCAACGTGAGCGGCGGCAGGCTGGCCGAGCGGTCCAGGCGGTAGCCGATGCCGGCCTCCCCCTCGATCGGCACGCCCGAGAGCTGCAGGTCGCGCACGTCGCGATAGACGGTGCGCAGCGACACCGACATCCATTGCGCGAGCTGCTGCGCGGTGGTCAGGCGACGGCCGCGCAGCAGCTCGGCGATCTGGAACAGGCGGTCGGCGCGACGGGTCATGGTGACGAGGCAAGCGGGCGCGAGGGTGGTGCGGCGATGATAACGCCGCCCGGTGCGCCTGGCACGGCCTGGGCCGGTTGGCGTGCCGGGCGGTGCCGGGCGGCGCCGGCGCGGCTCATCGGCCCCGCGCGTGCAGGCCGATGCGGTTGCCCTCGGTGTCGAGCACGTAGGCGATGTAGCCGATCTCGCGCGGCAGCTCGATCACCGCGCCCTCGACGATGCCGCCGGCGCGCCGGGCGCGTTCCAGCGCGGCCTGCGCCGATTCGCCGGCCTCGAGGTAGAGCACCGGGCCGGCCGCGGCCGGCTTGCTGCCGAGCGGGTCCTGCACCAGCGCGCCGCCGGTCTGGCCGTCGTCGTGCTCGAAGATCGCGAGCAGCGAGCCGCCGAGGTTCTCGCGCTTCAGGCGCTTGTCGAGCAGGGTTTCGTAGAAGCGCGTGGCGCGATCGAGATCGTGGGTGGGGATCTCGAACCAACTGATCGCGCGGGTGGTGGTGGCGGTGTTCATCTGCGTCTCCTGGAGGGGCGGGGTGGTTCGCATCGCAGCCGATGCGGTGAGACGCAGTGTGCGGGGGCCCTGCTGACAGCGTGCTGTCAGCAGCCGGCAGCATGGCCGCGGCCCGCGCGCCGCCGCGGCGGGCTCACGAAAAGCGACAGGGCCGGAAATTCCGGCCCTGTCGTGTCATGCGCGACGCCTTTCGTGCGCCGGTCCAGGCATCAGTCCTGGCCCGCCCCGGCGTTGTCCGCGCCGGCGCCAGCCTCGCCGGCCGGCCGCTGCCGCACGCTGCCGGCCACCACGTCGAAGCGGAACAGCCGGCATTCGAGCGCGCCGTTGAACAGCGGCGTCTTGGCCGATTCGCGCAGGCGCAGCTGGCCCGGCAGCGAGCGATCCGAGCTCAGCAGGAAGGCCTGCCAGCCCGTGAAGCGCTGCTTGAGCGCGGTGCCGAGCGCGGCGAAGAACTCGCCGTCGGGCGCATCGGTGTGGGTGCGGCGGAAGGCATCGTCGGCGCCGCGGTTGCGGCCCGTCTCGCGGACCTCGCCGCGCGCGCTGCGCCCGCGCACCTCGATCCGCTCGCCATAGGGGGGATTGGCGATGATCAGGCCCGGCGCGTCGCAGGGCGGCGCCATGAAGCGCGCGTCCACCTGCTTGAGCGAGACGCCCGGCGCGCCGGCGCGCTCGAGGTTGGCGCGCGCCTTGTCGAGCATGTCGCCCGAGATGTCGCTGCCGTACACGGGCAGCGCGTCGCGGCGGCCGCGCGCGGCGCGCTTGGCGTCCATCGCGCCGACCTTGAGGGTCTGCCAGGCGGTGATGTCGTACTGCTTGAGCTTCTCGAAGCCGAAGCGGCGTTCCACGCCGGGGGCGACGTCGAGCGCGATCTGGGCGGCCTCGGCCAGGAAGGTGCCGCTGCCGCACATCGGGTCGTAGAGCGGCCGCTCGGGGGTCCAGCCGGCCAGGCGCAGGATGCCGGCGGCGAGGTTCTCGCGCAGGGGCGCCGCGCCCTTGTCGAGGCGCCAGCCGCGCTTGAACAGCGGCTCGCCCGAGGTGTCGAGGTAGAGCGTGCACTGGTTGGCGGTCAGGAAGGCGAACACGCGCACGTCGGGCATCGCGGTGTCGATGCTCGGGCGCGAGCCGGTCTTCTCGCGCAGCCGGTCGCAGATCGCGTCCTTGACGCGCAGCGTGGCGAATTCGAGGCTCTTGAGCGGCGACTTGATGGCAGTGATGTCCACCCGCAGCGTCTGGGTCGAGGCGAACCAGCGCTCCCAGCCCTGCTCGAGCGCCAGCGCATAGACGTCCTGCTCGTTGCGGTAGGCGCGCTCGGCGATCTTCAGCAGCACCCGGCTGGCGACACGCGAATGCAGGTTGGCGGCCATGCCGGCGGTCCAGCCGCCGCGGAAATGGACGCCGCCCGGCACCTGGGCGCCGACATCGAGCGGTGCGCCGCCGGTGCGGCGCGCGCCGATCTCGGCCAGCTCGGCCGCGAGCGCGGCTTCGAGCCCGCGCGGGCAGGGAGCGAAGAAATCGAAATCAGAGGAGGACATAGGGGGCGGGACGGCGCGTGCAAAAGCCGACATTGTACGCGGCCCGGCAAGCCGCCAAGGGGCGCGATCGCGCGATGCCGCCGGCCGGGCGTCGGCGAGCGCGCCGCCGGGGCCGTCCGACCTCAGTGCGCGCCCGGTCCCGACGCGGCCTCGTGCGGGCCGCGCGCGGTGCGCGGCCAGAGCAGGCTCATCGGATCGGCGCGCACCGCGCGCCAGATCGCGCCGATCAGCGCGCGCACCTTGGTCGGCCGCAGCGCGCGCGAACGCACCGCCATGGTGAAGGCCAGCGCGAAGCTGACGGCCACGTTGAGCACCGCCATCGACAGCACGCCGGCCGCCGCCCACCAGAGTTCGCCCGAGGCCAGCGCGGGCTTGCCGAGCACGCCCAGCGCCACGCCGATCGAGCCGGCCGAGAGCGTCACGTGGCGCACCTCGAAACCGAACGCGAAGGCGCTGACGATGGCCGGCACCAGCCCGAGCATCATGCCCAGCCCGACGTTGCCGACCACCCCGGCCACGTTGCTCTTGCAGAACCTCGCCAGGCGCGCCGCGCCGCTCACGCCGAGCGTGAGGCGCAGGCGTCGGTGATAGGCGATCGCGTCGCCCACCCGATGCAGCACGAACCAGTTGTCGGCCCAGCCGGCGATCAGGCTGGAGGCCCACAGCAGCACGCCGGTCAGCGCCGCGTAGATCGGCGTGGGGCCGAGCAGCGCGAACGAGCGCAGCGTGGCGTGGGCCTTGTCGGCCGAGATCACGTCGGCATGCAGCAGGGCGTGGGCGCCGAGCTGCACGGCCAGGCACACCGGCAGCACCACCAGCACGTTGCCCGCGATGGCGGCCGCCTGGGTGCGGATCAGCGCCACCACCGAGGCCACGAAGCGCTTCACGCCCTCCTCGTGGCCGATGTCGTCGAGCTCGCGCGCCAGCGTCGGCGCGGTCATCGCCGGCTGCTTGGTGGCCAGCGTGAAGTGCAGGAAGTGCATCAGCGTGAAGCCGGCCGCGTAGTTGATGCCGGCCAGGAAGCCCTCGATCATCGACTGCAGGTGCGCGCCGGTGATCCAGAACTTCACGCAGACGGTCGCGACCGTCACCAGCCCGCCGCCGGCGGCCATGCGCATCATCTTCAGGTAGTCGGCGCGGCCGCGCGTGATGTAGTGCTCGCCGGTATCGGCATTGGTCTCCACCAGCTTGCGCGCGAACAGCGAGAAGTTGCTGCGCACCAGGTGCGAGACGCTCTGGCTGTTCTGATTGGCGTCCACCAGCTCGGCCGTCAGGCGCGCCAGGCCGCGCGGCTCGTCGCGCGCCATCCAGGCGTTGAGCAGCGATTCGGCGCGGTGGATGCGCATGCGCATGCGCTCCACTTGGAACACGATGTCGACCGACACGCCGTTGCGGTACAGGTGCGCCGAGACCTCGTCGGCCGATTGCCGGCATTCGTCGAGCAGCATGCGCAGGTAGTTGACCTCGTGCAGCAGCTTGCTGGCATCGCCGCTCGAACCACCCGGGCCGCCGTCTTCCAGCGCGGCCTGCGCGCTCTCCACCGCCAGCATGGCGCGCGTCAGGCGGTAGAAGGGCAGGGCCTCGGCGGGCTTGCGCGCCTCGTCGCCCGACAGCCGGCTGCGCACCGTCTGCGACAGCCCGGTCGAGCTGATCTGCAGGGTCAGGTTGTGCAGCGCAGCCAGCAGGTCGCGCGAGAAGGAGCCGGGCTCATGGCGCTCGGTCTCGGTGATCTCGTAGGCAAACAGCGCCTGCAGGCGCGCGAGCAGGTCCTCGGGCAGCGCGTCGATCCAGGCCGCGTCGGACGGCGCCGGGAACATCAGCGTAAACAGCGCGGCCAGCTCGCGCCGGTTCGGCGCGGGCGGGATCAGCGAGGCGTCGATGCGCTCGAACAGCGCGCCGAAGAAACCGGAATGCACCGGCATGCCGGCGTCGCAGAGCAGGGAGATGCCGTCGCTCTCGCGCAGCAATGCGCGCAGCATGCGCGCCACGTTGGCCTTCCAGGCCGGATTGCGGTCCAGCACGTGCAGCACGTAGCGCAGCCGTGCGTGGGCCGTGAAACCGCGCGGCGGCTCGGGGGCAGCCCCCTCGGCTGCGGCTCGTTCGGCGGCCGGCGGCTGCACGCTGCCCTCGCGGCGCAGCCAGTGCGCGAGCTCGATCAGCCACTCGCTGCGCTCGGCATGCGGCGCGTTGGCGTCGGCCGTGGCCAGCAGCGCGTCGAGCTGGTGGCTGGCACTGCGCGAGGCACGCCATTTCTTCAGGAGGGTGGTCAGGGAACGGAACATGGCAGCGCACGGTCGGGCGCCGCGGATGGCGGCGCAGGTCGTCGGACAGCGCAAGCCGCGCGCGGCCCGCTGGTGGGCGGCCGTGCCGGCGGCGCGCACTTGCGCCGCGTCGAGCTTGCCGGGAGGCGCCTAGGATCGTCAATCGTCGCGCAAAAGGCAAGCCGACCGGCGCATCGGACGGCGGGTCCGGCGCGGCATGACAAGAATTGTCAAATCCGCGACGGGGCGGGTTTTTCGGGGGAATTCGAGGCAGCGGAAGAAGGCCGGAGGAAACGATGCGCGCGGCGCGGTGGACCGCGCCGGCACCGGCCGCAGCGCCGCGCCTCAGCCGGCCGGCTGGGCGTCGGCGCCCTCTGCCTCGCTCGGGCAGGGCACCGCGCCCGGCGCCGGCACCGCGCCCTTGGTGGCGGTTTTCGGCGGGGCCGGCTGGGCGGCCATCACGCGCACGCCGGCCGAGATCCTCGCGGCCAGCTCGCCGACCGCCTGCCGGTGGCCGGCCACCAGCGCGTCGTAGCCGCTGCCGACCTTCTCCACCAGGGTGCTGCGGCAGGTCATCACCGACTGCGTGGCCAGCGAGCGCACGCTCCACACGGCATCGAGCGCGGCCTTGTCGCCGGGCCAGGACTCGAAGCGCTGCACGTCGACGCTGACACGATAGACGGGCACGCCCGGCGGCGCGGGCGCGTCGGCCACGTCGATGGTGCCGAGACGGCGCGTGAGCGCCGAGGACAGCGCGCGGCGGATCTCGTCGGCCGGCGGCGAGGCCCAGCGATGTTCCTCGAGCACGTCGACGCGCGACTCGCCGCGCTGGACCACCAGCTGGTTCTTGGCGACCTGCTCGGGCACGTTGACGGCCGGCACCTGGATCAGGAAGGCGGGGTTGGCCGGCAGGCTGCGGCCTGCCGTGACGGCGCCGGCGTCGCCCGACAGCGTGTAGAAGTGCGAGGGCGCCGAGGCGCAGCCGGCCAGCAGCGCCGCGCCCGCCAGGGCCGCGAGGGACGTACGGGAGGCCGCGGCGGCCAGCGCCGGCAGGCTGCCGCGCGCGGCGCGGCGAGTCGAACGGGGCGGGATGGCGCTCATTTCTGGTCTCCGGGTTTGCCGCGGAGCAGCGACTCGGGATGCCGCTCCATGTAGTCGGCGAGGTTGTTCAGCGACTGCAGGGTGCGCGTGAGCTCCTTGAGCGCACCGCGCACGTCCGCCTGCAGCGGCGAATCCTGCTGCAGGGTCGCCTCGGCCGTGGTGAAGGTCTGCTTGGCCGCCGACAGCGTGTCGCGCGCCTGCGGCGCGACCTGCGTGTCGAGCTGCTGGAACAGCTGGTCGGCGTGCTTGAGCGCATCGTTGAGGTTGTTGCCGATCTGGTCGAACGGCACCTTGTCGAGCTTCTTGGCGATGTCGGCCACCTGCAGTTGCAACTCGTCGAGCGTGTTCGGCACGGTGGGCAGCTCGACCGGCTTGCGCGTCAGGTCGATCCGGACCTTCTGCGCCTTCGGGAAGAAGTCGAGCGCCACGTAGAGCTGGCTGGTCAGCAGGTTGCCGGTGCGCAGCTGGCCGCGCAGGCCGTGCTCGACCAGGCGCGTGAGGATATCGCGCTGGGCCGGCTCGCCCTTCTTCTCGACCAGGTCGCGGAAGCGCTTGCCGAGCCGCTCCGGATAGATGTTCATGGTGACCGGCATCAGGAAGTTCTTGGTCTTCGGGTCGTAGTCGATGGCGATGTTGGTGACGTTGCCCAGCACGATGCCGCGGAAGTCGACCGGCGCGCCCACCGACAGCCCGCGCAGCGACTGGTTGAAGTTCATCACCACCTCGACCGGCAGGCCGTCCGGATCGCGCATCGCGTCGCCCTCGTCGGAGCCGAGCCGGAAGGTCGCGCCGTTCGACACCGGGCCGCCGGCCGACTGGTTCGGCGGCGACTGGAAGGCGAGGCCGCCGAGGATCACGGTGGCCAGCGACTGCGTATTGAGCTTGAAGCCGCTCGAATCGAGGCGCAGGTCCACGCCGCTGGCCTGCCACCAGCGCGTGTTGGTGCCGACGTACTGGTCGTAGGGGGCGTTGACGAACACGTTGAAGGTCACGCCGGTGCCGTCCTTGTCGAGCGAGAAGCCGACCACCTGGCCGACCTGCACGCGGCGGTAGTAGACCGGCGAGCCGATGTCGACCGAGCCCAGCGAATCGCCGTGCAGCACGTAGGAGGTGCCCTTGTCGTCGCCGGTGACGGGCGGGGGCGTCTCCAGGCCGGCGAAGTCGGTCTGGGTATTGGGCGAGCGGCCGGCGTCGACGCCGATGTAGGCGCCCGACAGCAGCGTGTTGAGGCCCGACACGCCGGAGGCGCCCACCCGCGGGCGCACCACCCAGAAGCGGCTGCCCTTGACGGCGAAGTCCTCGGCCTCCTTCTTCAGCTGCACGTCGACCAGCACGTGCGAGAGGTCCTTGGAGAGCTTGATGGTCTTGACCGTGCCGATCTCGACATCCTTGTACTTGACCTGGGTCTTGCCCGGCTCGAGCCCCTCGGCGCTGCGGAAGCTGATGGTGATCTCGGGGCCGCGGTCGAACACCGACTTCACCACCAGGCCGATGCCGATCAGTGCCGCCACCAGCGGCACCAGCCAGACCAGCGAGGGCAGCCAGCCGCTGCGGCGCGTGACGACGGCCTCGGGCAGCTCGGGCGGGTTGGGCTGGTTCGGGTCGGGTTGCGGGCCTTGCGGACTATTCATGGTGTTTTCCAGAGGTGACGACGTGATCCCAGATCAGCCGGGGATCGAATTGCATCGAGGCGAGCATGGTGAGGATCACCACCGAGCCGAACGCGAGCGCGCCCGGGCCGGCGGTGATCTCGGCCAGCGAGCGGAAGTGGACCAGCGCGACGGTCAGTGTGACGACGAAGATGTCGAGCATCGACCAGCGCCCGATCCGCTCGACGATGCGATACAGCCGGGTGCGCTGCACCGGCCGCCAGGCGGAACGGCGCTGCGCGGAGATCACCAGAATGGTCAGCGCGCCGAGCTTGAGCATCGGCACCAGGATGCTGGCGACGAATACCACCACGGCCAGCGGCCAGTCGCCCGACACCCAGAAATAGACCACTCCGCTCATGATCGTGTCTTCCTGCGCGCCGACGATCGAGGCGGTGCGCATGATCGGCAGCAGGTTGGCGGGAATATACAGGATCGCGGCGGCCAGCAGCAGCGCCCAGGTGCGCGCGATGCTGTCGGGCTTGCGCAGGTGCAGGGCGGTGCCGCAGCGCGCGCAGCGCTCGGCCGGATGCGCGTCGGCGCGCGCGAGCTTCTGCACGTGGCCGCAGGCATGGCAACTCGCCATGCCTGCGCGTGCGGCGGAGGTGATCTTCATCGGCGCGGCGCTCCGGCGTGGCTCGCGGGCGTGCCGCCGGCCGGCGCGGCCGGGGCGTGCCGCTGCGCCGCGCGGCGTGCGCGGATCTCGTCGGCGAGGTCCCACAGCGCGCGCGGGTCGAACATCATCACCGCGGCCAGCATCAGGGTCAGCGCGCCGAACGCGAACAGCGCCGCCTCCGGCACCACGCGCGCCAGGCTCACCATCTTGACGATGGTCACCAGGATACCCAGCATGAACACCTCGATCATGCCCCAGGGGCGCACCAACTGGATCGCCCGCAGCACCGCGTTGAAGGCCGGCGGCACGTGGCCGGCGCGCAGCGAGAGCAGCACGTAGAGCAGGGCGGCCATCTCGATCAGCGGGAACAGCAGGGTGGAGCAGAACACCATCACCGCCACCAGTTGCATGTCCTGGTTCCACAGCGCCTCGAGCGCGCCGAGCAGGGTGGTCTGCACGCGCATGCCGTTGACGTCCATCTCGAGGATCGGGAAGGTCTGGGCGATCACGAAGGTGATCAGGGCGGCCAGCGTCAGGGCGCAGATGCGCTCGATCTGGTTGGCGGTATTGCGGTAGAGCAGCGCGTCGCAGCGCGGGCAGCAGGCGCTGTCCTTGCCGCTAAGCTGCGTTTTGTGCAACAGTGCGTCGCACTCATGACAGGCAATCAGGTCGTGTGTTTCCATCTCGGAGGCCGGTTGCGCGCCATCATGGGGGACGCGGGGACGGTTTGGAACCCGCGCCAATCTTACCAAAACGCGATTTTCGTGGTGTCAAGCCCGGCTCGGGGCGCGCCGCGCCCGGCCGGGCCGGGATCGGGCAGACGAGTCAAATTCTGACCGCCGTGCCAGTTTTCAGTTTCCTCGCCTGCCGGATTGTTGCGGTAGCATGGCGGCCTTGAATGCGTCGGAATCCTACAGGCAGGGCCGGCGCCGCGTCCCGCACCATCCGAGGCTTTCCGTTATGGCATCGTCGCTCACGCTGAACCGGCCGGACACTTATACGCGCACCGCGATCGCGCTGCACTGGCTGATCGCGCTGCTGATCATCTGCGGTTTCTCGCTGGGCTGGGTGATGACCGACATTCCCGGTTTCACGCCCACCAAGCTCAAGTATTTCTCCTGGCACAAGTGGATCGGCGTGACGGTGTTCGCGCTGGCCGTGATCCGCGTGCTGTGGCGCGCCACCCACGCGGCGCCGCCGCTGCCGGCCGGCACCTCGCGCCTGGCCAAGGGCGCCGCGCATGCCGTGCATGGCCTGCTCTACCTGCTGATGCTGGCGATCCCGATCACCGGCTATCTCTACAGCTCGGCCTCGAACATCCCGGTGGTCTATCTCGGCCTGGTCCCGCTGCCGCGCCTGATCGATCCCGATCCGGTCCTGAAGGAAACGCTGAAGACGCTGCACATCTTCCTCAACTACACGCTGCTCGCGCTGGTGGTGCTGCACGTGCTGGCCGCGCTCAAGCACCAGGTCGTCGATCGCGACGGGGTGCTGGGCCGCATGCTCCCGTTCCTCAAATAAGAAAAGGAAAGCCATGAAGATCTCCCTGAATCGCTCCCTGCTGGCGGCCGTGGCTGCCGCCGCGCTGGCGTTTTCGGGCGCCGCCGCGGCCCAGGTCGACCTCGCCAAGAGCAAGGTGTCGGCGGTCTCCAAGCAGATGAACGTGCCGACCGAGGGCAGCTTCAAGAAATTCAGCGCCGACCTGAAGTTCGATCCGGCCAAGGCCGCCGAGGGCCACGCCCAGGTCAACATCGATATCGCCAGCTTCGACCTCGGCGACAAGATGTACAACGACCAGGTGGCCGGCAAGGAATGGTTCGACGCCAAGACCTACCCGCAGGCCAGCTTCGTCTCCACCTCGATCGCGCCGGCCGGCGGCAACAAGTACAACGTCGCCGGCAAGCTGACCATCAAGGGCAAGACCGTGCCCGTGACGGTGCCGGTCACCGTCACCGAGAGCGGCGGCCAGCGCGTGTTCGACGGCGTGCTGCCGATCAAGCGCTCGAGCTTCGAGATCGGTACCGGCGAGTGGAAGGACACCTCGATCGTCGCCGACGAAGTGCAGATCAAGTTCCATCTCGTCGCCGCGAAATAAGCCGCGTCGACGAATCGCTTCCGGGGGCCGCGACTCGCCGTGGCCTTCATCCAACCGTAGCTAGGAGAATGACTTGAAGAAGACCCTGATCATGGCGGCGGGCGCGCTCGCCGCGGCGCTGTCGATCCCGGCGATGGCCGCGCCGGTGACCTACCAGCTCGACCCGAGCCACACCTACCCGAGCTTCGAGACCGATCACTTCGGCGGCCTGTCGGTCTGGCGCGGCAAGTTCGACACCTCGAGCGGCACGGTGACGATCGATCGCGCGGCTCACACGGGCAGCGTCGAGGTCACCACCAAGATCGCCTCGATCCACACCGGCAGCGCCAAGCTCGACGAGCACGTGCAGACGCCGGACTTCTTCGACGCCGCCAAGTACCCGGACGCGACCTTCAAGGGCACCCTGAAGTTCGACGGCGACAAGCCGGTGGCCGCGGTCGGCAACCTGACGCTGCACGGCGTGACCAAGCCGCTGACGCTGACCATCGATTCCTTCAAGTGCATGCAGCACCCGATGCTCAAGCGTGAAGTCTGCGGCGTGGATGCCGTGGGCGAATTCAACCGTGACGAGTTCGGCCTCGACTACGGCAAGGCCTATGGCTTCAAGATGCAGACCAAGCTGCTGATCACGGCCGAAGGCGTCGCGCAGTAAGCGCCTCGTTTCAAGCTGACAACGTCGCGTGGTCGGCCGCGCGATGTGACTCGATCGCCGCGCCCTCGGAAACGGGCGCGGCGATTTTTTTTGAATGGGCGGTTGCGGGTGGCGCACAGCGCTTGTCCACGGCGGGCTGTGCAAAAGCGCTGTGTGGCGCGTGGGCAAGCGACGACACCGATGCTCAGGCGCTGGAGGCGTCGCCGTCGGGCTCCCCGGACCAGCAGCGCAACGCGTGATCGATCAGCGGCCGCATCGCGACCAGCACGCCGCGCCCCTCGCCGAGCGGGCCCTGCGCGCCGATGCCGGCCGCCAGCGCGCTGGCGCCGACCGGCACGAAGCGCTCGCTGTCGAGCGGCTCGGCGATCTCGAAGCGCACCCATTGCCGCTGGCCGTCGATCATCAGCGGCGCGCCTTCGCGAACCAGCTGGCGCCGCGCCCAGGCGCGATGCTCGGCGAAGTGCAGGGCGGTGCAGGCGTCGAAGCCGACGCCGATCAGCAGGATCCGGGCATCGTGCCGATGCAGCTCGGCCAGCGGGGAGCCGGGGCCGAACGGATCGGCCAGCCGGTGCTCGCGCGTGACGTCGGCGGCGAGCGGGCCGAGCGCGACGAAGGAGTTGGCCGGATGCGCGCTGCGGATCGCTCCCGGCCAGCCGCGGAAGGCCTCGGCCACGCGGCCCATGCCGCTGGTGGGCGTGCTGCGCGGATCGTAGGCCGGCATGGTGGCGCGGATCGTGTCCCACCAGGTTTCGGGCACCGGCGGCGCGCTCCAGTTGGCGGGATCGCTCAGGTGCGGTGACTGGCTGGGCATGACCAGGGTGCCTTGCGGGCCGAGCGTGTCGAGCAGGGCCTCGATGACGGCCACGGCGCCGCCGTTGACCCAGCCCAGCGCGCTGAGCGAGCAGTGCGCGATGACCAGTTCGCCGGCGCGCAGCCCGAGCGCGCGCAGGTCGGCGGCGAGGCTCGCCGACGTGACGGGG
This sequence comes from Burkholderia sp. SJZ089, assembly GCF_007828315.1. NCBI lineage: Bacteria > Pseudomonadati > Pseudomonadota > Betaproteobacteria > Burkholderiales > Burkholderiaceae > Burkholderia > Burkholderia sp. SJZ089. The sequence continues at coordinate 117,627 of NZ_VIUM01000011.1, read as the reverse complement.
TGCCGGGTCCGGCTGATCTGTCGAGCTTCCGTCATGCCGCGGCTCCTGGGTTCGGGTGCATCGAGCTTACACCGCCATGCCGTCATCGGCTCCGCGGGCCCTGCCCGATCGCGTGGGCGAGACCGCGCGGACGAAAAAAAACCGGCCCGAAGGCCGGTTTTTCGCATCAAGCGGGGCGGGTCGATCAGACCTGCGCGCCGGCGTTCGGATCGTTCGGATCGTGCGCGCCCTTCTTCTCGCGCATCAGGTCCTCGCGCCGGATGCCGAGCCACATCGCCAGCGAACCCGCCACGAACACCGACGAGTAGATGCCGAACATGATGCCGACCGTCAGCGCGAGCGCGAAGTAGTGCAGGGTCGGGCCGCCGAAGAAGAACATCGACAGCACCATCATTTCCGTCGAGGTGTGGGTGATGATGGTCCGCGACATGGTGCTGGTGATCGCGTGGTTGATCACCTCCTGGACCGTCATCTTGCGCTCGCGGCGGAAGGTCTCGCGGATCCGGTCGAAGATCACCACCGACTCGTTGACCGAGTAGCCGAGCACGGCCAGCACGGCGGCCAGCACCGACAGCGAGAACTCCCACTGGAAGAAGGCGAAGAAGCCGAGGATGATCACCACGTCGTGCAGGTTGGCGATGATGCCGGCCACCGCGTATTTCCACTCGAAGCGGAACGACAGGTAGATCACGATGCCGATCACCACGCAGGCCAGCGCGAGCAGGCCGTCGGTGGCGAGCTCCTTGCCCACCTGCGGGCCCACGAACTCGACGCGTTGCAACTGCACGTCGGCGTTCTGCGCCTTGAGGCCCGCCATCACCTGGTCGCTCTGCTGGGCCGAGGTCAGGCCCGGCTTCAGCGCCAGGCGGATCAGCACGTTGCGCGAGGTGCCGAAGCTCTGCACCTGCGCGTCGCCGTAGCCGAGCTTGCCGAGCGTGGCGCGCACCGGCTCGAGTTCGGCGGCCTGCTGGTACTGCACCTCCAGCACCGTGCCGCCGGTGAACTCGACCGACAGATGCAGGCCGCGATGCACCAGGAAGAACACGGCGGCCAGGAAGGTCACCAGCGAGATCACGTTGAAGACCAACGCGTGCCGCATGAACGGGATGTCTTTGCGAATGCGGAAAAATTCCATGTGCGTTCTCCGGCGCTTAGTTGGACGAGCCAGGCGTCTTCGGCGGCACGCCGGGGCCGGAGCGGCGGCGTGCGACCGGCTTCGCGCCGCCCTTGCCAGCCGTTGCCTTGGCGCCCTTGGCCGCGGCCGGACGAGCCGCCTTCGCGGTATCGGTGTCGCCGTCCTGTTCGAGGAAGACCTGGCGGCCGGCGCCTGCCGCGTCGGCCGCGGCCGGCTTCCAGACCTGGCCGATCGCCACCGACTTGAGCTTCTTGCGGCCGCCGTACCAGAGGTTGACCAGGCCGCGCGAGAAGAACACCGCCGAGAACATCGAGGTCAGGATGCCGATGCAGTGCACGATCGCGAACGCGCGCACCGGGCCCGAACCGAAGGCGAGCAGCGCCAGGCCGGCGATCAGGGTGGTGACGTTCGAGTCGAGGATGGTCGCCCAGGCGTGCGCGTAACCCTGCTGGATCGCGACCTGCGGGGCCGCGCCGCTGCGCAGCTCCTCGCGGATCCGCTCGTTGATCAGCACGTTCGAGTCGATCGCCATGCCCAGCGCCAGCGCGATGGCGGCGATGCCCGGCAGCGTCAGGGTGGCCTGCATCATCGACAGCGCGGCCACCAGCAGCAGCAGGTTGACCGACAGGCCGATCACCGAGACCAGGCCGAACAGCATGTAGTAGGCGATCATGAACACCGCGATCGCGACGAAGCCCCAGATCACCGAGTGCACGCCCATGCGGATGTTGTCGGCGCCCAGGCTCGGGCCGATGGTGCGTTCCTCGATGATGTCCATCGGCGCGGCCAGCGACCCGGCGCGCAGCAGCAGGGCCAGGTCGGTGGCGGCCTGCGGGGTCGGCTGGCCGGTGATCTGGAAGCGGTCGCCGAGCTCGGACTGGATGGTCGCGACCGTCAGCACCTCGCCCTTGCCCTTCTCGAACAGCACCATCGCCATCGGCTTGCCGATGTTCTCGCGCGACACGGCGCGCACCGCGCGCCCGCCCGCCGCATCGAGGCGGATGTTGACCGAGGGACGCTGGTGTTCGTCGAAACCGGCCGAGGCGTCGATGATGCGATCGCCCGTGAAGATCACCGACTTGCGCAGCAGCACCGGCGCCTGATTGCCCTGGGTGAACAGTTCGTCGCCCGGCGGCACCGGGTCGTTCGGGTTCGGGTGCAGGTTGACCGGGTCGGCCAGGCGCGCTTCGAGCGTGGCGGTGCGGCCGATGATGTCCTTGGCCTTGGCGGTGTCCTGCACGCCCGGCAGCTCGACCACGATGCGGTCGCGGCCCTGCTGCTGAAGGATCGGCTCGGACACGCCGAGTTCGTTGACGCGGTTGTGCAGGGTGGTCAGGTTCTGCTTGAGCGCGGCGTCCTCGACGGTGGCCTGCACGGCCGGCGAGAAGGTGCCGACCACCTGGTAGCCGCCGCCGCCGGGCTGGGTGGCCCATTGCAGTTCGGTGATCGAGCCGGCGAGGAAGCGGCGCGCCTGCTCGGCGGTGTCCTGGTCGGCGAAGTTGGCGACCACCGAGAGGTCGACGCGGTTCACGCCGCCGTCGCGGATGCCCTTGTCGCGCAGTTGCGAGCGCGCGTCGGAGGCGTCCGAGTCGAGCTTCTTGGTCAGCGCGCCGGTCATGTCGACCTGCAGCAGGAAGTGCACGCCGCCGCGCAGGTCCAGGCCGAGGTACATGGGCAGCGCGTGCAGCGCGGTCAGCCAGCGCGGCGAGGCGCTCTGCAGGTTCAGCGCGACGACGTATTGCGGATCGCTCGGGTCGCTGTTGAGCGCCTTCTGCAAGAGATCCTTCACGCGCAGCTGGGTATCGGTGTCCTTCAGGCGCACGCGGATGTTCGCGTTGTTCGCCGAATTGTCGAAGGTGATGTCGTCCGGCGTGACCTGGGCGGCGGCCAGCGCGGCCTGCACCTGGCTGAGGGTGCCCGAGTCGATCTTGACCGTGGCCTTGCCGCTCGACACCTGCACCGCCGGCGCTTCGCCGTAGAAGTTGGGCAATGTGTACAGAAGGCCGATCGCGAGCGCGACGACCATCACGACATATTTCCAGATTGGGTAACGATTCATGAAAGGGCCGAACGGGATAGTTGGCTTGAAAAGCGTCGCGTCCGGCTCCCGCGCGGCCCGCGCGACGAATGCGCGGGCCTGCCGGAATGCCGGACGCTCGAAGTGCGACTTACAGCGACTTGATCGTGCCCTTCGGCAGGATGGTCGTCACGGCCGACTTCTGGACCGTGATCTCGGTGCCTTCCGACACCTCGACGCCGACGTAGGCTTCGCCGACCTTGGTGACCTTGCCGACCAGGCCGCCGTTGGTCACGACTTCGTCGCCCTTGGCCATCGCGGCGAGCATGTTGCGATGCTCCTTCTGACGCTTCATCTGCGGACGGATCATGATGAAGTAGAGCACCGCGAACATCAGGATGAGCGGCAGGAAGCTCATCAGGCTCGATTCGGCGCTGCCGCCAGCGCCTTGCGCGAATGCATTGCTGATAATGGACAACGACACGTTGGTCTCTCCGTTGGGGAAAATCAGAAAAATAGCCGGTCATTCTACCACCGGCGAAAACCGCGACAGCATGGCAAATGCGCTTTGGGATCAAGCTGTTAAGCCGTCACCCGGGGATTTGCCCCGTATTTCCCGCGCATTCGCCCCGATTCGCGAAAGCAGATTGTAATGTGTCGGCGCCGCCGTGGCCGGCGCCTTGGCCGAAAACGCACGGCGGCGAGCATGGCGACATCGTCCGACAAGGGTATGACGAAACCGCGGGCTTCGAGCATGCCGCCGCCCGTTTCGCCGCCCGCCGCGCCGCCGTTCCCACTACTCGCGCTGCTCCACGCCGCGCGCGCGGTCGGCCGCGAAGCGCAGGCGGAAGGCCTCGAAGCTGTGCGTCTCGATCGCCTCGCGGATCTCGCTCATCAGCGTCAGGTAGTAGTGCAGGTTGTGGATCGTGTTGAGCTGCGCGCCGAGGATCTCGCCCACGCGGTGCAGGTGGTGCAGGTAGCCGCGCGTGAAGTTGCGGCAGGTGTAGCAGCCGCAGCTCTCGTCGAGCGGGCGCAGCGAGTTCTTGTGCGTCGCGTTGCGGATCTTGACGTCGCCGAAGCGCGTGAACAGCCAGCCGTTGCGCGCGTTGCGGGTCGGCATCACGCAGTCGAACATGTCGACGCCGTTGGCCACGCCTTCCACCAGGTCCTCCGGCGTGCCCACGCCCATCAGGTAATGCGGCTTGTGCGCCGGCAGCCTGGGGCCGACATGCTGCAGCACGCGCATCATGTCTTCCTTCGGCTCGCCGACCGACAGCCCGCCGATCGCGTAGCCGTGGAAGTCGAGCTCGGCCAGGCCCGCCAGCGATTCGTCGCGCAGGTCCTCGAACATGCCGCCCTGCACGATGCCGAACAGCGCGTTGGGATTGCCCAGGCCGTTGAACTCGTCGAGCGAGCGCCTGGCCCAGCGCAGCGACATGCGCATCGATTCGGCCGCTTCCTTGTGGGTGGTCGGCACGCCGTCGGTGGCGTAGGGCGTGCATTCGTCGAACTGCATGACGATGTCCGAGTTCAGCACCTTCTGGATCTGCATCGACACTTCCGGCGACAGGAACAGCTTGTCGCCGTTGATCGGCGAGGCGAAGGTCACGCCGTCCTCGGTGATCTTGCGCAGCTCGCCCAGCGAGAACACCTGGAAGCCGCCCGAGTCGGTCAGGATCGGCTTGTTCCAGCCCATGAAGCGATGCAGGCCGCCGTGCGCGCCGATGGTCTCGAGGCCCGGGCGCAGCCACAGGTGGAAGGTGTTGCCGAGGATGATCTGCGCCTGCATCTCGTGCAGCTCGCGCGGCTGGACCGCCTTGACGGTGCCGTAGGTGCCCACCGGCATGAAGATCGGCGTCTCCACCACGCCGTGGTTGAGCGTGACGCGGCCGCGCCGCGCGTGGCCGTCGGTGGTCAGCAGTTCGAACTTGAGCCCGTTCTCGGGCGGAACGTGCGCTTGCACGGGTTCCGATTGGCGATCGGTCATCGCTTGGTGCTCCTTGCTACCGGAGAACAGTCCGGCGCTCATGGTGGGCGCCGTCGCGGGAATCGCGGCGGCGCGTTCTGGAAGACGAGGGCGGGGCGCTCGTTTCGGGTTTATTCGGGATCGCGGCGCGTCAGCAGCATCGCGTCGCCGTAGCTGAAGAAGCGATAGCGCTCGGCGATCGCGTGGCGATAGGCGTCGCGGATCGTCTCGACCCCGGCGAAGGCCGAGACCAGCATCAGCAGGGTCGACTTCGGCAGGTGGAAGTTCGTCACCAGCCGGTCCACCACGCGGAACGCGTAACCCGGCGTGATGAAGATGTCGGTTTCGGCGCGGGTGGGCGCGAGCGCCCGGCCCTCGCGTTGCGCGTCGCGCGCGGCCGCCTCGAGCGCGCGCATCGAGGTGGTGCCGACCGCCACCACCTTGCCGCCGCGCGCGCGCGTGGCCGCGATCTGCGCCACCAGCGTGTCGCTCAGTTCGTACCACTCGCTGTGCATCTTGTGCTCGGCGATGTTGTCGACGCGCACCGGCTGGAAGGTGCCCGCGCCGACATGCAGCGTCAGCGTGGCGGTCTCGACGCCGCGCGCGCGCAGCGTGGCCAGCAGCGCCTCGTCGAAGTGCAGGCCGGCGGTGGGCGCGGCGACCGCGCCCGGGTTGCTGGCGAACACCGTCTGGTAGCGCGTCTCGTCGGTCGCGTCGGGATCGTGCTCGATGTAGGGCGGCAGCGGCAGGCGGCCGTGGCGCTCAATCAGCGCCAGGCAGTCCTCGGGGAAGTGCAGCGTGAAGAAGGGCTCGACGCGCTCGCCCACTGTCACCTCGAAGGCCTCGGCCAGCCGCAGCGTGCTGCCCTCGACGGGGCTCTTGCTGGAGCGGATCTGCGCCAGCACCGTGCGCGGGCCGATCACGCGCTCGACCAGCACCTCGATCTTGCCGCCGCTGGCCTTCTGGCCGAAGAAGCGTGCCTTCAGCACCTTGGTGTCGTTGAACACCAGCAGGTCGCCGGCGCCGATGCACTCGGGCAGGTCGGTGAAGCGGCGGTCGGTCAGGCGCGTGGGCGCGACGCTGCCGTCCACCTCCAGCAGGCGGCTGGCGCTGCGCTCGGGCAGCGCGGTCTGCGCGATCAGCTCGGGGGGCAGGTCGAAATCGAAATCGGAAAGCTTGAACATGGAAAATGGGGGCGTAGCCGTGCGCGAGCCGCGTCATGGCCGGCGCGAGCCGCTATGATGGCGGGGTCGCGCGGCTCGCGGGCGCCGCCGGGCCGTGCGACGATGCGACGTCAAAAGCCGCCATTGTACTTGCTTGTCCCTTGCCGAATTCCGACCCGATGCCCGTACCTTCCCGCCGTAGTGTTCCCGCCGATGCCGCCGCCGATGCCGAATCCGGCAGCGAACCCGCGCGCGACGGGCAGCACGGGCGCGAGGACGACGCGGCGCGCGTGCCGGCGCGCTCGCGCACGCCGCGGCGCGGGCCCGACGGGCGGCTCGCCGAACCTTCGGTGGAAGCTGCCGACGCCGCCGCGCCGAAGCCGGCCCGACGCGGCCGGCGCAAGGCGGTAGAGAGTGAATCGGCCGACGCGGACGCGGCGCAGGGCGATGCCGAAGGCGCCGGCGACAAGCCCGCGAAGGCGGGCAAGGAGAAGGCCGCCAAGGCCGCCCCCAAGCTCGTCAAGACCGCCGACAAGCTCGCCAAGCTCGGCCTCACGCGTTCGATCGACCTGGTCCTGCACCTGCCGATGCGCTACGAGGACGAGACCACCCTCACGCCGATGCGCGAACTGCTGCCCGGCGAGCTCGCGCAGACCGAGGGCGTGGTCTACGACAACGAGATCACCTATCGCCCGCGCCGCCAGTTGCTGGTGCGCTTGCGCGACGAGGACGGCAGCGAGCTGGTGCTGCGCTTCCTGAACTTCTACGGCTCGCAGGTCAAGCAGATGGCGGTCGGCCAGCGGCTGCGCGTGCGCGGCGACGTCCGCGGCGGTTTCTTCGGACTCGAGATCGTGCATCCGGCGGTGCGCGTGGTCGACGAGGACACGCCGCTGGCGCAGGTGCTCACGCCCGTCTATCCGAGCACGGCCGGCGTCTCGCAGGCCTATCTGCGCAAGGCCATCGACAACGCGCTGGCGCGCACGCCACTGCCCGAACTGCTGCCGGCCGAGATCGAGGCCGCGTACCTGCGTCCGCTCGGCGTGCCGGCACTGGCCGACGCGGTGCGCCAGCTGCATCACCCCGGCGTCGATTCGGACGAGACCGCGCTGATCGACGGCACCCACCCGGCCTGGATCCGCATCAAGTTCGACGAGCTGCTCGCGCAGCAGCTCTCGCTCAAGCGCGCCCACGAGGAGCGCCGCACGCGCGCGGCGCCGGCCATGCCGCGCCGCGCCGCCGCCGACCAGGATTCGCTGGTGGCGCGCCTGTTCGCGGCGCTGCCGTTCTCGCTGACCGGCGCGCAGACGCGCGTGGTCGACGAGATCGCGCGCGACCTCACGCTCGCGCATCCCATGCAGCGGCTGCTGCAGGGCGACGTGGGCAGCGGCAAGACGGTGGTGGCCGCGCTGGCCGCCGCGCAGGCGATCGACGCGGGTTACCAGGCCGCGCTGATGGCGCCGACCGAAATCCTCGCCGAGCAGCATGCGCGCAAGCTGCGCGGCTGGCTGGAGCCGCTCGGCGTGACGGTGGCCTGGCTGGCCGGCAGCCTCAAGACCCGGGACAAGCGCTCGGCGATCGAGGCCGCCGCGCTCGGCACCGCGCAACTGGTGATCGGCACCCACGCGATCATCCAGGACACGGTGGAGTTCGCGCGGCTGGGCCTGGTGATCGTCGACGAGCAGCATCGCTTCGGCGTGGCGCAGCGGCTCGCGCTGCGCGCCAAGGCGGACGGCCCGGCGGGCTTCCAGCCGCACCAGCTGATGATGTCGGCCACGCCGATCCCGCGCACGCTGGCGATGACGTATTACGCCGATCTCGAGGTCTCGACCATCGACGAGCTGCCGCCGGGGCGCACGCCGATCGTCACCAAGCTGGTCGCCGATGCGCGCCGCGAGGAGGTGATCGGCCGCGTGCGCGACGCGGCGCTGGGCGGCCGCCAGGTCTATTGGGTCTGCCCGCTGATCGAGGAGAGCGAGACGCTGCAGTTGCAGACCGCGGTGGAGACCTACGAGACGCTCGCCGCCGCCTTGCCCGGCGTCAACGTCGGCCTGGTGCACGGGCGGCTTTCACCGGCCGAGAAGGCGAGCGTGATGGAGGCGTTCTCGCGCAACGAGGTGCAGTTGCTGGTGGCGACCACCGTGATCGAGGTCGGCGTGGACGTGCCGAACGCCTCGCTGATGGTGATCGAGCATGCCGAGCGCTTCGGGCTCGCGCAGCTGCACCAGTTGCGCGGGCGCGTCGGGCGCGGCACGGCGGCGTCGGCCTGCGTGCTGATGTACAGTGGCCCGCTGTCGATCGCCGGCCGCGCGCGCCTGAAGACCATGCGCGAGACCAACGACGGCTTCGAGATCGCCCGGCGCGACCTCGAGATCCGCGGCCCCGGCGAATTTCTCGGGGCGCGACAATCTGGCGCAGCCATGCTGCGTTTCGCCGACCTGGAGCAGGACGGCTGGCTGATCGAGCCGGCCCGCGAGGCCGCGGCGGCCTTGATCGCGCATCATCCCGAGGTGGTTACCCAGCATCTGGCGCGCTGGCTCGGCGCGCGCGAGCAGTTCCTGAAGGCCTGATTTCTCCGAATCCTGCGCCTGGCGCGGGATATCGGGCAAGGTTCGGGCTGTCCCCGTTTATCTATGCTGCATCGCAACAAGCAATTGCCGCCGAGAACGCTGGCGGAACGCTTCTATCCGGTGTATAAATTAAAGCTATCGCCTGTATTCCTGTGATTGACCCACAATGACGCTTACTGAACTGAAGTACATCGTCGCAGTCGCTCGCGAGCGGCATTTTGGCCGCGCGGCCGAAGCCTGCTTCGTCAGCCAGCCGACGCTCTCGGTTGCGATCAAGAAGCTCGAGGACGAGCTGAACGTGCAGATCTTCGAGCGCGGCGCGAGCGAGGTGAGCGTGACGCCGATCGGCGACCAGATCGTCACCCAGGCCCAGCGCGTGCTGGAGCAGACCTTCGCCATCAAGGAAATCGCCAAGCAGGGCAAGGATCCGCTGGTCGGGCCGTTCCGGCTGGGCGTGATCTACACCATCGGGCCCTACCTGCTGCCCACGCTCGTCAAGCAGATGATCCACCGTGTCCCGCAGATGCCGTTGATGCTGCAGGAGAACTACACGCTCAAGTTGCTGGAGCTGCTCAAGCAGGGCGAGATCGACGCGGCCATCATGGCCCTGCCGTTCCCGGAAACCGGCCTGATGGTGCGCCCGCTCTACGACGAGCCCTTCGTGGTCGCGCTGCCCTCCAGCCATCCCTGGTCCAAGCGCCGCAAGATCGACGCGGCCGACCTCAAGCAGGAAACCATGCTGCTGCTGGGCAACGGTCATTGCTTCCGCGATCACGTGCTGGGCGTGTGTCCCGAGCTGATGCACTTCTCGCAGACCGCCGACGGCATCCAGAAGACCTTCGAGGGGTCCTCGCTGGAAACCATCCGCCACATGGTGGCGAGCGGCGTGGGCATCACGGTGCTGCCGCGCATGTCGGTGGGCGAGATCGGGCCGCTGGCCAACAACGCCGATTCCGACCTGCTGTCCTACGTGCCCTTCGACGAGCCGATCCCGGATCGCCGCGTGGTGCTGGTCTGGCGCAAGAGCTTCACGCGCATGCCGGCCATCGACGCGATCAGCGAGGCGATCGCCGCCTGCGATCTGCCCGGCGTGGCCAAGCTCGACATGCCCGCCACGCTGAACTGAGGCCGGGGCTGGCCGCCGCTGTTGCATGCGGCACCCGACCGATCGGGGCCTTCGCGCCCCGGTTTTGTTTTGCCCAAGGCTTTACCTATCGAATAAATAAATTCAATTAAATTCACATTAACGATAGGGTTTTCTATGATGGCATCCATGGGTCGCGACAGGTGGCCCGCGCCGGAACTGCAGCAGGCCCGGCGCCTCATCCCGAACGACGGAGCCATCATGAACAAGCCTCACCAGCCGGCCGCGCACGACCCGATGCTCGCCAGGACGCGCGTCCTGGTGCGCTACCTGCGCCCGCTGGCCCTGGCCTATCTGGCTGACCGTCTGCTCGGCGTCTGATCGATATCGCCCCCGAGGAACACGCCATGAACACGCAAGGCCAGAATCCGCAAGCCGGCCGCCCGGCGCAATCGCACGCCGCGGCCGTCAATCACGCCGCCACTTCCGCCTTCCGCCAGACCTTCGGTTTCGCGATCACCTTTGCCGGCTTCGTGACGCTGGCCGCCCAGGCGATGGCCCACTTGAACGGGGCCTGAAGGGCCGGCCATCCGTCCCTTTCGAATCTTCTACGTTACACTGGGCGCGCTGGAGTCACTCGTTTCAGGCAGAAACAGGCGAGTCATCTCAAGGCGTTTTCGCCGGTTCAACTCATTGATAAGGAGTCAGCAACATGGCCAAAAAGGGCAACGGAACGCAGATCAACATCGGCATCAGCGACAAGGACCGCAAGAAGATCGCGGAAGGCCTGTCGAAGCTGCTCGCTGACACGTTTTCGCTGTATCTGAAGACGCATTATTTCCACTGGAACGTCACCGGTCCGATGTTCAACACGCTGCACCTGATGTTCGAGGAGCAGTACAACGAGCTATGGCTCGCGGTGGACTCGGTGGCGGAACGGATCCGCACGCTGGGCGTGGTGGCGCCGGGCACCTACGGCGATTTCGCCAAGCTGACGGTGGTGCCGGAAGCCAGCGGCGTGCCGGCGGCCGAGGAAATGATCCGCCAGCTGGTGGAAGGCCACGAAGCGGTGGTGCGCACCGCGCGCGGGATCTTCCCCGATGCCGATTCGGCAGGCGACGAGCCGACCGCCGATCTGCTCACGCAGCGTCTGCAGACGCACGAGAAGACCGCCTGGATGCTGCGATCGCTGCTGCAGTGATGGCTGCGACCCATATCGCGGCAAGCGGTTCGACCAGCCGGGCGCGGATGCGCCGGCGGTCAGTGAAACCTCCCGTTCGACGGGAGGTTTTTTTTGTGTGGATGGAATGCCGGTTCAGATCGGTGCCACATTTACAGCCGATTCGTCGAGGCGAGCGAACCGACGAGGTTGCACCGGGTCGTAGCGTCTTTCGCTGATAGAACAGGTCTGAAACCAAGGAGCGCATTTGCCATGAGTCGAGTTGGAGCCCGAGCGGTACGTGATCGATTGATCCGCCTGGCGGCGATGCTGTGGGTTCTTGCTGCCGGGCAGGTACACGCCCAGCTTGACTCGACCGTCACGCAGCGGTATTCCGGTGCATTCTCTCGATCGATTTCCGACAAGCTGCAGGACACGGTGAGCATCCTCGATTTCCCCGGATGCGACAGGACAGGTCGCACCGACAGCACTGGGTGCATTCAGGCCGCCCTCCATTCCGGGGCGAAGAGCGTGTACGTGCCGGCGGGCCGATACCGGCAGAGTGGACTCGTGCTTCCGCAACTGACGGGCTTCACGCTCTACGGTGACGGGCCGAACAGCGTCCTGATTCAAACTGGGGGCTCGATCCGTTATCCGGAGATCACCCGCGCCCTGAACTTCGACTCGCACGCAACGATCCGGGACCTGAGCTTCGATGGCACGGAGGGCCGTGCCGACACGCTCGACACTTCGTACTCGCAAACGCTGGACTTGCTCAACCTGTCGTTTCGCAATGTGCCGATCAATCATGTCTCGGTGCGACTGGACGGCAATCCACGGACGGCGACGTATATGCACGACGTACGGATCAAGAACATCCGTGTTTATTCGGCGACTGCCGGTCTGGCCGGCATCGTGCTCGGGCCGCATGCATCGGATTCGACGATCGACGGCTTTCAAATGGACGGCGGGTTCGCGGTCAAATATGCCCTACTGGCCGAGCCGGGAGCGCAAACCACGATGTTGCAGAATTCGCATCCATACAATGCCGCGATCAATGTGATTCATCTCGACGGCACCGGGAATTTCTCGTTTCTTGGAAATGTCATCGATAACTCAATCGGCGACGTGATCGACATCCGCAACTCGGCCAACACGAGAATTTCGTCGACTTGGATCGAATCCATCAATAGTCGCCGCCGGGGACTGGTTTTCGATCATTCCTCGGACTCCGTGGTGCTTGGACTCAACTGTTCGACCAACGGCATTCGCGACGCCGAGGCCTGCGTGGCCGAGATCAACGGCGCGGACCAGAACCGGATTTTCGGAGCTCAGGTCGATAGCGAGTCGAATTACGCGCGACCTTTCGATCTGACGGGAGCGAACAGTTTTTTCCAGGCCGTCAACAGCGGAAATGCCCTCAACATTGCGGGAGCTTCTGCCAGACAGTCCCCATCCTTGAACGCGACCGGCAGTGATGCCTCGATCCCGGTCACGCTGAAACCCAAGGGCGGTGGCGCCGTGCAACTGGAGTTGGACCACCGCGCGACGATGGCTATGTATTCGGATCGCGCGTCGGAAGTCGCGATCGACGCCTATGACGCCGTGAATCCCTTGGCAAAACTCAATATGAATCTTGCGAAGTATGGCGGGCGCGTGCTGCTCGGCGGAACCGACGACGGTGTCAGCAAGTTGCAGGTCGAAGGCGATGCGAGGATCCATGGCGATATCTTCGCGACCGGGGTGGGTGCGCTGCCGGTATATCGAGCATCGGGAGCCGCCCTTGCCGCGGCCCACGTCGTAGCCGAGAACGTGATGTTGAAGGGCGGGGGCGCGACACTGCTGCTTAAGGGGAGGGCGGCCTATACATCCGCCCGGAGCTTTACCTGTGTCGTTACCGCGTCCAAGGCCCCCGACGGAGCCAGGATCGACCAGATTTCAGGAGCCGAGGTTCGTGTGCGAGGGGCCGCGAGCGATCTTGTCGGCTTGCTTTGCATTGGCAATTGACAATTGGGCCAAGCATATCGCTCGAGAGAGGCGGCGGCGCCGGCCCACGCTTGCGCCGCGGCCAGTTTGGTATCCGCTCCGAATGTCTGGGCGTCAGCCGCGTTGAATCGCGATGTCGCAGAACATGTGCTTCTGCAGCCCGAAGCCGATCACTCTCCAGCCATGATTGACGACCATTTCATTTACCACGGGAACGATGCCGTAGTCCGCGTGGATGAACGGGTCATGCATGATGTAATCGTTGAAGATCAAGACCCCGTCCTTCTTGATCTTGGCCGCAGAGATTTCGGCATCCAGCTTGACTTCGTCGAAGGTATGAGCAGCGTCGATGTAGATCATGTCGAAATACTCGTCGGGGTAGCGCGGTAGCGTTTCCGAACTCAAGCCCTCGTGAGTGATGACCGGCGAGGTGCTGTTCTGCATTTCCGCCTCGTAAAATTGACGATGCGTCATGCCGCGCAGGACTTCGCGAGTGGGTCGTCCCCACAATGTGTCGGCGGTATGAATCTGGAACAGGTCGAACGCACAAAATTGCTTGGGTTTGAATTTTTCGATCATGAATTTCGAAAATGTACCCAATGCAACGCCGACTTCCGCGATATGGGAATCAGGGGCGAGGCGGAGATCCGAAATCAGATCGAACCGATTTGCATACAGGCGCGCTCCGGCAATATGTTTGGCGGCCAATTCTGGGAAATCACGATCCATTGTTATCTCCATCGGATAATAGTTAGCATATTATGTTGCGATAGATTACCGTAAAATTAATTCTCGATAGGAAATTTTCGAGTTGAATTTTGCCCCGTCATGGTTCTTGGGTAGGAAATTGACTGGCGAGAGCGCTGCCGAGGCGTAGGCGTTTCATTCCGGGTCGAGCGCGGAATTGCAAAGAAATAATAGGCTCCGATTGTTATTGTGTTTTTGGTATCAGTTTCAGCTTTCCGGACGAGTCGATCGGGGCCAAATCGCCCGCCTTGGTAGATACGGCTGAAAGGCGGCGCGGTGTCGCGCCACGTCGGCAGGCGGGCGTGAAGCGCCTTGCGTTTTTGCGGCATCCGGGGCCGCGCTCTACAATGCCGCCATTGCTCGAGATGCGGAATTTCCCATGTTTGCCCGTTTCCCCCTCTACCTGAAGCTGGTCCGGATGGACAAGCCGATCGGCAGCCTGCTGCTGCTCTGGCCCACGCTCAACGCGCTGTGGATCGCCTCGGGAGGGCGCCCGGCGCCGTCGCTGCTGGTGATCTTCATCCTCGGCACGCTGCTGATGCGCTCGGCCGGTTGCGCGATCAACGACTACGCCGATCGCGACTTCGACCGCCACGTGAAGCGCACCGTCGACCGACCGCTGACCTCGGGCAAGATCCGCGCCTGGGAGGCGGTGGCGATCGCGGTCGGCCTGGCGATCGTCTCCTTCCTGCTGATCCTGCCGCTCAACGGCCTGACCAAGTGGCTGTCGGTGGTGGCCGTGTTCGTGGCCGGCACCTACCCCTTCCTGAAGCGCTTCTTCGCGATCCCGCAGGCCTATCTCGGCATCGCCTTCGGCTTCGGCATCCCGATGGCCTTCGCCGCGATCCAGAACACCGTGCCCCTGATCGCCTGGGTGATGCTGGCCGCGAACGTGTTCTGGTCGGTCGCCTACGACACGGCCTATGCGATGGTCGATCGCGACGACGACCTCAAGATCGGCATGCGCACCTCGGCGATCACCTTCGGCCGCTACGACGTGCTGGCGATCATGCTCTGCTACGCGGCGGTGTTCGCGATCTATGCCTGGATCGGCCTCACCCAGCAGTTCGGCCCGGTGTACTGGCTGGGCTGGGCGGCGGCGGTGGGTTGCGCGGTCTATCACTACACGCTGATCAAGGATCGCGACCGCATGAAGTGCTTCGCGGCATTCCGCCATAACAACTGGCTCGGCGGCGCGCTGTTCGTCGGGATCGCCCTGCATTACGCGGTGACGGCGTTCTGAGCGCAGCGCCCGCGCGTGTCCCGGAAACGACAAAGCGGCCCATGAGGCCGCTTTGTCGTTGATGGACGCGCGCCGCTCCGAAGATCGGCGCCTCACTCGAAGGCCGGGCTCAGTTGCGGCCGAGTTCGTCGCCGAGTTCGCGGGCCCGCGCATCGGCGGCCAGCACGCCGCTCACGATCCGGTCCTTGAGCTGCTGCGCGTCGAAGGCGGCCAGCGCCGCGGCCGTGGTGCCGCCCTTGGAGGTCACGCGCTCGCGCAGCACGCCGGCCGGCTCGCCTGATTGCGCGGCCAGTTGCGCGGCGCCGGTGAAGGTCGCCACCGCCAGCGCGCGGCCCTGTTCCTCGTTCAGGCCGAGCTGGCGCGCCGCTTCCTGTAGCGCCTCGATGAAATAGAACACGTAGGCAGGGCCGCTGCCGGAGATCGCCGTCACGGCATCCAGGCGCGCCTCGTCGTCGAACCAGACCGTCTCGCCGACCGCGCCGAGCACGGCCGAGGCCAGCTCGCGGCCGGCCGCGTCGACTCCATCCAGCGCGGCCAGGCCCGTCACGCCCATGCCGACCAGCGCCGGCGTGTTCGGCATGGTGCGCACGATGCGCGCGTAGCCGCCCAGCCAGCGCGACAGGTCGGTGGCGCGGATGCCGGCCGCGATGCTGATCACCAGCGCCCGGCCGAGATGCGGCGCGAGCGCCTTGGCCACCTCGTTGAGCACCTGCGGCTTGACCGCCAGCACGATCGCGTCGTAGCCGGCCAGCGTGGCGTCGATGGTCTCGCCGGTGGCCACGCCACGTTCCTCGCGCAGGCGCGTGCGGGTATCCGCGTTGGGATCGATCACGTAGAGATCGCCGGGCGCCGCGGTGCCGCGCTTGACGATACCGCCGATCAGGGCGGCTGCCATGTTGCCGCCGCCGATGAATGCAATTTTCATGATGGTTGGACCAGGAAACAGGAAGGTTCGTAAATCGGTCAGGACGCGCGCGGCGTGCCGTAGTCGCGCGCGCCGAAGATCGCGGTGCCGACGCGCACGATGGTGGCGCCCTCGAGCACGGCCGCCTCGAGATCGGCCGACATCCCCATCGACAACGTGTCGAGCGCCAGACCCTCGGCCTTGAGCGTGTCGAACAGCTCGCGCAGCAGCCGGTGCGGCACGCGCTGCGCCGCGAGTTCGCCGGCCGGCTCGGGGATCGCCATCAGGCCGCGCAACCGCAGCGCGGGCAAGGCGGCCACCTCGCGCGCCAGCGCTGCCGCCTCGGCCGGCGCGACGCCGCTCTTGCTGTCCTCGCCGCTCACGTTGACCTGCACGCAGACATTGAGCGGCGGCAGGTGCGCCGGGCGCTGCTCGGCCAGGCGCTGCGCGATCTTGAGCCGGTCGACCGAATGCACCCAGTCGAACTGCTCGGCCACCACGCGCGTCTTGTTCGATTGCAGCGGCCCGATGAAGTGCCAGTCGAGCGAGGCGCGAAGATCCGCGAGCGCGGCGATCTTGTCGAGCGCCTCCTGCACGTAGTTCTCGCCGAACGCGCGCTGGCCGGCCGCATGCGCTTCGCGCACGGCTTCGGCTGGGAAGGTCTTCGACACCGCGAGCAGCACCACCTCGCCCGGCGCGCGGCCGGCGGAGCGGGCCGCGTCGTCGATGCGGCGGTGAACGGAGGCGAGGCTGGCGGCGAGATCGGACATACGCGGGGCAGGGCGGACGATGGACGGTGAGGCCATGCAAGGCATGGCGCGCCTCATTATACGGATCGCCTCGCGGCCGGTGGAGGATGCCCGGCCCTGGCGCCGCCGCGCCGGAACACGGCCGGCGAGAGGGCGCGCAAACCGGGGCCGGCTGGGGGCGAGCCGGGGCGGCGGCGCCTCAGTCGTCGAGCAGTTGCTCGACGAGCTGGATCCAGTGCATCACCGGCGTCGCGGTGCCGCTTTGCAGGTGAGCGAGGCAGCCGATGTTGCCCGAGACGATCAGTTGCGGATCGAGCTCGGCCAACCGGGCCAGCTTCTGCTTGCGCAGCTTGTAGGACAGCGAGGGCTGGGTCAGCGAGTAGGTGCCGGCCGAGCCGCAGCACAGATGGCTGTCGGCCGGCACGCGCAGCTCGACGCCGAGCGCCTCGAGCAGGCGCTCGACCTTGCCGCGCGACTGCTGGCCATGCTGCAGCGTGCAGGGCGGATGGTAGGCGACGATCTGCATGCCGCGCCGTTTCGCCAGCGCCACCAGGCGCGTCTCGAAGCCGGCCAGCAGCTCGGACACGTCGCGGGTCAGCTCGACCACGCGCCGGGCCTTGTCGGCATAGGCGGGATCGTCGCGCAGCAGGTGCGCGTACTCGAGCACGGTGGCGCCGCAGCCGCTCGCGTTCATCACGATCGCCTCGGCGCCGGCCTCGATGTGCGGCCACCAGGCGTCGATGTTGCGGCGCGCGTCGGCCAGCGCCTCGTCGCGGTAGTTCAGGTGCAGACGGATCGCGCCGCAGCAGCCCGCCTCGGGCGCGATCACGGTCTCGATGCCGAGCGCGTCGAGCACGCGCGCCGTGGCGATGTTGATGTTCGGCATCATCGAGGGCTGCACGCAGCCGGCCAGCATCAGCATGCGACGCTCGTGGCGCGCGGTGGGCCAGGCCAGCGGCCGGGTGCGCGGCGGGACCTTGTCGCGCAGGCGCTTGGGCAGCAGCGGGCGCACCTGCTGGCCGATGCGCATCGCCGGCGCGAACAGCGCGCCGTTCGGCACGAAGCTGGCCAGCGCGCGCCGCATCAGGCGCTGCGACAGCGTGCGCGGCACGCGTGTCTCGAGCTGCTGGCGGCCGATCTCGACCAGCCGTCCATACTGCACGCCCGACGGGCAGGTGCTCTCGCAACTGCGGCAGGTCAGGCAGCGGTCCAGATGCTGCTGGGTGCTGCGCGTCACCGGCGCGCCTTCCAGCATCTGCTTGATCAGGTAGATGCGCCCGCGCGGGCCGTCGAGCTCGTCGCCGAGCAACTGGTAGGTCGGGCAGGTGGCGGTGCAGAAACCGCAGTGCACGCACTTGCGCAGGATCGATTCGGCCTCGGCGCCGTCGGGCGTGTCGCGGATGAAATCGGCGAGCTTGGTCTGCATGGGCGGCTCAGAAATCGGGGTAGAGCCGGCCGCGGTTGAACACGCGGTCCGGATCGAAGGCGGCCTTCAGGCCGCGGTGGATCGCCAGCAGCGGCCCGGCCAGCGGCGTGAACACGCCGCCGCCGCGATCGTAGCCGGCGCTGGCGCGATACAGCGTGGCGTGGCCGCCGGCCTGCCTGGCGCTCATGCGCACCGTGGTGGCGTCGGCGTCGGTGATCCACCAGCGCTGCGCGCCGCCCCATTCCATCATCTGCGAGCCGGGCAGGTGCATGGGCTCGGTGATCGAGGGCAGGGACAGGCGCCAGAGCGCATGGCCGGGCAGCATCGCGTTGAAGAACGGGTCGTTCTGCTCGCGCACGCCATGCCAGAAGCGCTGTGCCTCCACCGCGTCCACCGCCTCGCCGCCCAGCGCACCCTTGGCCGCCTTGACGGCCGCCTCGGCGCCCGACAGGCGCAGCACCAGGGTGCCGAAGCGCCAGGCGCTCGCGCTGACCGGGAACGGGTGGCCCGACCACTCGTTGAGCTTGCGCACCGCGTCGGTCGCGCTCATGTCGAACTTCAGCGTCAGCTCGGCGACCGGCACCGGCAGCACCTTCACCGACAGGTCCAGCATCAGCCCGAGCGTGCCCAGCGAGCCGGCCATCAGGCGCGCCACGTCGTAGCCGGCGACGTTCTTCACCACCTGGCCGCCGAAGCGCAGCACCTGGCCGCGCCCGTTCATCAGCGTGACGCCGAGCACGAAGTCGCGCACCGCGCCCGCGCTGGCGCGCCGCGGGCCCGACAGGCCGGCCGCGATGGCGCCGCCGAAGCTGGCGTGGCGGCCGAAGTGAGGGGGCTCGAAGGGCAGCATCTGGTTGTGCGCGGCCAGCTCCGCCTCGATGGCCGCCAGCGGCGTGCCGGCGCGTGCCGTGATCACGAGTTCGGCGGGGTCGTAGGAGACGATGCCGTGCCAGGCGCGCGTATCGAGTATCTCGCCGTCGAGCGACTGGCCGTACCAGTCCTTGGTGCCGCCGCCGCGAATCCGCAGCGAGCGACCCTGCGCGCCCGCGCTGCGGATGCGTTCGGCCCAGTTCGCGACGATCTCGTCCTGTTCCATCCGGTGTCGCCTCGTCCTGAAATTTCTTGTGCTTCGATTGTACCGGCGCCATAAGCGGCGACAGTCGGGCGATCCCCCTAGAGACAGCGCGCGAGGGCGGCGGGGCGGGGGGCCGGCGCGGGCCGGGTTTGGCGCTCGCTCGGCGCGGTGGCGAGCTTGCGAAGGTCCGCGCGCACCTGGCGCCTGGCGGCGCGACACGCCGGTTCGGCCGCCAGGCGCGGGCGGATCGGCAGGTTCGCTCTCCAGGGCCGGAATCCCGGCCGGCAGCGCGACCCGGGCCGGCCGTCCAGCAGCCCGGCCGGCCGCTTTCCTCAGAAACGCGGCAGATCCGGGCGCGGCAGCAACCCGCCGCGCACGTGCATGCGGCCGTATTCGGCGCAGCGCGCGCGGCTCGGGATGCCCTTGTCGGGATTGAGCAGGCTGGCCGGGTCGAAGGCGCGCTTCACGGCGAAGAACGCGTCGCGCTCCTCCGGCGAGAATTGCACGCACATCGAGTTCAGCTTCTCGACCCCCACGCCGTGCTCGCCCGTCACCGTGCCGCCCAGCTCGACGCAGCTCTCCAGAATGTCGGCGCCGAACAGCTCGGCGCGGTGCAGCTCGTCGGGATCGTTGGCGTTGAACAGGATCAGCGGATGCATGTTGCCGTCGCCGGCATGGAACACGTTGATGCAGCGCAGCCCGTATTGCCCCTCCATCTGCTCGATGCGCGCCAGCAGCGGGCCGATCGCGCGGCGCGGCACGGTGCCGTCCATGCAGTAGTAGTCGGGCGAGATCCGCCCGGCGGCCGGGAAGGCGTTCTTGCGGCCCGACCAGAAGCGCAGCCGTTCCGCCTCCGAGCGCGAGACCTGGATCCGCGTCGCGCCGCTGGCGCGCAGCACCGAGGTGACGCGCGCGATCTCCTCGGCCACCTCGTCGGGCGTGCCGTCCGATTCGCACAGCAGGATGGCGGCCGCGTCCAGGTCGTAGCCGGCCTGCGTGAAGGCCTCCACGGCCCGGGTGGCCGGCTTGTCCATCATCTCCAGCCCGGCCGGCACGATGCCGGCGGCGATGATCGCGGCCACCGCCTCGCCGCCCTTCACCACGTCGTCGAAGCTGGCCATCACCAGTTGCGCCGTCTGCGGCCTGGGGATCAGCTTCACGGTGATCTCGGTGACGATCGCGAACATGCCCTCGCTGCCGATCATCACGGCCAGCAGGTCGAGGCCGGGCGTGTCGAGCGCCAGCGAGCCGAACTCCACCACGTCGCCGTCGATCGTCACGGCGCGCACGCGCAGCACGTTGTGGACCGTCAGGCCGTACTTGAGGCAGTGCACGCCGCCCGAGTTCTCGGCGACGTTGCCGCCGATCGTGCAGGCGATCTGCGAGGACGGATCGGGCGCGTAGTAGAGCCCGTAGGGCGCGGCGGCCTCGGAGATGGCGATGTTGCGCACGCCGGGCTGGACCGTGGCGGTGCGCGCGTAGGAATCGACCTCGACGATGCGCGTGAAGCGCGCCAGCGACACCACGATGCCGCTCTGGTTCGGCAGCGCGCCGCCCGACAGGCTGGTGCCGGCGCCGCGCGGCACGATCGGCACGTTCAGGCGGCGGCAGATCTGCACGATGCGCTGCACCTGCGATTCGGTCTCGGGCAGCGCCACCGCGAGCGGCAGGCGCCGGTAGGCGGCCAGCCCGTCGCATTCGTAGGCGGCGGTGTCCTCGTCGCGGTACAGCAGGCAATGGCTCGGCAGCACCGCCATCAGGGCCTGCACCACCTCGCGCTGGCGTTGCGCGCGGGTGGCGGCGTCGGCCATTGCGTTGCTGCCGGCCGCGTGCGCGGCACCGCTGCTCGCGCCGCCTGCCTGGGCCTGGCCTTGGGCGATCGTGTTCATCTCGGCTCCTGGTCGGCGGGTGCGCGCCTCATGCGCGGTCGAGGCTGAAGATCTTGCCGGGATTCATCAGGTTGCGCGGGTCCAGCGCGAGCTTGATCGCGCGCATCGCGTCGATCGCCTCCTCGCCGTGCTCGGCGGCCAGGAAACGCATCTTGTGCAGGCCCACGCCGTGCTCGCCGGTGCAGGTGCCGCCCATGCGCAGCGCGCGCTCGACGATGCGCTGGTTGATCCGCTCGGCTTCCTCCAGCTCCTCGGGCTTGTCCGGGTCGAGCAGGATCGCGACGTGGAAGTTGCCGTCGCCGACATGGCCGACGATCGGGCAGGGCAGGGTCGAGGCGCGCAGGTCGACCTCGGTTTCCTCGACGCAGGCGGCCAGTTGCGAGATCGGCACGCAGACGTCGGTGGTCACCGCGCGGCAGCCCGGCTTGAGCTGCAGCATGCCGAAGAAGGCGTTGTGCCGCGCCGACCACAGCCGCGTGCGGTCCTCGGGGCGGGTGGCCCATTCGAAGTCCCGGCCGCCGTTGGCGGCGGCCAGTTCCTGCACGCGCTCGGCCTGCTCGCGCACGCCGGCCTCGGTACCGTGGAATTCGAAGAACAGGGTGGGCGCCTCGTTCAGCGTGAAGTTCGAATGGCGGTTGATGGCGCGGATGCCGAGCGCGTCGATGAACTCCACGCGCGCGATCGGCACGCCGGTCTGGATCGTCTCGATCACGCTGCGCACCGCGTCGCCCATCGAGGGGAAGGTGCAGATCGCCGCCGATACCGCCTCGGGCAGCGGATGCAGGCGCAGCGTGATCGAGGTGATCACGCCGAGCGTGCCTTCCGAGCCGACCAGCAGGCGCGTCAGGTCGTAGCCGGCCGAGGACTTGCGGGCGCGGCTGCCGGTCCGGATCTGGCGGCCGTCGGCGAGCACGGCGGTGAGGCCCAGCACGTTCTCGCGCATGGTGCCGTAGCGCACGGCGTTGGTGCCGGAGGCGCGGGTGGCCGTCATGCCGCCGATGCTGGCGTCCGCGCCGGGGTCGATCGGGAAGAACAGGCCGGTGTCGCGCAGGCTCTCGTTGAGGGCCTTGCGCGTGATGCCGGGTTCGACCGTGACGGTCAGGTCATCGGCGTCGATCGACAGCACGCGGTTCATGCGCGAGACGTCGAGCGAGACGCCGCCGCGCACCGCCAGCAGGTGGCCTTCGAGCGAGGAGCCGGCGCCGTAGGGGATCACCGGCACCTCGTATTGCGCGCACAGCGTGACCACGGTGCGGACCTCGTCGGCGTTCTCGGCGAATACCACCGCGTCGGGCAGTTCGGGATCGAAGGGGGATTCGTCGCGGCCGTGGTGCTCGCGCACCGCCTCGGAGGTCGAGACGCGTTCGCCGAAGGCGGCGGCGAGCGCCTCGCGCAGCGCATCGGGGAACGGGCGGCGCAGCGAGGCCGGCGGGGCGGGGTGGTTCACGCGTGTCTCCTGGGGCAGCTTGTCGATTCGTGGCGTGCGAGGCGGGCGGCGTGCGGCGTGTGACGGCCGGAGCCGGCGGCGGCGACCGTGGCGCGTGCCGGCCTAGGTCCTGCCGCGGCGCAACCGGGCTGCCGGCGTCATCCGCCACGGGTGACGGGCGCGATGCCCTGCGGCATGAGGCCGCCTCGACGACTGGCGAATCATTCTACGCGCAAAGCCCGGCGGCGCGCGGCCAGCCGCCCGGGCTGGGATAATCCCGGCATGGCGGCCGAGCCCGCCCGGCGGCGCGCCGGGCGCAGCCCGCGCCGTCGCGCCGGTCCCGAGCCGGGATCGATGCCACCATCCATGGCCGCGCACGCTCGTGCCGCGCGGCCCGACACGACGAGGACCACCATCATGGGCAACCGCCTGAGCAAGATCGCGACCCGCACCGGCGACGACGGCACCACGGGCCTGGGCGACGGCAGCCGGGTCGCCAAGGACGATGCGCGGATCGCCGCGATCGGCGATGTCGACGAGCTGAATTCGCAGCTCGGCGTGCTGCTGGCCGAGCCGCTGCCCGAGGAGATCCGCGGCGCGCTGGCGGCGATCCAGCACGACCTGTTCGACCTGGGCGGCGAGCTCTGCATTCCGGGGCACGTCGCGATGACCGACGCGCACCTGGCGCGGCTCGACGACTGGCTGGCGCACTACAACGCGCAACTGCCGCCGCTCAAGGAGTTCATCCTGCCGGGCGGCTCGCGCCCGGCCGCGCTCGCGCACGTCTGCCGCACCGTCTGCCGTCGCGCCGAGCGCTCGATCGTCGCGCTCGGCGCCGTCGGCGAGGTCGCGGCCACGCCGCGCCGCTACGTGAACCGGCTTTCCGACCTGCTGTTCGTGCTGGCGCGCGTGCTGAACCGCGCGGCGGGCGGCAGCGACGTGCTCTGGGAGCGCGGCCGGCCCGAGTGAGCCCGAAGCGGCGGCCGGCTGATCGGCCTGCCGCCGCCGTTGCACCGGCTTGAATGGTGCGTCAATTTGTCCACATCGACGTGCGACTTTAAAGATGTATTGTAAACGCATCTTTAGACGAGTCCCCACGGAGAAGAAGATGACGACGCTCACCGCCGAACAGATGGCCCGGGTCAAGGCGACCGCCCCGGTGCTGGCCGCCCATGGCAGCACCATCACGCGGCATTTCTACGCCCGCATGTTCCGCCACCACCCCGAACTGAAGAACCTGTTCAACCAGACGCACCAGCGCGCCGGCGGCAGCCAGCCCGAGGCGCTGGCCAGGGCCGTCTACGCCTACGCCGCCAATATCGATAATCTCGGCGCGCTCGGCAGCGCGGTGTCGCGCATCGCGAACAAGCACGTGAGCCTGTCGGTGAGGCCCGAGCATTACCCGATCGTTGGCGAGCACCTGCTGGCCTCGATCGTCGAGGTGCTGGGCGATGCCGTCGACGCGGCCACGCTCGAGGCCTGGAAGGCGGCCTATGCGCAGCTCGCCCAGGTGCTCGCCGGCATCGAGGCGAAGCTCTACGAGGCCGCGCCCTGGAGTGGCTACCGGCCGTTCCGGGTCGCGCGCAAGGTGCGCGAGAGCGACGAGATCACCTCGTTCTACCTGGCGCCGACCGACGGCGGCGCGGCACCGCGCTTCGAGCCGGGCCAGTACCTCACGGTCAAGCGCTACGTCGGCGATCTCGGCGTGGATCAGCCGCGCCAGTACAGCCTGTCCGACGCACCGCACGGCAAGTGGCTGCGGATCTCGGTCAAGCGCGAGGCCGGGCGCGAGGGCGGCGACCAGCCGGTGCCGGCCGGCAAGGTGTCGACGCTGCTGCACGAGGGGGTGGAGGAGGGCGCGATCGTCGAGGTGACGGCGCCGATGGGCGACTTCACGCTGGCGCGCGAGGCGGCCACGCCGGTGGTGCTGATCTCGGGCGGGGTCGGCATCACGCCGATGGTGTCGATGGCCTCGGCGCTGAGCGAAGCCGGCAGCCCGCGCAGGATCCACTTCCTGCATGCCTGCCGCTCGGGGCGTGTCCACGCGTTCCGCGACTGGCTCAACGCGCTGGTGGCGCGTCATTCGAACGCGACGCGCCAGGTGGTCTACGAGCTGGTGGGCCCGGACGACCGGCCCGGCGTCGATCACGATCGCGAAGGCCGGCTCACGCCCGAGCTGCTGCGCGCGGCGATCCTGCCCGATGCCGACTACTATCTCTGCGGCCCGGTCGCCTTCATGACGGCGCAGCGCGATGCGCTGGTGGCGCTCGGCGTCGCGCCGGAGCGCGTCCACACGGAGATCTTCGGTTCCGGCGCGATCGAGTGATCGCGGCGGTTGCGGCGCCGCCGGCCTGAACCCCCGGCGCCGCAATGCCGCAAAAAAATCGCCCGGGCGGCCAATGGCACGCCCGGGCGATTCTCGTTCATCCGCGCGCCGGCAAGCTGCATCGGCGCGCCGCGGCATCAGTTGCCGCTGCCGCGTGCCACGCGCCGCGCGCGCACCGCCTCGGCGAGGCCCTCGAGCACCTTGACGCTCTCGTCCCAGCCGATGCAGGCATCGGTGATGCTCTGGCCGTAGGTCAGCGGGCAGCCCGGCGTGAGATCCTGGCGGCCGCCCACCAGGTGCGACTCGACCATCACGCCGACGATGCGCTCGTCACCGGCGGCGAGCTGGCGGCCGATGTCGGCGCACACGGGAATCTGGTTCTCGTGCTTCTTCGAGCTGTTGGCATGGCTCGCGTCGATCATCAGGCGCGCGGCGAGGCCGGCCTTGCCGATATCGGCGCAGGCGACGTTGACGCTCTCGGCGTCGTAGTTGGGCGCCTTGCCGCCGCGCAGGATCACATGGCAGTCCTCATTGCCGGCGGTCGAGACGATCGCCGAGTGGCCGCCCTTGGTGACCGACAGGAAATGGTGCGGCTGCGAGGCGGCCTTGATCGCGTCGACCGCGATCTTGACGTTGCCGTCGGTGCCGTTCTTGAAGCCGACCGGGCAGGACAGGCCCGAAGCCAGCTCGCGATGCACCTGCGATTCGGTGGTGCGCGCGCCGATCGCGCCCCACGAGACCAGGTCGGCGATGTACTGCGGGCTGATCATGTCGAGGAACTCGGTGCCGGCCGGCAGGCCCAGCTCGTTGATCTGCAGCAGCAGCTCGCGCGCGGTGCGCAGGCCTTCGTTGATCTTGAAGCTGTTGTCGAGGTGCGGATCGTTGATGAGGCCCTTCCAGCCCACCGTGGTGCGCGGCTTCTCGAAGTAGACGCGCATCACGATCTCGAGATCGTCGCGGTGCTGGCGGCGCAGCTCGATCAGCTTCTTCGCGTAGTCGACGGCGGCCGCGGGGTCATGGATCGAGCAGGGGCCGATCACCACCACCAGACGATCGTCCATGCCGTGCAGGATCCGGTGCAGCGAGCGGCGCGTCGAGTAGATCAGCTCCGCCACGGCTTCCGAGCAGGGGAATTCGCGGATCAGGTGGGCGGGCGGCGTCAGCTCCTTCAGTTCGCGGATACGGACATCGTCGGTGTTGTGCGGGGGCATGCTTGTTCTCCAGTGTGGCGTCGCCGGTTCGGGCGTGCGTTCGGCCGTTGCGGATATCGGTGTGGTTTGGGCGGCCGGTGGTTCATCGGGAGCCGGACTGCGGAACCGGCGGGACGAAAAAAAACCGCCGGGTTCGCCGGCGGTTTTCTGGGAATTCGGTTTGCGCTTTGCGCGCCATCACTCCTCTCGATCCGCCAACGGTCTGAGATACCAAAAAAAGTAAAAGTAAAACTTGGCGGACATGACGGTGCGGATATGCGTCGTGGAAGTGATTGAAACTTTATACCCGGGTGGCACGGACAATGCAAGCGGGGGCGATGAAAAACGCGGATGATCCGCGCTCGGTCACGATTTCCTGCGGATAAGCTGCGCCGCGCTGCGGAAAATCCGCAAGGCGACGCAAATTTCCCGCGGATTCAGGCCGTGCCGCCGACTGTCATCGAATCGATCCGCAGCGTCGGCTGGCCGACCCCGACCGGCACGCTCTGACCCTCCTTGCCGCATACGCCGACGCCGGAATCGAGCTTCATGTCGTTGCCGATCATGCTGACGTACTTGAGCGATTCCGGGCCGCTGCCGATCAGCGTGGCGCCCTTGACCGGGTAGGTGATCCTGCCGTTCTCGATCATGTAGGCCTCGGAGGCCGAGAACACGAACTTGCCGTTGGTGATGTCGACCTGGCCGCCGCCGAAGTTCACCGCGTACAGGCCGTTCTTGACCGAGGCGATGATTTCCTGCGGGTCCTTGTCGCCGTTGAGCATGTAGGTGTTGGTCATGCGCGGCATCGGCAGCGCCGCGTAGGATTCGCGGCGCGCGTTGCCGGTCACCGGCATCTTCATCAGGCGCGCGTTCAGCGTGTCCTGGATGTAGCCCTTCAGGATCCCGTCCTCGATCAGCGTGGTGCACTGGGTCGGGTTGCCCTCGTCGTCGATGTTCAGCGAGCCGCGGCGGTTCGGCAGGGTGCCGTCGTCGACCACGGTCACGCCCTTGGCGGCCACCTGCTCGCCGATCCGGCCGGCGAAGGCCGACGAGCCCTTGCGGTTGAAGTCGCCCTCCAGGCCATGGCCGATCGCCTCGTGCAGCAGCACGCCGGGCCAGCCCGAGCCGAGCACCACCGTCATCGCGCCGGCCGGGGCCGGGCGCGCGTCGAGGTTGACCAGCGCCGCGTGCACTGCGTCGTCGACGTACTTCGACAGCACCTCGTCGCTGAAGTAGCCGTAGTCGAAGCGCCCGCCGCCGCCGCCCGAGCCGATCTCGCGGCGGCCGTTCTGCTCGGCGATCACCGTCACCGAGACGCGCACCAGCGGGCGGATGTCGGCGGCCAGCGCGCCGTCGCTGCGCGCCACCAGCACCACGTCGTATTCGCCGGCCAGGCCCGCCATCACCTGGGTGATGCGCGGGTCGCGGCCGCGCGCCATCTGCTCGATGCGCTCCAGCAGCTTGACCTTGGCGGTCGCGTCGAGCGAGGCGAGCGGATCGGACGGCAGGTAGAGGTCGCGGCCCGACACGCCGGTCAGCGACGAGGCCACCTGGATCTTGCGGCGCCCGCCGCCGGCCGCGGCGATCGCCTTGGTGGCACTGGCCGCCTGGCGGATCGCCTCGGGCGAGAGGTCGTCCGAATAGGCGAAGGCGGTACGGTCGCCCGCCACGGCGCGCACGCCCACGCCCTGGTCGATGCTGAAGCTGCCCGACTTGACGATCCCTTCCTCCAGGCTCCAGGCCTCGCTGCGGGTGGCCTGGAAGTACAGGTCCGCATAGTCGACGCGATGCGTGAAGATGTCGGCGAGCGTGCGCGTGAGCAGGGATTCGTCGAGCCCGTAGGGCGTGAGCAGGATGTCCTTGGCGAGGGCGAGATTGCGGATGCCGGGTTCGATGATGTTCATGCGGTATCGGGGTTCTTAACGGGTGTCTCGGGGGAGTTCTCGGATTCGGGGCGCGGGCGGCGTCAGCCGAGCACGCGATGCCGCCAGGCCGGCAGGCTCTGGCGCACCTCGGCGATCCGGGCCGGGTCGAGCGCGCCGGCCACCACGCCCGGGCCTTCGTCGCGCACGGCGACGATCTCGCCCCACGGATCGATCAGCATGCTGTGGCCCCAGGTACGGCGGCCGTTCTCGTGCGTGCCGCCCTGCGCGGCGGCCAGCACGTAACACTGGTTCTCGACGGCCCGCGCACGCAGCAGGGTTTCCCAGTGCGCGCGGCCGGTGGTGTAGGTGAAGGCCGAGGGCACCACCATCAGCGCGCAGTCGCCGAGCCGGCGGTACAGCTCCGGAAAGCGCAGATCGTAGCAGACCGACAGACCGACCCGCCCGAACGGCGCCTCGAAGGCCTGGACCGTTTCGCCGGGGCGGATGGTGCGCGCCTCGTCGAAGGATTCCTCGCCCTTCTCGAAATTGAACAGGTGGATCTTGTCGTAGCGCGCCGCCTCGCGGCCCTCGGGATCGAACACCAGGGTGCTGTTCAGCACGCGGGAGGGTTCGGGCGCGGCCAGCGGCAGCGTGCCGCCGATCACCCAGACCCCGTGATGCCGCGCGGCATCGCCGAGGAAGCGCTGGATCGGGCCGTCCTGGTAGGGCTCGGCGATCGCCAGCTTGTCGGTGTCGCGACGGCCCATGAAGCAGAAATATTCGGGCAGCAGCACCAGCTGCGCGCCGCCGGCCGCGGCCTCGGCGATCAGGCGGCCGGCCTCGTCGAGGTTGCGCACCACGTCGGGCGTGCTGACCATCTGCAGCGCGGCGACCGTCAACTGCGCCGGGCGATCGGTTCGGTCGGTCATCGGTGAATGTCGCAATGAAATAAGGGTGCGTCCCGCCGCAGGCTCGGGTCGGGCGCGTGCCGCAATCAGGGGCGGGCCGCGTCCGCGTCGGCGGGCGTGCGGTCCATCTTACCGCGATCGCCCCCGACCCGCTGAATCCGCGGATGCGCCCAGGAGCCGGTGATCACGTAATCGAACGCGAAGGCGTGCGAGAGCGTCTGCGACAGCGCCAGGTTGGCGGCCAGCACGCCCAGGCCGAGCAGCGGGTTGATCACCGCCGCGCCGATCGCCGCGGCGCTGGCGCTGACCTTGGGCGCGATGTGCGCGTGCAGATCCTGGGTTTCGTGGGCGAGGTCGACCTTGCCCTTCACGGTCACGCGCGCCGGGGCGGTGATCATGCGGAAGTCGTCGGTGGTGGCGATGCCGTTGGTGATCTGGCTGGTGCCCTCGATGGTCTCGAAGGGCAGGCCCTTGCCGATCACGTCGCGGAAATCGAGCGTCAGGAAGCGCGCCAGCCCCTGCAGGCTCAGCACGCCGAGCAGCTTGGCCGCGCCCGGGTCGACCTTGAGGATCTGGCCGTGCTCGAGGTCGAGCGAGAGCTGGCCGCCCAGGCTCGGATAGTCGATCGCGGTCGGGCCGCCGCGCCAGCCCACCTTGCCCGCCAGCGTCCCCTTGCCGTTGGCGATCGTGCGCGGCAGCCCGACCCGGTCGAGCAGGGCGCCGGCGTCGTCGACCGCCAGCTTGAAGTCGAACACCGTGCGGCGCGGCGCGTCGTCCTCGTCGGCGCCGCGCGCCAGCGCGCGCCGGGAGGTGCGCCAGTTGGCGGTGGCGGTCAGCTTGGCGGCCGGGTTGGCCAGCTCGAGCTTGTCGAGCTGCCAGACCGGCACGCCGTTTTCCTCGAAGTTGTGCGCATTGACCTGCAGCCGGCCGATGTCATGGCCGCGCGCCACCACCTGGTCGACCACCAGGTCGATGGCGGGCATCGCGCGATCGGTCGGTATTGTCATGGCGCCGCCCACCAGGTCGTGGTCGGCGCTGTCGGGCACCACCAGCTTGGCCAGGCGCGCGTTCAGCACGCCGGCGCCGCCCGGGGCGCCGGCCTGGCCCGCGCCGGCGTCGCCGTGCGGCGACCAGGACAGGTAGCCCGAAACCTGGTTCGAGGCCACGTTGGCCTGCCAGAGGTCGTCGACATGCGAGGCGCCGACGATCACGTTCTCCCAGTTGCGCTTGATCAGCTTGAGCGTGCCGAAGTGCAGGGCGAAGCGCTTCGGCGCGAAGCTCGCCAGGTCGATGCGCGGCGCCGGCCGCGCCAGCGCGGCCGGCGGCGTGGTGGCCGCCGCGGGTGCCGCGGCCGATGCCTGCGTACCGCGCAAGGTCTTGGCGAAGGCGATCCAGGCATCGGCGTCGAGCGCGGTGGCGTCGACGGCGGCCGTCACGCCCTCGCGCGGCAGGTCCGGCATGCGGTTCATGCCGAGCGCGCCGCGCACGGCCCGCACCGGTTCGCCACGGGTGGCGTCGAGCACGTAGGTGGCGGCCACCGGGCCGAGCTTGAGCTCGGCCTGCTCCAGCGCGCGGCCGTCCTCGGGCGGCAGCGGCGCGAGCGTGAAGCTGAACGGCATCGGCGTGCCGGCCGGCTTGGTGAAGGGCGCCGGGAAGTCCAGCGCGAGCCCGGTCAGGTCCGAGGAGGCGGTGATCTCGGGCAGGCCGCCCTTGGCGCCGCGCACCGACAGCCGGTACGGCGCGTCGCCCACCACGCGGCCGAGCAGCGCGGCGGCCGGCCCGTGCAGGTTGAGTCCGCGGGCCGAATCAACGGCGATCCGGCCGTCCACGTCGAAGGCATAACCGTCGTTGCGCCGGAACCGGCCGTTGGCGTGCACCGCGCCGCCGAGCAGGCGCGCCGAGAGCCGGTCCAGCTCGGCGCTCTGCTGGGTGAAGCGCACCGTGCCGCGCAACTGCGAGAGCGGCGGCAGGCCGTCCGATTCCAGCGTGTTGCCGCCGAACGCGAGCGCGCCCTCGACCCGCGTATGCGGGTGCTTGACGTGCTGCGGGATGGTCAGCTTCAGCGCCAGCGAGGCCGGGCCCTGCGCGCGCAGCTTCTCGCCGACGTGGCCCGACAGGCCGCCCAGCGCGCTGTGGTTCGTATAGTCGATCAGGTCGGCCAGCGGGCCGTGCGCGCGACCCTCGATCAGCAACGGCGACTCGGCCGGGTGGCCGAGGTCGTCGATGCGCCCGATCACCTTGCTCAGTTGCACGCCCTTGTAGTGGGCGCGCGGAATGTCGAAGCGCAGCTTGTTGTTGCGCAGCTCGAACACGCCGTCGATGCCGTCCAGTGCCGGCCAGACGCTGGGCGTGCCGTTGGCGAGCTTGCGCGGCGGCTGCGGGGTCGGCTCGAAGCGCCCGCCGGTGAACGGCGCGACGATGTGGAACACGCCGTCGTTCGGCGCGTATTCGTAGGGAAAGGTCTCGAGCGGGCCCTGGGCGATGATGGTCGCGCCCTTCGAGACCACGCCCGCCTGCAGCGCGTGGCCGAGATACTGGTGCAGGTGTTCGGACATGCTGGTCGGCAGGTAGCGCACGATGCGCGGGATCGCCGCGCGGCCGAAATCGGCCTTCAGGTCGAGCATGCCGCGGCCGTGGCCGGGGTTCGAATAGCCGCCGCTGACGGTGATCTCGGCATCGGGATTCTCGACGTAGAGCAGCGGCAGCTTGACGTCGACGCGCGGGCGCCGCTCGCCCGGCGCGGCGGCCGCGGCGATGGTCCAGGAGGTCTGCGCGCGCAGGCGGTCGAAGGGCAGGCGCGGGTCCTCGAACACGCCGGGCACGGTGACGGCCGCCTTGACCGTGTCGATGCTGGCGCTGCCGCCGCGCTCGTTCGCGTCGACGTGGCCCCAGACGTTCTCGAAGCCGGGGATCCCGGCGCGCGGATGGCCGCGCGGCGACAGCCCCGGCCCCGGTTCCTGGGCCTCGACGCTGATCCCCTGCAGGTCGCCCGTCAGGCGGTAGCGCACGATCGGCGTGGCATGGGCGGTCTCGTCGTCGGCCAGTTCGGCCTTGCTCGGCGCGGCGCGCTCGGCTTCCATCACGTAGTTCGCGATCAGGCCGCGCGGGTCGATGCGCACCAGCTCGTTGCGAAAGCGCGCCGGCAGCGGTAGGCCGCGGATGAATTCGGCCAGGATACCCAGGTCGACGCGGTCGCCGGCCACCTGGATCAACTGGCCGTGGCTGGCGTCGGGCACGCGGTAGCGCGCCGTGAGGGTGGCGAAGGACAGCGCGCGCGACAGCGGCGTGCCGTCGTCGAGCGGCGGCTGGCCCAGCTCGGCGTGCAGGTTCGAGAGCTTGAGGGTGTAGTCGCGGCCCGGCGCCAGCGCGAGGTCCCAGCCGAAGCCGGCCACCGGGATGTCCAGGCGCGGCTGGGTTGGGCGCACCCGCAGCGCGACGTCGGCGCCGCTCAGGCTGCCGTGCGCGTCGAGCAGCCGGCCGTCGCGAAAGCCGATCCAGATGGTGTTGTCGATGCGTCCGGCATAGGCCTTGAGCGGCAGCGGCGCGTAGCGCGCCAGGGTCGGCAGGTCGACCGGGCCGGTCGAGACGTAGGCGTCGCCGGTCCAGTTGGCGGGCCGGCCGATCGCGGCCAGCGGCTTGTGGGTGAAGCGCGCGCGGAAATCGAGCGGGCCGGCCAGCAGGGTGCCGTTGGCGGGCGCCTGCAGCGCCAGGCGGTGCACCAGGCCGTCGTTGAGCACCGCCAGGCGGATCCCGGTCAGCGTCAGCTCGGGCGCGTCGCGCTCGGCGTCGCGCCAGCGCAGCGTGCCTTCGCGCAGCACGATCGCCTGCTGGCGCAGCAGCCAGGTGCTGAAGGCGTCGTTGCCGCCCTTGCGGGTGGTCGGCACGTCCACCCCGGCGATGCTCAGCGTGCCGTCGCGTCGGCGCGCGATCAGCAGGTCCGGCGCGTCCACCACCAGGCTGGAGAGCGTCGGCGAGAGCCGCACCAGCGAGCGCCAGGAGATCGCGGCGGTGGCATGCGGGATGGTCAGGGCGGTGGTGCCGTCCTTGCCGCGGATGGTCAGGGCGGTGACGTCGACGCCGGGCTGCATGCCGGACCAGTGCGGCGCCAGGCGGGCGATCCGGACTTCGGCGTGGAGCTTGTCGGAAACGAAGGATTCGATGCGGGGCCGCAGCTTGTCGACCTGCGGCAGCAGCGCGTAGCGCAGGCCCAGGTAGCTGCCGGCGGCCACGAAGTAGAACGTCGCGCCGCCGATCAGGACGACGCGGAACACGCGGCGCAGCACCGGATGATCGTGCTTGGGAGGTCCGGCTTCTTGACTGCTGGCGGCGGATTCCTGACGGTCGGGCATGCGGCGGACGGGCGGCGGTGTGGTAGCGTTGCGGACTGACGCTGAAATGTAACACAGGGGTTTGCCGACGCGCCCATTTGGCCGGCTTGCGGGCTGGCGCGGTCGCGAGTTGGCGCAGGTTTCGCGAAGCAGGCTGCCGGGCGTGCCGCCGAAGCCGTTGCGGCCGGCGGGCTTCACGCCTGCCGCGTCCCGCGGGGCAGCGTGAAGCCCGCCGGGAGCCTTGCCGTGAAGCCTCTGCCTAAGCCCTTGCTGCGAGGCACCGAAGCTGCCGCGGCCCTGCCGTTGCCCTGCCGCGGCCTGTTACTGCCGGCATTTTTCGCGCGCCTGTCGCGCCCCCACCGCCTTCCCATCGTGCCGCCGCCATGACCGACGCCACCGCCCTGAGCAGCACTGCCTATTCCCGTTACCTGGCGCGCGCGGTCGCCGCGCGCCCCGAGCTGGCCGCGCGGATCGCCGCCTGGGCCGCCGCGCCGATCACGCGCGCGTCGATCGACGCACGCCTGGACGAGCTGCTCGGCCGGCCCGAGGGCGCGGCCGCGCCGATCGGCGAGGAGCCCTTGCGCCGCGCCCTGCGGCAGTTGCGCATCGAGGTGTTCGGCGCGGTGGCCGAGCGCGACCTGGCCGGCACGGCCGACGTCGCCGAGGTGACCGGCGCCATGACCGACCTGGCCGAGGCCACCATCCAGCGTTCGCTGGCGGTGCTCTCGACCGAGCTCGAGGCGCTCTACGGCGAGCCGCGCGGGCCCGGGGGCGAGCGCCTGACGCTCGGCGTGGTCGGCATGGGCAAGCTGGGCGGGCGCGAACTGAACGTCTCCTCCGACATCGACCTGATCTTCGTCTACGAGGACGACGGCGAGACCGCCGGCGGCACGCGTGCGGCCCTGGCCACCCAGGAATACTTCACGCGGCTGGGCCGGCGCCTGATCGGCGTGCTGTCCGACACCACCGCCGACGGCTACGTGTTCCGCGTCGACATGCGACTGCGCCCGAACGGCGACTCCGGCCCGCTGGTGTGCAGCCTCGGCATGCTGGAGGAGTATTTCTACGTGCAGGGGCGCGAGTGGGAGCGTTACGCCTGGATCAAGGGGCGGCTGGTGTCGGAGCCCGGCAGCGAGTCGGCGCGGCGCCTGGCCGGGCAGCTCGAGGCGATCGTCAAGCCCTTCGTCTACCGGCGCTATCTCGACTTCGGCGTGATCGGCGCGATCCGCTCGCTGCACCGCCAGATCCGCCAGGAGGCGCAGCGCCGCGCCTCGATGCGCCCCGACAAGGCCGACGACATCAAGCTCGGGCGCGGCGGAATCCGCGAGATCGAGTTCAGCGCGCAGGTGTTCCAGCTGATCCGCGGCGGCCAGGACGCCGATTTCCGGGTGCGCCCGACGCTGGCCGTGCTGCAGCATGCGAGCGCGCGCGGCCTGATCGCGGCCGAGGTGGCCGAGCGCTTCGCCGAGGCCTATCGCTTCCTGCGCGTGATCGAGCACCGCCTGCAGTACCGCAACGATGCGCAGACCCACGCGATGCCGGTCGAGGCCGAGGATCGCGCGGCGCTGGCCGCCTCGCTCGGTTTCGTCGACTACGCCGCGCTGCTCGCCGAGCTGGACCGGCACCGCGGCTTCGTCGAGGCGCAGTTCGACCAGATCTTCTCGAACCGGCTGGCGGGCGATCCCTGCGGCAACGGCAATGGCGAGGAGGGCGCGGCGGCCTGGGTCTGGAGCGGCGCGCTGGCCGACGACGGCGAGGACGAGGCGCTGAACGCGCGCCTGGCCGGCCTCGGCTTCGTCGATCCGGACACGGTGCTGGCGCGGCTGCGCGGCGTATGGCGCTCCTCGCGCTACGCGGGCCTGCCCGAAAGCAGCCGGCAGCGCTTCGACCGCGTCGCGCAGCGCGCGCTCGACGCCGCCTCGGGCATCGACGTCGCGCATCGCGACGAAACCGTGATCCGCTTCTTCGACCTGCTGGAGACGGTCGGGCGGCGCGGTGCCTACCTGGCGCTGCTCACCGAGTACCCCGCCGCGCTCGATCGCGTGCTGTCGGTGCTGGGCGCGACGCGCTGGGGCGGCGGCTACCTGATCCGCCATCCGCAGTTGCTCGACGAGTTGCTCGACGACGAGGCGATCGCCAGCCCGTTCGACTGGCCCGCCTTCAAGGACGCGCTGCGCGCGCGCCTGGCCGCGGCCGACGGCATGGAGCAGCAGATGGACCTGCTGCGCCACGCGCAGCACGCCGAGGTGTTCCGGATCCTGCTGATCGACCTGGCCGGCAAGCTGTCGGTGGAGCACGTCAGCGACCGGCTCTCGGAGCTGGCCGACGCGGTGCTCGACGTCACGCTCGAGGTGGTCTGGTCGCAGCTCGCCAAGCGGCACATCGAGCGGCCGCGCTTCGCGGTGATCGCCTACGGCAAGCTCGGCGGCAAGGAGCTCGGCTACGCCTCCGACCTCGACGTGATCTTCCTCTACGACGATCCCGACGAGCGCGCCGCCGACATCTACACCACCTACACGCGCCGCCTGATCACCTGGCTGACCACGCCCACCGGCGCGGGCGCGCTGTTCGACCTCGACCTGCGGCTGCGGCCGAACGGCGAGGCGGGCCTGCTGGTCACCGACCTCGACGCGTTCCGCCGCTACCAGTTGCGCGAGGGCGATGGCGCCAACACGGCCTGGGTCTGGGAGCACCAGGCGCTCACGCGGGCCCGCTTCAGCGCCGGCGACGCGCAAATCGGCGCGGCCTTCGAGGCGATCCGCGAGCAGGTGCTGACCACGCCGCGCGAGGGCGAGATGCTGGCGCGCGAGATCGTCGGCATGCGCGACAAGGTGGCGGCCGGCCATCCGAACCACACCGAGCTGTTCGACCTGAAGCACGACCGCGGCGGGATGGTCGACATCGAGTTCATCGTGCAGTACTGGGTGCTGCTGCACGCGGCGCGCGATCCCGAGCTGATCCGCAACACCGGCAACATCGCGCTGCTGCGAGAGGTGGCGCGTTTCGGGCTGATGGACGACACCGAGGCCGAGACGGTGGGCGCGGCCTACCGGCTCTATCGCAAGCGCCAGCATCAATTGCGGCTCGACGGGATGGAGAAGGCACGCGTGCCTGGCGAGACCGTCGCGGCCGAGCGGGCCGCCGTGGCGGCGCTGTGGGAGCGCGTGTTCGGCGGCGTGACGCCGGTCGAGCCGCAGTGAGCGTGGCCGGCTGAAGGCCGGCGGGCAGGAAGCATCGGGCCTCGCGTCGGGATCGGCGCGAGGCCCGATTCCTCTGGTCGGATGGGTCTGCTGCCAGATGGCGCGGCCGCTGGCGGGCGCAAAAGGCCGGTGATACGATGCGGCGACCTTCTCCCGATCCAGAATTCAAAATGAAAAAGGCGATCCTGGTTTATGTGGACCACAACAGCCAGATGGTCGAGGAGTTCTTCTGGCTCTACAAGAGTCTGATCCATACGCGCTCGCTGGACGGCGGCGCGCTGATCGTGGTCTGTCATCCCGAGGTGGTCGACCATCTGCCGGCCGATCCGCGCCTGGTCGTGATACCCGCGCTGCCTCATGCTCGAACGGATGCCGAATGGGCCGGCTACCCCTATATCAACTCGGTCGCCAACCTGTGCGCGCCGGACGTGCTGGATGCCTGCGCCGGCTTCGAGCTGGTGCTCAAGACCGACTGCGATACCTTCGTCACGCCGGCCTTCGCGAGCTTCGTGCCGAGCGGCCTGTGCTTCGGGTTCGGCGCCTATGCCTACGAGGATTCGGTGCGCCGCAAGCTGGTCGAGTGCAGCGCGCGCTGGGGCTTTCCGCATGCGGGCCTGCACAACGTGGGCGCCTCGGTGTATGGCCCGTCGGAGATGGTGCGGCACTTCCTGGTGGCGCAGATGGATTACTGCAGGCGGCTGCTGGCCGAGGAATTCGCCGAGCACGACGGGCAGTGGCCGGGCTGGTGCAAGAACGTGCTGACCATGTACGCCGGCGAGCTGGCCTTGCGGCAGACCTACCCGCAGCGCTGCTCGATCGGCCTGCTCGACCATTTCCCGCACGCGACGCGACGCCTGGGCGGGGACGTGCTGCACATCCATGCCTGGCATATCGAGGAATATTTCTCGAAGCACGCGTTCCGCGCCGGCGAGTACGACGGCATCGACCCGGCCACCATCGATCGCGGCAGCCTCGGCGGCTATTGCCACTGGCTCGCGCGTGCCGGGCTCGACGAGGTCGAGCCGATCGCGGCGCGGCCGGCCTGAGCGGGGGAAGCGCTCCGAGCCGCCGCCGGCGGGTGCCGGCCAGGATGACGGGAGCTGGCGCGGTGCCAGGGCGGGGGCGGTCGTCACGGCACGCCTGACAGCGGCAGACATCCGCGCGAGGCGGGGCAGGTCGGCCTCAGGCGGCCAACATTTCCTTGGCGTGCTTGCGCGTGGTGGCGGTGATCTCGAGCCCGCCAAGCATGCGCGCGACTTCCTCGACGCGGCTCGCGCGGTCGAGCGGGGTGACCGAGGACACGGTGCCGCCGCCCGGGTCCTGCGCCTTCGCGACCTGGAAGTGATGGTCGCCGCGCGCGGCCACCTGCGGCAGGTGGGTGACGCACAGCACCTGGCGGTCTCGGCCGAGCTGGTGCAGCAGGCGGCCGACCACCTCGGCCACGCCGCCGCCGATGCCGGTATCCACTTCGTCGAAGATCAGGGTGGGCGTGAGGCTGGCCGCGCTGGCGATCACCGCCAGCGCCAGGCTGATGCGCGCCAGCTCGCCGCCCGAGGCGACCTTCGCCAGCGGGCGCAGCGGCACGCCGGGGTGGCCGGCGACGCGGAACTCGATCTGCTCGAGCCCGTGCGCGCCGCCCTCGGCCAGCGGCAGCAGGCCGACCTCGAAGCTGCCGCCCGCCATCGACAGTTCCTGCATGGCGGCCGTCACCGCGCCGCCCAGCGCGTCGGCGGCCTGGGCGCGCGCCTCCGACAGCGTGCGCGCATCGGCCAGGTAGGCCTGCCGGGCGCGCTCGGCGGTTTCCTGCAGCGCCGACAGGTCGGCCGCCGCGTCGAGCGCGGCGAGCTGCTCGCGGCGCGCCGCGTGTTCGTC
This sequence comes from Burkholderia sp. SJZ089, assembly GCF_007828315.1. Taxonomy (NCBI): domain Bacteria; kingdom Pseudomonadati; phylum Pseudomonadota; class Betaproteobacteria; order Burkholderiales; family Burkholderiaceae; genus Burkholderia; species Burkholderia sp. SJZ089. The sequence goes on along the minus strand of NZ_VIUM01000011.1, from coordinate 79,402 downwards.
GTGCAGCGTCTCGGGCGGCAGGCGGAACTTGCGCGCGGCCGTGTGCAGCGCGTCCAGCCGCGCCTCCACCTGGGCCAGCCGCTCGGGATCGAGTTCGAGCCGCTGCGCGTAATGCGACAGCGAATAGGAGGCTTCGCGCAGCTGGATCTCGGCCGGGTCGAGCGAGGCCAGCACGTCGTTGAGCGTCGGGTCGATCGCGGCCAGCTGGCGGACCTTCGAGATGATCGCGCCCAGCTGGGTCAGCATCGCCTCGTCCGATTCGGAGATCGCCAGCAGGGTGCCCTGCACGCCGTCGATCAGGCTCGCCGAATGCGTCAGGCGCTGGTGCTCGGCGTTCACCTCGTCCCATTCGCCGGGCTGCGGCGCCAGCTTGTCGAGCTCGGCCAGTTGCCACGCCAGCTTCTCGCGTTCGAGCTGCAGCTCGCGCTCGTGCGTCTGGGCCACCTCGATATGGTGCAGCGCGTCGCGCCAGGCGCGCCAGCCGCGCGCCACCACGGCCGCGTCGGCGCTCAGGCCGGCATGCGTGTCGAACAGCTCGCGCTGCGCGTCGGGCCGCATCAGCAACTGGTGGGCATGCTGGCCATGCACGTCGACCAGCATCTCGCCGAGCTCGCGCAGTTGCGAGAGCGTCGCGCTGGTGCCGTTGATGAAGGCGCGTGAGCGGCCGTTGGCGTCGATCACGCGGCGCAGCATGACGCTGTCCTCGGCCTCGAAGGCATGCGCGTCGAGCCATTGCGCGACGCGGTCGTGCGGCGTGAATTCGGCGGACAGGTCGGCGCGCTGGCAGCCGGTGCGCACCACGCTGGCGTCGCCGCGCTCGCCGAGCGCCAGCGCCAGGGCGTCGATCAGGATCGATTTGCCGGCGCCGGTTTCGCCGGAGAACACGGTGAAGCCGCTGTCGAATTCGATGTCGAGCGCGGCGACGATGACGAAGTCGCGTATCGAGAGATGGCGAAGCATGATGGAGGGCGCCGCCGCGTCAGGATTCGGGATCGTCGTCGTGCGACGGATGCTCGTTCCAGTGCAGCTTCTTGCGCAGCGTGGTGTAGTAGCTGTAGCCGACCGGGTGCAGGAACGGCACGGTGTGGCGCGAGCGGCGCACCTCGATGGTGTCGTTCAGTTGCAGCGCGGTAAACGACTGCATGTCGAAATTCACGTTGACGTCGCGCCCGCCGATGATCTGGATCCCGACCTTGACGTCGTCGGGCAGCACGATCGGCCGGTTCGACAGCGCGTGCGGGGCGATCGGCACCAGCACGATGCCCTGCAGTTGCGGATGCAGGATCGGGCCGGCCGAGGACAGCGCATAGGCCGTCGAGCCGGTCGGGGTGGCGACGATCAGGCCGTCCGAGCGCTGGTTGTACATGAAGCGGCCGTCCACCGAGACGCGCAGCTCGGCCATCCCGGAGAAGCCGCTGCGGTTCACCACCACGTCGTTGAAGGCCAGCGCGTGATAGATCGGCTCGCCGTTGCGCACGATGCGCGCCTCCAGCAGGGTGCGCTCCTCGCGCTCGAAGCTGCCCGCCAGCATCAACGGCACCAGCTCGAGCATCTCCGAGGCGGAAATGTCGGTGATGAAGCCGAGCCGGCCGTGGTTGATGCCGATCAGCGGGGTCTTGTAGGGGGCGAGCTGGCGGCCGATGCCGAGCATCGTGCCGTCGCCGCCGAGCACGATCGCGACGTCGGCGCGCGCGCCGATTTCGGTGGGGGTCAGCGCCGGATGGCCGGTGATGCCGTATTCTGTCGCCGTGGCGGCCTCGAACACGACCTCGAGCCCGCGCTGCGCGATGGCGGCGGCGAGCGCGGCGAGCGGTTCGGCGATGCCGGGCGTATTGCTGCGCCCGACGAGCGCGACGGTCTGGAACTGGTTGCCGGTAGTCATGGCGGCATTACACCATAGCTGGATGACGAAAAGGAACCGTCCGGGAGGCCAGGCATGGCCTGGTGCCGGAACGCTCGCGGGCGCCGCCCGCTTAGGCTAGAATTTTCGACCATGTTAGATCCCCGCGCCCGAACCCTCCTCAAGACCCTGATCGAACGGTATATCGCCGACGGTCAGCCGGTCGGCTCGCGCACGCTGTCGCGGTATTCCGGCCTCGAACTGAGCCCGGCCACCATTCGCAACGTGATGTCGGACCTCGAGGAGCTCGGCCTGGTGTCGAGCCCGCATACCTCGGCGGGGCGGATTCCCACCCCGCGCGGCTATCGCCTGTTCGTCGACACCATGCTGACGGTGGAGTCGCCGATCGACGACGCGGCCGTCACGCGCCTGGTGCAGACCACCCTGCAGGCCGGCGAGCCGCAGCAGAAGGTGGTGGCCGCGGCCGCCAGCGTGCTGTCCAACCTGTCCCAGTTCGCCGGCGTGGTGCTCACGCCGCGCCGCAGCCATGTGTTCAAGCAGGTCGAGTTCATGCGGCTGTCCGACAAGCGGATCCTGCTGATCATCGTCACCCCCGAGGGCGACGTGCAGAACCGCATGATGGCGACCCAGCGCGACTACTCCCCGTCCCAGCTGACCGAGGCCTCGAACTACATCAACGCGAACTTCGCGGGGCTGTCCTTCGACGAGGTGCGGCGCCGGCTGCGCGAGGAGATCGACACCCTGCGCGACGACATGACGGCGCTGATGCACGCGGCCGTCACGGCCAGCACCGAGACGTCCGACGACGAGGACACGGTGCTGATCTCCGGCGAGCGCAAGCTGCTGGAGGTGGCCGACCTGTCCTCCGACATGGCGCGGCTGCGCAAGCTGTTCGACGTGTTCGACCAGAAGACCAGCCTGCTGCAGCTGCTCGACGTGTCCAGCCATGCCCAGGGCGTGCAGATCTTCATCGGCGGGGAGTCGACCCTGGTGCCGATCGACGAAATGAGCGTGGTGACCGCGCCCTACGAGGTGAACGGCCAGATCGTCGGCACGCTCGGCGTGATCGGGCCGACCCGGATGGCCTACAACCGGGTGATCCCGATCGTCGACATCACCGCGCGCCTGCTGTCGCTGACCTTGAGCGGCAACCAGTAGGTCGGTGGCCGCCGGCCGGGCCGATCGAGCCCGGCTATTGTCCTCATCGGCGCGGCGGGCATTCTGCCGGCTGCGGTGCCGCGACGAGTGCCCTCGTTATAATGGGGGCCGTTCGATCCGGTGCCCATGCACATCCCCGTTCATGCGTTTTGATCTCGAACCCCCTTCGCAGCAGGCCGCGGCGCATCGCACGGCGGTCCTGCTGATCAATCTCGGCACGCCCGACGAGCCGACCGCGAGCGCGGTGCGCCGCTATCTCGCGCAATTCCTGTCCGACCCGCGCGTGGTCGAAATTCCGGCCCTGGCCTGGCAGCCGATCCTGCGCGGCCTGATCCTGCCGTTGCGCTCGCGCGCCTCCGCCAAGAAGTACGCCACGGTCTGGATGCCGGAAGGCTCGCCGCTGCGCGTGCACACCGAGCGCCAGGTGGAGGGGCTGCGGCCGCTGTTCGCCGCCAACGGCTACCAGGTGCTGGTCGACTACGCGATGCGCTACGGCACGCCCGACATCGGCACCGTGCTCGGGCAGTTGAAGCGTCTGGGCGTCGAGCGCGTGCTGCTGATGCCGCTCTATCCGCAATACTCGGCCTCGACCACGGCCACCGCCTTCGACGCGGCCTTCGCCGCGCTGGCCCGCATGCGCAACCAGCCGGAGATCCGCACGGTGCGGCACTACGCCGACCACCCGGCCTATATCCACGCGCTGGCCGAGCAGGTGCGGCACTACTGGGCCGAGCACGGCAGCCCCGATTTCGCGGCCGGCGACAAGCTGGTGCTGAGCTTCCACGGCGTGCCCAAGCGCACGCTCGACCTGGGCGATCCCTACCACGACCAGTGCCAGCAAACCGCCGCGCTGTTGATGGCCGAGCTGGGCCTGGGGCCGCTCGAATGCCGGGTGACCTTCCAGTCGCGCTTCGGCAAGGCCGAGTGGCTGCAGCCCTATACCGCGCCCACCCTGCGCGAGCTGGGCGCGGCCGGGGTGAAGCGGGCCGACGTGTTCTGCCCCGGCTTCACCTCGGATTGCCTGGAAACCATCGAGGAGATCGGCATGGAGGTGCGCGACGAGTTCCTGCACGGCGGCGGTGGGAGCTTCCACCGGATTCCCTGCCTGAACGCCTCGCCCGCCTGGGTTTCGGCGCTGGGCCAGATCGTCGCGGAAAACCTGCAGGGCTGGCCGGTGCGCGTGGCCGCGCCCGCGGAGACGGCCGCATGAGCGTCACGAAACGGGATTAAGCTGATGAATTACCGGATTTCGACCGAACCCGGCGCCAAGCTGCGCATCGACAAGTGGCTGTGGGCCGCGCGCTTCTTCAAGACGCGCTCGCTGGCGGCCGATGCCGTCGAGAAGGGGCGGGTGCGAATCGGCGGCGCGGCGGTCAAGCCCTCGAAGGACGTGCGGGTGGGCGACCGCGTGGAAATCACCATCGAGACCGCGGTCTGGGAGCTCGACGTGCTCGGCATCTGCGACACGCGCGGGCCGGCCAGCATCGCCCAGACGCTGTATGCGGAAACCGCGCAAGGGCGGGCGAAACGGCTTGCCGAACTCGAGCGGCGGCGGCATTATCGCGAGCCGGCCGCCGAGCTGCATGGCCGGCCGACCAAGCGCGATCGCCGCATCATCGACAAACTTTCGGGTGAACGCTGAAGATCTGCTCGAAGGTGGCGCGCGCGCTGCCGTATTCGGTGGTGCGGTCGGTGACGGCACCCGACAGGCAGATGGTGGTGGTGCCGGCCACGAGTACCAGCGCGACCACCGATATGGCAAAGGTCAGTTTCACGGTACTCCCCTGGGGAACGAGGCCGGCGTGAGCCGAGGGCGATGGGCGGCGGCCGGGGCGGGTTTCGCGCCGATCGTCAGGCAGTGGAAAGTCTGACGATAGCTCAGGGTTAACCTGCGTTCGGGCAGCCTGATGGCAGTGTAGTGCAGCGCCCGAAGCCGATCCAGTGGGGCCGCGGTAACGGTTGTTACCGGCAGTTTCGGCGCCACGGCGCGACAGCCCGCCACGATTGGCCGAGCGGGCGGCGCCCAAGCCCGATGCCGGGCCGATCCGCGGCTCGACGCCGCACCCCTGGCCGAAAGACCCTCTTGAAGTTGTTGTCTTCGGCCCCAACTACGTCGCCGTTGTCCGGCGATGCGTGCCGCGTGCCCGTCACGTGGCGCGTATCGTCGATCCGGCTTTCATCATTCAATTCGATTTCAGCGACATGGAAAACACGCAAGAGAATCCGGCTGGTCAACCGGCCGACGAGACCGGCCGCGACGCAACGGCTGCCCAGGCACCGGCCGGCGACGCGCCGCAGGCAGCGGCCGCCGACGCCGCGCTCGCCGAAGCGCAAGCCAAGGTCGCCGAGCTGCAGGAGAGCTTCCTGCGGGCGAAGGCCGAGACCGAGAACGTGCGCCGGCGCGCGCAGGACGACGTCGCCAAGGCGCACAAGTTCGCCATCGAGGGCTTCGCCGAGCACCTTCTGCCCGTGATCGACAGCCTGGAAGCCGCCGTCGGCGACAAGTCCGACGACATCGCCAAGATCCGCGAAGGCGTCGAGCTGACGCTGCGCCAGTTGCAGAGCGCGCTCGAGAAGGGCCGCGTCAACGTGATCGATCCGGTTGGCGCGAAATTCGATCCGCATCAGCACCAGGCGATTTCGATGGTGCCGGCCGAGCAGGAGCCGAATACCGTCGTCAGCGTGCTGCAAAAGGGTTACACGATCGCCGACCGCGTGCTGCGACCGGCGCTCGTGACGGTCGCGCAGCCGAAGTAAGGCGCCGGCCGGGCGCCGCGCCCGCCGCCTCCTGTCCACGGCCCTCCGGCATCCCGGCGGGCCGCGTCCATGATGGCCGCCGCGAGCCGCGCCAGGAAAGCATCAGACAAGTATCGACTCAGGGGTGTCAATAACGGGGTTCGATCCGGGGATTCGCTCCCGCGGGCATCGGATTACCGCTCCCTGGCCGGCCGCCGCCGGCGATTGAAAAAATTGAATGGCCGCATCGCTTTCGGGGTCTTGAAAACGGCGCGGTCGCACCTATTTCGTGTGCAGAGTCGAATTCGGCGCGGCAAACCGGGCAAAAACGGCCCGAAAACCGCAGCAAACAGCATTTCTGGAGATTACGAAAAATGGGAAAGATCATCGGTATTGACCTCGGCACCACGAACTCGTGCGTGGCCGTGATGGAAGGCAACCAGGTCAAGGTCATCGAGAACTCGGAAGGTACCCGCACCACGCCGTCGATCATCGCGTACATGGACGACAACGAAGTGCTGGTCGGCGCGCCGGCCAAGCGCCAGTCGGTGACCAACCCGCGCAACACGCTGTTCGCGGTGAAGCGCCTGATCGGCCGCCGCTTCGAAGAGAAGGAAGTGCAGAAGGACATCGGCCTGATGCCCTACAAGATCATCAAGGCCGACAACGGCGACGCCTGGGTCGAGGCGCACGACGAGAAGCTGGCGCCGCCGCAGGTGTCGGCCGAGGTGCTGCGCAAGATGAAGAAGACCGCGGAGGACTACCTCGGCGAGCCGGTCACGGAAGCCGTGATCACGGTGCCGGCCTACTTCAACGACAGCCAGCGCCAGGCCACCAAGGACGCGGGCCGCATCGCCGGCCTCGAGGTCAAGCGCATCATCAACGAGCCGACCGCGGCCGCGCTGGCCTTCGGCCTGGACAAGGCCGAGAAGGGCGACCGCAAGATCGCCGTGTACGACCTCGGCGGCGGCACCTTCGACGTGTCGATCATCGAGATCGCCGACGTGGACGGCGAGATGCAGTTCGAAGTGCTGTCGACCAATGGCGACACCTTCCTCGGCGGCGAGGACTTCGACCAGCGCATCATCGACTACATCATCGGCGAGTTCAAGAAGGAGCAGGGCGTCGACCTGTCGAAGGACGTGCTCGCGCTGCAACGCCTGAAGGAAGCCGCGGAAAAGGCCAAGATCGAGCTGTCCTCGAGCCAGCAGACCGAGATCAACCTGCCGTACATCACGGCCGACGCCTCGGGCCCGAAGCACTTGAACCTGAAGATCACGCGCGCCAAGCTGGAAGCGCTGGTCGAGGACCTGGTCGAGCGCACCATCGAGCCGTGCCGTACCGCCATCAAGGATGCCGGCGTGAAGGTCTCGGACATCGACGACGTGATCCTGGTCGGCGGTCAGACCCGCATGCCGAAGGTGCAGGACAAGGTCAAGGAGTTCTTCGGCAAGGAACCGCGCCGTGACGTGAACCCGGACGAAGCCGTCGCCGTGGGCGCCGCGATCCAGGGCCAGGTGCTGTCGGGCGACCGCAAGGACGTGCTGCTGCTCGACGTGACCCCCCTGTCGCTCGGCATCGAGACGCTCGGCGGCGTGATGACCAAGATGATCAACAAGAACACCACGATCCCGACCAAGCACGCCCAGGTCTACTCGACCGCGGACGACAACCAGGGCGCGGTGACCATCAAGGTCTACCAGGGCGAGCGCGAGATGGCGGCCGGCAACAAGCTGCTCGGCGAGTTCAACCTGGAAGGTATCCCGCCGGCACCGCGCGGCGTGCCGCAGATCGAGGTGAGCTTCGACATCGACGCGAACGGCATCCTGCACGTCGGCGCGAAGGACAAGGCGACCGGCAAGGAAAACAAGATCACCATCAAGGCGAACTCGGGCCTGTCGGACGCCGAGATCGACAAGATGATCAAGGACGCCGAGGCGAACGCCGCGGAAGACCAGAAGCTGCGTGAGCGTGCCGATGCGCGCAACCAGGGCGATGCGCTGGTCCACAGCACCAAGAAGGCGGTGGCCGAGTACGGCGACAAGCTCGACGCAGGCGAGAAGGAGAAGATCGAGGCCGCGCTCAAGGAGCTGGAAGACGTGCTGAAGGACGGCTCGGCCGAGAAGGCGACGATCGACGCGAAGGTGGAAGCGCTGTCGCAGGCCTCGCAGAAGCTCGGCGAAAAGATGTACGCCGACATGCAGGCCCAGCAGGCAGGCGCCGCCGCCGGTGCCGGCGCGGCCGAGGGTGCCCAGGCGGGTGCCGCGAACGCCGCCGACGACGTGGTCGACGCGGACTTCAAGGAAGTGAAGAAGGACTGAGTCGGGCCGCGGCCGTGCCGCGCGGCACGGCCGCTACCGATTCGGTCCGTCACTGCCGGACGGACCGGATCACCCTGCGCCTGGCGGGCCTCGCGGCCCTCCGGGCACATTCGTTTTATGGCGGGGCGGCGCGCGAGCGCCGTTCCACGGTCGCAAGACTTTACTGGAAGCGAGAGGAGCCGCCCGTGCCGAGCGCGTGGCGGCATTGAACCGATATGGCGAAACGGGATTACTACGAGGTTCTGGGCGTCGCGAAGAATGCGAGCGACGACGAAATCAAGAAGGCATATCGCAAGCTCGCGATGAAGTACCACCCGGACCGCAATCCGGACAGCAAGGATGCGGAAGAGCGTTTCAAGGAGGCGAAGGAAGCCTATGAAATGCTCTCGGACGAGCAGAAGCGAGCCGCCTACGACCAGTACGGCCACGCGGGCGTCGATCCGAACATGGGCGGTGCCGGCGCGCAGGGCTTCGGCGGTTTCGCCGATGCCTTCGGCGACATCTTCGGCGATATCTTCGGGCAGGCCGCTGGCGGCGGCGCCCGCGGCGGCCGGGGCGGCCCGCAGGTGTATCGCGGCGCCGACCTGCGCTACAGCATGGAGATCACGCTGGAGCAGGCCGCGCACGGCTACGACACGCAGATCCGCGTGCCGAGCTGGGTCTCCTGCGAGATCTGCCATGGCAGCGGCGCCAAGCCGGGCACCAAGCCCGACACCTGCCCGACCTGTCACGGCCAGGGCACGGTGCGCATGTCGCAGGGCTTCTTCAGCATCCAGCAGACCTGCCCGAAGTGCCATGGCACCGGCACCTACATCCCCGAGCCCTGCGTGCACTGCCACGGCTCGGGCAAGGTGAAGGAAACCAAGACGCTCGAGGTCAAGATCCCGGCCGGGATCGACGACGGCATGCGGATCCGCTCGTCCGGCAACGGCGAGCCCGGCATCAACGGCGGGCCCTCCGGCGATCTCTACGTCGAGATCCACATCAAGCAGCACTCGGTGTTCGAGCGCGATGGCGACGACCTGCACTGCCAGATGCCGATTCCGTTCACCACCGCGGCGCTGGGCGGCGAGATCGAGGTGCCGACGCTGGCCGGCCGCGCCTCGTTCACGGTGCCGGAAGGCACGCAGTCGGGCAAGACCTTCCGTCTGCGCGGTAAGGGCATCAAGGGCCTGCGCTCGAGCATCGCCGGCGATCTCTACGTGCACGTGCAGATCGAGACGCCGGTCAAGCTGACCGACGGACAGCGCGATCTGCTGCGTCAGTTTGAGCAGTCGCTGGCCGAGGGCGGCGGGCGCCACAGCCCGCAGAGCAAGAGCTGGTTCGATCGCGTGAAGAGCTTCTTCGAGTGACGACAGCGGTGCCGGCGAGATGATGGACGTGCGGGAGGGCGCGCCGTTCGCGCTCCTCGACGATTGCGACTCGACCGCGGCTGCGCGGTCGAGTCGTTTGTACATGGGCTTCTCGCACGAGCACGTGTGCACCGATCCGGCGCGGCTCGACGCCTGCTGCGCGGCGGTGGCCGAGGATCTCGCGCGCGGCCTGCATGCAGTGGTGCTCGGCGACTACGAGTTCGGCCGCAATCTCGAACGCGGCCAGGCCGGCGACGCGCCGCTGCGCTTCCTGCTGTTCTCCACGCTCACGCGACTGTCGCGCGACGAGGCCGATGCCTGGCTCGCCGCGCGCGACGGCGCGGCGGCCGAGCCTTCGCCGGCCGGCATCGCGCGCCTGCGCAAGAGCGTCACGCGCGCCGAGTTCGATGCGGCGATCGACGCGATCCACGCCGCGCTGCGCGCCGGCGATTCCTACCAGGTCAACTACACCTACCGGCTCGGCTTCGACGCCTGGGGCTCGCCGCCGGCGCTGTATCGGCGGCTGCGCGCGCGCCAGGCGGTGCGCTACGGCGCGCTGGTCGCGCTGCCGGGCGGGCGCTGGATCCTGTCCTGCTCGCCCGAGCTGTTCGTCGAGAAGCAGGGCACGCGGCTGCGCACGCGGCCGATGAAGGGCACCGCGCCGCGCTCGGCCGACCCGGCCGCCGATGCGCATGCTGCCGAATTCCTGGCCGGCGATGCGAAGAATCGCGCCGAGAACCTGATGATCGTCGACCTGCTGCGCAACGACGTCTCGCGCGTGGCGCGTACCGGTTCGGTGCGCGTGCCGGCGTTGTTCACGGTCGAGCCTTATGCCTCGGTCTGGCAGATGACCTCGACCGTCGAGGCCGAGGCGCGGCCCGAGACGGGTTTCGCCGATATGCTGCGCGCGCTGTTCCCCTGCGGCTCGATCACGGGCGCGCCCAAGCACAGCACCATGGCGCTGATCGACGCGATCGAATCGACGCCGCGCGGGCTCTACACGGGCATGCTGGGCTGGCTCGACGCGGCGCCGGCGGGCGCTTGCGGCGACTTCTGCCTGGCGGTGACGATCCGCACGCTGACGCTCGAGGCGCCAAGCGTCGATGGATATCGCGCCGGTACAATGGGCGTCGGCGCGGGCATCGTGCTCGACAGCCGTGCCCCTGACGAATACGCGGAGTGCGAATTGAAGGCTCGTTTCCTGACCGACGCCGATCCCGGCCTGCAACTGTTCGAAACGCTGTATGCGACGCGTGCCGAGGGCGTGCGTCATCTCGATCGCCATCTCGCGCGGCTGGGCGGCAGCGCCGAGGCGCTCGGCTTCGCCTTCGACGCGGCCGCGATCGAGCAGCAGGTCCGCGCGCGCGTCGACGGTTTCGACGCCGACGGCCCGCATCGCCTGCGCGCGGCGCTCTCGAAGGATGGCTCGCTCGAACTGACGTCGGCGCCGCTCGCGCCGCTGGCGGCTTCGGTGATCGAGGTGCTGCTGGCATCCGAGCACGGTTTCGCGCCGACCGCCTCCTCGGACCCGCTGCTCGCGCACAAGAGCACGCGCCGCGCCGAATACGATCGCGCCTGGCGCGAGGCCGAGGCGGCCGGTGCCTTCGACATGCTGTTCGTCAACGAGCGCGGCGAGCTGACCGAGGGCGGCCGCAGCAACGTCTTCGTGAAGCTCGACGGCCGCTGGTTCACGCCGCCGCTGGCCAGCGGCCTGCTGCCGGGCGTGATGCGCGGTGCGTTGCTGGCGGACCCGGCGCTCGGTGCGAGCGAGCGCGTCCTGAGGCCGGACGAGCTGGCGCGCGCCGATGGCCTGCTGATCTGCAACGCCTTGCGCGGCGCGGTCGAGGCGAGATTGCGTCGGATCTGAACGCGCGGCGCGACGCGCCGACCGGCCAAGGAAAAAGCGCGGCACCTTTCGAGGGTGCCGCGCTTTTTTATCGCCGCCGTGCCGGCCTGCCGAGAACTCAGAACGAGTGCTCGGGCCCGGGGAAACTGCCGTCCTTGACCGCGCGCACATAGGCCTCGACGGCCGCCAGGATGCTCGGCTGGCCGTGCATGAAGTCCTTCACGAAGCGCGGGCGCTTGCCGGGGAAGATGCCCAGCATGTCGTGCAGCACCAGCACCTGGCCCGAGCAGTTGAGACCGGCGCCGATGCCGATGGTCGGCGTGCTGACGAGTTCGGTCAGCTCCGAGGCCACCAGGGTCGGCACCGCCTCGAGCACCATCAGCTGCGCGCCGGCCTGCTCCAGTGCCTTGGCATCGCGCAGCAGCTGGGCCGCGCCCGCCTCGGTCTTGCCCTGCACCTTGAAGCCGCCGAAGGCGTGCACCGATTGCGGCGTGAGCCCCAGGTGCGGACAGACCGGCACCGCGCGCTCGACCAGGAAGCGCACCGTCTCGGCCAGCCATTCGCCGCCCTCCAGCTTGACCATCTGCGCGCCGGCTCGCATCAGCTTGACCGAGCTCTCGAAGGCCTGCTCGGGCGTGCCGTAGGTGCCGAACGGCAGGTCGGCGACGATCAGCGCGCGCGGCTGGGCGCGCGCCACGCAGGCCGTGTGATAAGCGATCTCGTCGAGCGTGACGGGCAGGGTGGTGGTCTGGCCTTGCAGCACGTTGCCGAGCGAATCGCCGATCAGCAGCGCGTCGACGCCGGCGCGATCGAGCAGCGAGGCGAAGCTCGCGTCGTAGCAGGTCAGCATCGCGATCTTCTCGCCGGCCGCGCGCATCTGTTGCAGCTTGGGCACGGTGATGGCCGCGCGGCTCGATTCCTGGAGATAGGTCATGGGAGATCCGGTTCGTGAGGAAAGACAGGCGGCGCGACGACGCTGATCAGCGGTCGGCGCCGCCCTTGACGAAGGATTCCTTGCGGCCGCGCATGGTCTCGATGCGCGTCATCAGCAGTGCAAGGTCGTCCGGCGAGTCGAGCGGATTCAGGTGTTCCGCGGCGACGGTGAGGACCGGCGTGCGGTCGTAGTGATAGAAGAATTCGTTGTAGGCGTCGCACAGCGAGCGCAGGTAGGCGTCGCCGATCTGCAGCTCCATCGCGATGCCGCGCTTCTGGATGCGCGCGTAGAGGACCTCGGGGCTGGCCTGCAGGTAGACCACGAGGTCCGGCGCCGGGGCCGGCACGTCGACGCGCTCGGCCAGTGCGCGATAGAGCTGCCATTCGTCGTCGCCCAGCGTCAGGCGCGCGAAGATCTCGTTCTTCTGCGGCATGTAGTCGGCCACGATCGCCAGGCCCGCCGCCTGGGCGGCCGCCAGCTCCTGCGCCTGCTGCGCGCGCTGCAGCGCGAACGACAGCTGCGCGGGCAGCGCGTAGCGCGCGCCCTCGCGATAGAAGCGTTCGAGAAAAGGATTGTCCTGCGGTCGCTCGAGCAGGGGGCGCATCGCCCAGCGTTCGGCGATCAATGCCGCCAGCGAGGTCTTGCCTACGCCGATCGGCCCCTCGATCGCGATGTAGCGGTGCGGCGGGCGCGGGTCGGGCGGCGTGACGGTCAGCGGGGTCGCGTTCATCGGCAGCGGCTTTTGTCGTTCGCGGCCTTCATCGCCATCAGGCACTGGCAGGTCTGCACCTTCTCGATGCGCTGGTCGGCCACCGCGGTCAGGAAGGCCTGCGCGTGGCCGTGGATCGGGATCGCCAGCGCCGGGTCGAGCTCGACCAGCGGCACCAGCACGAAGGCGCGCCCGGTCAGGCGCGGATGCGGCACCACCAGGTCGGGTTCGTCGATGGTGTGATCGCCGTACAGCAGGATGTCGATGTCGAGCGTGCGCGGCGCGTTGTGGAACGGCCGCTCGCGGCCGAAGTGGTGCTCGATCTGCTGGCAGAGCCTGAGCAATTCGCGGGCCGCCAGACGCGTCTCGATCTTGACCGCGCAGTTGTAGTAGTCGTCACCGCCGGCGTCGATCGGCGCCGTCCGGTACAGGCTCGATTTGCCGAGCACGGTGACCGCGCATTGCTGCGCGAGGCAGACCACCGCATCCTTCAATGTCTGGCGCGCATCGCCGAGATTCGCGCCGAGGCCGAGATAAGCAAGCGTCATGGCATCCACTTCCTGCGTCGTCCGACGGCTCAGTCGTCCGCATCCGGCGCTTCGGCCGGTTGCGGCTGCGCGGCGCCGTCTTCCGGCCGGCGGTTGCGCGCGCCGCCGCGGCGGCGGCGCTTGCGGGGCCCGGCGGCCCCTGGTGAGCCAGGCGCCTTGTCGCGCGACGTGCCCTGGGTGAGCAGCGTCTCGCGTGCCGCGGCATCGCCGTCGATGAAATCCGTCCACCACTGCGCCACCGATTCGTCCAGTTCGCCGGACTCGCAGCGCAGCAGGAGGAAATCATACCCCGCTCTAAATCTTTGGTGTTCCAGCAGCCGGATCGCGCTGCGACCCGAGCGTTTCTCGAGGCGCAGTTGCAGGCCCCAGATCTCGCGCATGTCGGCCGAGTAGCGCTTGTGGATCGCCAGCTTCTCGGTCTGCATCTCCAGCACGTCGTCCATCGCGCGCTGCAGGGCCGGCACCGGGAACTCGCCGTTGGCGACGTACTGGTTCCAGCGCTGGCGCATGTCGTGCCAGAGCAGGGTCGCGAACAAAAAGCCGGGCGAGACCGACTTGCCGGCGCGCACGCGCGCGTCGGTGTTGTTCAGCGCCAGCGTGATGAACTTCTCGCCCTGGGGCTGTTCGAGCACCACGTCGAGCAGCGGCAGCAGCCCGTGGTGCAGGCCTTCGCCGCGCAGTTGCTTCAGGCAGGCCAGCGCGTGGCCCGAGAGCAGCAGCTTGAGCATCTCGTCGAACAGGCGCGCGGCCGGCACGTTGTTGATCAGGTCGGCCAGCGGCTTGATCGGATCGCGCGTGTGCGGCTCGATGTTGAAGCCGAGCTTGGCCGCGAAGCGCACCACGCGCAGCATGCGCACCGGATCCTCGCGGTAGCGCGTGGCCGGATCGCCGATCATGCGCAACAAGCGTGCGCGCATGTCGGCCATGCCGTCGTGGTAGTCGAGCACGGTCTGCGTCGCGGGGTCGTAATACATCGCGTTGATCGTGAAGTCGCGGCGCGCCGCGTCCTCGTGCTGCTCGCCCCAGACGTTGTCGCGCAGCACGCGGCCGCTGGCGTCCACCGCGTGGGTGCGCCGGTCCAGCTCGTCGCGCTTCATGCGGCGCGGCGGCGGCGCGTCGGCGGGCGGTGCCTCGGCCGGTGCGTCGACCAGCGCGCGGAAGGTCGAGACCTCGATCAGCTCCTGGCCGAACTGCACGTGCACGATCTGGAAGCGGCGCCCGATCAGGCGCGCGCGGCGGAACAGGCGCTGCACCTCGGTCGGGGTGGCGTCGGTGGCGACGTCGAAATCCTTGGGCGCGATGCCGAACAGCAGGTCGCGTACCGCGCCGCCGACGATGAAGGCGCGAAAACCCGCCTGCTGCAGCGTGTCGGTCACACGGACCGCGTTGCGCGAGATCAGCGAGGGATCGATGCCGTGCACGGCGGCCGGCACGATGGTGGGGTCGGTGCGCCGCTCGGCCACTTTCGCGGCGTCACGCGCGGCCTGCTTCTGCGCGCTCGCTTTTTTGGTGGCGGTGGCCGGCGCGCGCGGGGCGGCGCGTTCGGACGGCGCGGCCTCGGCGGGGGCGGAATCGTCGCGGGCGGCGCTATCGTCCTGCCCGAGCAGCTTGCGGATGAGTTTCTTGATCACGAAGGTTGGAATAGATCGAGGATGCGCCAGCCCTGCTCGCGGGCATGCGTGCGCAGCGTGTCGTCGGGGTTGGTCGCGACCGGGTCGGTGACTTTCGCGAGCAGCGGGATGTCGTTGTGCGAGTCGCTGTAGAAGTAGCTGCGCTCGAAATCGGCCAGGCTCTTGCCGAGCGAGGCGAGCCAGGCCTCGGTGCGCGCGATCTTGCCCTCGCGGAAGCTCGGCATGCCGGTGGCGCGGCCGGTGAGGTCGGAGGCCGGGTGGCCGTCGACCGTCTCGACCTCGCAGGCGATCAGGGTCTCGACGCCGAAGGCATCGGCGATCGGGCGCGTCACGAAGGCATTGGTGGCGGTGACGATGCAGCAGAGGTCGCCCGCCTCCCGATGCCGGCGCACCAGCTCGAGCGCGGCCGGCAGCATCGCCGGGCGGATCACTTCCTGCATGTACTGCTCGTGCCAGGCGTCGAGTTGCGCGCGCGGGTGCTTCGCCAGCGGCGCCAGCGCGGCGGCCAGGTAGGCGTGGATGTCGAGCGTGCCGGCCTTGTAGTCGGCGTAGAAACGGTCGTTCTGACGCTTGAAGCTTTCCGCGTCGACGAGACCGAGCTTGATCATGAAGCGACCCCATTCGTGGTCGCTGTCGGTCGGGATCAAGGTGTGATCGAGGTCAAAGAGTGCCAGATTTGTCATGGAGGGGCATTTTACTTGAAGCTACTTGATCTGGCCGGAACCGCCCGCCTCGCGCTCCAGCGTGGCCAGCAGCGTGCGCAGCAGCGGCAGCGTGACGGCGCGTTTCTGTTCGAGCGAGAAGCGGTCGAGCGCGTCGAGCAGGGCCATCAGGCTCGGCATGTCGCGCCGGTAGTGCGTGAGCAGGTAGGCGGGCACGTCGTCGGCGATGGCGATGCCGCGGTCGCGCGCGGCGCGCTTGAAGACCGCCGCCTTGTCGGCGTCGGACAGCGGCGCGAGATGGAACACCAGGCCCCAGCCCAGGCGCGTGCGCAGGTCCTCGCGCACGTCGAGCGCGAGCGGCGCGGCCGGCCCCGCGCCGACGAAGGCGCTGGACGGGTGGGCGCGCACCTCGTTGAACAGGTTGAACAGGGCGATCTGCTGGTTGTCGCTCATCGCGTCGATGTCGTCGACGGCGTACAGCGAGACGCGCGGGTCGAAGGCGATCGCGCCGAGCGGGCTTTGCGGCGTCAGGTAGCGCGCGCTGCCGTAGGAGGTGTCGTAGACCAGCGCCTGCAGCAGGTGGCTGCGGCCGCTGCCGGCCTCGCCCCAGACATAGAAGGAGCGGTCGGCCACCGGGCCCGCCGCGAGCGCCAGATCGAGCCGGCGCAGCCGCGAGACGAGCTCGTCGTTGGCCCCGATGGTGAAGTTCTCGAAGGTACGCGGCGGCGGGGTGCCGAGGTCGAGCGTCAGTTGACGGGTGGCGGTCACGATGCGGGGCGGTTGAGGTCGGGCTCGCGCCGTGCGGCGGCAGGCAGGGGGAAGCGATCGGAGCCGTGGCGCCGCGCGGCTGTCGTGGCGGCCCAACGTCGGGCGGGCCGGGCGGGTGCCGGGCGACGGCGGCAGGCACGTGCCGGGCTTCGTTTCGCGGCCGCGTCCGTCGTCGTCGACATGCCGCCGGCACGGGCCGGCCCTGGCTGGCGCGGCATCGCGCCGGTGCTGGCCGGCGGCCGCGCGAACGGCGATGAAAACGGGGACGATTCGGACACGATGGTTTCCGTCGAAAGATCGGCGCGGGAATTCGGCCGGGCGTCCGGCTTCGGGTAAAATCGCATTTTACCGACCTTCTCGCATTCCCCCATGACTTCTCCGAAATCCGCTCCCGACGCCCAAAGTCTTTCCTACCGTGACGCGGGCGTCGACATCGACGCGGGCGATGCCCTCATCGACAAGATCAAGCCCTTTGCGAAGAAAACGCTGCGCGACGGCGTGCTCGGCGGGATCGGCGGATTCGGCGCGCTGTTCGAGGTGCCCAAGCGCTACCAGGAGCCGGTGCTGGTGTCGGGTACCGACGGCGTGGGCACCAAGCTCAAGCTGGCCTTCCACCTGAACCGCCACGACACGGTCGGCCAGGACCTGGTGGCGATGAGCGTCAACGACATCCTGGTGCAGGGTGCCGAGCCGCTGTTCTTCCTCGACTACTTCGCCTGCGGCAAGCTCGACGTCGATACCGCGGCCACCGTCATCAAGGGCATCGCGACGGGCTGCGAACTGTCGGGCTGCGCGCTGATCGGCGGCGAGACCGCGGAAATGCCGGGCATGTACCCGGACGGCGAATACGACCTGGCCGGTTTCGCGGTCGGCGCGGTGGAGAAGAGCAGGATCATCGACGGCAGCACCATCGCCGAGGGCGACGTGGTGCTGGGCCTGGCCTCGAGCGGCATCCACTCGAACGGCTTCTCGCTGGTGCGCAAGATCATCGAGCGCGCCAACCCGGACCTGAACGCGCCGTTCGACGGCCGCACGCTGGCCGACGCGCTGATCGCGCCGACCCGCATCTACGTCAAGCCGCTGCTCGCGCTGATGGCCAAGCTGACGGTCAAGGGCATGGCCCACATCACCGGCGGCGGCCTGGTCGAGAACATCCCGCGCGTGCTGCGCGAAGGCCTGACGGCCGAGCTCGACCAGCGCGCCTGGACCCTGCCGCCGCTGTTCCAGTGGCTGCAGGAGCACGGCGGCGTGGCCGACGCGGAAATGCACCGCGTGTTCAACTGCGGGATCGGGATGGCCGTGATCGTGTCGGCCGCCGATGCCGACGCGGCCGTGGCGGAACTGAGCGCCGCCGGCGAGCAGGTCTGGAAGATCGGCCGCGTGCGCGCGAGCCGCGAAGGCGAGGCGCAGACGGTGGTTGTCTGAGGTAGCGGAAGGACGAACCGGGCGGCGCGTTGCGGTGCCGCCGATCGTCCATCCACCCGGCAGGAATACGAAGGGCCGCGATTTCGAATCGCGGCCCTTTTCGTTTGGCGGATCGAATCGAGCGGAGCCGGGCGTTAGCCGGCGTTCGCCTCCAGCACGCGCTCGAGCGCGGCCACCGCGCGCGCCGGCGCATCCTCGGCGCAGCAGTCGACCACCACCCGCTCCGGCATCGAGCGCAGCCAGGTGAGCTGCCGCTTGCAGAGCTGGCGCGTCGCGAACACGCCCTTGTCGCGCATGGTCGCGTGATCGGTCGCGCCGTCCAGGTATTCCCAGGCCTGCCGGTAGCCGACGCAGCGCATCGAGGGCAGGCCCAGGTGCAGGTCCTCGCGGCGGCGCAGCCGTTCCACCTCGTCGATGAAACCGGCCGCGAGCATCGCGTCGAAGCGCGTGGCGATGCGCGCGTGCAGCACCGCCCGGTCCGACGGTTCGAGCGCCACCGGCACGAAACGGTAGCGAGCGGCCGCCGCGTCCTCGCGCGGCGCCGCCAGCAGCGCCGACATCGGCTGCCCGCTCAGCATGAACACCTCGAGCGCGCGCTGGATGCGCTGCGCGTCGTTCGGCGCGAGCCGCGCGGCGGTGGCCGCGTCGACCCCGGCGAGCCGCGCATGCAGCGCCGGCCAGCCCTCGCGCGCGGCGTCCTCGTCGAGTCGCGCGCGCAGTTCGGGATCGGCGGCCGGCAGGGCGTTGAGCCCTTGCGTGAGCGCCTTGTAGTAGAGCATGGTGCCGCCCGCCAGCAGCGGGATGCGCCCGCGCGCGATGATCTCCTCGACCAGGCGCAGCGTGTCGGCACGGAATTCGGCGGCCGAGTAGGCGGCGGCCGGGTCGATGATGTCGATCAGGTGGTGCGGCACGCGCTCGCGTTCCTCGCGGCTGGGCTTGGCGGTGCCGATGTCCATGCCGCGATAGACCAGGGCCGAGTCGACGCTGACGATCTCGATCGGCAGGTGCTCGGCCAGCGCCAGCGCCGCGGCGGTCTTGCCCGAGGCGGTCGGGCCCAGCAGGCACGCCACCGTGAGCGGCGCGCGACGGTTCGTCATGTTCATTGTCCGCGCATGAACAGGCGGTCGAGATCGCCGAGCGTGAGCTGGTACCAGGTCGGGCGGCCGTGGTTGCACTGGTCGGCGCGTTCGGTCGCCTCCATCTGGCGCAGCAGCGCGTTCATCTCGTCGAGCGTGAGACGCCGGTTCGCGCGCACCGCGTGATGGCAGGCCAGCGTGCCCAGTAACTCGTGCTGGCGCTCGGTCAGCACGCGCGAGCCGCCGAATTCGTGCAGGTCGGCCAGGATCGCGCGCGCCAGCGTCGGCAAGTCCGCATCCTTCAGGAGGGCCGGCACGGCGCGGATCGCCAGCGTGGTGGGCGAGAGCATCGCCAGGTCGAAGCCGAGCGCGTCGAGCGTCTCGCGCTCCTCGTCGGCGGTGCCGATCTCGACCGGCGTGGCCGTGATCGTCACCGGCAGCAGCAGCGACTGCACCGCGATGCTGCGGTTGGCCAGCGCGGTCTTGAACTGCTCGTAGAGGATCCGCTCGTGCGCCGCGTGCATGTCCACGATCACCAGGCCCTGCGCGTTCTGCGCCAGCACGTAGATGCCGTGGACCTGGCCGAGTGCGAAGCCGAGCGGCTGCTGGTCGTGCGCGCCGCCGGCGGGCAGGCTGCCCGGCGTCGCGCCGAACGGTGCCGGGGCCGGCTCGGCCACGCTCGCGCCCGCGCTGCCGTCGCCGGCCTTGCCGGCCTTGCGGCCGAACAGGGCGTCGTAGAGCGCGAGCGGCTGCGCGACGGGCAGGGTGCCTTGCGTCATGCGCGATTGGCGCATCCAGGTGTTGCCCGAAACCGGGCGGGCGCTGCCGCCGCCAGCACCGCCACCGCCGAAACCACCGCTGCTGGAGGCCCCAGCGCCGAAGCGGGAGGCGCCAAAGCCGCCCGAGGCGCCGCCGCCGAAGCCGCCCGCGCCGTCGGCCGATGCCGTGCCGCCAGCCTCGCTGCCCGCCTCGCCGCCTTCCGAGCCGGCGCCCGCGCCAAGCGGCGTGCGCTCGAACGAGGCCGGGCTGCCCGGCTGGGCCGGCGCGAGGTGCGCGGCGTGCCCGCCCGCGGTGGTTTCCGGCGAGGCACCGGCGTGCCGCGCCAGCGCGCGCTGCACGGCATGGAACACATACTGGTGGATCGAGCGCGAATCGCGGAAACGCACCTCGATCTTCGAAGGATGCACGTTCACGTCGACCGCCTCGGGCGGCAGGTCGAGGAACAGCACGTAGGACGGGTAGCGATCGCCGTGCAGCACGTCCTCGTAGGCGGCGCGCACCGCGTGAGTCAGCAGCTTGTCGCGCACGAAGCGGCCGTTGACGAAGAAATATTGCTGGTCGGCGCGGCCGCGGCTGGCGGTCGGCAGGCCCGCGCAGCCGTAGACGGCCAGCGGCCCGGCGCGCTCGTCGAGCGGCAGGTGGGCGGTGGCGAAACCCTCGCCGAGGATCTTCGAGACACGCACCGCCGGCTCGCTGGCGTTCCAGTGCTCGACGGCACGGCCGTTGTGCAGCACCGAGATCGCCACCTCGGGCCGCGCCAGCGCCGCGCGGCGGATCATTTCCAGGCAGTGGCCGAATTCGGTCTGCTCGCTTTTCAGGAACTTTCGGCGCGCCGGCGTGTTGAAGTAGAGTTCGCGCACCTCGATGGTGGTGCCGCGCGTGCCGGCCGCGGGCGAGAGCGCGCCCGTATCGGCGTCGATGCGGGTGGCGTGCGCGGCGTCCTCGGTGCGGCTGGTGATCGACATCTCGGCGACCGAGGCGATCGAGGCTAGCGCCTCGCCGCGAAAGCCCAGCGTGGCGACCGACTCGAGCTCGTGCAGCGAGCGGATCTTGCTGGTGGCATGGCGCATCAGCGCGAGCGGCAGTTCGTCGGCGGGAATCCCGCAGCCGTCGTCGGTGATCGAGATCCGTTTGACGCCGCCTTCCTCGAGCACGATGCGCAGGCTGCTGGCGCCGGCGTCGATCGCGTTCTCCAGCAGCTCCTTGACCACGGAGGCGGGGCGCTCGACCACCTCGCCGGCCGCGATCTGGCTGATCAGCTGGTCGGGCAGCGGCTGGATCGCGCGCAGCGGGCGCGGGCTGGGGGCGGGCGCGGCAGCGCTGGCGTCGTCGGCGGCGGAATCGGTGAATTCGGACATGCCGCGATTATAGCGAGGCTGTCGCCGCCGCACCGGGCGCCGCCTCCGGGGGCTTTTTTCACGGAACCCTCAGGTTCTTTCGGTATCATTCCGCGGTCGCGCCGCAGCCCGGCGCCATCGTTCCCGTCATGTCTCGAAATCGAAGGAAACGCATTTGGATACGCTGATTCACTTTTTCGGTCTGGTTCTGCACATCGATGCGTTCCTGGGCCAGTTCATCCGGCAATACGGCGCCTGGGTGTACCTGGTGCTGTTCCTGATCGTGTTCTGCGAAACCGGCCTGGTGATCCTGCCCTTCCTGCCCGGCGATTCGCTGCTGTTCATCGCGGGCGCCTTCGCGGCCTCGGGCGAGATGAGCCTGGCGGGGCTGATCGTGCTGCTGCTGGTGGCGGCCACCGCCGGCAATACCGTGAACTACCTGATCGGCCGTGCTATCGGGCCCAAGGTGTTCGATACGCACATCCCCGTGCTGGAGCGCTTCCTCGATCGCGCCGCGCTGCAGAAGACCCATGATTTCTACGAGCGCCACGGCGGCAAGACCCTGGTGCTGGCGCGCTTCATCCCGGTGGTGCGGACCTTCGCGCCCTTCGTGGCCGGCGTGTCGATGATGCGTTTCGCGCGCTTCCAGTTCTTCAACGTGGCCGGCGCGCTGCTGTGGGTGCTGCTGCTGGTGCTGCTCGGCTACTTCTTCGGCAACATTCCCTTCATCCGCCAGTACCTGAACGTGATCGTGCTGGTGGGGATCGGCGCGGCGGCCGTGCCGGTGCTGATCGGCGGGGTCTGGAAGCTGCTGCGCGGCCGCTCGGGCGCGCAGCGCGCGGGCGGCGGCCGCGGCTGAGCCAGCGCCCGTCAGCCGCTGGGCTCCGGCGGTCCGCTGCGGCGGTACTCGAAACAACGCCCGCTCGTGGATCGAGCGGGCGTTGTCGTTTCCGCGGCACCGCGGCGGGGTTCAGCTCGCCGTGCGCTGGATGGTCGGCGTTTCCGGCGTCGGGTAGCCGGCCTCGCGGAAGGTCTCGATGATCACGCGATGCGCGTCGCAATAGACCTGCCAGTAGGTGGCGGGCGGCGTGTTGGGACGCACGAACAACAGCGGGCCCTCGGGGGTGAGCTGCAGGATGCCGATGTCGGGCGCGGGCGCCGACATCACGTTCGGGATCGCGGTGATCGCCGTGCGCAGCTTTGCGATTGCCTCGACCGGGTCGACGCCGTTGGCGATCTTGGCGGTCAGGTCCACGCGCCGATGCGGCGTCGCGCTGTAGTTGGCAATGTTGTCCGAGAAGATCTTGTTGTTGCCGACGATGGTCACCACGTTGTCGCCGGTCAGGATGGTGGTGCTGAACAGGCCCAGCTCCTTGACGGTGCCGGTCACGCCGGCCGCCGCGATCGAGTCGCCGACCTTGAACGGGCGCAGCACCTGCAGGAACACGCCGGCCGCGAAGTGGGCCAGCAGGCCGCCCCAGGCGGTGCCGACCGCCAGGCCGATGCCGGCCAGCAGCGCCGCGAAGGAGGTGGTCTGCACGCCGAACACCTGCAGGATCGCGAGGATCAGCACGATCGTCAGCAGCACGCTGACCACCGAGGAGAGGTAGTAGGCGAGCGTGGTGTCGACCTTGCCGCTGCGCTGCACGAGCCGGCTCAGCAGGCGCGTGGCGAGGCGGATCAGCCAGCGGCCGACGATCCATAGCGCGATCGCGGCGATCACCTTGAGGCCGAAATCGAGGCCGCGCGTCATCAGGAACTGCTGAGCGGTTGCGATATCCAGCATGGGTTCTCCGGGGGAGGAAATAGGGGCGCGACATGCGCCGGGCCGGCCTTTATACCTCGCCCGACGCGCACGCGGCAAGCCGGCCACGCCATCACGCGCGGGCCGGCGCCAGCACCGCGCATGCCGCTTCAGCCGCGGTGGAAGTGATTGCCGTTGTTGCCGTTGCGCGGCGCGCGCGGCACGAAGGGGAACTGCGCGACCTCGCCGTGGCGCGAGACGATCGCGGTGCTTTCGGGAATCTCCTCCCAGGCGTCGGGCAGGTCGACCAGCGGCTCGGAGAGCACCAGGAAGCCGTCGTCGCCGACCGCGGCGATGCGCGGATCGTCGGGATAGAGCTCATGCAGATGGCGGAACGAGGTGCTGTGGAACAGCGTGCGCGATTGGTGCTCGCTGGAGTAGCGCACCGCCACCACCTGCTCGCCGTCGGTGGCGCAGACGGTCATGTTGATCGGCTGCGCCACGCCGTGCCGGGCCGCGGTTTCCTCGATGAGGCCGGCCATCCGCTCCAGCGCCGGCAGCGGCGTGTGTTCCAGCCCGAAGGTCAGTGCCAGGTGGAACATCACTTCGGAGTCCGTCGAGCCCTCGACCGAGGGGAACAGCACGGGATCGATGCGCATCATCAGGTCGTGGCGCAGCCGGTGGTAGCGCCGGATCAGGCCGTTGTGGACGAACAGCCAGCGGCCGTGGCGGAACGGGTGGCAGTTGCTTTCCTGGATCGGCGTGTCGGTGGCGGCGCGGATATGCGCGACGAAGTGCGGCGAGTGGATCGCGCGCGCGGCCTCGCGCAGGTTGCGGTCGTTCCAGGCGGGGTGGACCGAGCGGTAGCGGAACGGGATCTCGTCCGGGCGGCCGTACCAGCCGATGCCGAAGCCGTCGCCGTTGGTGGTGGTGGCGCCCAGGCGCGAGTGCAGGCTTTGGTCGATCAGTGAATGACGGGCGCGGAACAGGACGGTCTCGAGCGGGATCGGGTTACCGGTGTAGGCTAGCCAGCGGCACATGGAATTCCTCCTGCCTGACGCATTGCATTGCTGAGGACGGAGCCGGCTCGACAGCGCTGCTTGAGATCCGTTCCGCGGTGCCGTGGCGGACATCCTGTCCAGGACAGGATGTCCGCCAGGCATCAGCGACCGCGTCGAATCACGAGGCCCGCCGAAGTCGTGACGAATCCCGCCAGCTTCAGGCGCAGGTGAGGATTCGGGCTGTAAGGCGGCACGTCCACGTGGAAGTCGAGGGCGGTGGCGGCCGGCCCGACGCGGATCGGCTGCACGTCATGGCCGCGTTCGCGCATGCGCTCGACGAAGGCTTCGAGATCGCGTCGACGATAGAGCACGGTCTCGTCGCTGGCCTCGACCGTATCGACGTCGGACGAAAGATTCAGCTCCGTGGTGTGGACCGCGATGCCGCCGATGCGCAGGCACTTTTCGACGCTGTTCATGACGAAATCGAGTCCGGCTTCCAGCGTGCCTAGGTGTTCCAGGCAGCAGGACGACCAGGCGAAGTCGTAGCCCGAGAAACTCGAATCGATGTCCTTCATGTTGCATTCGGTGAAGTTCACCCGTTCGCGGAACAGCGACTCAGGAATCCAGCCGAAATGCAGGCGATCGAGCGGACGATAATTGTCGTGGTTCGCGAGCCAGCCGCCGGCCATCTTGATCGCCGCGGGCGCGTCGGTCGCCAGCACGGCCGAACCGAGCTGGGCGAAGGCTGACGGCAGTGGTTCCGCGTCGACACCGAAACCGATACCGCGGGTGCCGGGGCGCAGGATGTTTGCCTCCAGCAGCTGGTGCAGGATGTAGATGTATTCCCACTGCTTGCGGTGCCAGGTCGGCGTTTGATAGATGAGCTTGCAGAGCTGCGCGTAGCGCGGATGCGTGAAGTCGAGCGAGCTGACGTTCGTATAGGCCATGAACGGATCGCTCTCCAGCATCGTGGGGCGCTCGAGCGAGGGCACGAGGATGCTTTCCCGAATCATTTCCTTGACGGCCGTGCGGGACATTGCATGGGCTTCCAGTGCCGCGATGCGACGCTCGAGTTCTTTGTAGTGTGTCGTGCTCATAATCTGCCTGGTTCGGTGGTGGGGGACGAGCGCGGATGCGCGTTCACGATGTGTATGCAGGAATCCCGGCGTTATGTCGGCCGCCGCGCGCGAGCCCGGGCACGGGCGGCATCGCGATGCGCCCGGGCGTTTACTTCGCGGGCGCGCGCCCGTAGTTGTCCTCGAAGCGAACGATGTCGTCCTCGCCGAGGTACGCGCCGGACTGGACCTCGATCAGCTCCAGCGGGATCTTGCCGGGATTGCGCAGACGGTGGGTTGCGCCAAGCGGGATATAGGTGGACTGGTTCTCCGTCAACAGGATTTCCTTGTCGCCGTTCGTGACGAGCGCCGTGCCTTTCACGACGATCCAGTGCTCGGCACGATGGTGATGCATCTGCAGGCTCAGCTGTGCCGATGGGTTCACCACGATGCGCTTGACCTGGAAGCGGTCTCCCTCGTCGATGCCCTCGTAAGCGCCCCAGGGACGTACCACGCGCCGATGCGTGACGGACTCGTGGCGCCCGGAGGCATTGAGCTGCTCAACGACTTTTTTCACGTCCTGTACGTGATCGCGATGGACTACCAGGACGGCATCGGCGGTTTCGACCACGACCAGGTTGTCGACGCCGATCGTGGCTACCATCCGGTGTTCGGCGCGGACATACGAATTGCTGGTCGATTCGCAGAACACGTCGCCGATCACGGTGTTGCCATTCTCGTCGGTTTCGGCGAGATCGGCCAAGGCGCCCCACGAACCGATGTCGTTCCAGCCGAGATTGTCGGTGGCAACGACGGCGGCATGCTCGGTCCGTTCCATCACGGCGTAGTCGATCGAGATGTTGGGGCTTGCCGCGAACGCGGCCGGGTCGAGCCGAACGAAATCGTTGTCGTGCGACGCGCCCTCGAGCGCTGCCTGCGACAGCCGTGCGATCTCGGGCTCGAGCCGCTGCAGCTCCTGCAGATAGGTCGATGCCTTCAGCATGAACATGCCGCTGTTCCAGTAGTACTCGCCCGACCTGACGAATTCTTCCGCGGTGGCCATGTCGGGTTTTTCGACGAAGGCGTCCACGCAGTGGGCTTGCGCACCATCGTCGAACGGCTTGCCGCGGCGGATATAGCCGAATCCCGTATGAGCGCGGTCTGGGGGGATGCCGAAGGTGACCAGGTAGCCATTGCTCGCGACCGCTGCCGCCGCTTGCGCCGCCGCAGCGAAGGCGGCCTGGTTCCGGATGGCGTGGTCGGACGGCAGGACCAGCAGTAGCGCATCCGGCGACTCCTTCAGGGCCATGTGCGCGGCCACCGCGATCGCGGGTGCCGTGTTGCGGCCGACGGGTTCCAGGACAATCGACGACGGTTCGATGCCGACCTGCCGCAGTTGCTCGGCGACCAGGAAGCGTTGCTCGTTGTTGGTCAGGATGATGGGTTGAGCGGCACCCGGCAAACGACGTACGCGCAGGGCTGTCTGCTGGATCAGCGTATCGTCGCCGGTCAACTTGAGATACTGCTTGGGGTATCCGCCGCGCGACATCGGCCAGAGTCGCGTACCACTGCCGCCGCACAAAATTACCGGGAAGATGCTCATGTCTGAATCTCGGATGTGAATACTGTCAACGATTGCGGATTGTCCAGATGCGTCGTTTCGCTGCAACGCGAGTCTTATTCGATGCGTCGTACGAGTGAATTCCGTCGATGCCCGGCTTGCCGATATCGCCAGCCGAGATGAATCAGCGCGTTCGTGATCCAGCGGAATGCCTTGAGGGCAGGGCGCCGCCAGTTGCGTCCCTGGGCGCGCAGCGGCCGCCTCGCGGCCGTTGCCAGCCGCCGGACCACGGCCTCGGGCGTAGTATAAAGAGCCAGGCGCCAGTTCCAATATATCGGATAGCGTATCAGCGTCCCGGCCGTCAGCATGTCCAGTGTCAATGCACGCTCTCGCCACGGCTGGGGGCTGATGGCGTCCTCGGTCAGGCCCCAGCCGGCATAGAAGGGCAGGCCGTAGGTGAATACGGGCTTGTCGCGCAGCAGGGCGTCGAAGCCCGATAGCGACGAGAGCGTGTGTACTTCGTCGGCGGCTTCGATCAGGGACACGATGTCGGAATCTAGGTCGACGACGTCGGCAAGGCTTTGTGCCTGGACCAAGCCGTTGCGATTGCCCGAGAGTACATCCGGATGGGGCTTGTAGACGATGTAGTCTGTCGGGCGCCGTTCGCGCACCGCCGCGAGCAGGCCTTCGGCGGTGTTGACCGCGCCGGTGCCGAGCCGGATCGAGGCGTCGTCCGCGACCTGGCCCGGGACCAGGATCACGAGGCGGTCCGTGGGCCTGGGCCAGGTGGGCCGGTGTCGACCCAGGTTGTACTTGGTGATGCCGAATTCGACGATGCTGCGGCGTAGCGCTGCCGCACGCGCGAGTTCGGCGGCGTCGAAGCCCGCCGTGTTCAGGATTCGTGTCAGGTCGCTCGGGGCGCTGGCGTCGAAATAGAGGTTGCTGCCGTCGATGACCTGGCTGCACGGCGGGCTCATGTCGGAGCCCAGTTCGGCGGAATGAATGAAGCCGTCCTCGATGCGGTAGTGGCGCGTGTCTCGTGGCGCACCATCTCGCAGCCGCGCTCCCCACAATGCCGCGCATTCGTGCCGGCCGATGTCGGCGATCCCGCGCGCCCAGCGGAGCGTGCCGCCGCCCGCCGAAAGATAAGGGGTTGCGAGGCGACGCTTCCACCACTGGAAGCGCAGGCCGACGACATGGTCGAGCTCGCGGAATCGTTCGGCAACCTGATATTGCAACTGGAGCGCGTCGAGCACATGCTCCAGTGTGCCGAGTTGCTCCCGTTCGGTGTCGAGATAGTGCGTCAGCCGCATGAAAGTCGTGTCGAACCAGGCGGCTAATGTCGGTCGCGCGTGCCGCTTCGGGAATGCGTGAAGGTCGGTCGTGAAGCCCCAGCCGGCGTAGTAGGGGCGGCCGTAGACGAAGGTGGGTCGATCCGCGAGAATCGCGCCCATTCCCTCGGCGGCGCCGACCGTATACACCTGGCTGAAATACGGCAACCAGGCGCGCAGCGAGTATTCCGGGCGCAGCACGCGCAATTCGCGTGGGAGCACGCCGCATCTGGACGACAACCACGGGCCGTGACCCGGATCCGACGAAGGGGCCAGCCAGAATTCCGCATCGGGGTGATTGGCAAGCGCGTCGTCGACCATCGCGCGAAAGTCGGCGATGCGGCGGCTTTTGTACGTATGTGGCGAGGATCCTGAAATCAAGCGCTCGTCGATCAGGAGGATGCGCCGTCGAGCCGTTGCCATGAACTCGGCATCGGGTAGCTGGGCCGCCTTGCGGCGCAGATGCAGCGCATCGCTGTCGAGCAGACGCTGCATCAGGGCCTGCATGCGCGCCTCGTCGTGGGGCGCCGAGGCTGATAGGGCCTGCTCGATTGCAACGCCGAGCGGGTCCTCATGGCCGCGATCGAGCGGAATCGAGAACCAAGACAGCGGTGCCAGGCCGAGCGAGGCGCGAGGCGCGATCGGCCCCGCGTAGGCGGCCTGAGTGTCGGGCCGCAGCCGGCGTGCGACCGTGGCCAGCAGGCGGCCGCCGCGAGCTTCGGGCCAGAGCCACCGGCTTCGGCCGGTCAACCAGCCGAATAGACGATAGCCGTGCGCGAGGTAGATCGCATCGAACTGCGGGCCGGTCGATCCGGACAGCGGGGCTGGATATTCGGACATCTACCTGAGTGTGCCGATGAAGCTGTCGACGCACGCGAAATGAGCGCTCCATGTCGGTGCGCCGAATTGTTCGATGCGGGACATCTGCTGCTGTCGTGCCTCGCTGTCGGGGGCGGCATACGTCATGATCCGGTCGGCCCATGCCGGGCCGTCGAGTGGATCGAGATAATCTGGTGTGTCGGAGGCAATTTCATGAAAGACGTCGAGATTGCTCGCGAGCACCGGAACGCCCGAGGCGAGCGCCTCCACGAGCGGCATGCCGTAGCCCTCGACGAAAGATGGAAACAACAGGGCTCGCGCATGCCGGAGTAGCGTATGCAGGCGTTCGTCGCTGCATTCGGACTCCTCCACGACGAACTGCCGTAGCGGTGTACATCGCTCCAGCATGTCGACGACATTTTCGCATTCCCAGCCCCGACGTCCGATGATCACGAGTTTCGGCGCGCGCGCGCCGTGGCGCTCGACCAGGCTGCGCCATACGTGCAGCATCAGCCAATGATTCTTGCGCGGCTCGATGGTTCCCAGCATGAGGAAGTAGGGCTCGCCGATCGGGTCGGGGCAGGGCTGGTGCGCGGAGATGCCGGGCGCGAGACGGGCGATCGTGCAGGGTGGTGTGGGCAGGCCGGCCGCCCGTGCCTCCTGTTCGATCGAATCCAGCGTCGCCCGCGAGTTCGCGATGAGCCCGCTTGCGTGTCGCAATGCCGTGCGGATACGCAGGCGATGCATCTGCTCGACGCCGGGACGGCAATATTCCGCGTGAGTCAAGGGAATCAGGTCGTGGACCATGAACACCGACCGAGCATTGCGGCCGGCCATGGCTCTGTAGTAGCGTGTGTGCTCCATGCCGGAATGGCTGGTATGAAGCAGGACGGCATGTTCGAAGCGTGTTCTGCTCAGCATGCTCGTCAGTGCGCGCGCAACCATGCCGCGCAGCGCCCAGCGGTCACGCGAGCCCGGCGTCGAGAGCAGCAGGTCGAACAGGCGTTCGGAATCTCGCCGGCTCAGAACGATCGAACGACCTTGCTCGCCGAGCACAGCGAGTGCGTGGTCGCCGTATTTCCGGACGTAGGCCAGGCCGACTCGGTCGACCCCGGTGGGAATCAAGCCATCGTGACGGCGGGTGACGATACGCGTGACGTCGAGAAGTATTTGTGTCACTCGAATGTCGTTAATGGATGTTTCGGGTGGCAAACGGTTGCGGTACAAATTATTACAAGCGTGTCGTCCCGGACGGTTATGCTCGGTTCGGTCCGCAAAAACTAGTTTATTGCATCTACTAACGTGCGACAATTCAGATCCGTAGATTTTCCGTTCCCCTGGCAACACATGTCGCTTTTGCTCCGTTGTGTTACGTGTTCGGTCCTTGTCAGCGGTGTGCTGGTCGGCTGCTCAACCATTCCGGCATCGGGGCCCAGCCGCTCCGCGATTGTCCAATCCGGCAATGGGTCCGCCGAGGCGACGGCCGGCATGGCAGGAATCCAGGTCGTCGACCTGACCGATTCCATCGCGCGCCAGCTGTATGCCGAACGCGAACAGGGTGATTTCGCGACCACGCTGGGTATCGATACGCACTTTCGCCAGCAGTTGGGTATCGGCGACACGATCGAGGTGTCGATCTGGGAGGCGCCGCCCGCGACATTGTTCGGCGCCGCGCAACTCGACACGCGCAGCAGTGGCGCGAGCGCGCCGAGCAATGCCCGGGTGACGGTGTTGCCCGACCAGACCATCGACGGCGACGGCAATATCAACGTACCGTTCGTCGGCGCGGTCAAGGCCCAGGGCAAGACGCCGACGCAGCTCGAACGCGACATCACGTTGCGCCTGAAGAACATGGCGCACGATCCCCAGGTGCTGGTGAAACTGTCACGAAACGTAACTTCCTACGTCACCGTGGTGGGCGATGTTGTCTCGAGCAACCGGATGCAGTTGTCGGCGCGAGGCGAGCGTCTGCTCGATGCGTTGGCCAGTGCTGGCGGCGTGCGTCAGCCGATCGACAAGATCACCTTGCAGGTCACGCGGGGCGACAAGGTTGCGTCCTTGCCGTTGCAGACCGTGATTCGCGATCCGCGCCAGAATGTGCCGCTGCACGCCGGCGACGTGGTCACGGCGCTGTACCAACCCTATAGCTTCACCGCGCTCGGCGCGACGGGCAAGAATCAGGAAATCAATTTCGAGGCACAGGGCATCTCGCTGGCCCAGGCGATCGCACGCGCAGGCGGCCTGGAGGATTCGCGCTCGGATGCACAGGGCGTGTTCATCTTCCGTCTGGAGGACGCCAATGCGTTGCCGTGGCCCGTCAAGCCGGTACGCACCACGGCGGATGGCAAGGTGCCTGTCATTTATCGCATGAATTTGAAAGATCCGAGCGCATTTTTCACGGCACAGAGTTTCGTGATGGATAACAAGGATCTGCTGTACGTATCGAATGCACCGATTACCGAACTTCAGAAAGTTTTAAATCTGGTGTTCTCGGTTGCTTATCCTGTCGTGACGGGCGTCCAATCGTTCAAATAAGAATTAAGGGTCGGCATATCGCACAGGTACGAAAGTCCGCTGCGATATGCTTTCGTCTGACGTGACGTCCAATGGATTGCCAGATTTGTCGAATCGCGGTGGTCGTGATTCCTGATCGATTTGCTTGGCGGGCAACTGGCATGGTATTGCCGGCTGGATGGATTGGGTCGGATGACTGCGCAGGGGAGGCGCATATCCTGGAAATGATGTCGATTCGTCAAGGTTGGGACGCGGACAGATGATTACTTCCTATGCCCAGAATTTTGAAGATGTCATGCTCTGGCGTGCGCTGTCGCACATCGATAGCGGCTTTTACATCGATATCGGTGCACAGGACCCGCTGGTCGATTCGGTCAGTCTGGTGTTCTATGAGCGCGGATGGCGAGGTATTCATGTCGAACCGACTGCTCGCTATGCCAATGCGCTGAGAGCCCATCGGCCCGACGAGACGGTGGTCCAGGCTGCGGTCGCGGCTCAATCCGGCGTGCTGAACTTCTTCGAGATCGTCGGGACCGGCATTTCGACGGCCGACCCGGTGATTGCCGAGGGGCATCGAGAGCGCGGCTTCGAACTGACCGAGATCGTCGTGCCCTGTGTATCGCTGGCGGAGATCTTCGCGATGCATGCCGGTCGCGAGGTGCACTGGCTCAAGATCGATGTCGAGGGTTTCGAATCGTCGGTACTGCGAAGTTGGGCGGATTCGCCGGCTCGTCCCTGGATCGTGGTCATCGAAAGCACGCTGCCGCTCACGCAGACGCTCAGTCACGAGAAGTGGGAGGCACTGCTCCTGGATCGGGGCTACGAGGCAGTCTATTTTGACGGACTGAATCGTTTCTATCTGAGCGCGGAACATCCTGAGTTGCGTGCGGCATTCGGCGCGCCGCCCAATGTATTCGATGCGTTTCGCCTGAATGGGACAGCCAATGCGCCGTTTCACGGCTTGTTGCATGAGCGCCTTCAGCAAACCACCGAGCAGATGCAGAAGACCCTGCAGGTGCGCGAAACGGAACTGCGGGACGAGGCGGCCGCGGCGGTTCGCGAACTGCGAGGGCAGCTTGCCTGCGCTCGGTCGAGGGAGTCAGCGGCGCTGGAATCGCTTGCGGGGGTGGCCGGGCAACTGCGACGGGCCCGCGGGACGGTATCGTCGGCCGATGGCGCGGGACGACACGATGATCGGCTGATCGACGAAGTGGATCGTCTCGAACGCCTCTACTCGCGCGAGAGGGAGGCGTATCGCGACGATGACCGGCTGATGGCCGGGCATCTCGAGACCTTGCGCGATGAATGTGCGCGACTGATCAGGGCGGGTGCCGCCCACGATGCGGTATTGGCCGACGCGCTGCGCGGTGCCGAAGCGGCCACCTCGCGCGAATCGGCCGCCTTGCGTGAAACTCGCGATCAGATGATTCGGCAGCAGCAGGATCATCGGGCCGAATTGGCACTGCAGGCGGCGCACGCCGAGCGGCGCGAGGCAGTGACGGCTGCGCTTCATGCACAGGCGCTGGAGCGTGCCACCGCCGCGTTGCACGAGGCAAGGGCTGCGCGACGCACTGTCGAGCAGCGCCACGCCGAGCAGCGGCGGCAGCTTTCGGTGCGCCTGCGTTTGATCCGGCGCCGCAACCGATTGCTGCGGCAGTTTGCCTTGAAGCGCGAGCGCCAACTGGAAAATGAACTGCTTGATGTGAATCGGCGCCATGAGGCGGCATTGCGCATCAATGCGATCGAGTCCAGTGCGCGCGAGTCCCGACTCGTCATTGAACTCGAGTCGGCACGGCGCGAATTCGAGAGCAAAGCTCGAGAATGGAGCGACAGCAAACAGCAGATGAGCCACGAGCTGGCGGGGTTGCGAGCGCTTCTGGAAACGGAGCGTCGCGACTTCACGCAGCGCGATGCGCAAGCGTTCGAGCGAATCGTCGACATCGAGCGCCGTTATGCGAGGGCCGACGCGAAAGCCGTTGAATTGTCCGGCGTGATCGAGGACATCCGGCTGTCGTTTGGCTGGAAGATCATGGCGCCATTGCGTGCCGTGTTCGACAAGAGGCTTGCTGCCGACATGGCGGCTCTGGTCACGGACGACGCCGCCGATCGTGGTGTTTTGTCCGACAAAAATGTGTCGCATCCCATGCAAGTCGGGCTGTCGCATGGTTCGACGGCGGAAAATCAATCACCTGCATCCACGGAACGAAACATGAGCGATATTTTGAGCCGAGCCCTGACGGAAAGTGGGGAAGTGCCGCGCGGCGGCCCGCATCGGTTACGTGATTTCATGGCCGTCGATGATGCGGGATTCGTGGTTCTAGCTTACCGTGTGCTGCTGCGTCGCGATCCCGATCCCGATGGTTTTGGCCATTTCCTCGAACGCGCGCGCCGCGGCGATTCGCGTGTCAGGATTCTCGATGCGATTGCCGAGTCCGACGAAGGGAAGCTCAACAAGGTCACGGTGATCGGCCTGGGTTCCGCGGTATCGCGGCTCAAGTTCGCGGCGTTGCCCGTGATCGGCCCGATCTTCGGCAAGATCTGGGGCTACGACGAGCAGCGCGAACTCGCCATGCGGCGCTTCGCGTCGATCGAGTCGCGCCTGGAGTCGATTGCGGCCAATCAGGCTGCCTTGCTGGCGAATCATGAGCGCAAGACGGCCGATATCCAGGTCTCGATCGCCGCGCTGTCGGCGCGCTTCGATACACTCAGCGCCCATATTTCGACCTCCTACGCCGCCGCGGCATCCGATGTCGCGTCGGCGGCTGCCGGAAACCCCGATCTACCGGCCGGCCTCGCCGCGGGCGTACCCGGCGACACCTCCCCGAAATCGGTGCATGCTGCTCCGGTGGTCCTGACCGAGCCGGATGCGCGACAGGTGATGCTCAGCCTGAGTTCCCTGGTCGGCGCATCTCGCGAGGCACGCATGCTGGCTGCGCGCTAAGCCCTCACTTCGATCGATCGTTGCCATCGCAAGGCGGCCGTCCCCACGAGATAATTTCGAGATTATTCGGTCATGCAAAAATCGTCCGTGATGTTCGATACCAACTTTTCCGGCAGGATTCTGCAGCTCACCGAGGCGTTGGATTTCGGCGATGCCGTTTCCAATCAGGTCGTCGCACTCGATCAGATGTTCAAGGGGCTGGGCCTGCAATCGCAGATCTACAGCAAGTGGCATCATCAGAGCGTCGGACAGTACCGCAGGAATCTGGAGGAACTGGACATTCAGGACAATGACGTACTGATCGTTCACTTTGCCGGGTACTCCGAGCACGTCATGCAGGCTTATCACACCAAGCGCTGCACCAAGATCTGCGTTTATCACAATATCACCCCGCATAGCTTCTTCGAGAAGGGTACCGACCTGTACAAGTTCTGCCTGATGGGGCGTGAACAGTTGCGCGAAATTGCACCGAGCTTCGATTACTTCTGGGGCGACAGCGAATACAACCTGCAGGAGATCATCGACCTGGGCGTATCCCCCGATCGATGCAGTCTGGTGCCGATCATCGTCGATGCGCCGGAGTCCGCCGCAGCCGTACGCGCCTCGCGCAATCGCGAACCTGGCCACTGGCTGTTCCTGGGGCGCGTGGCGGCCAACAAGGGGCAGGTCGACCTGGTGCAGATGTTTGCCGAGATGCACGAGTCGTCGCCACAGGTCGCGGCGCGCCTGTCGATCGTCGGTGGCTTCAATCCTCAGGATCCCTACTACCAGAAGCTGCTCGCCACGATCAAGAAGTACAAGGTCGAACATCTCGTGGACATCACCGGCAAGGTACCCGACGAGGCGATCAGCAACCACTTCGGCAAGGCCTTCGTGTATGTCTCGCTGAGCCGCCACGAGGGATTCGGCGTTCCGCTCATCGAGGCGACGCTGCACGGCCTGCCGGTGGTCGGCCTGCACAACACCGCGATTGGCGAGACGCTCGGGGTGAAGGACAATCCGCTCGATTCGATCGGCAAACTCAAGGCCGAAATCGCGCGCCTGGCGAGGGATGAAGCTGCATATCGGAACCTGGTCGAGTTCCAGCGCCGCAATACCGAGCGCTTTACCTCCGACGCGGTGCGCAAACGCGTCGTCGATGCGCTGCGCAAGGTACTGCCCGCCGCCAAGCGATTCACGACCGTCTCGATCATCATCTGCACCTACAATCGCGCCGATTTGCTGGAGCGTTGCCTCGATTACCTGCAATACCAAACGAATCAGAATTTCGAGGTGGTGGTGGTCAACGGTCCGTCGAATGACGGCACCGACGCGGTGCTCGAACGCTACAAGGATCGCATCAAGATCGGCAGCAATCCGCAACGCAATCTTGCCATTTCGCGAAATATCGGTATCGATCTCGCCGATGGCGATCTGTTGGCCTTCATCGACGACGACGCGCTGCCGTTCGACGACTGGGTGGAGACGCTGCTCGAGGAATTCAACCGACGGCCGCTGACTCTCGGCGCACTTGGGGGGCCGGCCTACTATGCCGGTACCCTGCGTTATCAGTCGGAGGACATCGGCATCAACAAGTTCGCCGAGGCGAAGGTCAATATCGATTCGCGGGAGATCGGCGAGAACGGTTGGGAGCGTTCGCTACTGGGCACCAACACCTGCTTCAGTGCCGAGGCGGTGCGCGCCGTGAATGGCTTCGACGAGCAGTTCGATTATTTCCTCGACGAATCGGAGCTGTGCTTCCGGATGCGCCAGGCGGGTTACCTGATTGCCTATCGGCCCGACCTCCATCTGCGGCACGAGTTTGCGCAAAGCCACAATCGGGGCGGCCGCTATAACTACAACTGGTTCACGATTTGCAAGAACACTGCCTATTTCATCGCCGCCTACTCCGGCCTGAAGGGGGCGGAACTGAAGAAATATCTCGATCGGCGCATGCAGTCGGAACGCATCGCGCCGCTGGCGGCGGCACAACGGGCGGGCGAAATCGAGGGCGATGAGTACGATCGGCACCTCGAGGCGATTCGGTCGGGCGTCGAGCAAGGGCTGAAGGATGCCGCGGATTTTCCGAAAACGCGCAAGCTGAAGAAGGGCACCGGACGATTCGAGGTATTCACGGGCGCGGCCGGCTATCCGCTGGTCGGTTGCGACACGCCGCGGCTTCATGTTTGCATCGTGACGAAGGAGTTTCCTCCGTTTTCCGGCAGCGGCGGTATCGGGACGCTGTACTATCATCTCGCGAGCGAATTGCTGTTGATGGGGCACCAGGTCACCGTGGTGACGCCGGGTGGCCGCGACTTCGTTTACCGATGCGGCCGTTTCTCGGTCCGACATGTGCCGCCGATCACCAATGTCACCGATACGCTCGGGTCGACGGGCTTCGTGAACAATCTCAACTGGGGGTTGACGGCGCTGCGTGCCGTCGCCGAGCTTCATGCCGAGCATCGAATTGACGTCATCGAATCGGCCTTGTGGGACACCGAGGCGCTTCCGATAGCCCTGTTGCCCAAGCATGAGCGGCCGCCCGTGGTGGTGCGGCTGGTCACGCCTTTCCCGGTTGCCGCTCGCCTGAACGGCTGGCAGGTACCCCCGCGCGAGGCCGACTTGTTCCTGACCGGCGAAACGACCTTGATCGAACATGCCGACCTGGTCGTGCCGATCAGCGAGTCGATCGCCAAAACGATCGAGACCGAGCATGGTGTCAGGCGTGACGCGCGCTGGAGGCAATCCCATTGCGGCATTGCCTATTGGCCTTTCTTCGATGCGCAGAACGGTTATTCGGCACTGGAGGACAGTGCCGGCAAACCGCTGAAGATCTCGGAGGACATGAAGTTCGTCCTGTTCGTCGGCCGCCTGGAGGGACGCAAGGGAGTCGGCACCTTGCTCGATGCCGCCAAGCGCTTCCTGGCCCACGATACGGACGCTCACCTGGTCCTGGCCGGGCGCGATATCGAGAACTGGACGGAACGCGCCAAGGACGTGCTCGGCGCATCGCTGATGCAGCGCGTGCATTTCCTTGGCTCGGTGGACGACCAACTGCGCGAGAAGCTGTTGCATGCGGCCCATTGCGTGGCCTTCCCGTCTCAGTACGAATCGTTCGGGCTCGTGCCGTTGGAGGCCTTCGTGCATGGCAAGCCGGTGATCGCCTCGCGCGCGGGCGCCATTCCGGAAGTAGTGGGTGACGGGCAGTCGGGGCTGTTGTTCGAGGCCGGCAATTCAACCGAGCTGGCTGACCAGGTATTGCGCGTCCTGACCGACAAGACCCTGCATGCGCGCCTGTCGAATGGCGCCAGGGCGCAGATTCGCAAGTTCAGCTCGAGGAATTCGGCAATCCGCGCAGTGAATGCCTATGTCGCCCTCGCGCGAGAGCGCGAGGATGCGCGCGGCGCGCATGAAGATATCAAATCCGCCGTCAAAGTTTAATTTTCATTCGAGGAAGGAAGTTCGTGAAAAAAGCGATCATTACCGGCATCACCGGCCAGGACGGCGCTTATCTCGCACAGCTGCTGCTGGAGAAGGACTACACCGTCTACGGTACGTATCGTCGAACCAGTTCGGTCAACTTCTGGCGCATCGCCGAAGTCGGTGTCGAGCGTCATCCGGACCTGCACCTCGTCGAGTACGATCTCACCGACCTGAGCTCGAGTATCCGTCTGTTGCAAAGCACGGGCGCCACCGAAGTCTATAACCTTGCAGCGCAGAGCTTCGTCGGCGTCTCGTTTGACCAGCCGGTGACGACCGCGGAAATCACCGGCATCGGCCCCGTGAACCTTCTCGAAGCCATTCGCATCGTCAATCCCGCGATTCGCTTCTATCAGGCCAGCACGTCGGAAATGTTCGGCAAGGTACAAGCGATCCCGCAGGTCGAAAGCACGCCCTTCTATCCGCGCAGCCCGTATGGGGTGGCGAAGCTGTATGCCCACTGGATGACGATCAACTACCGCGAGAGCTACGATATCTTCGGCTGCAGCGGCATCCTGTTCAATCACGAATCGCCGCTGCGTGGCCGCGAGTTCGTGACGCGCAAGATCACCGATACCATCGCCAAGATCCGGCTCGGCAAGGCCGACGTGCTGGAACTCGGCAATCTCGATGCCAAGCGCGACTGGGGTTATGCCAAGGAGTATGTGGAAGGCATGTGGCGGATGCTGCAGGCAGACCGGCCCGATACCTACGTGCTCGCCACCAATCGGACCGAGACGGTGCGGGATTTCGTGGCGATGGCCGCACGCGCGGCCGGCTTCGAGCTCGCCTGGGAAGGCAGCGGCCTGCAGGAGAGCGGCATCGATACGGCCAGCGGCAAGGCGATCGTGAAGATCAACCCGAAGTTCCATCGCCCGGCCGAGGTCGATCTGCTGATCGGCAATCCGGCCAAGGCGCGAGCCGAACTCGGCTGGGAGCCGGCGACCACGCTGGAAGCCCTGTGCCAGATGATGGTGGAAGCGGATATTCGCCGCAATGAAACCGGATTTTCATTCTGACCGATGACGAAGGTACTCATCACGGGAATCGGCGGATTCACCGGCCGCCATCTCGCGCGTGAGCTGGAACGGCGGGGCTGCGAGGTCGAGGGGCTCGTCCATCGGCCGGTTGCCGGATTGGCATGGTCGGCCCATGTCTGCGATCTGCTCGATCGCGACGGAATGGGCGCGCTGATCGCGGCATTGCGTCCGGACGTGGTGATTCATCTGGCTGCGATCGCCTTCGTCGCGCATGGCGACGTCGGGACGGTGTACCAGACGAACATCATGGGGACCCGCAACCTGCTCGATGCGATCACGTCGGCCGGCTGCCCGCCGCGTGCCGTGCTGGTGGCCAGCAGCGCCAATGTCTACGGCAACACCGACCGTGGAGTGATCGACGAGTCGGTACCGCCGAACCCCGCAAACGACTACGCCATCAGCAAACTTGCGATGGAGCGCGTGGCGGCGCTTTGGAGCGATCGTTTGCCGATCACGATCGTGCGCCCGTTCAATTACACCGGGGCAGGGCAGGCCGCCAATTTTGTTCTGCCGAAGATCGTCGATAATTTCCGCAACCGTTCGCCGGTACTCGAGCTCGGGAACCTAGACGTGATCCGCGATTTCTCCGATGTTCGGATGGTGGTACGGGCCTACGCCGATCTGATTGCCGGCAAGTGGGCAGGCGAGACCTTCAATGTCTGTTCGGGCAACGGGTATTCGCTGCAGGACATCCTGGAGATGATGCGGTCTCTCACGCAGCACGATCCCGAGATCCGCGTGAATCCGAATTTCGTGCGGGCCAACGAGGTCCATCGTCTGATCGGCGACAATCGTCGGCTTGCCACGGCGATCGGCTCCCTCGATATCTTGCCCTTGCAAGAGACGCTGGCGTGGATGCTGGAGAGCGGGCGGTGAAGCTCGCGTTCGCGGTGGATGCGATCGCGCCGCCGTTGACCGGAATCGGCCGTTACGCCTGGGAGCTTGCCTGGCATTTCACGCACTTCGACGAGCCCTTGCAGTCCTTGCGTTTTTTCTTCGCGGACGAGCCGATCGAGGATCCGTCCTGGGTCATCGGCGGCGATGCGGAAAAAGGGCGACGGCGTCCGCGCTGGCTGCCGAGGTCGATCACCTCGACGCGCCGCTTCCGGGGGCTGCGGATGCGGCATCGTCTGCGCGGCCACCTGTTTCACTCGCCGAACTATTTCCTTCCCTATCCCGTCGATCGCGGAATCGTCACGATTCATGATCTGTCGGTTTTCCGATTTCCGGAAACCCATCCCGTGGAGCGCCTGAAGCACTTCGAGCGAAGTTTCGACTCGACGCTGCGCCGCGCCTCGCATCTGCTCACCGATTCCGAGGCGATTCGGCATGAGGTGGCCGCGTATTTCGGTTGGCCGCTGGATCGGATCACCGCCGTTCCGCTCGGTGTGCGACCGGAGTTCCGGCCACGTGGCGCCGAGGAGATCTCGAAGCCGCTCGCGCAATACGGTCTGGTGCCGGGCGGCTATGCCCTGAGCGTATCGACGCTCGAACCGAGGAAGCGCATCGACCGCCTGATGGCGGCCTATGCCGAACTGCCGAGCGCATTGCGCGAGGACTATCCGCTGGTCCTGGTCGGCGGCGCGGGCTGGTTGAGCGAATCCTTGCATAGCGCAATCGCGAGCGCGGAGCAGGAGGGTTGGCTGCGCTATCTCGGCTTCGTTCCGGAGGCGCTGCTTCCCGTGCTGTATGCGGGTGCTCGAGCCTTCTTCATGCCGTCCAAATACGAAGGCTTCGGGCTTCCGGTCCTGGAGGCGCTGGCCAGTGGCGTCCCTACGCTAACCTCGAACACGTCGTCGCTGCCCGAGGTGGCCGGCGGCGCCGCCTGGCTCGTCGAGCCCGATGATCACGAGGCCTTGCGGGCTGGCATCGAGCACGTGCTCAGCGAATCGGCATGGCGTGAGGAGGCATCGCGCCTCGGGCTCGGCGTGGCCGGCGAAGCGACCTGGCTGCGATGCGCGCAGCGCACGCTCGAGGTCTATCGCCGGGTAGCGGGGTCATGACTGCGCGTCGAGCCGGCTGATCAGCGACTTCAGTTGCATCGCGCTTTCATGCCAGCTCAGTGCCTTGATCGCGCCGCTGTCGGGTGTGGTGCCCGCGGCGATGGCTTCGAGCCATTGCTGCAGGCATGGCGCCAGTTGGGCCGCCGTCACGGCGGAGAAATAGCTGGCGTGGTCGCCGGCGATCTCGCGGAACACCGGCAGATCGCGCAGCAGTAGCGGCAGGCGCTGGGCGCAGGCCTCGATGATCGGCAGGCCGAAGCCTTCGCCCTCGGAGGCCAGAATCAATCCGTCGCTGCTTTCGTAGCACTGGGTAAGCTCGGCGTCGCTGGCGTCGGCCAGCCAGTGCAGGCGCTTGCCGGATTCGGGATGCGCCGCGAGCCTGGCCGTCAGCGTCTCGACGGCCCAGCCGGCACGGCCGACGATCGACAGCGAGACCTGGGAACCGGTGCGCCACAGCTGCTCGAAGGCATCGATGACCAGCGCGTGCCCCTTGCGAGGTTCGATCGTCCCGACCATCAGGATGCGCAACGGGCCGGCAGAGCCCGGCGCGAGCTCGTCCCTTGTCGTCCGCCCTGCGCCTGGCCTCCCGCCGAGCTCGGCACCGAGGTGAAACCATCCGGTCGGAATCGCCGTCAAGCGCGGCTGGCTGCGCGTTTGTCCGGCCACCGTGGCCGAGATGCAGAACAGGGCATCCGCATGGATCGCCAGCATCGTCAGCCAGCGTTCGAACGACTGGACCGCGCGAGGTGTAAACCAGGCCGGGTGCAGGGCCGGCAACATGTCGTAGACGACGAAGGCGAAGCGCACGCCGGCTGCATGCCAGCGCAGGAAGTCCGTTTGCCTGGCCGGGGAGATGCGGCTGGTCAGGTCGAGCCCGAGGAACAGGTCGCCGGGGCCGACCTGGACGAGGGGATCGTGGTCACCGAGCGGGGCGCCGATCATCGTCTCCAGGTAGCGGTCCGCGTAGACATACGGACGTTTGCGGGTTGCCCTGACCGCGCGGACCGTGTAGCCGGCGGGCGGTGTCTCCAGCAGTTCGGCCAGCAGCGAGCGAACCACACGCTGAATACCGGTACCGGCATCTTGTGCGGCGATGATCGAGACGTCGACCAGTAGCTGACGCGGTTGCCGCGATGTCTGGCGGGCGACGTCGGAACGGATCGCGGCGATCGCCTTGCGCGCGGCGCCGGTCAGAGGCAGGCGCCACCGCGTCGCGGCATGCAGCAGCAGTGTCGCGCGCCAATTGATCAGGCTTGGCATGGAGCGTGGAAAACGTCAGCCGTTCTGTTGGTAGAACGCGTAGGCGTCATCGATCTGGTCGAAGCTGTGCAGATGCCCCTGGACCAGCACGGCAGCGCGATGGCAATGCTCGCGAATGTAGCCGGCATCGTGGCTCACGATGATCAACGAGCGATCGGCGCGTCGCACGAACAATTCGTGGTGGCATTTCGCGTGGAAGCGGCTGTCGCCGACCGCCACGATTTCGTCGATCAGGAAGCAATCAAACTCGATGGCCATCGAAATCGCGAAGGCGAGGCGGGCGCGCATCCCGGCCGAATAGCTCTTGACCGGCTCGTTGAGGTAGTAGCCCAGTTCCGAGAATTCCTGGACGAATGGTTCGGCCTGCTTCGCATCGGCTCCGTACACGCGACAGATGAAGCGCAGGTTGTCCATGCCTGTCAGGCTGCCCTGAAAGGCACCGCCGAACGCGAGTGGCCAGGACACGCTCATGCTGCGGTTGATCTTGCCCGTGGTCGGCAGCTCGGCACCGCTGATCATGCGGATCAGCGTCGACTTGCCAGCGCCGTTGCGGCCCAGTACGCCGAGCTTTTCTCCCGGGGCCACGCGCAGATTGATGTCGTCGAGTACCCGGCGTCGGCCCTGCCGGGTGTGGTAGTCCTTGGAGACGCCCTGCAGGTCGATCATTCGGGTTCCACCCGCTTGCTGGCGTCGCGCACGAGGAACAGGCCGATCAGCATCAGCACTGAATCGCAGGCGACCATATAGGGGATGCTGTAGTGCGGCTTGACCAGGGAGCCATAGTAGCCGCCGCGCAGCATTTCGGTTCCGTGCACCATCGGCAGGTAGAGCACCACGGCGCGGAATTTTTCGGGAATCCACTCGACCATGAACACCGCGCCCGACAGCGGGAACAGCAGATAGGCAATCGTGTGCCAGACGCGTTCGACGGTTTCGCTGCGCTCGCTCAGGGCGCCGACGATGAGGCCGAGCGAGCATCCGAAGGCGGCCAGATGAAGCCATCCGCCCAGTACCAGGCTGATGTTCTTCGGCGGATCCATCATGCCGATCGCAACGAAAAAGACCGTCAGGAACACGAAGGACATGGTCGCGCCGGCGATCTCCAGCAGCAACCGCGCGAAGAACAGGTCGATGACGCGCACGTTGCGGTGATAGAGCAGGGCCTGGTTCGGCAGGATGGCCAGGGCGCAACGGTTCGCACAGTTGCGCCATAGCAGCACGGACGAGTAGCCGGTCACCGCGAACGAGGTGATCGAGAGCGTCGTGCCATGGGTGGCGTTGAGGGCCGTCCAGAGCGCGAGCACGCCGAGCGTGAACATCATCGGCTCGAAGAAGATCCACAGAAAGCCGACGTTGTGCCGGCCGTAGCGTGTCAGAATCTCACGCATCAACAAGGCACCGACGACCCGAAGCTGAATGCGCAATGACGAGACGAGAGGCGTGTCGTGATGCACGATGTCCGTTCCCTCAGTCGTTGTGTTCGCGCACGCCCGCGAGCAGCAACTCGAGGATGCCCCAGGCGATGATGCCGAGCGCGAACACCTCGAGGATGCTCTTCAGGCGCTTCGGTTCGATGGCGACATCGGGCGTGTTCGGCTCGACCAGGCGCTCGAGATAGAGCTGCTTGCGCTGGGCATCGGCACGCGCATTCTCCAGGGCTGCCATCGCCGAGGCCAGTTGCTTGTCGGCAAACTGCGAGTCCAGTTGCATGCGCGCATAGACGGCGGCCTTGTCGGCCAGCGAATTCTTGCCTCCGGCAACTCCGCTGGTGGCGGCAGTGATCTGCTTTTCCAGGTTGGCGATATTGGTCTGCAGTACCGGGATCTGCGGATTCTTGGGCGAGATCGACTGGAGCTGGACCAATTGGGTCTGCGCCGCCAGCATCTGTGTTTGCAGGGCCGTGACCTGCTGGAGCTGGAGCGCCGACTGGCGATCGGGATCGAACACCGTATAGGTCCTGCGATAGGCCGCCAGTGCGGCGGCGGCGTCCTTCGCCTTGGCGGCTGCGACGTCGACCTCGCCCTGGGCGAACTTCACCGTATCGCTCACCGCCCTGCGATTCATGCGGTTGATCAGCCGCTCGCTCATTTCTAGCAGGCGCTCGTTGATCTTTTCGGCGTCCTCTGCGGTATACGCCCTGATCTGCAGTTTTGCGATCGCTGACGTCGAGTCGAATTCGATGTCGACGATGTGCTTGCCGTAGTATTTCCACAGCGATTCGAAGCTGCCGTCCGGCCAGCGGTGGAAACGGCTGATCGCGTCGCCATGCTCCGAATAGGCGTCGGCGACATAGTTGCCGACGTTCAGCTCGCGCAATGCGTCGCGCGATTCGATGTAGTCGATCACCGGGTAGGTATCGTCTTGGGCGCGCGAGAAGCCCGTGCCCTGCAGCAGGGCGCCGACGAGGTTGGTCTGCGATTGCTTTTGCGGGCTTCTGACGACGAAGCGCGATTCCGACACATAGACGTCGGCTGCAATCAAACCGTAATACAGCACAGCCAGCGTGGTTGGCAACGCGACAGTCAGGAGGAACAGGCGATTGACTTTCTTGAGACGCTGTCCGAGGCTCGGCTTGGTGCCGGAGGAGGGAGGCAGGTCGCTGCTGGTTACGTTTTCCAACTTTGTTCCGTCACGTTGAGAGGCTGCGTAGTCCGACGAGCGGCAGGCAAAAATGCCCGAATCCGCGAGCGGGGCGGGGCCGGCGTCACTGCCTTGCCGAGTGTGTCGGTGGTGCGCAGCAGGCCCGTGTAGTCATCACACCAAGCGATGTGGTGCCGTTCGATCGATCGCGTG
Source organism: Burkholderia sp. SJZ089 (assembly GCF_007828315.1). NCBI lineage: Bacteria > Pseudomonadati > Pseudomonadota > Betaproteobacteria > Burkholderiales > Burkholderiaceae > Burkholderia > Burkholderia sp. SJZ089. The sequence goes on along the minus strand of NZ_VIUM01000011.1, from coordinate 34,737 downwards.
TCATCGTTCACCAGAGGCGGCTGATTATAGCCAGCCTAGTGTACTTTAGCCATCTGCGCACCGGCCTTGTCAATCGCAAGCTTCAAGTTTGGTGAAGTTTTTGAGTCAGGCTGTTTTTGTTTGTATCAGAATGCTATATTCGGTGACGGTCCGAAACGGGACTCGACTCGCCGGCAAGATTTCGAATAAGGTTCACCGAGCGGTGTCGCCGAACGCCGCCGAGTGTCGCTCGGGCGCCCCCGCAAGTCCGCACTGTCCGTTATTCAATACCGATGCCTCGCTCATTTTTAGTGCTGCAAGGCACGGCTTCCTCGTTTTTCCGTTGTCTGGCCGAGGCGCTCGTCGCGCATGGCCACGCCGTGCATCGCGTCAACTTCTGCGGCGGAGACTGGTTCTATGGCAGAACTAAGCGTGCCTTGAATCACGGCGGGGCTGCCGCCGACCTGTCGGCCTGGTACACCGAACTGGTACAGCGCGAAAACATCACCGATGTCCTGATGTTCGGCGACTGCCGCGAAGTCCATCGGCCCCTGCATCCGATCGCCGAGCAATACGGCTTGCGCGTGCACGTGTTCGAGGAGGGCTATGTCCGCCCGCACTGGATCACGCTCGAGCGTCATGGCGTCAACGGCCGCTCGCGCATGCCGAGGGATCCCGCCGAGTATCTGCGCCTGCGTGAGCTCACCCCGGCTGCCGAACCCGGCGAGCCGACCGGCTACAACCTCTACGAACGTGTCTTCCACGACATCAGCTATCGCGTCGCCAACGCGCTGCTGGCCTGGCGTTTTCCCCGCTACCGCAGCCACCGGCCGCGCAACGGCTTCGTCGAATATGGGGGGCTGGCGTTTCGCGCGCTGCTGCAAGGGCGTCATCGCCGGCAGGCCGAGCGGGTCACGCGCGAATTGTTCGATGCCGGCCGCCCCTACTACCTGTTTCCGCTGCAGTTGAATTCCGATGCGCAGATCGTCGTGCATTCGCCGTTCGAGGGCGTGCGCGACGCGATCGACTACGTGGTGCGCTCGTTCGCCAGGCATGCCCCGCGAGATGCCATTCTGCTGATCAAGAACCATCCGCTCGACACCGGCATGATCGAGTATCACCGCTTCGCGCTGTCGATCGCGCGCGAGGCCGGCATCGGCGAACGGATTCGTTTCATCAACTCCGGGCACCTCCCGACCCTGCTCGAACGCTCGCGCGGCGTGGTAGTGGTCAACAGCACGGTCGGCCTGTCGGCGCTGCACCACGAGCGCCCCCTGATCGCGCTCGGTGCGGCGATCTACAATATGCCGGGACTGACTTGGCAGGGCAGGCTCGATGACTTCTGGCATCAAGGTGAATTGCCCGACATGATCCTCTATCACGCATTCCTCGACTACGTGATGCACCACACGCAGATCAACGGCGATTTCTACACGCGCACCGGCATCGAGATGGCGGTGCGCGGCGCGGTCGAGCGGCTGGAACGTGCGGATGCGTAGCCCCGTTCCGGCCCATATCGTCATCACCGGCGCGAGCGCCGGCCTGGGCCTCGCGCTCGCGCTGGCCCACGCCTCGCCGGGCGTGGTGCTGGGCCTGGTCGGACGCGACCCGCAGCGCATCGATGCGGCCGCAACGGCCTGCCGCGCGCGCGGCGCGACGGTCGAGACCGGCATCGTCGACGTGCGCGACGCGGTGGCGATCGGTACCTGGCTCGATGCCTTCGATGCGCGCTACCCGATCACACTGTTGGTTGCGAATGCCGGCATCGCCAGCACGATTGCCTCCGCCGACGATTGGGAGGATGCCGAACGTACCCGCGCCGTGATCGACACCAATCTCTACGGCATGCTGAATACCGTGCTGCCGGTGATCGAGCGCATGCGCGCGCGCCGCCGCGGCCGCATCGCGGTGGTGGCCTCGATCGCCGCCTTGCGCGGCATGGCGATCTCGCCCGCCTATTGCGCCAGCAAGTCGGCGATCAAGGCCTGGGCCGACTCCGTGCGGCCCTTGCTCAAGCGCGATGGCCTGGCCGTGACGGTGATCCTGCCGGGCTTCGTGAAGACCGCGATGAGCGACGTGTTCCCCGGCGACAAGCCCTTCCTCTGGAGCGCCGAGCGCGCGGCCGCGCACATCCGGCGCAAGCTCGAGGCGGGCCGCAGCGAGATCGCCTTCCCGGCGCTGCTCGCGTTCGGCATGCGCTTGCTGCCGCTGCTGCCCGTCGCGCTCGCCGACGCGATCCTCGAGCGCCTGTCCTACCTGCCCGCGAAGGACCGCGCCAATTGAGCGCGTCGCTTGCCCTTGCCCTGGCCGTGGTGCCGGCCATCGCGCTGTCGTTCGCGCTCGACGCGATCGCGGTGCCGCGCGCGCCGCTGGCGCGGCCGCTGCTGTCGTCAATGCTTCACATTCTTTCGGTAGGCTTTCTCGCCGGTCTGGCGTTCGCGCTGACGTCGCGGCCGATCTTCTCGGCCTGCGCGGCGCTGGCGCTGGTCGGGCTGGTGGCGGCCGTCAGCAATGCGAAATACGAGTCCTTGCGCGAGCCGTTCGTGTTCACGGACCTGAGCCTGTTCAGCCAGTTGTTTGCCCATCCTCGGCTCTATCTGCCCTTCCTGAGCGCCGGCAAGGTCGTCGCGATCGGCGCGGGCATCGTGCTCGTGATCGCGGGCTTCGTCGCCGAGCGGCCCCTGCCGCCTGCCGCGGCCGCGCCGCTCTGGCTGGCGGTGGCGCTGTCGTTCGCGCTCGCGGTGGCGATCGCCGCGCGCCTGCCGCTCACGCTGGAGCCCTCGGCCGACCAGCGCCGCCACGGCTTTTTCGCGGTATTCGTCGCCTACCTGCTCAATGGCCTGCGTCCGGCCACCTTCCGGCGCTTTCGCGAATGCCTGGCCGCCTCGCCGTTCGCGACCGGCGAACCGGTCCTGTGCCCCGACGTGGTGCTGATCCAGAGCGAATCGTTCTTCGATGCCCGTCGGATGGGCGCGGCGATCGAGCCCGGCCTGCTGCGTTGTTTCGACCAGGCGCGCGGCGAGGCCGTCTGGCACGGCGAGATGACGGTGCCGGCCTGGGGAGCGAACACCATGCGCACCGAGTTCGAGGTGTTGACGGGCACCGCCTCGCAGTCGCTCGGTTACGCGCGTTTCTATCCTTACGCGTTCGTCAGGCGGCCGCTCGCCTCGCTGGCCGCCTGGTTCGGCCGTGGCGGTTACGAGACAGTCGCGATCCATCCCTATTACGCCAATTTCTTCGGACGAAACCGGGTATTTCCCTTGCTCGGTTTCGAGCGTTTCCTCGATATCGGTCATTTCGCCTCCGCATCGCGCGCCGGCCCTTATGTAGCGGATGCGGCGGTCGGCGAGGCGATCGTTGCGGAATTGGAGACGGCGGGGCCGGACCGACCGCGTTTCGTGTTCGCCATGACGATGGAAAACCACGGTCCTCTGCATCTCGAAACAGTGCAGCCGGGCGAGGCGGCTTCGCGGCATACTCTCGGCGACGATGCCCAATGGCGGGACCTGACTGCGTATTTGCGACATATTGAAAATGCAGATGCAATGCTCGGGCGCCTGCTGGATCATTTGCGTTCGAGCGAAAGGCAGACCGTGGTCTGTTTCTACGGTGATCATGTTCCGGCCCTGTCGCGTATTTTCGATGGGCTGGACGTGAGTCCGGAGCGCAGCGATTATTTCATCTGGCGGAATTTCGGGGTCGATAAACCCGAACGTCGGGACTTGCAGGCCGAGATGTTGGGGGGCCTGCTGCTGCAAGCGACACAGCAGGGTGGTGGAAGTCGCATGGACCAGTCGCGGGCACCAGAGAAAACGACATAAAGATGAACGGAAAGATTGCAATTGTTGGGATCGCATGCCGCTTTCCCGGGGGCGTCAATAATCCGGAAGCACTCTGGCGCCTGCTGCGCGACGAGCGCGATGCCGTCACGCAGATTCCTGCCGGGCGCTTCGGCACGGACTTTCACCAGCACCCCTCCAAGCGCGAGCCCGGCAAGAGCTACACGTTCGCGGCTGGCGTGCTGGACGACATCGCGGGATTCGATGCGGCATTTTTCGGCATCTCGCCGCGCGAGGCGGCGCAGATGGATCCGCAGCAGCGCCTGCTGCTCGAACTCGCCTGGGAGGCGTTCGAGGATGCCGGCCTTCGTCCGCTCGACATGCGCGGCCGCGATTGCGGCGTGTTCGTCGGCGTGGCGAGCCCCGACTACGGCAATCGCAGCATGGATGACCTGAATTCGGTCGATCCGTACTCGGCCACCGGCAACACCCTCAGCATCGCCTCCAACCGCGTGTCCTACCTGTTCGACCTGCGAGGCCCGAGCCTGTCGGTCGACACGGCCTGCTCGTCCTCGCTGGTCGCGCTGCACCAGGCGGTGCAGGCGCTGCGCTCGGGTGAGACCGACATGGCGCTGGCCGGCGGGGTGAACCTGCTGATGCACCCGTTCGGCTTCGTCAGCTTCTCGAAGGCCTCGATGCTCTCGCCGCGCGGCCGTTGCCGCGCCTTCGACGCCAGCGGCGACGGCTACGTGCGGGCCGAGGGCGGCGCCTTCGTGCTGCTCAAGCCGCTCGAGCGTGCGCTGGCGGACGGCGACACGATCCACGCCGTGATCGCCGGCTCGGGCGTCAATTCCGACGGCTACACGCAAGGTGGCATCAGCGTGCCGGGCGCGGCCACCCAGGCCGAGTTGCTGCGCAGCGTCTACGCGCGCGCCGGCGTCGACCCGCGGGAGGTGTCCTATCTCGAGGCGCACGGCACCGGCACGGCGGTGGGCGACCCGATCGAGGCGCGCGCGCTGATCGAGGTGATGTCGGCCGGACGTCCGGCCGACAAGCCGCTCCTGATCGGCTCGATCAAGACCAACATCGGCCACCTGGAAACCGCCTCGGGCATGGCCGGGCTGCTGAAGGCCGTGCTGTGCCTGAAGCACCGCGCGGTGCCGCGCTCGCTGCACTTCCAGACGCCCAACCCCGCCATCGATTTCGCGGGCGGCCGGCTGCGCGTGGTCGAGCGCTACACCGAGCTCGACGGCGAGCACGACGAGGCGCCGCTCACGGTCGGCATCAACTCCTTCGGTTTCGGCGGCACCAATGCCCACGTGGTCCTGAGCTCGGCGCCCGCCGGGGCGCACACGCCGCGGGCCGAGGCTGTCACGGCGGCGCCGGCTGCGCGCCTGTCGCCACTGGTGCTGACGGTGCGCTCGCCGCAGGCCTTCGGTGCGCTGGCCGCGCGCTACCTGGCCGTGCTCGAGGGTGGGGCCGACTGGCAGTCGATCGCGGCCACCGCCGCGCGGCGCCGCCAGTGGTTCACTCATCGCCTGGTGATAGCACCGGTTTCGCTTGAGGAGGGGCGCGCCGCGCTGGCGGCGCTGGCCGCCGACGCCACCGCTTCTCCCGCCGGTGTAGTGCGCGGCGAGGCGCCGGCCGAGCCAGGCCGGGTGGCCTTCGTCTATTCGGGCAACGGCTGCCAATGGGCCGGGATGGGCCGGCAGCTCTACGAGGAATCGCCGCTGTTCCGCGACGCGCTCGACGAGGTCGATGCGCTCTGGCGCGCCGACGGCAGCGCTTCGCTGGTTGAGGCGATGCGCGCCGGCGTCGACGAAACCTGGCTGGCCGCCACCGAAAACGCCCAGCCGCTGCTGTTCGCGATCCAGGTGGGCCTCACGCGCGTGCTGGCATCGCGCGGCATCCTGCACGACCTGACGATCGGCCACAGCGTAGGCGAGGTCGCGGCAGCCTGGGCCGCGAGGATCCTCACGCTGGCCGACGCGGTGCGCGTGATCAAGATCCGCAGCCGCGCCCAGGGCACCACCCGCGGCACCGGCCGGATGGCCGCGGTAGGCCTGAGCGAGGCCGCCGCCAACGAGGCCATCGCGCGGCTCGGCCTCGCCGGCCTGGTCGAGGTGGCCGGCATCAACAGCGCCGAGGCGGTCACGCTGGCGGGTACCCTGCAGGGCCTGCAGGCGATCGAGGCGGCCCAGCGCGACAGCGGGCGCTTCTACCAGCTGCTCGATCTCGACTACGCCTTCCACAGCCGCCAGATGAACAGCATCGAGCCGCTGGTGCAGACGGAACTGGCCGGGCTCGCGCCGGCGTCCGGCGACGGCAGCTTCGTGTCGACCGTGACGGGCGCCGGGCTCGACGGCACTGCGCTCGACGCGCGCTACTGGTGGCGCAACATTCGCGAGCCGGTGCGCTTCGGCGACGGCATCGCGAGCCTGATCGCCGACGGCGCGCGGGTCTTCATCGAGGTGGCGCCGCATTCGATCCTGCGCAGCTACATGAAGCACGGGCTGGCCGCCGCGCAGGCGCAGGGCGCGGTGCTGCCCACGCTCAAGCGCCAGCAGGGCAGCGCGGCCACGCTTGACGGCGCGATCCTGTCGGCGGTCGCTCACGGCGCGAACGTCGATCTCGATCGATTCGTGCCCGCGGCGCCGGCCGTGGCGCTGCCGACCTATCCATGGCAGCACGAGCACTACTGGCTGGAGGCGAGTGTCGAGGGCTACGACCTCGTCAACCGCCGCCGCGAGCACCCGCTGCTCGGCTACCGGCTGCACGAGCACGCCTTCGGCTGGGAGAACCAGCTCGATCCGGCCAAGCTGCCGCTGCTCGCCGACCACGTGGTGGACGGCGGCGTGGCCTTCCCCGGCGCGGGTTACGTCGAGATGGCGCTGGCCGCCGCGCGCGTCTACCTCGAAACCAACGAGGCGGCGCTCGAGAATCTCGAGATCCACGCGCCGGTGGTGTTCCAGCCGCAGCAGGCCAAGCTGTTCCGCCTGCGCATCGATCCCGAGACCTCGGTGTTCCAGATCGAGACGCGCGAGCGGATGAGCGACATACCCTGGACGCTGAACGTGACGGGCCGCCTGCTGGCGAGCGGCACCACGCTCGATGCGAACTCGGTGGTGCCGAGCGCGACGCTGCATGCGCTGCGCGCGCAGCCGGCGCTCGACGGCGCGGCGCTCTACCAGAGCACGGCGGCGATTGGCCTCGAATACGGCCCGGCCTTCCGCTGGGTGCGCAAGGTTAGGGTGGCCGGCGAGACCGCGCTGGCCGAGCTGGCCGCGCCCGCCGAGGCTGGCGACGCGACCGCGCTGGCGGCCTGGCGCCTGCATCCGGCACTGATGGACAGCGGCTTCCATCCGCTTTTCGTGCTGCTCGGCGGCGTGGCCGGCGACGGCGATCGCGCCGCCTACGTGCCGGTGCAGATCGGCCGGGTCGACTACCTGCGCGGCGACGCGATCGACCGCGTGCTGGTGCGCATCGAGCGCCGCAGCCCGCACTCGGTGGTGGCCTCGTTCGATTTCCTCGATGCGCACGGCAGCGTTACCGCGCGCCTGGCTGCCTGTCGCTTCCGCCGCATCGACCTGCTCGGCCGCCATCATGCGCCCTCGCGCTTCGTCTATGCGCTCGAACACCGGCCGCTGCCGGGCGAGACCAGCGCCGCGGCGCTGCCCGCGCCGGCGGAACTGCTGCGTGAGGCGGTGGCAAGGGCCGCGACGCACGAGGACGGCGCGCGCCGCGGCAAGCACCTGACCGAAATGCTGCCGCTGCTCGACGTGCTGGCCAGCCTCTACGCGCTGCGCGCGCTGGAGGCGATCGACGCGTTCGCGACGCCGGCGCTGCCGACCCACCCGCAGGCGGCGCTGATCGCGCGCCTGGCCGAAATGATCATCGAGGACGGCCTGGCGCATCGCGACGGCGAACGCCTGGTGCGCGACGACCAGGCCTGCGCGGCGCTGCCGCCGCTCGACGAACTCTGGCGCGGCCTGCTGGCCGAATCGCCGCATCACGTCGCCGAGCTGACCCTGCTCGCGCATTGCGGCGCGGCCCTGCCGCGCGTGCTCAAGGGCGAGATCGAGGCCTCCCGCGTGCTGTCGCCGACCGGCAAGAGCCTGGTCGAGCAGTTCTTCGACGCCTCGCCGAGCTGGGAGCACCTGCATGCGGTGATGGCCGGCTGCGCGGCGGCGGCCGTCCACGGCTGGTCCGAACCGCGCCGGCTGCGCCTGCTGGAAATCGAATCGACCCGCGGTGACATGCTGCGGCCGCTGACGATGCGCCTGCCGGCCGATCGTTGCGAGCGCACCATCGTCGGCACCCCTGAGCAACTGGCGGCCTTCGATACCGATGCGATGCCTGCCGTCTCGACGGTCGCGCAGTTGCCTGGCGAGCGCTTCGCGCTGAAGGCCGAGCCCGACGAACTCTACGACCTGGTGCTGGTCGACCGTGCCCTGGCCGGGCGCAGTGATCCGGCCGACGTGTTGGCCTCGATCAGTGCCTGGGTGGCGCCGGGCGGGCTGGTGGTGCTGGCCGAGGCGCGCCACAACCGCTTCGCCGACATCGTGTTCGGCCTGCAGTCGGCCGACGGCCGCACCGCCTCGCTGACACCGGCCGAGCTGGGCGCGCTCTGCGAGCGCGCGGGCCTGGTCGAGGTGGTGCGTCACGCCGAGCAGGATCTGGAACTGGAGGGCACGCCGAGCCTGGTGCTGGCGCGCCGTCCCGCTGCCGAGGCGGCGGTCGAGGCCGACGACGACAGCCTCGACGCGCTCGAGCGCGCCGAGCAGTGGGTGGTGGTCACGGCCGGCGACGATGCCGAGCCGATCGGCACCGCCCTGGCCGACGCGCTCGCGCACGCGGGCCATGTGGTCGAGGTGGTCGATGCGCGGCGCAGCGCCGAATTCATCGCCACCATGCCGGCCACCGACGCGACTCACCTGGTGTTCTGCGCGCCCGCCGCGCGCTTCGACGAGGATGCGCCGGCCGAGCAACTGATGCAGGCGCAGGCCTCGGGTGCGATCGCCCTGGCGGCCCTGGTGCGCGCGCTCGACGCCGAGCATCGCGCGGCCGGCGTGCGCCTGTCGGTGGTGACGCGCGGCGCGGCCCCGTTCGAGGATGCCGCGCCGCAGGCGCCGGCCCACGCCACCCTGTGGGGGCTGGGCCGCGTGCTGGCCAACGAGCATCCCGAGCTCGGCTGCCGGTTGATCGATCTCGATCCGGCGTGCGGCGTCGAGCCGGCGCGGCTCGCGCGCGAACTGCTGGTCGACGTGGCCGAGGAGGAGGTCCTGCTGCGGGCCGATGCGCGCCTGGTGCCGCGCATGCTGAGCGCCGAGCGCGCGGCCGCGCGCCGGCCGGCGGCGGCCAAGGTACCCGCCGTGCTGGCCTTCGAGGCGCCGGGGTCGTTGCGCAACCTCGAATGGTTCGCGCATGCGCCGCGCACGCTCGGCGAGCACGAGGTCGAGATCGAGCCGGTCGCCACCGGCCTCAATTTCCGCGACGTGATGTACGCCATGGGCCTGCTCTCCGACGAGGCGGTCGAGAACGGCTTCGCCGGCGCCACCATCGGCATGGAGCTGGCCGGGCGCGTGCTGCGCGTCGGCCGCGAGGTGAGCGGCTTCGCGTCGGGCGACGCGGTACTCGGTTTCGCGCCGGCCAGCTTCGCCACGCGCGTGGTGACGCGCGCCGACGCGATCGCCGCCAAGCCGGCGCGCCTCAGCTTCGAGGAAGCCGCCACGATCCCCACCACCTTCTTCACCGCCTGGTACGCGCTGGTCGAGCTGGCGCGCCTGCGCCGCGGCGAGCGGGTGCTGATCCACGGCGGCGCGGGCGGCGTCGGCATCGCGGCGATCCAGATCGCGCGCCACTTCGGCGCCGAGGTGTTCGCCACCGCGGGCAGCGACGAGAAGCGCGAATTCGTGCGCCTGCTCGGCGCCGACCACGTGCTCGATTCGCGCGGCCTGGCCTTCGCCGACCAGGTCCGCGCCCTCACGCGCGGGCAGGGCGTCGACATCGTGCTCAATTCGCTGGCCGGCGAGGCGATGGTGCGCAGCATCGACACGCTGCGCCCGTTCGGCCGCTTCCTCGAACTCGGCAAGCGCGATTTCTACGAGAACAGCCATATCGGGCTGCGTCCGTTCCGCAACAACATCAGCTACTTCGGCATCGATGCCGACCAGCTGATGGGCGTGCTGCCCGAGCTGACTGCGCGCCTGTTCGGCGAGGTCATGCAGCTGTTCGCCGACGGCACGCTGCATCCGCTGCCGTATCGCGCGTTCCCGGCCGAACGCGCCGAGGATGCCTTCCGCTACATGCAGCAGGCGCGCCAGATCGGCAAGGTGCTGGTCACCTATCCGCTGGGCACGCCGGCGCCCACCCGTGGCCTGGCCGAGGTGCCGCGGCTCGCGCTCGATGCGGGCGCGGCCTATCTCGTGATCGGCGGCACCGGCGGGCTCGGTTTCGCCACCGCGCGCCGGCTGGTCGAGCGCGGCGCCCGCCACCTGAGCCTGGCCAGCCGCGGCGGCGTGCTGGGCGAGGCCGCCGCGGCCGAGGTCGCGCGCTGGCGCGACACGCTCGGCGTGACGGTCGAGGTGGCCGCCTGCGACGTGAGCGATGCGCGGGCGGTGACGGCGCTGGTCGAGCGGATCGTCGCGCGCGGCACGCCGCTCAAGGGCGTGCTGCACTCGGCGATGCAGATCGACGACGGCCTGGTGCGCAATCTCGACGACGCGCGTTTCGCGGCCGTGCTGGCGCCCAAGGTGGCCGGCGCCTGGAACCTGCATCGCGCCACGCGCGGCATGGCGCTCGACTGGTTCGTGCTCTATTCCTCGGCCACCACCTACCTCGGCAATCCGGGGCAGGCCAGCTACGTGGCCGCCAACAGCTTCCTCGAGGCGCTGGTCGCGCATCGCCGCGCGGCTGGGCTGCCGGCCAGCTTCATGGCCTGGGGGCCGCTCGAGGACGTCGGCTTCCTGGCGCGCCACGACGGCACGCGCGAGGCGCTGCAGGCGCGCATCGGCGGCGCGGCGATCCGCTCGGCCGAAGCGCTCGACGCGCTCGAGCGCGTGCTGCTCGAGGGCGGCGCTGGCGAGGCGGTGGTGCGGATCGACTGGCAGGCGCTGTCGCGCGGCATGCCGGCGGCCGGCGCGCGCCGGTATGCGCAGATGCAGACGCGCGCCGGCAGCGATGCCTCGCGCGAAGGCGGCGACAAGCTGCGTGGCCAGGTCGCGGCGCTGCCGCGCGAGGAGGCGGTGGCCCTGGTGTCCGAATCGCTGCGCGCCCAGATCGCGCGGATCCTGCACATGACGGCCGATCGCATCGCGCTCGACAAGTCGGTGCTCGAGATGGGCATGGACTCGTTGATGGGCATGGAGCTCGGTCTCGCGGTCGAGGAGGTGTTCGAGGTGAAGCTGTCGGTGATGGCGATCGCCGACGGCGCGACCGTGCAGTCGCTGGCGGGCCGCATCGTCGATTCGATCGCGGCCGCCGAGGCCAATGCGGGCTCGGGCGGCGAGCGCGACGAGGTCGCCGCGCTGGCTGCCCGGCACGGGCTCGACAGCGAGGCGAAGGCGGTGCTCAAGGTGGCCGCCAACGATCCGGCCGTCGAGGCGGTGGCCGCGGCGGAACAGGTCGCGGCGCAGGCAACGCAGGGCGCCACGACCGAGCTCAAGGGCAAGCTGGTCCGGCTCGGGATCGTGCAATGACGGCGGCGCCGGACGGCTGGCAGGCCAGCGAGGGCACGCTCGCCGCCGAACTGGCGCTGGACGGCCACGGGCTGCATACCGGCCGGCGCGTGCGAGTGCGGATCCTGCCCGCGCAGGGCGATACGCCGGTCACGCGCGGCATCCGCTTCCGGCGTCTCGAAGGCCGCCGCGAGCTGGCCAGCTTCGGCGTCGATCCGGCGCTGCGTCGCGCGCAGCCGCTCTGCACCATGCTGCTGCATCCCGATGGCGTGGGCGTGCGCACCGTCGAGCACCTGCTCGCCGCGCTGCTGGCCAGCGAGATCGACCATGCCCTGGTCGAACTCGACGCCGAGGAGATCCCGATCCTTGACGGCAGCGCGAGCCCCTGGCTGGCGGCGATTCGCGGCTGCGGGCGCCGCGCGCTCGCGGCGCCCAAGCGCTTCATCCGCGTGCTGCGGCCGCTGACGGTGGCCGACGGCGAGGGCGGCGCGCGTCGCGAGATGCGCATCGAGCCGGCGCCGCGCTACGAGCTGAGCGTGTGCAACGACCTGAAGGGCTTCGGCGAGATGCACTGGAGCGGCGCGATCACGCCCGCGGCCTTCGCGGCCGAGATCGCGCCCTCGCGTTCGTATGGACGCGTCAAGTGGGCGGTGCCGGCGATCCTCGCCGGCTACCTGCGCGGCGTGCCGATCCTGCGCGGCGCGCGGCCCTCGTGTACCGCCTCGATCGTCGGCAGCCGCGTGCTGGGCGGCATGCGCGTGCCCGACGAGTTCGTGCGCCACCGCGTGCTCGACCTGGTCGGCGACCTCGCCATGGCCGGCGCGCCGCTGCTGGCGCGCGTCACGGCGTTGCGGCCCAGCCACGAAATGAACTTCCGGCTGGTCGACGCGCTGCTGTCGACGCCGGATGCCTGGGAATGGGTCGAGCTCAAGGCGTAACATAACGAGCTTGACCAAGCACAGACGGGCGAACGAATCGATGGGATTGGGAGATCATCTCCGGCAGCAACTGGCTGCGAAGGCGCTCAAGCGCCAACTGGAGCGCGTCACCGAAGGCGGCGCCGCCGCCGTGCCGGTGCCGGCCTCGACGACGCACGCGTCGCCGCGCAGCCGTTTCGAATCGATGCCGCAGTACCAGCAGGTCCGGATCATGCACGAGATGGGCGAGAAGCTCGGCGTCGAATCGCCGTTCTTCCGCGTCCATGAGGGGCTGGCCGGCGCCACCACCACCATCGGCGGGCGCGAGTACCTGAATTACGCGAACTACAACTACCTCGGCCTGGCGGGCGAGGCGAGCGTCTCGACGCGCGCCAAGGAAGCGATCGACCGCTACGGCACCTCGGCCTCGGCCAGTCGCATGGTGGCGGGCGAGCGGCCCGTGCAGCGCGAGCTGGAGCGAGCGCTGGCCGGCTTCTACGAGACGGACGACTGCGTGGTGTTCGTCAGCGGCCATGCCACCAACGTCACCGTGATCGGCTCGCTGTTCGGCGCCGGCGACCTGATCGTCCACGATTCGCTCGCGCACAACAGCATCGTGCAGGGCGCGCAGTTGAGCGGCGCGAAGCGCCTGAGCTTCCCGCACAACGACTGGCGTGCGCTCGATGCGCTGCTGGCGCGCGTGCGCCACGAGTATCGCAACGTGCTGATCGCGATCGAGGGGCTCTACAGCATGGACGGCGACCTGCCCGAGCTGCCGAGGTTCGTCGAGATCCGCAATCGCCACGGCGCCTTCCTGCTGGTCGACGAGGCGCACTCGCTCGGCGTGCTCGGCGCGACCGGGCGCGGGATCCGCGAACACGCGGGCGTCGCGCCCGAGGACGTCGACCTCTGGATGGGCACGCTCTCCAAGACCCTGGCCGGCTGCGGCGGTTTCATCGCTGGCTGCCAGCCGCTGGTCGACATGCTGCGCCATCTCGCTCCCGGCTTTCTCTACAGCGTGGGCCTCGCGCCCGCGCTGGCGGCCGCCTCGCTGGCCGCGCTCGAGGTACTGCAGCGCGAGCCCGGGCGTGTCGCGCAATTGCGCGCGCGCGGCAAGCAGTTCCTCGACGAGGCCCGCGCGGCCGGCCTCGATATCGGCACCAGCGAGGGTTACGCGGTGGTGCCGGTGATCACCGGCAGCTCGCTGAAGGCGGCGCGCTGGGCCAACGCGCTGTTCGACGAGGGCATCAACGTGCAGCCGATCTTCTATCCGGCTGTCGAGGAGAAGGCCGCGCGGCTGCGCTTCTTCATCTGCTCGACGCACGAGCCCGAGCAGATCACCCGCACCGTGGCCGCGCTGGCGCGGCTCGCGCGCTAGGCGTCGCGATGGCGGCCACGCTTGCCGGCTGGACCTTCCGTGCCGCGCGTCCTGATGATGCGGCGGCCTGCGCGCCGCTGATCCTCGCCTCGGGCGTGCGCGAATTCGGTTTCTTCCTCGGCGCGGCGCCCGAGGCGATGACGGCTTTCCTGGCGACGGCCTTCGCCTCCTCGCTCGGCCGTTTCTCGTGGCGCCGCCATCGCGTCGCGATCGCGCCCGACGGCCGGATCGCCGGCGTGCTGGCCGCCCACGACGGCCGCCTGACGAGCCTCGACGATCCGCACGTGGCCTGGATGCTGCTGCGCGTGTTCGGAGCGCGCCGCACTGTGGCGGCCCTGCTGCGCGGGCTGGTGCTCGAGGGCGAGCTGCCCGCGCCGAAGCGCGCTCAGACGCATGTCGCCCATTGCGCGATCGACGAGCGCTGGCGCGGCACCGGCGTGTTCACCGCGCTGTTCGAGGATGCCCGTCGCGCTGGTGCGCTGGCCGACGGCGAGGGCCGCGAAGTGGTGCTCGACGTGCTGCTGAGCAACCCGCGCGCGGCCGCGCTGTACCGGCGCCTCGGTTTCGTCGAGCAGCCGCGCGCGAAGCCGGTTTCGCGCAAGCTGCCGGCCGAGCTCGAGTCGATCCGCATGCGCCTCGTGGGCTGAGCGCCGCGCGGCTTGCGTTTTCCGCTTCTTCCTCAATATCTCCCGAACATCGACTGCAGGGCCGCCCGGTCGTCCGTGCCGCTGAGGCCCAGCGCAAGCAGGATGCGCGCCTTCTGCGGGATCTGGTCGTCGACGCTGAGCCAGCCGTAGTCGTCGTCGGGCTGCGCGCCGTTGTGCGTGACCACGCCGGCGCCCGTGCGCGAGGCCCGCAGCACCCGCGTGCCGCGCCGGCTCGCCTCGCGCAGCGCCGTCACCAGCCGCGCCGGCACGTTGCCGTTGCCGCTGCCCGCCAGCACCAGCCCGCGCGCCGGCGCGGCCGCGTCGAGCCAGGCAGGATCGAGATCGTCGTGGGTCAGCACGATGTCCACGCGCGGCAGCGCGGGCAGGGCCGCCGCCGACCAGGGCGTGGCCACCGTGTGCAGGCGCGAGGGCCGGCGGTAGTAGCGCGGCCGGCCGTCCACCACCAGCCCCAGCGGGCCATAGGGCGAGCGGAACGCCTCCAGCTTGAAGCTGTGCTGCTTGACCACGTCGCGCGCGCTGTGGATCTCGTCGTTGGCGACCACCAGCGTGCCGAGCCCGTAGGAAGCCGGATGCGCGGCCACCGCGATGGCCGCGTAGAGGTTCAGCGCGGCGTCCGAGCTGAGCGCCGAGGGCGGGCGCATCGCGCCGACCATCACCACCGGCTTGGGGTTCTTCAGCGTCAGGTGCAGGAAGTAGGCGCTCTCCTCGATGGTGTCGGTGCCCTGTGCGAGCACCACGCCGTCCACCTCGGGATCGGCCAGCCGCGCGGCCACGCATTGCGCGATCGCACATAGTTCGGCATTGCCGAAATTCTCGGAGCCGGTCTGCATCAGTTGCTCGGCCTGCAGCGTGGCGAGCCCGGCCGCCTGGGGCGCCAGCGCGAGAACCGACTCGATGCCGAGCACCGAGCAGGCATAGGAGGCGGTCTGCGCGGGCGCGGCGCCCTGGCCGGCGATGGTGCCGCCGGTGCCGATCACGGCGATGTGCGGAAGGGTTTGCATCGTAGTCCGAAGTGGGGAAAGCGGCGTCGCGCTTCGGCGGCGGTCGAGGTCGCGGGTTCAGGCGGATCCGGGCGGCGTCAGTGCGCGAAGCTCGCGCGCAGCGCATGGCCGCTGTCGCCGGCCAGCCAGTTGGCCAGCAGCGCGGCCGAGCCGGTCGCGAGCGTGAAGCCGAGCGCGCCGTGGCCGAGGTTGAGCCACAGGTTGCGATAGCGGGTCGGGCCGATGATCGGCGTGCCGGTCGGCGTGGCCGGGCGCAGGCCGCACCAGCGCTGCGGCTCGGCGCCGGCCGCGATCTCCGGAAACAGCGCGGCGACCTCGGCTTCCAGGCTCGCCAGCCGGGCCGGATCGGGCGCCGGCGAGGCATCGATGTCGGCGATGCCGGCCGCGCGCAGCCGCGTGCCGAGCCGTGCATAGACCACCTTGCGCGCGAAGTCGGTCAGGCTCGCGCGCGGCACGCCCGCGCCTGGCGGCAGGTGGTAGGTGAGGCTGTAGCCCTTCAGCGGCCAGATCGGCACCTGGATGCCGAGCGGGCGCAGCAGCGCGGGCGCGGCGGCGCCGGCGGCGATCACCAGATGGTCGGCGGCCAGCGGCTCGCCGCCGTGCAACGCCGTCACGCGGCCATCGCGTCCGGCATGCAGGGCATCGATGGCGGTGTCGGTCAGGATCGATACGCCGCGCTCGCGCAGCAGGGCCGCGAGCCCGGTGCAGAAGCGCTGGCAATCGGCGGTGTCCTCGCTGGGCGTGTGGATGCCGCCCGCGAAGCGGCCGCGCAGCCGCGCCAGCGAGGGTTCGAGCGCGATGCAGGCGTCCATCTCGATGGCGGCTTGCTCGCAGCCCAGTGCGCGCTGCAATTCGAGCTGGGCGATCGCCGCCTGCATCGCGGCGGGCTCGCGATGCAGCACCAGCTTGCCGGATGGCACGAAGTCGAAATCGAGCGAGGGTTCGGCCGCGATCAGCTCGTGCATCAGCGTGCGGCTCAGGAACGACAGCGACAGCAGCCGGCGCGTGGTCAGCGCGCTGCGCGAGCGCGTGCAGGCGGCCAGGAAGGCGAAGCACCAGCGCCATTGGCGCGGGTCCAGCGAGGGCTGGAAGCGCACCGGCGAGTCGCGCCGCGTGAGCCAGCCCGGCAGCTTGCCGATCACGCCCGGATCCGCGAGCGGCGCGACGTAGCTGTAGGAGAGCTGGCCGCCATTGCCGGCGCTGGTCTGGCCGGCCACCTCGGGCCCGCGCTCGACCACCGTGACGGCGTGCCCGGCCCGGCTCAGGGTATAGGCGCTCGACAGGCCGATCACGCCCGCGCCGACGATCAGGATATGCATGTCGTGCCTCTCGCCTCCTCGTGATCCGTGGTGGATGGGCGGCGCAATCGCCGCGACCGGTGCACTGTAGACCGCGCCGTGCCGCGCGCATTGCACGCGCCGGCCGGAAAATAGAAGATTTGCGTCAGACCTTTTCCGGGCACCGCTCAGCTTGGCTCGTCCGCATCGCGATCCGGCTCCGCTTCGTCACCGCTTCCGCTGCTCGCGTTCACGCCGTTTCCGCTGCCGCCGCGCGCGCCGCGCAGCTTGCCCGGTCACGCCATATACCTCGCGGAACACGCGGATGAAATGCGCGGCATCGGCGAAGCCGCATTCGTAGGCGATGTCGGTGATCCGGCGCGTGGTGTTGACCAGCATCCAGCGCGCGTAACGCAGCCGCATGCGCCGGTAGAACTCGTTCGGCGAGCAGTCCATCTCGGCCGCGAAGGCGCGCTCCAGGCGCCGCACGCTGCTGCCCGTCATGCGCGCGATCACGGCGATCGTCAGCGGCGCCTCGAGGTTCTCCTCCATCAGCAGCACCGCGTGCCGCACCGTCGCGTCATCGACCGACAGGTAGCCGAGCGCGGCGCGCCGCTCCACGAAGGAGGCGCCCTTGCGCCGGCTGACCGTCATCTGGTGGATCACCTTGGAGGCGCGGTCGGGGCCGCAGTGCAGGCTGATCAGCCGCGTGGCCAGCTCGACGATCGAGATGCCGCCGGCGCAGGTGATGCGTTCGCCGTCGATCAGGTAGTCGGCATGCGTGATCAGGCGCAGCGCCGGGAAGCGTTCGCGATAGTCGTCGACGTGGAAGCTGTGGATGCAGGCGACGCGGTCGTCCATCAGGCCCGCGTGCGCCAGTACGAAGCTGCCGGTGCAGAGGCCGACCAGCGGCACGCCGGCATCCGCCGCGCGCCGCAGGTAGGCCCAATAGCGCGGGTCGACCTGGCCGAGCTGCGGCAGCAGCCCGCCGATCACCACCAGGTAGTCGAAGCGCGCCGGATCGGGGAAGGCCTCCTGTACCGGCACCGGAATCCCGCAGCTCGCCTCGATCGTCTCGCCCTCGATGCCGGTCACGGTCCAGAAGCAGCGCAACGGGCGGCTCTGGTCGCCGCGGTCGGCCGCGTGGAGCAGCGCGTCACAGAGGCCGGCCAGCGACAGCAGCGGGAAGCGCGGCCACAGCAGGATCGCCACGCTCAGCTCGGCGCCGCCGCCCGTGCGGCACGCCCGTGCCTCGTCCGCGCGCGGCCGGGCGTCGAGGGCCTCGACCAGGGATGCGCTCGATTCGCTGGAGCGCGGAGCAGGGGGGGAGGGGTTCATGCGCGAACTCGGGGAAGGGGGATCGGGCGGATGGCGCGGGCGCCGATGCCGGATCCGGGGAGGGTGGATCGATTGTAGCCGGCCGCGCCGGGGCCGCCCAGGCGTGACGCATCTGTTCTATTTCCGGGCAGATCGGTTCAATGCCATGGCTTTGTGGCTGCCTACATTCGATCCCGTCGACAAGCCCCCGCGCGCCGCCGGCGGTGCGCGGACTCCCTTATTCAACGATCACATCAGGCGGGTGGAGCATGAGCAAGCACAGCAGCAAGGCGGGGTATCGCGGGCGGGGGCCGGCAGGCGCGGGGCGACTGGCGGCGCGGGTGACGATGGCGGCGCTGGTGACGGCCACGGCGCTGGCCGGCCTGGCCTGGCCGGCGGCCCGGGCGGCTCAGGCCGACGAACTGGTGCGGATCGGCGAGGCCGCGCCCGTGACCGGGCCGGCCTCCTACCTGGGCAAGGACACCGAGAACGGCGCGCGGCTCGCGGTGGAGGAGATCAACCGCGGCGCGCTGGTGATCGGCGGGCGGCGCATCACCCTGGTGTTCGACGCGCAGGACGATGCCGGCGATCCGCGCCAGGCGACCCAGGTGGCGCAGAAGCTGGTCGACGACAAGGTGGTGGCGGTAGTCGGCCACATGCAGTCGGGCTCGACCATCCCCGCCTCGCGCATCTATCACGACGCGGGCATCGTGCAGGTCTCGCCCTCGGCCACCAATCCCGCCTACACGCGGCAGGGTTTCGCCACCGCCTACCGGGTGGTCGCCACCGACGCGCAGCAGGGGCCGACGCTGGCCGACTATGCCGCGCATACGCTGCGGGTGAAGTCGGTGGCGATCGTCGACGACTCGACCGCCTATGGGCAGGGGCTGGCCGTCGAGTTCGAGCAGCGCGCGAAGGCCGACGGGATCCGCGTGCTCTCGCATGACGCGAGCACCGACAAGGCCGTCGATTTCCGCGCGATCCTCACCAGGATCAAGGGCGAGAAGCCCGACGCGATCATGTACGGCGGCCTGGACGGCACCGGCGGCCCCTTCGTCAAGCAGGCGCGCCAGCTCGGCATGGCGGTCAGGGTGCTGGCCGGCGACGGCCTGTGCGCCGACGACCTGGCCAAGCTGGCCGGCGAGGCGGCCGACGCCGTGATCTGCTCGATCGCCGGCGCGCCGCTCATGAAGATGGCGGGCGGCCCGGCCTTCGTCCAGCGCTACCAGGCGCGCTTCGGCCACCCGCCGGTGCTCAACGCGCCGTTCGCCTACGACGCGGTGGGGATCATCGTCGACGCGATGAGGCGCGCGCAGTCGACCGAGCCGGCCAGGATCCTCGCGGCGATGCCGGCCACGCGCTACCAGGGCGTGCTCGGCGAGACGCAGTTCGATGCCAAAGGCGATCTGCGCCATGGCGTGATCTCGCTCTACCGCTACGTGGGTGGCAAGCAGAGCCTGCTCGGGGTGGTCGAGCAGTGAGACGCGTCGCGCCGGGCTAGCGGCGCGGCGGCTCGGGCAGGTTCAGCGCGGGCACGCGCGCGAACAGCTCGCCGACGAAGTCCATGAACACGATTGCGCGCCGCGACAGCAGGCGGTTCGCGGCGTACAGCAGGTGGATCGGCACCGGCGGCGCGGCATGCTGCGTCGAGCAGCAGTTGCAGGCGGCCGTCCGCGAGGCTGGCCTCGAACAGCCAGCGCGGGCCGTGGGCGATGCCGACGCCGGCCAGCACCGCTTCCTGCACCGCCTGCGGGGCGTTCACGCACCGGCGCCCCGAGACGTTCACCTCGCCATCGAGAAACGGCCAGGCCGTCGCCGACCATTACGGCCAGCTCGACGTCGCCTTCCTCAATGCCGGCGTATCGGTCTGGCTGCCGATCGAGCAGTGGACCGAGCCGATGTTCGCGCGCTCGCTCGACGTCAACCTCAAGGGCCCGTTCTTCCTGATCCAGGCGCTGCTGCTGGTGTTCGCGAATCCGGCCTCGGTGGTGCTCAATACCTCGATCAACGCGCACGTCGGCGCGGCGCGTTCCTCGGTCTACGCGGCTTCGAAGGCGGCCCTGCTGTCGCTGTCGAAGACGCTGTCGAGCGAGCTGCTCGAGCGCGGCGTGCGCATCAACGCGGTCAGCCCGGGGCCCGTCGACACGCCGCTCTACGACAAGCTCGGCATTCCCGATGCGTATCGCGAGCAGGTCGAGCGCGAGATCCTCGCCTCGATTCCGGCTGGTCGCTTCGGCTTGGCCGAGGAGGTGGTCAGCGCGGTGCTGCACCTGGCCTCGGACGAATCGGCCTGGAGCGTCGGCTGC
Organism: Burkholderia sp. SJZ089; assembly: GCF_007828315.1. Taxonomy (NCBI): domain Bacteria; kingdom Pseudomonadati; phylum Pseudomonadota; class Betaproteobacteria; order Burkholderiales; family Burkholderiaceae; genus Burkholderia; species Burkholderia sp. SJZ089. The sequence continues at coordinate 14,439 of NZ_VIUM01000011.1, read as the reverse complement.
GAGATGGTGGTTGACGGCGGGCGGATGTTGAACGGCTGAGGCCGTGGCGCGCGTCAGCCGCGCCAGGTCGCACCGGCCAGCCCCGCCACCAGCGCGTCGAACACCACGCGGATCCGCCTGGGCACCGGCCCGCGTTGCGGGCGGTAGACGTGCAGCTTCCAGGGCTGCGGCTCGAAGCGGCGCAGCACGCGAACCAGCCGCCCGTTCTCGAGCTGCGGGCGGAGCAGGTATTCGGCGCACTGGCTGAAGCCGAGGCCCGCGCAGGTCGCGGCGATCTCGGCCTCGACGTCGTCGGTGACGAAGACCGGGGCGGGCGTCTGGAACGGCGTGTCGCCGCGGAACAGCCAGGGCCAGGGCCGGCCGCTGGCGCGGTCGATCAGGCTGGTGACGGGCAGGGCTGCCAGCGCGGTGGGCGTGTTCGGCTCGCCGACGCGCTCGATCAGCGCGGGCGCGCCGACCACCCATATCGGCAGCGGTCCTACCTCGCGCGCGACGAAGCGGTTGTCGCCGATCGAACCGGCCCGCACGCCGATGTCGATGCGCTCGTCCACCACCGCCGAAGGCGTATCGGACAGGCGCAGGTCGGGCGTGAGGCCGGGGTGCCGTCGCGCCAGCTCCATCAGGATCGGCATCACGTAATGGCGCCCGAAATAGCCGGGCGCCGTGAGCCGGACCGTGCCCGCGACGTCGTCGGCTTGCGCGGCGCCGGCTGCATCGAACAGCGCGTCGATGCCGGCCAGCGCCGTCTGCGCGTTCGCCGCGAACCATTGTCCGTAGGCGGTGATCTGCACGCGCCGCGTGTTGCGGTGGAACAGCGTCTCGCCGAGCCGCTGCTCGAGTTCGCGGATCGCGCGCGTCACCACTTGCGGCGAGACGCCGAGCCGGCGCGCCGCATCGCGGAAGCTCGACGCCTTGGCGGCGGCGGCGAAGACGGTTAGCAATTCGAGGCGATCGAGCATGATCGATTGTTCCGCTGGGAAGAATGGCCGGAAAGGAGGGTGTTCCGGCCGCTCATTGTTCCCGCGTTGCGGGGCGCGAGTCAATCGAAGCGGGGCGGGCCGCTGGTGTCTTGTGGGCTGCGCCCGGCGCCGTGCCAGTCGTTTCGGCCTTGACGCGAAACGTTCTTCTTCAAGGAATTTTCAATGCTCGATCATTCCATTTATTTTCATCAGCCGGGCTCCGATACTTCGCTCTGTCGAATCGATCAACCGGTGGCGAAGCGGCCGCCAAGCCAAGGAGCGAAATCATGGAAACGAAGATTCAAGGGCAACTCGCGGGACGTGTCGCACTGGTGACGGGCGCCAGCTCCGGCATCGGCCGCGCCGCGGCGATCGAACTGGCGCGCCGCGGTGCGAAGCTGGTGGTGGCCGCGCGTCGCCAGCCGGAGCTCGACAGCCTGGTGGCCGAGATCGCGGCGGCCGGCGGCGAGGCGCGCGCCTTCGTTGCCGATATCGCGCAGGAGGCGGAGGTCAGGGCGCTGGTCGACTTCGCGGCCGGCATCTATGGCCGGCTCGACATCGCCTTCAACAATGCCGGCACCGAGGGCAGCTTCGCGCCGCTGGTCGAGCAGACGGCCGAGCGCTACCAGCAGGTGTTCGACCTCAACGTGCGCGGCGTGCTGAATTCGATGCGCTACGAAGCCGAGCTGATGCTCGCGCAGGGCGGCGGCAGCATCATCAACAATGCTTCGATGGGCGGGGTGATCGGCTTCGAGAATGCCTCGGTCTATATCGCCAGCAAGCATGCCGTGGTCGGCCTGACCAAGACCGCCTCGATCGAGTGGTTCCGGCGCGGTGTGCGCGTCAACGCGCTGTGCCCGGGACTGATCGAGACGCCGTTTCATCATCGCGGCATCTGGCCGTCGGTCGAGGCCCAGCAGGCCTTCGCCACGAGCACGCCGGCGGGGCGCTGGGGCACGGCCGGGGAGATGGCGACCATCGTCGCGTTCCTCGCGTCGGACGATGCGAGTTATGTGTCGGGGCATGCGCTGGTGGCCGACGGGGGATATTCGGTGGCTTGAGCTGCTGAGCCAGCGGCTTGATTCGCTGCGGCGGCGCGCAAAAGCAGAAAGCCCGGTCGCGAGACCAGGCTTTCTTGTCACGACGATCTATCCGCCGAGTCGTCCAGGCGTTTCGTGTAGTCGATACAGCTTACCCATGTAGCAAACGGATCAATACATGCCGGTGTATTCTTTCAAAATTCTTTCTATTGAGGATTCCCTTGAATCTTCGATGCCCTTAGAATCGTTCCGTCAGTAGGAATCGGGGAGCCGTCCTCGAGAGAGAGCAGCCAGTAGGTGGGCAGACAACAAGGTGGCTAACGAATGAACCTAACCGATTTGATTCAGGCCATTCAGGGTGGACTCATTCAGCAAGACCGGCTGATCAAGGCGGACATTCCGTCATTGCCGGCCAACACCATGGTGCCATGTCGCGTCTTGGCAACGTCGGAGATCGGACGCGACTTCAGCGTGACGCTCGACATGATCTCGACGGCTGGCGACGTCGAACTCAAGGCGCTGATCGCGCAGTCGATGACGCTGTGGATCCAGCAGGCGGACAAATCCTATTTGCCGGTCAACGGCTACGTGCATACGGCACGTCGCCTCGGTGCAGATGGTAGTTTTACTGTTTATCAGCTGGTTTTCGCGTCGTGGATGCACTTCCTGCGATTTCGCAGTGACATGCGGTATTGGCAGGATCGGAGCGTTGACGCGATCATTGCTGATGTCCTCGATCAGCATCCTCAAGCCCAAGGTCATTTCCAGTTTGCCTTGTCGAAAGCGTTGCCGTCGCGGTCGTATTGCCGCCAGAGCGAATCCGACTGGAATTTCGTCCATCGACTGATGGAGGAGGAAGGCCTGTTCGGTTTCTGGCGACAGGGCAAGGACGGTAAATCGCACACGCTCGTCGTGACCGACGACATTCAAGCGCTGGACCAAGTCGTGCCGAATCCGGTCCAGTTCTATCGGTCGGGCATCGGCAGCGAGGCCGACGCGTTAACGCAGTGGAGTGGCGTTCGGACCTTGCAGAGCACGACACACACGACACGCACGTTCGACTACAAGGCTCCTGCATCGGCCGCTAATCCGAAAGGAACCACCCTGCCGACGATGGCTGGGCAGGGAAATTTGCCGGAGCAGACCGAAGTCTACGAGTACACGGGCGCCTACACCTACGATCGGCAGGATCGAGGCGAGCATCTTTCCAAAGTGCATCTGGAAGAATGGGAATCACGGGCCAAGCGATTTACGGGAGCCGGTGGTGTGCGTGGCGTCGATGCAGGTTTGCGGTTCGACTTGAGCGGCCACCCGGAGCACGACCGCGATCCTGCCGCCCAGCGAGAGTTTGTCGCGATCAAGGTCTGGCGCTACATCGAGAACAACCTGCCGTTGTCGGAGCAGGAAACGCATTTTCCGCACAGCCTGCAAACGGCGCTGGCGCGGGCCAAGGCCGGGTACGCAGGCGTTGCCGTGAATCACGACGACGGGTCGACGGGCTTCTATCTGGCCGAGGTGGAAGCGCAACGCACCACCGTGCCGTACCGCAGCCCATTCGAGCACAAGAAGCCCGAGATGCACCTGGAGACGGCGATCGTCGTTGGTCCAAGCGGCGAGGAGGTCCATACCGACGAGCTCAATCGCGTCAAGGTGTGCTTCGTCTGGGATCGCCTGAACGACGGCGATGAGCGTGCCTCGTGCTGGGTGCGTGTTGCGCAGTCCGATACCGGAGGAGGCTACGGCGGTGTGCATATGCCGCGCGTCGGTGAGGAGGTGATCGTCGGCTACGTCGGCGGTGATTGCGACCGACCGATCGTACTACATCGCGTCTACAACGGCGCGGTGAAGCCCCAGTGGCACAGCAACGGCATCCTCTCGGGCCACCGTTCGAAAGAATACGGCGGCAGCGGCTACAACCAGATGGTGATGGACGACGCGACCGGCCAGAACCGGGTCCAGCTGATGAGCAGCAGCGCGGACAGTTTGCTGCATCTGGGCTATCTGATCGATCAGAGTGGCAATACGCGCGGCGGCTACCTGGGCAGTGGCTTCGACCTGCGGACCGACGATTATGGCGCCGTGCGCGCCAGCCGGGGTCTCTACGTCACGACGCATGCCGGGTCGGCTGGCAGCCAGCCGCTCGATGTGCGCGAGGCTCGGCAGCAACTCGTCAGCGCGGAAAGCGTGATCGAGGCGATGTCGCAGGCGAGCCAGACGCATCAGGCGGAAAACCTGATGAATGGGCACGATGCGCTGAAGAAGTTTACCGATGCGACGCAAAACAGCGTGCCGGGAGCGCAGGCTGGCGGGCGGACGGCGGGAGGTGGAACGGGCAATGCGAATGTGTTCAAGAGTCCTGTCATGCTGGTGGCGAGCCCGTCCGGTATCGCCTTGTCAACGCAGGAATCCGTGCACGTCTCGAGCGATGAGCAAACGAACCTGATCAGCGGCCAGAGCACGTTCATCGCGAGCGGGAAGTCGTTGGTCGCGAGCGTGGCGGAGAAGATCAGCCTGTTCGTGCAGAATGCCGGGATGAAGCTGTTCGCAGCGAAGGGGAAGGTGGAGATCCAGGCGCATTCGGACGACATCGAGCTTAGCGCCCAGAAGACGGTGAAGGTCCTGTCGGCAACCGAGAAGATCGAAGTGGCCGCACAGCAGGAGATCCTGCTGACCTCGGGTGGGGCCTACATTCGGATCAAGGACGGCAACATCGAGATCCACGCCCCTGGAAAGGTCGATGTGAAGGGGGCCTCGCATGCGTTCACTGGCCCGACGCAGTTGCATACCAACCTCGGCGCGTTCAAGCCGACCGCCGGCCCCTACGACGAGGCACTGCAGTTCAAGGACGAACTCGGCAAGCCGCTGCCGAACCTCGATCATTTGCTGCAGATGCGCGGCGACTTGATGAAGACGGTCGCGAGCGACCAGGGCTCGATCTCGCGCGTGTTCAGCCAGTCGCCCGACCCGATCCAGGCGTATCTGCACGTGCCGAATATCCAGGTCGGCTCCGATCAATTCGAATGACGCAACCGGGAGACGCGCGTGGCGGACGAATCGCTGGTGAATCAAGAGGAAGGCACGGTATATCTGAAGGGCGGCCTGCTCGGCGAGAGCACGCTGAACCAGACGCCAGACTCGTGCAAGGACTGCACGGTCACATGTGAACATCAATGGTCGATGATCCAGATGGACAACGTCGCGCTCGAGGCGGATGGTCTGAACTTCCTGAAGGATCCGATGCGGCGCGCGAAACGCACGGCCGGCAACTACGCGCAGTTGTTCCTCGGCGACGAGGGTACCGACAAGGCTGGGCGCTTCTACTGGCCCGGCCTCGCGGCGTTTGCGGCCAAGGAGGTGGTGGCGGGGATGGATCTCGCGCTGCACTTCCTGTCGTGGGACAAAGCGCAGTCGGCGCTCGGCCAGGCACGGATGTCGGCGATCGTCACGTTCTACTATCTGGCCAAGGGCAATCTCTGGGTGTTCCTCGAGGTCACGAGCTGGCACCTGTTCTACCGGAAGTACGGCAAGGATCTGTTCGAGCACTGCAAGGCCCGGCGCAACGTCGAGAGCTACGATCCCGCGGTCAGGAAGATCGTCCAGGGGCTGCCGTGGGCGATGGGGCAGAACGATGGGCTGATCGACGGGTTGAAGAAGAAGTCGAATCCGCTATGGGTGATCGGTGGCGACATGATCAACGACGGCGCGGCGCTCGCGGAAATGAAGCAGTGCCAGGTGACGACCTATCTGTCGAACGGCTTCGCGCTGCTCGAGAGCTATGAAGCGGCGGGCGCGCAGCAGCGTCCCGATCTCGCCTACAAGGCCGCATGGCAGTTCCTGCTGCACGAGCAGACGCTGCACCTGCAGGCGATGGTCTACAACCACGCGGAATTTCGCAACGCTATCGACATGAACGACTTTGGCCGGCTGCCGGTGCTGCGAGTTTTTTCCGGCGCGAAGGACCCGACGCTGTTCTTCAATGCCTCGGCCGAGATCGATCCGAACGATCCGCGGATGAAGTCGGCCGGCCTCGGCGAGGACGCCATCAAGGTCACCATGGAGCGCAAGGATGGCAGTCTCTACAATGCGACCGAACGCATGAAATACGTGAAGAAGATTCTCGACAAGTACCACGCCCTGATGTCGAGCCAGCGATACCGGCCGTACATGATCCAGCAGATTTCCACGATCGCGGGCTGGAAGGATGCGTAGGCGCCTCGGATTCACGGCGCTCGCGCTGCTCGTCGCGTCGTGCGCGGGTGGCTACGGCTGGCATATGACGACCTCCTCGATGGCGCGCAACGGAACCTCCACCATGCAACCTGATTTGATCTTCGGCATCGGCGACAACGGCGACGAGGTTGCCCGCACGGCACGGGTCCCCGTCAAGCGCTCGCAGCTCTCCACTGCCCTGATGTACGACGCGAGCCGGATCGCGACCGGCGCCGAGCCGGTATTCGAGTTCCGCGATGCGCGGCACCGGATGCTGTTGCCGCAGGCCACCGATGTCGAATTCATGTCCGACACGGAGGAGGGCGGCAGGATCCGCACCATTCACGTCGTGTTCAAGGTGCCGGTCTCGCCGACCGACGTCCACGACACGGCCGCTTTCGACGCCTACGACCGGGCGATGTACGGCTACGTGACGGGCGTGCTGCAGGTGATCCGGCAGGCTGGCTGGAAGCGCTATATTCCGCTGTCGTCGCCGCGGCTGGAGGGCAGGCGGACCTATTCCTTCACGCCCGAGAGCTACGCCGGACCGACCTATGCCAGCTCGCCGTCGCTGGCGCAGGCCGATCCAGGCTACGCCCTGACGTTCGAGGATTGGCGGCATCTGTCGCGCGGCGGCACCACGCTCTGGCAGTGGTATGCGGACGGGAAATTCGTCGATTTGAAGTACGAGCGCGACGAGCGCTCCGCCGATCTGCCCGTCACGCTCGGCGATCAGCTCGATCTGCGGATCCAGTCGGAAACCGCGTGGCTCGACACCTTCGGTCCCACCTACGAAGCGGCTCGGGCCAAATACGCGAGCGAGGTTCCTAGCCTGCTGCGGCAGCGGCACGCGGCCGAGGTGAAGGCGAAGGCTGCCGGCGCGCGTATTCTCGACGACTGGGCCGATCCGATCATCGCCGGCGTGGCGTTGCCCAAGCCATGAAATGGTCGTGGATGGTAGGTATCGCATCGATTGATGCGGGTCGTGTAGGCCCATAGGATGGGGCTACACGACCCGTAAACGGACAAAGGGCTGCAGCGCCGAGGCGCTGCAGCCCTTTGATTTTCTTGGTAGGCCGTACTGGATTCGAACCAGTGACCAACGGATTAAAAGTCCGCTGCTCTACCAGCTGAGCTAACGACCCAAAGAGGCGAGATTGTAGCGGAGATTTTTCGAGCCTGTCAAGAATTGACCCTCGACAGGCTTGCCGCCACTCCATCTCGCCTACTTGATCGAATCGATCTTGGCCTGCGCCGCCTGCGCCGCGCTCGACCCCTGGAACTGCGAGACGACCTGTTCGAAGGTGCGTTTCGCGGCCGCCTTCTGGCCTTGCTCCAACTGGTTGGTGCCGATCGCCACCAGGGCGTCGCCGGCGCGCGGGTGCTGCGGGAAGGCCTTCACCAGCGCCTGCCAGGTCGCCGTCGAGCCCTTGTAGTCGCGCAGCGCGTACTGCGCGTTGCCGAGCCAGTACTGCGCCACCGGCTGGTAGGGGCTCTGCGGATACTTGGCGATGAAGGCGCGGAACGAGGCCGCCGCGCCCTTGAAGTCGCCGGCGCGGAACTGCTGCGAAGCCGCGTTGAACGCATCCGTTTCCCCGGGCTGGACCGTGCCCTCGACGCCATCGACCGTGGTCTGCTGCGGCTCGAACTTCTTGAGCCGCGTGTCCAGGTCGGTGTAGCCGTCACGCTGCTGACGCTCGAGCGTGGTCAGGCGATTGGTCAGGTCCTCGTTCTGCCCGCGCAGCGTCGCGACCTGCTGGTTGAGCTGGTCGAGACGGCCGGACTGGTCGAGGATCGTGCGTTGCGCGGCCGACAACTGGCTGGTCAGGTTGTCGGTGCGGCTACGCAGATCGAGCACGGCGCGACGGGCTTCGTCGTCGTCGAACATGCCTGCGTGGGCCGGCGCCGCGCCGAGCGCGACACCGGCGACACAGGCCGCGGCGGCTGCACGCAGCCAGGGGAAGCGGTGCGTCATACGGCTTGGGTTTCCTTGCTTACTGTTGATAGACGATGTCCGCGCGGCGGTTCTGCGCCCACGAGGCTTCGTCGTGGCCCAGCGCCTGCGGCTTTTCCTTGCCCAGGCTGACCGCTTCCATCTGCGAATCCGGTACGCCGAGCAGCGACAGGCCGCGGCGAACCGCTTCCGCGCGCTTCTGGCCCAGCGCGAGGTTGTACTCGCTGGTGCCGCGCTCGTCGGTGTTGCCCTGAATCAGGATGTGGCGCGCCGGGTGGCTCTTCAGGTACTGGGCGTGCTGGGCCAGCAGCGACTGGTACTGGTCCGAGACCGAGTAGCTGTCGAAGTCGAAGTAGATGCTGCGCTTGGCCAGCGGGCTGTTCGGATCGTTCAGCGGATCGACGTTCACTTGCGCGACGTCGGTCGGGTTCGGTTGCGTCTGCAGCGCGTTGCCTTGCTGGTTCGCCTTGTCGTCGAGCTTGACGCCCGACTTACAGGCGGCGAGGGCGCTGATCATCATCACGGCGAGTGCCAGGCGAGCTTTATTGGTCATCATGGTGAATCTCCTGTTGGTCATTGCATGAATGGCCCCCACGACGGCTCACGGAAGGAGCCGCCCTGGACGGGCAGAATCTGCGGCGGCGAGCTGCCGTCCGAGGGGACAGCGGCCAGCACACTGCGGCCATTGGCTTGGGTCGCGTACAGGATGTACTGACCGTTTGCCGCGAAACTCGGCGATTCGTCATGCGTCGTATTGGTGACCGCGTTGGCGGCGCCGGTTTGCAGATCCTGGACATACAGCTTGAAGCCCCCACCGGTGCGCGAGATATACGCGAGCAACTTGCCGTCGGGGCTGACGCGCGGGCTGGTGTTGTAGCTGCCCGTGAACGTCACGCGCTGCGCGCTGCCGGCGCTCTCGCCCTGTGCGGGCATCCGGTAGATTTGCGGCGCGCCACCACGATCGCTGGTGAAATAGATCCACCGGCCATCAGGAGAATAAAAGGGTTCGGTATCGATCGAGCTGCTCTGGGTGAGCCGGCGCAGGCCGGTGCCCGTCGCGCTGACCGAGTAGATCTGGGTATTGCCCGTCAGGGACAGTGCCACGGCCAGCGTCTGGCCGTCCGGCGACCAGGCCGGCGCGCTGTTGTTGCCCTTCTGGTTCGAAATCACGTAGCGGCGGCCGGTCGGCAGGTCGTGGATATAGACCACCGGCTTGCGCAGTTCGAAGGACACGTAAGCAACCTTCGTTCCGCTCGGCGACCAGGCCGGCGAGATGATCGGCTCGGAGCTGGTCAGGGCCGGCACCGCGTTCTCGCCGTCGGAATCGGAAATCAGCAGACGATACTTGCCGCCCGAGCGCGTCACGTAGGACAGCCGCGTGCTGAACACGCCGCGCACGCCCATCAGCTTCTGGTAGATGAAGTCGGCGATCTTGTGGCCGGTCTTGCGCATGCTCTCGGCATCGCCCCCGGCCGTCAGCGAGAGGCCGCCGAGGCTCTGCTGCTTGAGCGTGTCGAACAGCATGAAGTCGACCTTCACCTGGCCGCTGGCTTCACGGTTCACGGTGCCGGCGACCAGCGCGTTCGCGCCCTTTGCCTTCCAGGCACCGTAGTCGACCGGGGCGGTCTCGGGGATCGGCGTGCTGCCGGCGTCGACATTCGAGAACTTGCCGGTACGGGCCAGATCGGCGCGCACCACGGCGGTCACCGATTGCGGCAAGCCGCCTTCGTTGACGAAATTCGCGGTGGCGATCGGAAACTGCGTCGACCCGACGCCCGTGATGAGCACATTGACCTGCGCGTTGGCGGTGCTGCCCGCCGCGATCAGGCACGAGGCCACCAGTGCCCTGAAACCCAGCTTCGTCATCAAACTCATGCGTCCTGTTTCCCGTATGTAACTGTGCAACCGCAAAGACCTAACAATAGCCGATTCGTTCCTTGTGGCGACGGCGCGAGTGTATGCCGATTTCGTGTCACTCGGCCGCCCGGAAGGTAATTGCAATATTCGCCGGGGTGCTCCCGTTAGTATCGGGCGGCAGGGGCGAGGCCGCCCGCACCGCGCCGACCACGGTTTCGTCCCAGGCCGGATTGCCGCTGGGCTTCACCACCGAGACGCCGAGCACGTCGCCCGACGGCGAGCAGCGCACCTGCACACGCGTCACCAGCCCTTCGGTGGCGCCGTTCCAGACGATGAACGGCTTGACGCGGCGCTTGACCTTGTCGGCATAACCGGGCGAGGTGGCATTGCCGCCCGAGCCCGAACCCGTGCCGCTCTTGGCCAGGCCGTCGCTGCCGCCCTGGCCGCCCGCCGCGCCCTGCAACTGCGCGAGGCGCGCCTGGCGCTCCTTGTCGAGCCTGGCATTGGCCGCCGCGGTGGCCTTGGCCTTCGCGGCCGCGTCGGCCTTGGCCTTGGCCGCGGCTTCCGCCTTGGCGGCCGCTGCCTTCTCGGCCTCGGCCTTCTTCTGCGCTTCAGCCTGTGCCTGCTCCTGCTTGCGTTGCTGCTCGAGCTTCTGCTGTTGCTCGAGTTTCTTCTGTTCGGCGAGTTGTTGCTGGCGCAACTTGTCGGCCTGCTTCTGCTTTTCCGCTGCCTGCTGCTGGGCGAGCTGCTGCGCCGCCAGCTGGGCGGCGCGCCTGGCTTCGGCTTCCTGCTGCTGGGCCTTCAGCGCCTGCTCGCGGCGCTGCTCGGCGAGCTGCGCCTCGCGCGCGGCCGCTTCCTGCTGCTGGCGGCGCTTCTGCTGCAGGGCGATCTCGGCATCGTCGTCCCGCGCCGGAGGCGGCGCTGGCGCGACGCGCACCGGCGGGGCGGGCGGCGGCACCGGGCGCGGCGCCGGCGAATCCGGCACCTCGGTCCACAGCTCGGCTTCCGCGCCGGCCGGCGTGCTGTTCTGCCAATTGATGCCGTGGTAGAGCAGGGCCACCAGCAGCACGTGCATCAGCGCCGCGAGCAGGAACGCGCGTCCCGTGCCGCGCTCTCGAGGCGGCTGCAGCGGTGAGGCGGTGCGGGTCTTGCGCTGGTTCATTGCGATTTGACGAGGAGGCCCACGCGCTTGACGCCGCGCGCTTTCAGGTCAGACATGACGGTCATCACCTTGTCGTACTGCACGGTCTTGTCGGCCGCGATCACCACCGGCTGGTCGGGATGGTCGGCCTGCCGCGACGCGATGAAGTCGTCGAGCTCGGCCTTGTTCATGGTGTCTTCCTGCGAGGCGCCGGCGTCGCTCTTGTAGCGCACGCTCATGCGGCCGTCGGCCTGGATGTTGACCACCACGGGCGGCGTCTGGTCCTGCGGCGCCGCGTTGCCGACGGTCGGCAGGTTGACGATCGAGGGGGCCACGAGCGGGGCCGTGACCATGAAGATCACGAGCAGCACCAGCATCACGTCGATGTAGGGCACGACGTTGATGTCGGCCATCGAGCGGCGCGAACGGCCGCCGCGCATGCTGGAACGAAGGGGAGTGCCGGCCATCGCGTGCTCCTTATTGGGCCTGGCGCTGCAGGATGTTCGAGAACTCCTCGACGAAGGTCTCGAAGCGGCTGGCCAGGCGATCGATGTCGTGCGCGTAGCGGTTGTAGGCCACCACCGCGGGAATCGCGGCGAACAGGCCGATCGCGGTGGCCACCAGGGCCTCGGCGATGCCGGGCGCGACGTTGGCGAGCGTGGCCTGCTGCACATTGGCCAGGCCGCGGAACGAATTCATGATCCCCCAGACCGTGCCGAACAGGCCGATGTAGGGGCTGACCGAGCCGACCGAGGCCAGGAAGGCGAGGTTGGCCTCGAGCATGTCCATCTCGCGCTGGAACGAGGCGCGCATCGCGCGGCGGGCGCCGTCGAGGATCAGCGAGGGATCGGAGATGCGCTTTTCCTTGGCCTTCAGGAACTCGCGCATGCCCGATTCGAAGATCCGTTCCAGCGAGCCGATCGTGTGGCGATTGTTCGCCGCGCTCTGGTAGAGCGCCTGGAGATCGCCGCCGGACCAGAAATCGCGTTCGAAACGCTCGGTCTGCTTGCGCGCGCGACGGATCGCGAACCATTTACGGAAGATGAACGTCCAGGACATCAGCGACAGCAGCAGGAGCAGCCCCATCACCGCCTGGGCGAGCACGCTCGCATTGAGGACGAGAGAAACGATCGACAGGTCTTGTGCAGAGTTCATAGGTGTGTGGTTGTCATGCCTTCTTGGCCGCCGCGCCGCTTCGATGCCGCTGGCGCGCTACGGGTCCGGCGTCCGGCGGCGCGTGGCGGGCCGGCCTTCGGCTGCCCGCATCGCTCCTTGCCGTGCCGTCGTTGGTCCCGAATCAGGGTCGCAAGTTCATCGGCTCTGTCTAAACGGCGCTCAGGCCTCGGCCGTTGACACGCTTGGTACCGGTCCCCGTTCCAGTGCATCGCGGACCGAGGGCGGAATGCCGGTCGGCCGCAGCGTTTCGCGGTCGACCCAGCCGATGCCGGTACGCCCCGACACCAGCAGCAGGTCGCCGAGCCAGGCTTCCTGCACGAAGATCAGCGAGGCGCGCCCGAAACGTTCGATCCGGCTGACGATCGTCAACGGATCGTCCAGCCGCGCCGGCGCCCGGTAGTCGACCGCCGTGTCGCGCACCACGAACATCGCGCCGGTCTCGGCGGCCAGGCGCCGTTGGTCGAGGCCGCAGGCCCGCAGCCATTCGGTGCGGGCCCGCTCGAAGAAGCGCAGGTAGTTCGCGTAGTACACGATGCCGCCGGCATCGGTGTCCTCGTAGTACACGCGAACCGGCCAGCGAAACGAGGGCACGGCTTCGGGCGGAGGTTCGGGTTCGGTCATGGCGCGCATTCTACCGGAACGTTTCGCGCCGTTTCGTAACCGAATGTTGCGCGCGCAGCGGCCCGCCCGGCGCGGCTGCGCGCGCTCCGGGCGGGCCTGCCGGCAGCCTTCAGCCGCGGTGCACGGCCAGCCCTGCCGGGGCCTGCGCGACCGGCATCATTTCGACGGTGTTGATGTTGACGTGGGCCGGGCGCGTGGCGATCCAGTAGATCGTGTCGGCGATGTCCTCGGCCGTGAGCGGCTCGACGTTGGCGTAGACGTTGGCGGCCTTCTCGTCGTCGCCGCGGAAGCGCACGTTGGAGAATTCAGTGCCGCCGCAGAGGCCCGGCTCGATGTCGGTCACGCGCAGCGGCGTGCCCAGCAGGTCGGTGCGCAGGTTCAGGCTGAATTGTCGGACGAATGCCTTGGTCGCGCCGTATACGTTGCCGCCCGCGTACGGGTAGGTGCCGGCGACCGAGCCCAGGTTGAAGATGTGGCCGCGGCCGCGCGCGATCATGCCGGGCAGCAGCGTGTGCGTGACGGTGACCAGGCCCGAGCAATTGGTGTCGATCATGGTCTGCCACTCGTCGAGGCTGGCCCGCTGCGCCGGCTCGGTACCCAGCGCGAGGCCGGCGTTGTTGACCAGCACGTCGATCCCGGCGAAGTCCGCCGGCAGGCCCGCGAGCGCCGCCTCGATGGCGCCGCGCTCGCGCACGTCGAGCTCGACGGGCAACAGGGCCTCGCCGAGTTCGGCGGCGAGGGCGTCGAGCCGGTCCTTGCGGCGCGCGCTGGCGACCACGCGATGGCCGCCCTTGACGAAGGTCCGGGCGATGGCGGCGCCGAATCCCGCGGATGCGCCGGTGACGAACACGATCATTGCTGCTGCTCCTGGTCGGTGGGGTGAAACGATAGGGGGGATCGTTAGCCTACTGACAATGCCGCGTTGCGGCAAGGCGACACGGGCCGTGCCCGGGCTCGGCCGCGACCTGCGCGCCAGGCTCGAAGCCGACGCCGGAGGCAGGCCCGGCGGGGCATTCGCGGCAATTTGGATCGCGCCCTTATTGCGCCGCAGGGGCGGGCGGCCGGTTGCCTATTCATCGTCCATCCAATAAACTACGGCGCTCATCAGCCCCTGCGTGACTGGCGATAGAACCCTCGGGTTCAAGGTGGAGCATCCCACCGTGAAGCGCAGGGCGTCGTTTTTGCCGTTCGCCTGGGCAGCCGTTGTGCGCCGTTGCGTACATTGCCGGTGGCTGTCCGCCTTGCGTAACCGGATCCTTCCGTCGCGCCGGGCTGGCCGTCCGCCAGCAGCGCGCAATGTACTCGGCCCGCCCCGGTCAACCTGTACACACTTGACGGAAACCGTATGTTTGACAGAGCCCAAAGCACCATCGCGAACGTCGATCCCGACCTCTGGCAGGCGATCCAGCAGGAAAACCAGCGCCAGGAAGATCACATCGAGCTGATCGCCTCCGAGAACTACACGAGCCCGGCCGTGATGGC